>NZ_AP046576.1:0-735980 GCF_059704325.2 Grimontia sp. THUN1695 | reverse complement strand
CAGTACCTGTTCCTGAGTAGTCACAATCAGGTCTTTTGATTTGTCCTGGGCGTCCTGCCAATCACCGTTGTTGAGACGGACAATAGACGGGGTACTTTTCGGGTCCAACCCAAACGAGCGGCAACGCCGCCACGATGCCTCAATGACCTCATCATGAGTGTGAGCCAGATCGCTCATTCCATTTGCCCTTCCATGCGCGTTCGAACAGCTATACGAGCGTTAAGCATTGTTCACAATTCGTTAACAGTCAACACACCACTCAACACTTTTTTCACAGTGATGACGCTCACATTTCTATCAAACTGTTACAAATCAATTAATTAACATTTATTTAACTTCAGGCACGGTTCTGGCATATGTCATTCAAATTACAAAAGGAAATGCGCGTTTTCGCAAATGACGATGTGGCAAATACTGCGGGTCGTTTTTTAAACAGGGAGTTTGCATGTCACTCGAATTACAACATGTCACAAGAATCAGCCATCAGGAAACCTGGTTGGATGACATTCATTTACGTATTGAACCGGGATCGTTTAATGTTTTGCTCGGCCGGACTCTGGCAGGAAAGACCAGCTTGATGAGGTTGATGGCAGGGCTGGATAAACCCACCAGCGGACGGGTGCTGTTCAATGGGCAGGATGTGACTGGCGTGCCCGTTCGTGAACGTAACGTATCCATGGTTTACCAGCAGTTTATTAATTATCCCAACCTGACGGTGTTTGAAAATATTGCCTCACCCTTGCGATTGGAAAAGCAGCCTGACGAAATCATCAAACAAAAAGTGCAGGAAACCGCAGAGATGCTGCATATCGAACAGTATCTCGATCGCCTGCCGCTGGAGTTGTCAGGCGGACAACAGCAGCGTACCGCAATGGCGCGAGCCTTGGTCAAGAATGCCGATCTCATTTTATTCGACGAGCCGTTGGTGAACCTGGACTACAAATTGCGTGAAGAACTCCGTCAGGAAATGCGCGAATTGTTTGCCGAGCGAAACACCATTGCGGTGTATGCCACCACCGAACCCAATGAAGCGCTGGCACTGGGAGGAAACATTGTCCTGATGCATGAAGGCAAAGTGACCCAGTCTGGCCCAACTCCAGAAGTTTATCACCACCCCGCCTCGGTTACCTGCGCCGATCTTTTTGGTGAGCCCCCTATCAACCTCATTCGTGGCAGTGTCGGTGGCGGCAATGTTTCCTTTGATGAACATATTCACTTTCCGCTAAACACCGATCTTGGTGAGCTTCAGGATGGACACTATCAGTTTGGTATCCGCCCTAACCACCTGAGCCTTGTTCCCAATAATGATGACGATCTGGAACTGACAGTTGATGTCGAATTGGCAGAAATCAGCGGCAGTGAGACTTTCCTCCATGTGCGTAACCGCGACATCAGTATGGTGCTGCACTTGCCAGGTGTTCATGACTACGACGTGGATCAGAAAATCAGCATCTATGTGCCAACCCACAAGCTGTATGTCTTTGATGAATCACAATCGCTGATCCAGTCAGCACGACGGACAGGAGGCTAAACAGATGGCAGAAATTGTTCTCAACGCCTTGGCGCATTCTTACATGGCTTCTCCCCGTCACCGCGGTGATTACGCCATCCGTAAGATGACCCACACCTGGCGAAATGGCGGGGCATATGCACTGCTTGGTCCTTCCGGTTGTGGAAAGAGCACCATGCTGAACATCATTTCCGGGTTACTGACCCCTTCGGAAGGGGAAGTGATGTTCGACAAACAGGATGTCAGCCAGCTTGCTCCCCAGGAGCGCAACATTGCGCAGGTGTTCCAGTTTCCGGTGGTGTACGACACCATGACCGTGTATGACAACCTCGCTTTTCCGCTTCGCAACATGAAAACCCCGGAAGCCAAGGTGCGTTCCCGGGTAACCGAAGTAGCAGAATTGCTGGAGCTGAACAATGTGCTCAACAAACGCGCCAGCAACCTCACTGCCGACGAAAAACAAAAGGTATCAATGGGACGGGGGCTGGTACGCGAAGACGTGTCGGCCATTCTGTTTGACGAACCCCTGACGGTCATTGACCCTCACCTGAAATGGAAGCTGCGCCGCAAGCTGCGCCAGATCCACGAACAGTTCCATATCACCATGATTTATGTCACCCACGATCAGCTCGAAGCGGCCACGTTCGCCGAGGAAATCGCGGTGATGTACGACGGGGCAATTGTCCAGTTTGGCTCACCACGGGAGCTGTTTGAGCGCCCCAACCACACCTTTGTCGGTTTTTTCATTGGCAGCCCGGGCATGAACCTGTTGCCGGTAACGCGCAGTGAAAACGGTAATGTCTCGTTTGACGACATTCCCATCACCCTGACCGACACCCAGCGACAGGTCCTTGCCCGTACAGACAGCGACAACATCAAAGTCGGCATCCGCCCTGAATTTGTCCATGTCTGGCACGACAAACACAGCGAGGCGTGGGAAGTTCCGGTTCAACATGTTGAGGATTTGGGCACCTACAAAATCGTCACGGCGCAGTTTGGCGCCCAGACCATCAAGCTGCGCATCGCAGAAGAAGATCCTGTCCCACAGGGCCACGCCTGTATCAGCTTCCCCGCCCAGTGGCTCAAGCTGTATATCGATGAATACCTTGTCGGGGAACCAGAACAAACACCACAAACAGGAGAGCAGGATGCAGACTAAAACTGAGAATAACCGCGCCTGGCTGTTGGTGCTGCCGGTTTTCCTGCTGGTGGCTTTCTCTGCCATCATCCCGCTGATGACGGTAGTGAACTATTCCATCCAGGATATTTTTGACCAGAACACCCGTTATTTTGTCGGAACGGAATGGTATCGGGAGATCTTAAACGATCCCCGCCTGCACGATTCGCTGGTGCGCCAGTTTATCTATTCCTTCTGTGTGCTGGCGATAGAGATCCCCCTCGGCATTGCTGTGGCGCTTTGCATGCCCGCCCGTGGCCTGAGAGCGTCAATCGTGCTGATCATTCTTGCTATTCCGCTGCTGATTCCCTGGAACGTGGTCGGCACCATCTGGCAGATATTCGGCCGCGCAGACATCGGCTTACTGGGATGGTTTCTCAACAACATCAGCGTGGACTACAACTATGCTTCCGATCCGGTTGATGCCTGGGTCACAGTGCTGGTGATGGATGTCTGGCATTGGACCTCTCTGGTCGCCCTGCTGTGTTACTCCGGCCTGCGCGCGATTCCGGATGTCTATTATCAGGCTGCCAAAATCGACCGTGCGTCTAACTGGGCGGTGTTTCGCTATATCCAGCTGCCTAAGCTCAAAAGCGTGCTGCTTTTGGGTGTCTTGCT
Organism: Grimontia sp. THUN1695; assembly: GCF_059704325.2. Lineage (NCBI taxonomy): Bacteria > Pseudomonadati > Pseudomonadota > Gammaproteobacteria > Vibrionales > Vibrionaceae > Grimontia > Grimontia sp. THUN1695. The sequence continues at coordinate 732,675 of NZ_AP046576.1, read as the reverse complement.
GCGCTTTATGGACAGCTTTATGATTTACACCGAGCCGTTTGTGCTGACTGGCGGTGGCCCGGGTAACGCCACCACGTTTCTTTCCCAGGCACTGACCAAAATGGCGGTTGGCCAGTTTGATATCGGCCCGGCAGCCGCATTCTCGATTATCTACTTCCTGATCATCTTACTGGTGTGCTGGGTGTTCTACACCGCCATGACCAACATGGACAAAAGGGGCTAAGCCATGACAAGAAAAACCTTCGGCCTGCTCGCCTACATTCTGTTTTTGATGACGCCCATCTACTGGCTGTTGATGATGTCATTCAAAACCAATGAGGAGATCCTCAGCGGCCTGACCTTCTGGCCACAAACCTTCACGCTGGATAACTACGCGGTGATTTTTACCGACCCAAGCTGGTATTCAGGTTACCTGAACTCACTGACATACGTGAGCATCAATACCCTGTTATCACTGGCTGTCGCCCTGCCTGCTGCCTACGCATTTTCACGCTATAAGTTCGTCGGTGACAAACACCTGTTCTTCTGGCTGCTGACCAACCGTATGGCGCCGCCTGCGGTCTTCCTGTTGCCGTTTTTCCAGCTCTACAGCTCTGTCGGCCTGTTTGACACCCACATTGCGGTTGCCCTTGCGCATTGTCTGTTCAATGTGCCACTGGCGGTCTGGATTCTGGAAGGCTTTATGAGTGGTGTACCGAAAGAAATTGATGAAACCGCCTATATCGATGGCTACAGTTTTCCCCGCTTTTTCGTGCGGATCTTCATTCCGATGATCCGTTCAGGTATCGGAGTCACCGCTTTCTTCTGCTTTATGTTCAGTTGGGTGGAGCTGCTACTGGCACGAACCCTGACCTCGGTCAATGCCAAGCCCATTGTCGCCACCATGACCCGGACCGTCAGCGCGTCCGGCATCGACTGGGGTGTACTTGCTGCCGCAGGCGTACTGACCATTGTTCCTGGCCTGTTGGTTATCTGGTTCGTGCGTAACCATGTTGCCAAAGGCTTCGCTCTCGGACGTGTATAAGGAGAAATGACATGAACTGGATGGCCTGGACACTCCCGAGCGCCCTGTTTTTTATCACCATTGCCTGCATGTTGGCGGCGATGACCCTATTCGAAGTACTCCGACCTTGTGTGGAAAGAAAAGGCTTTTTGCCTATCCGCACTACCCGGGGTGATCGACTCTTTATAGGGCTGCTGGGCAGCGCCTATATCCACCTTCTCTTCATCGGAATGACGGACTTACCCATCTGGTATCCCTTCGGGATAGCTGTCGTATGGCTGGTGACCGTTTTACGTTGGGGTTAGGAAGAAAAACGACAAAGGAGCGAAACTATGAAGCAATTGCCTGCTGTAAACAAATGGACTCCGCTTGGGTTTATGATCAGCGTGCTACTGGCACCGACGGCGCTCGCCGACCAGTACAGCGACGCAGCAAAGAAATGGATCGGCAATGAGTTTACCCCTTCCACACTAAGCCAAGAGGAACAGCTCAAGGAACTGGCCTGGTTTACCGACGCGGCCAAACCCTTCCGTGGTATGGAAATCAAGGTTGTTTCTGAAACCATTACCACCCACGAATACGAATCCAAAGTATTGGCGAAAGCCTTTGAAGAGATCACCGGTATCAAAGTCACCCATGACCTGATTCAGGAAGGGGATGTGGTAGAGAAACTGCAAACTGAAATGCAGTCCAACCGCAGCATTTATGACGCTTACATCAATGACTCCGACCTGATTGGTACCCACTTCCGCTACGGCAAAGTGTTCCCGATCAGCGATTACATGAAAGGGGAAGGCAAAAACGTCACCCTGCCCACCCTGGATTTGGATGACTTTATCGGCATCAGCTTTACCTCTGGCCCGGACGGAAAAATCTACCAGCTGCCCGACCAGCAGTTTGCCAACCTTTATTGGTTCCGCGCCGACTGGTTTGCCCGCGACGACCTGAAAGCCAAGTTCAGGAAAATTTACGGGTATGAACTGGGTGTGCCGGTCAACTGGTCCGCTTATGAAGACATTGCCGAATTCTTCTCGGTTCACGTCAAGGAGATTGACGGTGAGCGCGTCTACGGCCACATGGATTACGGCAAAAAAGACCCGTCTCTCGGCTGGCGCTTTACCGATGCCTGGTTCTCTATGGCCGGTGCGGGTGACAAAGGGATTCCAAACGGAAAACCGGTCGATGAATGGGGTATCCGGGTGGAAGGCTGTTCGCCTGTCGGTTCGAGTGTTGAGCGCGGCGGCGCGACCAATGGCCCAGCAGCGGTTTACGCCACCACCAAATATGTCGATTGGCTCAGAGAGTATGCACCACCAGAAGCACAAGGAATGACCTTCTCAGAAGCCGGTCCGGTTCCCGCACAGGGCTCTATCGCACAGCAAATCTTCTGGTATACCGCCTTTACCGCTGACATGACCAAACCCGGTCTGGCTGTAGTCAATAAAGACGGCACACCGAAATGGCGCATGGCGCCGTCACCACGTGGTCCTTACTGGGAAGAAGGCATGAAGCTTGGCTATCAGGACACCGGCTCATGGACACTGATGAAGTCCACCGAACCGAAACGCCGTATGGCTGCCTGGCTGTATGCGCAGTTTACGGTAGCAAAGACCGTGTCACTGAAGAAAACCCTGGTTGGCCTGACGCCCATCCGTGAGTCTGATATCAATTCTCAGGCAATGACGGATGTCGCCCCAAAACTCGGTGGTCTGGTTGAGTTCTACCGCAGCCCAGCGCGTGTCCAGTGGACACCCACCGGTACCAATGTGCCCGATTATCCTAAGCTGGCACAGCTTTGGTGGCAATTCATTGCTGAAGCGGCCAATGGCGAAAAATCGCCTCAGGAAGCACTCAATGGTCTGGCGAAAGCACAAGACCGCGTGTTGCAGCGTCTTGAGCGGGCAAATGTACAGGGCGCCTGTGGACCCAAACTGAACAAGCCCCGTGATGCTGCGTATTGGCTAAGCCAGCCAGGCGCACCGAAAGCCAAGCTCAGCAACGAGAAGCCACAGGGCCAGACTATCGGCTACGAAGAACTGCTCCAGCAGTGGAAATCCGCAATGTAACGGGAAACTCAGACAAGACACTCACGTTGTTTTGAATGGGTATGACACCCCTAGTAAAATGCCTGCTCATAAAGCAGGCATTTTTAGGTCCAACGAAAACCATTTATCAACGTGTTTTGGCGCGCTCCTGTGCCGAACCCGGCATATGGTTTTTGATCATCCGTTCTAACTCTGCCTTTCGTACCGGCTTGGAAATATAGTCGTCCATACCACTTTTCAGGCAATTTTCCCTGTCCTGCGCCGTGGCATTCGCTGTCAGGGCAACAATCGGTGTGTGTGGTGCATATCCGTGTTCCCGCAGCAGGCGGGCTGCCTGATAACCGTCCATCACTGGCATCTGACAATCCATAAAAATCAGGTCGAACATGTCATGTTTGCAATAATCGATAGCCACTTGCCCATTCTCTGCCACCACCACATCTACCCCCAACCGTACCAACATGGCTTGCGTTACACGTTGGTTCACTAACGTATCTTCTACCACCAGCACTCGGCCTTGATACGTACAGGATTCTGGCGGATTGACAGTTTTTGCGTCTTGATCGGCTTTGTGTGCTGACATGGACACTACGCCCAGTTGTGCCTGCTGGCCTCGTAAAATACGGGCGAGATGATTTCTCAGGTCATTGAATTTATAAGGGCGAGACAGATATCCTTCGATGTTAAGACTTTCAAGTTTGACATTGTCGTGCACTTCCGGCGCTGCTGTGATCATCATCAGGCTTGGACAACGTTTTCCAAACCGTTTACGAAGTCTGGAAGCAATAGAAAAACCATCAGAATTCGGCATCAGTTTATCTAAGATCACCAGCTTGAACGATTTAGCGGTATCGATACGCTCAGCAATCATCTCTTCAGCATCTTCAGAATGCACACAACAGGAAACCTGACAACCCAGATTGCTTAGCTGGGCGCTGGTAATGCGCATGTTCAGGCGACTGTCGTCCACCAGCAACATGGCGGCATCCGCAAACAGCAATGTATCGCCAAGCGTGGCTTCAGGCATTTGCGCCCGCTCAAAGTTGACGGTGAAGAAAAATCGGCTGCCTTCACCTTCACGGCTTTCCACTCCCATTTCACCGCCCATCAGTTCCACAATCTGGCTGGAAATCGCCAATCCAAGTCCTGTGCCGCCAAAATTGCGGCTCATGCTGCCATCTGCCTGTTCAAATTTTTCAAAAACGGTTTTCAGCTTATCAGCCGGGATCCCTATGCCGGTGTCTTCTACCTCGAACGTCACTGTAATATTGTCGCCAGCTTCAGCAACCTGTCGGATACTCACGCTGACTTTCCCGCTCTGGGTGAATTTCACCGCATTACCCACCAGATTGATCATTACCTGACGCAGCCTTGGTGCGTCTCCCACTAAAAGGGGCGTTAAATCCTGATCCAGGCCGCACTCAAACTCCAAGCCCTTTTCCTTGGTACGTAACCTGAACAAGTGTTCAATGTCTTTACAAAGCTCAAACAGGTTCAGTTCCACACTGTCGAGCTCAAGTTTACCCGCTTCGATTTTCGAAAAGTCGAGAATGTCGTTGATGACGTCGAGCAAGGAAAGTGACGAGGTTTCCAGCATCTCAATAAATTCCTGTTGCTCCTCATCCAGGGGCGTGCCCTTCAGCAGAGAAGCCATACCAATGATGCCATTCATTGGTGTGCGGATCTCATGGCTCATGTTGGCAAGGAATTCACTTTTTTTCTGGTTCGCCTGCTCTGCCTGCATCTTGGCACTTTTCAGCTCAGCATTGTATTCGCGCATCTTGGCCACAGTATCATTGTACTGGGTATAGAGGGTGACTAACTCCTCACCCAAAGGGCGTTTAGGCGGCTCGATCGTTTCGGGCAGGTTGTCCGCGCCAAACTTTGTCACACCGTGGGAGATCCAAACCAGAGGCCTGACCACATCCACATAAACAATGAAAAAGACAAGGCCGCCAAGCACCAACGTGGCACCACCTAAAAACAGCAGCAGCATCACAAACCGTTCTGTCAGTGCGCTGTAGATATCCTCCAGGCCCACCTCCACCTGTAAATATCCCAATGGGTAAATCTTGCCAGATTGCTCATACACCAAAGGCCACTGGTAGGCATATTTAGGCTCCGCAGGCGGTGTGCCGTTTTCGGCCAGAACGCGTTCGTCATCAAACACGCTGATATAACTGATGTCCGGATCGCGGAAAATCCCTTGTGTGATCATCTGAAGTTGCCCCAGATCTTCCTGCCAGACACTGTGGGTAATCGCAGCCAAATCCGTCTTCTGAATCAGCAGGGCATTATTGCGCATTTGTTCCGTGCGTGCCTGATAGTCCAAATACAGCGCAAACGTGGCGACCAGAAACGCAAGAAGGCTGCATACGAGGAGAACACGGCCAACCAACCGTGCGGCCATGCTTGATGGTTGGACAAAATTCTCTTTTTGATTCGACATAGTCTAGGCTTATTAGTGTCTTAAATTTTAATCACTTTTATTAAGAATAGTCACGTTTTGTAAACTTGGATGATCATTACCATGTCCGTTAAAGATTCCCTTTTTTATCTTGTTTATCCCCCCCAACTTCAGGTGATTGCGCTGGCTGTACTATCACTGATGCTGTCGAATCAGGCCGTTGCCCTTACGCTGGATTATCTGGTGATCCAAGATCAGTCTGAACCCTTGCAAATCCAGGAGGATGGCACTAATCACCGTGGCATTGTCACTGATGTAATCAGGCAGGCTCTCAACGGGTCAGAATATCAACTGGACATTTACACGTATCCGTTCAATCGCTTTATCGCGGAACTGAACAAGAAAAAACAAGGCAACTGGATAACATATGGAAGCCCTGCCTGGGGAGGTATGCAGGCTGCAAACCTGTCGGAAACGCCGTTACTTGATGTTAGCCACAGTATTCTCAGCCATTCAGGAACGGGGTTTTCTTATAGAACACCGGAAGATTTACAGGGAAAAATTGTCGTTTTGTTATTCGGATTCCATTACCCGGGGTTGAACAAACACATTAAAAAAGGCGCCGTGAGCGAAGTCAGGGTTAAAAACTACGATTCAGCATTCCGGGTCGTTGACAGGCTGAAAGATGTCGGTGGTTTTATCGAAATGGACTTACGTCTCAAATACCACCTGAAGCGGCTGGGCTTTACCCATAATGAGTACACACTGCACCCAATTAACAACTTAATTCCGGCCTATTCTATCCACCTTGCCTATTCACCCGGCATCGACCCTGCCCTGAAACGTTTTGTCGATACACGGCTTGTTCAGATGCGTGACAGCGGGGAACTGGCGGAGATTATCGGCAAATATCTCTAGGGTCTGACCTTGCCAGGGAGTAAATACCTGTTCAGCAGAAAACAATAGGGATGGCGCCAGCCACAGAAGCCCAACTGATTATCCGACATCCAACACGCCACGGCGGATTTGATCGAGCTCTATTGATTCAAACAGCGCCTGGAAATTGCCTTCTCCAAAGCCCTGGTTGCCTTTACGCTGTATGATCTCGAAAAACACCGGGCCTATCACAGTATCGGTGAAAATCTGTAGCAGAATGCCGGTTTCCCGACTCCCATCAATCAATACACGCAACTCCCGGAGTTGCGGCACATTTTCCTCATGCCCTTCTACACGGCCATTCACTTTCTCGTAATAGGTATCCGGCGTATCCATAAACCGCATACCACGGCTTCTCAATGACGCTACCGTTTTATAGATATCGTCGGTGCTGAGCGCAATATGCTGGATACCCTCACCATTATACGCTTTTAGGTACTCGGCAATCTGGGATTTATCATCACTCGATTCGTTGATCGGAATACGGATTTTTCCACAAGGTGCCGTCAATGCGCGGGATTTCAGACCGGTCAGCTTACCCTCGATATCGAAAAAACGGATTTCCTTGAAGTTGGCAATCCGGTCATAGAAATCAGCCCACACATCCATGTTCCCTTTTTCTACATTGTGGGTGAGATGATCAATCACCCGCAAACCGGCATCCGCTGTTCTCAGGCGTTCCCGCCAGTCAGGGTAGAAATCAAAGTCAATGTCGTAAATGTCGTTGTCACCGTAACGATCCACCAAGTAGAGGTAAGAACCACCGATGCCATAAATGGCCGGAATGTTCAGTTCCATCGGGCCAACTCTGGCTTCACACGCTTGTGCACCCTGCTTCACGGCATAATCGATGGCGTGGCGGGCATCTTTCACCCGAAATGCCATCGCGTTTACGCTTGCACCATGGACATTGGCAAACCCTCTGGCCGGAGAGTCGATTTCACCGTTCACAATAAAATTGATGTCGCCCTGACGGTATAACCACACCGCTTTATGTTTATGCTTGGCAATTTCTGCAAACCCCATCAAAGAAAACAGGTTTTTCAGATCGGCTATACCTTTTGCATTTGGCGCTGTGTATTCAACGAACTCAAAGCCATCGGTCCCCATAGGGTTAATCGTGGTATTATCCATTTGCTTCTCCTCACCAGCATGCCATCTTTGTCAGCAAATCCACTCAGCAAAATGTAAATCATTTGTTACTAATAAATAGCAACCCGCCATGGTGAAAAGCAATGCGGGGCCAGTGCATCTGAGGCACGTACTGTAAAGGAGAGAATGTACTGACAGATTGACAAACGGGAAAGAATGACGGAATTACTGAAGGTTGGCGACGTTCAAATATCGTTGCATCAGATCAAAAGGCTCCACCTCTTCACCACACAGGTCACTTCCCCAATCCGGCCCTAACATCACGGCATCGTTGCTAAGATCCACCAGCCATTCATTAACAAATTCCTTCAGGGGAATCGCCATAGGGGAGAATTCGGACCATTCATCAATGCAGTGTCGTGCTGCGGCCTCCCTCGATGACCAGAAAGGCATCACATCGGTCTTTTCATAAATAGCGGAATCACAAATCACCCAGCCATCTTTACAGTGTAAACCCCAGATGATGCCGGATTGGCGGGACACATCGACAAAATGTTCAACAGGCGTAGATTGATCGGTCGTCATGCAGGCTCTCCTATGCGTCGCAATAAATGACCAAGTCAGCAGGGAAAAATAACATTCCCAACATCCCAATCTAAGCGTCTTGGCGAGGGTTGTATGTATTAAAAGTGAGGATAAGAAGCGGGAATCTGAAACAATTTTTAACACTGGTTTTGAGTTTTGCTAAACACGGATGACGTCATATCAACGCACGGCTTAAACGGTTAGGAGAAGTATTGATGAAGACACGTGACAGGAAAGAGGGACCTGTTACACCTTGAGGTTATAGCTGGCAGGCTCCTCATTTGGCATAATCGTTTTCTCAACCTGCTTGAGAAGTTGCTGCTGGCCTTGGGTGTACGCCGAAAACTTAGCCATTTTCGCTTCCTGTTCAGCAACGCGATCAATCAAGCCTCGGTAATCACCTCGTTGCTGAGCCTCCGCTTGAGCCTTTTCGGCTTTCATTTTCTCTTCGCGTTCTTTGCGAAGCATTTCCGTCCGTTCTGCCGATGTCAGGGACTGTTCTGTCTTCACACTGTCATTACGGGCACCATACTGGGCCTCATCTTTCTCGCGCTGGCGGGCATTGAGGTACATGTTATTTGAATAACTGGTGTTGATCAGATTTGGCATTGCCCTGTCCTGTCAGCGGGTAAGTTCTACAAAGCTGGATCTTAAATTTAGTACAACATCCAAAGAAGTGGCAGAAATTTCCCTGATTTATTCCCAGTCAACTTACTATAAATCCCGCAGCTCCCTCCAGCTCACGGTTTGATCGTAAGCCCACTTTGGCATCCAGCAGGGTGGAATGGCGGGATGAATCTAATGGCATGACCCGGTCTGTTGAAAAACACAGCTCAAAGTAACCTGTTATCTGAAAGAGAAAACGTCACAGGCACTTGTGGCATTTTTGTTTAGGTTTAACCATTCAGGGAACGATTTTGGCCTGAAAGCGGCATAAAAGGCTCTCACCTAACGCTGAGATATTTGGCATAATGGCGAACAGCCGATATCTAGACTACCTGAGACATATTAAGATGAAACCCAACACAACTGGGCTGAAACGCATTTTTAATGCAACCGGTTACTCTTTTCAGGGACTTCGCGCAGCATGGAACAATGAGGCTGCATTTCGACAGGAATTGGTGCTGTTGGTTGTGATGACCACGGCATCGTTTTTTTTGCCCGTGACCCAGATTGAGCAGCTCTTGATGATCGCCACTCTGTTTCTGGTGGTGATCGTGGAACTGATTAACTCGGCGATTGAAGCCGTCGTAGACCGCATTGGTCCTGAGCATCATGAACTGAGCGGCCGCGCCAAAGACATTGGCTCTGCCGCCGTGTTTGTTGCCCTGCTGCTGGTTGGAATCACCTGGGGGGCTATTCTGCTGTTTTAACTGGAGATGAAACAAGAACAATAAGGGGTAGCCTACCGTCGCCCCTTGCTGTCTTGTTCTTTTGCAAACCCAGCCAACGCCGGGAAATCCGCTTCTGTCCAGACCTGCTTGTTTTTTAACTCGGCAGACAACCTTGCAAACGCTTTTTCTTCTTTCGATGCCCGCGCTTCAAACTGCGCCCATTGGTTCAGGGGATCACCATTGGACAACATCTGCGGTAAGTGCAATGCCTCTCCGCCTGCCACCCCATTGGGTGTCAGGGAAAGGGAAAGTGCATAGTCGCGGTGAAGCAATACCCATTTATCCGGCAAGCGTTTGCTGCTGTCCCACCAAATGCCATCCAACGCCTCAATGCGGGACGCAGTCTCTTGACAGGAAACCGCTTTCAGTGCGTTCAGTTTTTCCGCCAATACCTTGTCCATCGCCTTGCCAAACCCTTGCAGGTCAAGATCAGGCGATTCACTCAAGATATTCATAGCAAGCTTCGCACCCAGCATATTGGAGTAAAGATCTTCCGGGGAGAATGCGGAGGCCAGCTCTTTGAACCCGGCCACCGATACCAGACCAAACCACTGCGCAATTTCGTGCCATTGAGCCAGTCTGAACGCCATGACCCCAGCAATCTCTACCGAGAGTTGCTGTTGTGTCTCTTCCAAAAATTCACCGGATTGCGCCTTCAGCACAATCACCCGTTCACGCAACTCTGCTGGTAGCTTGATTTCTGCATCTGAACCAATCTGACGACGGATTTCACCAAACAGGTAATAGGTAAAATCTGCGGTATCGCGGACATGGGCCGTATCAATAAATCCGCCCAACTCGGTGTAAATCAGGCCGTTGTGTTCCTTACCCATCCCTAACAGGCTGCTGGAAATGCCCTCTGAGCCATCATTGTATTTGTGGTGGCCTACACCATCGGCATCCAGCACATTTCCAACCGAGAAAAAGGGGACAGGCACGCCACCCACCTGCGCTTTCAAATCTTTACCAAAGGCGCAGCAGGGTCTGACACCCACAGGCGCCGCGGCCAATGACAGGCTGCTTATGCTAACAAGTAGGCCACCCAAGCACAGGCGGCAAACCCAAGAGTTAAAACTGCTCACCATGATGATTGTTTGCTGTTAAAACGCTTCGTTGATATGGAAATAGAACCCGCTGCTATCCTTGCCAATACCAAAGTCAAAACGCACATTGATGCGGGGTTTAAACGCAAAACGGTATCCAATACCGACAGTCGGCAGCCAGCGTTGGTCAAAAAGGCTGTCAGCGTCGGGAGCGATATTTCCCGCGCCCACCCAGGTCACCATGCCGTGTCTGGCGTTAAACTGGTGTCGCCATTCCATTTGCGCAGAAAGCTGGTAGCGGTCACGGTACTGGCCAATGTAATAGCCACGCATCCGCTTATCGCTCCCCAGCTCTGAGTAGGCATACCAAGGTACATCGCCGGTCACACCCTGCCCGTAAACCTCCCAAGCCAGAATACTGTCTTGGCATAGCCGCTGGTATTCGCGGTAATTTACCGTAATGCGGTCATAATCAAAATCTGAACCCAAGGTATCGCGGTAGGTGACCCACTCTGCACTGACCAAACGGCCCCGTTCGGGATTTGGCTCAAAGTCGCGGCTGTCGTACTCCAGCGCCAGCACCACACCACTGCTCATGGCATCATCAAGCGCGGTACCTGACAGCGCCGGTCCGTCAGATTCCTGCTCAGTCAGACGCTGTAAATCCCAGCCAAACGTGACATATGACGCAGGCAGGAACTGGTAGGACACTTTGGGGGAAAGCTTGAGGATCCGCGCTTCCTGTTTGGTTTTATTGGCGCTGTTTTCAGCCGCCTCACGTCCTACCCCCCAGTAATAGCCCGGAGCATGACTTATCCAGCCATCAGCCAGCAAGCGCAACGTATCTCCGCGCAGGTAAGTGCGGTTTTCCACGCCCAGCCCGTATGCCCCTGATGTCGACACATAGGATTTCACCGCGACGGTAGAGTATGGCGTGGTGTCCACCCAGTCAGAGGGGGCATAAAGCCCCACCGCAGCAACACCAAACCCCAGCCCCTGCTCGGGGTTCACAAAAGGCCCCGGTAGCACACCCCAGTCAACACCCTGTTCGACATTGATAGTGTCGCTGGACCCGAGCTCGGTAAGCAGGCTCTCAATCCAATCCGGTTGGTCACGTTCAAAGGCCAGTGTCAGAGAAGGCAAAGCCAATGCACACATGGCCAGAGATGTCGTTTTCATGCTCTCTCCTCAGTAACGCATGTCAATTGAGAAGAAAACACTGGTGCGATCGCCAAATCCCGCCTCCCCCAGAAGGTAAAGGTTTGGTGAAATCTGGTACTGCATACCGACAATCGGGTTCCATTCTGTGGTCAGTCGCTGTTCGACATTAAAGCGCCCTTTGCCATCCTTGTTTACCGCGCCAAGAAGGCCGGAAAGCCCCGCGGGTAAATCCAGGCTGGATAAGCTCCCCGACAGTGACTGCTCCACATCCTGATACATAGCGCCGGCCCATAGCCGCATCGGAAATCCGCGGGTATGAAAGTCATAACCAAGACGGGGCGACACCACATAGGCATCAATCGCCCCATCAATCACGGTCAAATTGGTTTTGGTATAGCTGGCGTCTATCACGCTATACCAATTACCATAGCCCCCTGCGAGCACGATACCGCCACCGTATAGATCGCCATCCAAATCAAGTTTGAAATCGATGGGATCACTTCTTTTGCTAATCCCCTTCACACCCACTGTGACACGGGTTTCCGAGTACCCTTTAAGTTTACCGACCATGCCATACACATTCAGGAATGGAAAAAGCCAGACATCCCCACGTAAAGAGAACACTTCACTTTTTTGTTTTCCCGGCTCAGCCTGAATATCAATCAGATCCCTGGGGATCGGCATATCAAACCCAGGAATCGTAATCCCTGGAAGTCCCGGGAATGTAGGAATGGTGATGTCTGGAATTTTCGCTACCAGCCCCTCAAACCCAATCGAATCCACCGCAATGCCCTGTTCCAGATTCATATAGCTCACGTTAAACCCAAAAGGCTTTGGTAATATATACCCCAACGCTAGCGCCTCTTCTTTCCAGATAGGTAAAGAAAATGGCTGGGCCCCGCCAGCTGTCGAATACAGTAACAAGCTACCAGCGAGTAATCGTTTGAATGGAAACATACTTCTACTTCCAAAATCCCTTTCGGGTGCTTTCAAATTGGGAGGTGCAGGTGCGAAGTGAATGCGTTGGCGATCCCAGAATTTCATGCACTGCAACCTAAAGAGGTTGAATATCATACCCAGCAAAACAACAAAGTAAACTTAAAAGTGTACATTGAAAAAATTCTAATCATGAAGTTAGGTAAAAGTCGGTGTTAGGACTAACTGCATGACTAATCGGGATTTTCAGAAAAAACTAGCGTGGTCAGAAAGGCGGAAGATGTACTGTTTGTGTTGTCGCTGTCAGAAGTGGCTGCCACCACGGTCAGGGTGTCGAAGTCCTCTCCATAAAGACGTTTAAAATCCTCCCGAACATTGCGGGTCACTTTTACCCAGGTATATTTCTGGTCAGTTACTGTTGCTGCGAGCATTTTAAACTGTGTAGGCGCAAAAGGGTTGCCCCAGGCACTGTCCTGAGGTTGATTCGGCGTCCAGACATATACAATGGTTTTGCTGCTCATCATTGTGATTCCGGGTGTAACAGTGACGGAAACCCGCCAGGCAAAATCATCCTGCGCTTTCAGCTTCTCATCAATAGTGTCCGGAAAGGTTTCTACCTTCCACCAGTAACTGAGCCAGGGCGTTTTGGAGAGGTCTATTGACGTTTCTTTCAAAAGCCCGGATGCCGTCCCCTGGCTTTTACCGTGCAATACAAGTGCAGGGAAATTGGGATCATTGACCAACTGATACTGGGTCTCGCTTTTAAAGCTTTTGGTATCCCATCGTGATAAATCAGAAAAATCCAGTTTTATCGTTGCAAAAGCAGGTGTGATGAAAAAAATGGCAACAAAGCCTAATATCAGAATCCGCGTATTCATACCCATCCTCCAGAAAAAAGCACCAACGTTTATACCATGACAAATATAGGAACGATTTTTTGTATTGGGAACAGGTTAAAAATGGAACGCACTCAAGACGTTACCCGTCGTCAGAAAATAATGATGATAATCCGAAAAAAGGCAATCAGATTGGAAAAAAAGTCATTGAGGCGACGCTATGCACCACTTGGTTAATGTGTCGATTGGTACTGTCAGAAACCATTTTGGCCATCATATCCTGAATCACAATCATTTTGGCCAGCAAACGCTCGTAGCTGTAATTAGGGGTACCGTCTGCCGTAACACCATTACCCAACAGCATATATTCACCATCGCTGTTCTTACGTGTATTGAGCAACCACGCGACGGTTTCAAGATTTCGGGCGCTGTTGTAGAGCTTTTGCTGATCAATATCGTCCAGAAGATAAAACTCTAGCTGGTTGTTGTAGCTTGCACTGATCATCCCAGTGATCCCCACCATCAGGGCAAAAACACGGTCACCCGGGAATGCTTCTGAAAATGCCAGATGAAGGGCGTCTATTCCATCTAAGCCATTGAGCTCTGCGTAACCCTCTTTGGGCCGTGCCACCGTCATAAACGCCTCGAGACGATCTGCCACTGTCATGTCTGGCACTTTAGCCAGTTCACGGGGGTTACGTTTGTAAAGCTTCACGGTAAGTTCACGGATCGCATCACGGATTTCCAGGATATGGATGTCCGTGATCAGGTCCATGTCAGATTTGGCGAGGTTTTTAAATTCAAACGGGCGATTGTTTACACTACATGCTGTCAACGACAGTATCAGCAGCGCCGCCACCCTAACGCGAAACAACATCCTGATTCTTCGGTTACTCAATCAACGTAATGAGTGTAAGTTGAGCGTACTGTTGTGGCAAATGCCGGTGTTTTAACTCTGAGTTGTGTTTCTCATCGCTACAGGTATCCCGTTCAGCAATGCATGTTGTTCCTCACGCATGACTTGTCTAAAATCACCGCCACTTCCAAGAATGTAAGTTGAGCAAAAACAATGAACAAAAGCTTTTTGACCAATCTTATCGCAGTGGCGGTTTTCACCGCAGGTTACTACTTTGAACAATCTATCGCCTTTTACGGCGGATTGTTTGCGCTGTCCGGTTCACTGACCAACCAACTGGCTGTACACATGTTGTTTGAGAAAGTACCCGGGCTTTATGGCTCCGGCGTTATCCAGGCACGCTTTGAAGCCTTTAAACTGGGTATCAAATCATTGATGATGGACCAGTTTTTCACCAAGGAAAATATTGATCGTTTCCTGAATAAAGAGGTATCTGGCGGTGCAACAATGAACCTGGAACCCGTCATTGAACACATCGACTTTAACCCTGCGTTTGATGGCCTGGTCGACGTGATCAATAACAGTCCATTCGGCGGCATGCTGGTGATGATGGGTGGCGCTGAGGCACTGGCCCCCTTACGCCAGCCGTTTGTGGATAAAATGAAAACCACCGTGGTAGAGATCACCCAGCAGGAAGACTTCCGCGATGCATTGAAAAACCAGATTGAGCAGCCGGAGATGATGGGAGATATCACCGCAAATATTGAATCTGTGATTGAACAGCGTCTGGATGAACTGACCCCGGACATGGTGAAAGAGATCGTGCAAAAAATGATCCGCGAACATCTCGGCTGGCTGGTGGTTTGGGGCGGTGTTTTTGGAGGGGCGATTGGCGTAATTTCTGCGCTGATTTCAGCCTGAATATCCCTTATACCACGCTTTTTTGGCACCTTCGGGTGCCGTTTGTGTCATTCCAGTTGGGTACAGTTCACAAATATCTTACCGTACTGCCAAAAGCCGCCCAGTTCCTCACCTTTCCCGTCAATTCACGCCTACACTGAAACCCAGACATTTTGTCGCAAGCTTGCTACTGGTGAGCGCTTTAAAATACGGAGTGACCACATGGCTAAATCCAACACATTCATCACGCTGTCTGCATTGAGCGCAGCCTTGTTTACCACCTCAGCGTCTGCCCTGATCCTTCCCATTTCTTTGGGTGCCGACGCAGGTATCACTGACGTGAAATACAAAAGCCGCAGTGCAACCGGTTACTTTTGGGCCATCAATGGCCGGCTCCACTTGAATGACTTCACCAGCATATACACCGGCTATGGCGAAACAACCGCAGACATCCCAGATCAAAACGGCGTTGATCAGGATTTTACGTCGACATCTATTCCGCTCGCCCTACAGGTAAACCTGCCTATCGTGATTGGTGATGTCTACGTACGTGGCGGCGGTAACTATTATGACAACACGTATGCCAACGAAACGGAGGATGGATGGGGCCTGCTGGGTGCTGTCGGTATTAACCTGTCCCCCGGTGTAGGTCCCGGGCTGGCAGTAGAATTGACTTACCGCGATGCTGGAAGTGCGGAAACCAGCTCTGTCGGCGTAGGGGCCAGCCTGCGTTTTTGACAAGTTGTCATCAATGGTAAGCATTCACCATAAACGCAAAAGCGCCTGAACAGCCGGCGCTTTTTTCATGGGCATTTGATTGATGGACAACATGTTATTGGTGATGGTCGAGGTAAGTTTCTGCCTGCGCTTTCCCCATATAACGACCCAGTGTTTTGGCGGGTACATTACGTAAATCTACCGTGATCAGGCCATCCAGTGCATTGTTAAATGCCGGATCCACATTGAAGCATACCAGCTTGCCGTTTAGCCCAAGATACTGGCGAAGCAACACAGGTACGCCCAGTCCGCGGCTCATGCGGCTGATCACTTTTGACAGCAATTGCAAGTCACCCAATCCCGATAACATCGACGTATGCCAGGGTACGGGTTCTGTGCTTTCAAGTGGCGTTGTTGGCGAAACCAACTGCGCAATGTTCTCGTCGTAATGGTGAACACTCAGGGTTTCCGCCAGCAAGCGGCGCGCAGTCAACGGGTAATCATTACTGATGCTGACGGGCCCAAACAACATGGTGATATTTGGGTGCTTACTCACATACACCGCTATACCTTTCCAAAGCAGCAGCAGTGCTGACAGGCTGCGTTGGTAGTGTTGGTCTATGACTGAGCGCCCCATTTCCAGCGAGTTCCCCATACTCTCAACAAAACGTTCGTCGTATTGGAACAAGCTGCGTGAATAAAGCCCATCCAGGCCTTTGCCGGTAACGATTTCCTGCACTTTTCCCAGCCGGTATGCACCAACCAGCCGACGGGCTTTCCTGTCCCAGATAAACAGGTGCAAATAATAACTGTCATAGTCGTCAAGATCACAGGCTAACCCCGTGCCCTCACCGACAGCCCGGAAATTCACTTCCCGCATCCTACCAATTTCCTGGAGGATCACTGGAATATGGATACTTTCCGTGCAATAGACATCGAATTCATTCGAGGACAGCAGTGTCGCCTCTGGTGGCAGACTTGCCAGTTCGTGCTCAATCGCCAAAACAGGCTGCGGTGAAATAATCGACGCGCCTGTCTGCTCCTGTACACCCGCCATCGGGGCTTGTTCACGATTGAGTAAATAAGTGTTCAGCCTGAGATAACTCACCAATGCGTCGTCGCTGTCAAATGCCCGGCATTCATTCCATGAAATGGGCTCACCAATGGAAAGCGAAATAGCATCGCCCCGTTTGTTGAGCAATTCCCGGGCTAACATGGCCGTACGAAGCATCGGGTGAATGCACCCTGCACGGTAAAATTTACGGCTATTCTGACCACCAATATAAACCGGCAATGTTGTCGCTTTGTGTTTCTTTACCAGAGCCGCTACTGACCGGCTCCAGGTTTTGTCATTCAGTTGCCCGTTTTCGTCAAATGTCGACACCTCACCTGCAGGGAAAATCAGCAGGAGCCCTCCTTCGCTGATATGCTGGTGCGCTTCACGAAGGGCGCGCAAGTTAGCCTTGCGGGCACTTTCCCCGTCAAACACATCAACACCGATAAAGATGTCGCTCAACTCTGGTATTCGTTTGAGGTAATAATTCGCCAGCACTTTGACATCCGGACGGACCTGGCGAAGTAATTTGGCAAGGATAACGCCTTCTACGCCACCAAGTGGGTGATTGGCAACCACCACGGTACTTCCCAACTCAGGGATATTGCTTAGCTTTCCGGAAGAAACCGCATAGTCGATGCCAAGCACATCAAGCGTGTAGGAGAGAAATGCGTCCGTCTCTATTCCTTCAGGACGGCGACGGTAGTGCTTATCCAACGTCCGTAAACCGGTCAGCGATTCAACGGCTTTTTCCATCACACCAAACGGCGTTTTCCTTGGAAGTTGAAAGGGACTGATCATGCATCGCTCTCCTAGGGTCGCTTAACGTTTCGCCCAGTTTTTGTCACCCAAATTAATAAAACCTGGGATATCTTGTTCCCATGTCTTTTGCACTGAGCCGTTATAGTTCAGGTACAGCTTGTCATCGACAATCGCCCAAAACTCCGGGTCACCCGGCGCCAGATCATCTTTTTCAGCAATCGCCCATGCACAGTGGCCACCGTACTGTGGAGCATACTTTTCAGGGTCAGCCAAAAACTTGTCGAGGTTTTTCTGGCTGGTAAACAACCAGTCTGCACCTTGGTATTTCGTTTGGAATGCCGATTTACCTTTGACGGGTTTGCCATCAAAGAAAGACACTGTGTCATATCCACTTACCGCTTTATTGCCAAACAAGCCGGTATAGATATCCGCTGCAAACGTCAGCGGGGAGAACAACAAAGTAAGTAGTAACAATACGCGAGACATCTTTTACTCCTTTATTAAGCACAAGTCTGCTCGCCAAATAAGAACCAGACTGGACAGCAAAACTTTCACCTTTTTTCTCTCGCCACCAGAAAAAGGCTTCCCCTGTTACGCAATAAGTTTTTCAGCACGGCCGGGCCGTTTTGACAAAGAGGCCCATCGACATAAATCATTTCCATCGTTTGTGGCGATACTTTCAAATGAGTAAAGCTCACCGTATTGGCGTCTTCCCGATGCATACAGACAGATTTATACCCCGCTTCGGGAACATGGCTGCGATGAAATGCCCAGGCTTTCTCCACCGTTTTTGGCGCTGTCATGATGGCGTTATATGCCTCGCGACGGGCAATCATCACGTCCTGAAACGCGACGGATGAGGAAATCATGGGCTCACTGCTGGGGCGTTGTGTCAACACATGCCCATCCCACTGGAACGCAATCACGTGGCCATGAGTGGCACAAAGATCCGGTGCGAAAACCAGTAAGGTGAAAGGTGCATATGATCCCATGTGAAGGCTATTGAGCTTATGCACCACGTCAGACACCCTGGGATATGACGCGAGCATTTTGACCAGCAATCCCCGGCTGATCAGGGGAAGCTCTGGAATATCTCCCTGATAGTAGTTAAGTAAACACAATGACAAACCATGCTGGTTGGTGGCAATCCAAGTGCCTCCGCCATCAGGATCCACTGGCATCAGGAATTCAGTACCGTTTTCACGCATTTTTTGTGGGGGTATGGCAATCGCCCTCCCCTTTTGTTCATCACGGTTAAAGAAAACCTCGTACCCGTTATCATGGAGCAACCAGCTAACGGTACACATTCATTTATCTCCGCGGAAATGACTGAGTGTAGCGGGGGCAAAACCAAAGGTTTCTGCCACCGGAATGTCTTGTGCACAAAGGCTGACACGGACTAACGCGAAGTGGTGCACGGCATGGCTGGAAGCAAATACCAGTTCACGGCCAAGGGTGGATGTGGATGTTGCCGCCACCTGACGGTTCAGGCTCACTTCATGTCGAACATCAACAACATCCGCCATATCTGTGTCAGTGAGCCCTTCCAGCCATTCACATATTTGTTGCCACTCCGCAATGGCGACATTGCGGTCAGTTTCAACCGGGTGTGCACGGCGACGCGCATCATAATTAATACCCTGTACCGAGGCCGCATGAAACAAATCTAAAACGTGGCGCATATGCTGGCCGATAGAACTTTGCAGATAAGGCGCCGCCACAAAGTTATACTGCGCATAAGACAGCTGGTATAAAAGCTCAAGTGCTTGCGCCGCCACATCTAACCCGCCTTCTACTTCAACAGGAAGTGGCACTCTCAATGATGGCTTGGCGTCGGTTGCAAACATGGTATCCCCTCAATGTAACTGCAGTGTTTTGATTGTGCGTTGTTTTAGTCGGTGGATGGGTAATCGCGCACCAGAGACTTTTCCTTTCGCCAGGCATGGTATAAATCCACCAGCGACGGTACCTTATGTCCAGCTTGTCGCTGCAGGTTGCCAATCTCAAACAACATGCGGTACTGTTCCAGCAAAGTGCTGAAAGCACTCTTTATAGTTGCACCGCGATCCCAGATATGAGCCGCCTCACTGCTGGCACCATTCACTTCCAGCAGCACGAAATCCTCCCCCCGCATCAGGCTGTTGATATCGCGGAATTTCAGGTCGATTCGCCCATAGTGAAAACCGGGAAAGTCATCAAAAATTTCATCCAGTTGCTCAACCAATGCATCGCTGATGTAGCGGTTGCCATCGCGGAAAATGGCACCGCGACTATGACTGCCCGCAAACGCCAGGCGAACGGTTTCGCCCTTTGCCGGCACCCAATCCAGTTTATTCTGGTGACGCGCCAGATACAGATGCGCCAGTTTCCCTGCTCGGGCATCATCTTTAATCAACTGCGCAAGGTGGCTTTCGCCGTCACCTATCACAAACGGGTTGTATTTGAGGGTCATAGAGAAAACCCGGCCTTTTTTCTGACCGGGATAGCGCACGTAAAACACACCAGCTTCCGCGTTATAAGGGGCTTTTTCCTGAAGCATCAAACGCGCGCCGTTAGGAAATAAACGCAGGTATTCATCCAGCTCACCCCGGTTTTCTATCAGGCGCACCCCCGCGCCCCGGCACCCTAAATCTGGCTTGGCAACGACAGGAAAGCCAAGCCCTGCAGTATGAAGAGCCGCCAACGCTTGATGGGCTTGCGTTTGCGGCGACATCGTGCTTTTTTCCCACATGATATATGGAAGAATCCAACGCTTGGCCTTGTCTCCGGCCAGTGACAATATGGCATCTTTGGACTCCCCCACCATGCCGCTGAGCACAATGCCAGGGTTGACCACCAATGGCAAGCCCAAACTCCGGTATTTCAGTCCGTGCCATAACCATTGCAGGGCAACGGGCGTATAAAACACCCAGCTTGGCCAAAACTCAAAAAATGAGACGGGTTTGCCACTCATGTCGAGCGGTGGCATACCGTGATTAACGGGTAGAGCAGGCGAGGTTTTCTCTTCCACCAGTTTTAGTCTGTGCAAACAGCTTTCTCCTTCAGCTTGTCACCAGCCACTCGATTGACCACGATGAGCAAGAGCACTGCAATGGGAATAAGTCCCCAGTTAAGATGATGATTAACCCACCCAATGCCGCCTAATTGGTAAACCAGCGTGAAAATCAATATTGTCCAAAGCGCAGTAGCCATCAAAACGGCGGATAAAAACGGCTTGAGTCCGACACGAAAAAAACCACTCAGACAAAAACCCACAAACCGAAGACCAGGCACAAACCGGATAAGAAACAAATTGCCAAACGCATGCGCACGCAGTTTTCGGCGAATCACTCTTACGCTCGGTTGAGTCAGCAAGCCTCCCCGCAATGTGCGCCACCGCCGAGCCCATAAGCCCAGTAAATAAAGGCCTATATCTCCGGTAGCGATGCCAACAAATATTGCCCCAAAAGCTAACGATACGGGCATCACCCCTTGGACAGCTGCCACACTGGCTGTAATAATGGCCAAATCTTCAAGCAGGTAGGACAACAGGATCACCGCAAAAAAGAGCGTAACAGGGGAAAGTGTCAGCAATGTGGCGGTGATATCATTCAAGGTAAGCGCCCGGATCCATAATTCTATTAACAGAATAGACAGGATTGGCTGCCATTTTGTTTCAGCACGGCAAGAAATTGTTATTTTCACAAAAAGAGAACACGTTGAAAGGCAGTTTAACGGCTAGCTGAACGTCATCAAACCAGCCTTTCTCTTTACAGAAAACCGTGACACGCCCTTTAATAACCTTGAAGGAACCTGAACGACTTTTAGGCACAGAAATAAGACATCATCTAAACTTTTGAGACAATCCCCTGCCCGGGATGATGGTTTGCTGTCCAGCCATTACCACATGGCAGACACCGCCAAATGAGCTCAAAAGATTGGATATGAGAATGACATCACAGGCAGCGCCCGCGCAATCAAAGGACGTGTTTCCCCAAAATGCGCTGTTGATCCGGATCATGCTGCTCTTTCTCGGCGGCCTGGTTGTATCGCTGTATTCTATCTACTTTCTCCGCCAGCCCGGCAGTGCTGCGTTTATCTGGTACACCAACGGTTTTTCCATTGCCATGATCGCGCTGGCACCGACAAATCAGAGAATTTCCCTGATTGGGACGGTTTTTGTTGCCATACTTCTGTCAAACCTCATTTTTGGTGATGCACCCGGCCAAAGCATCCAACTTGCTATGGCCAACATCGCCACCATCATTGCCGGGGGTTTGTCACTGGCTTATATCAGCCGCATCGACGAACCGTTTCTTTCACTGAAAGCGTTCGGTTGGTTTGTCGTAGCGACCGTGCTTATCAGCCCCGCCATAGGTGCATTACTTGGAGGATGGACGCTTCACCAGACCCTGTCCGTTCCCCTTGAGACCGTCGTATCAGCTTGGTATTTCGGCGATGTCATCGGCATTCTGGCGATTACACCGTTGATCTATACACTGCTGCAGCGGAAACAAGGGCTTCCCTCTACCTTTTACAAGCCCACAACTGCACTCACGATTATCGCTATCTCGGCCTTATCAGGCTGGTTGCTGTCGCACGTTGCGTATCCCTTTATTGCCATTGCTATCGCCCTCACTGTCGCCAGCGCAGTTCTTGATAGACTGTCCGCCTTTTTCACCGCTTTTATCGTGTCAGTCACGCTTGACTTGCTGTTGGTGAGCCCGGACAACCTCATGTCGTCAACGGGCCCTACCGGCACTACCGAGCTGTTAATGCCGATCAGTGGGGCGATGTTGCTGGGGGGATTACTGGCCGTCAAATCTGCACGTTTACTGCAAATCCAGAAAATAAGTGATGAACGGGCAACACTGTTCTCCAATGCTATGCAATCTTCTGTCATTGGCACTGTGATGGTGCAACCTGATGGCAAGATGTCCAACCCCAACAACAGCTTCGTGGAGCTTATCGGCTACACACATGAAGAATTGGACAGGAAAACCTTCCAACAACTGGTTTTTCACCGAGACAAGGATGCGACAAATGAGCAGCTTTACCTGCTCACAGAAAACAAAATCGACAGTTTCAAAACAGAAATTCGCCTGACCCGCAAAAATAAGCAGGTGATCTGGACCCGCATTGGCGTCTCAGTTGTCCGTGATAAATGGCATGGCAGTGTCTTACATTTTATTTATCAGGTGCAGGACATTGATAAAGATCAGCGCTTTGAGCATGAGCGGAATATGTGGTCACAAAAGTTCGAGTTTGCCCTCGGTATCAACCGCACAGCCGTGTATGAAATGGAATGTCACACCAAATTTCTCCACCTGTCAGGTAATGCCATCCTAGCTATCGGCGTCAACGCTGCCAACATAAAGCGGCTTTACGAATGGATGTCCCGAATCCATCCGGATGACCTGCGCGAATACCAACATACGATGGCTCACTGCGGCGGTAAGTTTGACACCATTGAATACCGGCTGATGGACGATAGCGAAAAATACCGCTGGGTCCGGGACCATTGTCGTCCGATAGAACAAGACAGTCATGGTGTGACAACAAAAGTCATTGGCACCATTACTGACATTGATGATGAACGGGAACGCGCCCTCCAAAAAGCGCTATCCTCCAAACAAGTCGAGTTGATAGAGCAGGTTGGCGAATTGGGTATTTGGGAATATGAACCACACAGCGCAACCCTCTACTGGAACCGGGAAATGTACACGCTGTATGGGATCAGCGAAGAAGAAGAGATTACGCTGGAAACATGGCGAGACAGACTGCTCGACGCCGATCGTCACCCGTTTGATACGCTGTTTAATATCGGCCGCATACACAATGAACACATCACGTTAAATATCCAGGTAAAACACACCAGTGGCCTGATTGTTAACCATTCAATTTCCGCCCGGATTATCCATGCAGAATCTGGCACGCGGTTAGCTGGGCTTTGCCAGGAAACAACCCGCCTTCAAAAAGAAAACGTCGTTCTGACCAGAGAAAACCAATTGCTGTCTGCCGCGATCGAGTCTGTCAACGACGGGATAATTGTCCTTGATCCACTATTACGTATCACATTTATCAATCAACACGCAGCCGAACTGACCGGTTACCCTGCGAGCAACCTCATTGGCAGCACCATTGACGAACAATTCAATGTGTTTGACCACCACAGCCAATATGCCTTCGCACATTTACTTTCTGCCTACCATCAGGACTTTTGCTTGAGCGGCACGTTCACGCTGCAAACTGAGCAGTTTCAGGAGACGTTGGTGTATCTTGAAGCGACGCCGGTGGCGCCCCACAACAATGCAACGAATGGCTGGATACTGACCTTTCGTATCCAGGATGCCTTACCTTCCCGTGCGGCTAACAGCGAAGGTCGATACAGTGTTGATCCCATTACCAAATTTCCTGGTAAACGGGCATTTGAGCAAATCCTACAGATCCATACGGATAACCTGCACCATGCAACAGTCAGCCATGTGTTAGTCATGATCGAACTGAAGGGGCTAGAGGCTCTGGCTGATGCTTTCGGGGATCCAGTCAAAGACCAGTTGATAAAATCCGCTGCCATATTGATAAAATCCTATGCCACAAAATCTGTTGCTCGCTTGAGCGAGAGCCGTTTTGGTCTGCTGCTGGAAAACCAGGGGCTGGACAGTGCGCAAGAGACCATGTCGTCGTTATCAGAAAAGCTCTGTGCGCTGAAATACCAACCGGGAGAAACCGCGTATCGCCTTGATTGCGTGATGGGGCTGACGTTGATCGATGGCGGCCAGAAAACACCGTTCCAGATAATCTATCAGGCGCAAATTGCCGTGGAATCCGTCTCTGATGACTGTCATCCTGCTATCTCGGTGTTTGATCCCTCATCATTAACAGACGGCATTTCTTTCCGACACGATTTTCTGCTCCAACGTATTGATACTGCCATCACCAACCGTTCGTTCAGCCTGCTCTGTATGCCCATCATGTCTAACCGAAATGGACTTCAAAACTGGCATGAAGTGTTAGTACGTTTGATCACCGAAGAAGGGCAACTGTTGTTACCTGCCGAATTCCTGCCCGCTGCAGAGCCCACTGGCCGCCTTATCAGCATTGAACGCTGGGTATTTAATGAGGTGTTGAACGAGCAAGCACAAGCATTGGCTTCAGCAGGGCTCAACATTGCTATCAACATTTCTGCCAGCGCTTTTTATAATGAAAACTTCATCGACTATTGCTTGACGCTGATCAAAAAGAGTAACTTGCCCAGCCGCCGCCTCTGCATCGAAATCAAAGAGAGCACCCTGCTGATTGATACCCTTCGGGCCAAAGACGTGGTCTCTTCACTTCGCAAATTAGGCTGTGAAGTGGCCGTAGACAATTTCGGCACCGAGTTAACTTCCTTAAGCTATTTGCGCAAATTCAATGTCAGTATCATCAAAATCGATGGCAGCCTGATCGCTATGATGAAAGCAAGCCTGGTGGACAGACGTATTGTCGAGTCTATCAAACAGATCAGCGACTCACTCCGAATTAAAACCGCCGCACAAAAAGTCAACAGTGATGAAGACCTGCGTCTGGTGCAGGCTGCCGATCTCGATTACATTCAAGGCTATGTATTTGGTGATCCCCTTCCTCTTGCGCGTGTGATTTCCTCCGCCAAAGCAGGGCTGCTCCATCACCCGAAAAATGAACACGGGAAAAGCTTCAACTGATCAAATGCCTTGCTGCATTTCCCCGCTTTGCATAGATATACAGGTCACAGTGTGCTCACGCATGCCTTCCCATTTGGCTCAATTTGACATTCAATCAGTGAGAAAAAGATGTCGAGAAGGGGTAATAGTGATGGTCAACTGTGATTATCTCATTATTGGCGCTGGCATTATCGGCCTCAGTGTTGCGAATGAAATCCAGCAACGGGAGCCCAATGCACGTGTCGTCGTGGTTGAAAAAGAATCGCTACCCGCCGCCCACCAAACCGGCCGGAACAGTGGCGTTATCCATGCTGGCATTTACTACACCCCAGGCAGCCTGAAAGCGCAATTCTGTCAGGAAGGGAATCAGGCTATCAAGGCATTTTGCCGCGAACATGACATCCCGTTTGAAGAGTGTGGAAAGCTGCTGGTCGCAACCAATGATATCGAACTGGAGCGCATGGAAGCCTTAAAAGTGCGGGCCACTGACAACGCATTAACGTTCGACGTGCTTGACGCCAGCCAGCTCCAAGCGAAAGAACCTCAAATCCGTGGTGTCGGTGCCATTTTTGTGCCTTCAACAGGCATTGTCAGCTATCGACAGATCTGCGAAACGCTTAGCAGCATGATTAAAGACCGGGGCGGAGATGTCTTTTTCAACCATACGATAGAATACATACAGGCGTCGAAAGAAGGCTTGACGTTGGTTGCCGGGGAGCAAACCTTCCATGCTGGGAAGTTAATTTCCTGTGCAGGGATCATGTCAGACCGGATTGTTGAGCTGCTGGGTGATAAGCCAAGCTTCCAGATGGTGCCTTTCCGTGGTGATTATTTCCTGTTACCAGCCAAACACAACCGTATAATAAGCAGCCTTATCTACCCCATTCCCGATCCCTCTTTGCCCTTTCTTGGCGTGCACTTGACAAAAATGATTGATGGTTCAATCACGGTTGGGCCCAACGCAGTGTTAAACCTTGCCCGTCAGGGGTACTCACGCTTTGCCTTTTCACCGAAAGACGTGGCAGACATGCTGCAATACGCGGGTTTCTATCATGTTATCCGACGTCATTTCAGATCAGCGGTGAAAGAGCTTCGCAATGGTCTGTGGAAAACGGGCTACCTCAAAGAAATACAAAAATACTGCCCGTCGCTGACCAATGAAGATTTACTGGCCTATCCCCCGGGTATCCGTGCCCAGGCGGTGTATCCAAACGGTGATTTGGTTGATGATTTCCTGTTCCACCAAACCAAACATGCCCTGGTGGTCTGTAATGCCCCCTCCCCGGCAGCGACATCATGTTTCCCCATTGCACGCTATATTGTCGATCAACTTGGCTAACACCTTGTGTGTCAGCGCAAAAAATCCGGTTTCCCTCTTTTACTCTCTACAAATTCCTTTTCTTTTTTTAAGGTCAGGCATAGCATCGTCACCTCGACTTACGAAGAGTAAAACCACAACCATAAGTAAAGATGAAAAAAACCCTTTTTCTGCTGTCAGCAACCTTGTTAACCGGCTGTATCGCACCACCTGAAAAACCCGTCTGTCAGTGTGATAACACATCCTTGCCTGAATCCAGCCAACCCATTTCTGATGCCAACAAACATGCCATCAAAGCACTATTCGCCCACTTAGCCAAAGAAGCCATTAAACAGTGGGGGAGTGACGAGTACATTGAATCCGGCAAACACCGTTATGTAAAATACCTGGATGGTTACCAGACCCGTGCCCACATCGACTTTGAAGCTGGCAAAATCTATGTATCGACCATTGCAACACGCCAGCCCCTAGAAAAACTCCAGAAAGCGATTGTACAAACCGTGTTAATGCCAGCCGACCCTAAATACGTGGAACAGTTTACCGACAAAGACATCCAACTGACCGGTAAGCCATTTTTCCTCGGCCAGATAGTTGATCAAGAAGGGAAGTCCATTGAATGGGAATGGCGTGCCAACCGCTTCGCAAACTACTTGATTGAAAACAAACTACAAACCAAAACTATCAAACGCGGCAAAGCTTATTACGTACAGATCGACATGGTGAGCGATCACCTCCAGCAGCGGGAATATCAATATGCGCACTATGTCCGCGATGCGTCAAAGCGCTATGACATTCCAGAAGATCTGATCTACGCGGTGATCAAAACTGAAAGCAGCTTCAACCCTTATGCGGTGAGCCATGCCGGGGCTTATGGTTTGATGCAGGTGATCCCGAAAACGGCAGGTGCCGATGTGTTTAACCTGGTGAAGAAAAAACCGGGCATGCCGACCAAAGAATACCTGTTCGATCCGGCGAACAACATCGACACAGGCACTGCGTATCTGCACATTCTGAAAACCCGTTACCTGCGTGAAGTGACAAACCCTTCTTCTAAGCACTTCAGCATGATTTCTGCCTACAACGGCGGCACAGGCGGTGTACTGGCAACTTTCCATCAAGACCGTAAACAGGCGATGGTAGTGCTCAACCGTAAATCTCCACGTCAGGTCTACGATGCATTAACCACCCAACACCCGAAAGACGAAGCGCGTCGCTACCTGCAAAAAGTGATCTCTTTCCAGAAAGGTTTTAATGAAGGAAAAATATAACCGTTTCCCTTTTGCGACGGAGCCCGTCGCAAAAGGGAAACCTAAGGAATGGAGGTGTCGTACTACCTGACGCTCATCATCTCCTCAAACCCACCCGCATTGTGCAGGTTAGTGAATCCTTGCTTAACAAGATATTGATGCGCCGCCCCAGATCGCCTGCCGCTGCGGCAATACAGCACCAGCGGCGTATCTTTATCGAGATCTTGCACATACTGGTCCAAAGACGACAGCGGAAAATTGACCGCGTTATCCAGATGTCCTTCTGCAAATTCTTCAGGGGTGCGCACATCCACCACTATCGCTCCCTTTTCAATCAACGCCCAGCCTTGCTCGGCACGCTCTGACGCCAGTAAGGGGGGTGAAACCCAAAGCGCACTGAGAAACGTCAGGATCAACGTGATCGATTTGTTCATACTCTTTTCCTTAAAAACATTTCCTGAGAATACACTCGGTACATCATTGATCAGGCGCATTACCTCCTTTGCGATCTTCTTTGCATTTTCGCTTTATATACCTGATATTCCGAGTTATTTAGCAAGTTATCTACCCAGAGTCTTTTCCCACTAGCGCACAGGTATCGATACCTTAACACCTAACCCCGGCGCGGCATCATACAACGCGATATTACCATGATGCAGGCCGGCAACCGCTTTTGCCAAAGACAACCCAAGCCCAAGTCCGCCGTCTGTGCGGCTTTTATCTACACGGTATAACCGTTCAAAAACCCGTTCTTTTTCCTTATCCGCAATGCCGGGGCCATTGTCACAGACATCGACCCATACAGTACCATTTTCCGGCGTTTCGCCGCAGCGAAGCTGGATGTTGCTGCCGGCTGGGCAATAGCGCAGCGCATTTTCAATCAGGTTGGCAATTTGCTGGATTAATAGCTCCCGATCGCCCTGAATCATCAGCGGTACCGGGGATTTTTCCACCCGCAGTGTCATCTTCGCATCTTCAGCGACATCACCATAAATTTCGGCAACGGTATCAACCACGTCGTTCAGATCCAGCGACATAAAACGGCTCCGTCGTGCGCCCGATTCAATCTGGGAAATGCGTAGCAACGCATCAAAAATAGCCGCCAGTCGTTGTGAATCATCCAGTGCCTTATCCAGCTCCAATAAAAACGTATCGCTCAGAGACGGCACAATGCGATTCGCATCTTCCCGCAAAATGAGCAGGTTATGCCGAAGGCGGGTGATTGGCGTTTTTAGCTCATGGGCAATGTTGGAAGAAATATCACTCATGGCAGCAACCGAACCTTCCAGGCGCGAAAGCATGTCATCGACAGAGACTGAAATACGCGCTAAATCATTGTAGATATATTTCACGTCAGTTCTTGCGGAAAGATCGCCATCTGCTGCGGCATTAAGCACCCTTTCAATGCGGTTGATCCTTTTCTGGCTAACCCGGCTCATTACGATCACAAGCACAGTGGTAAACATCGACACCAACACACCGGCAAGCACAAAGCCAGACGTCAACACCGCCAGAATTTCATCGTCTTCTATCGGATCATCGTCGACATCATAATGACGCCCCTGAACCAATTCCTGGGATTCTTTCACTATCTCACGGTTCTGGTCTTTCAGTTCATGCTCTACATAGATAAACGTCACTGCGGCCATCAGCACCAGGCTTATCAAAGACACGCTGCCAAACATCAGGCCTTGCTGGATCGCAGAGCTTTTCATCCAAGCCGGCATTGCTGCCAGCAGTTTACGTTTTGAAATGTGGCGATGGAAAAAGTCAGCAAGCTTGGCTTTCATTTCGCCTCTCCACTTTTCTGTTCAAGTTTGTAGCCCACACCGCGTACGGTTTGGATCAGCGTGTCACCAAACGGTTTTTCCAGCTTGTTACGAAGCCGGCTGATATGGGTTTCCACCACGCTGGTTTGAGGATCGAAGTGAATATCCCAGACGTGTTCCAGCAGCATGGTGCGGGTAATCACCCGTCCTGGATGGCGCAGAAACAGCTCAAGGATCCGGAACTCTTTCGGCTGTAAATCGAGGGGTTGTCCCCGACGGGTAGCCGAGTGTTCAAACAGGTTCAATACCACATCGCCATAACTGATTTCCGGCATCGCTTCCGTGGTTTTCAACACCGCGCGCCGGGACAATGCCGTGACACGTGCTAAGAGCTCGGAAAACGCAAAGGGTTTGGTCAGGTAGTCATCTCCCCCGGCTTCCAGCCCTTCAACACGATCATCCACACCACCGAGCGCGGTCAGAAACAAAATAGGCGTGCCCACTTGTGCTGCGCGCAACGCTTTGACAAGAGAAAGGCCATCAAGCCCCGGTAACATCCGGTCTACAATCGCCACGTCGTAATTCTCTGCCATGCACAGCGTCAGTGCATGTTTTCCGTTGTCAGTAACCTCCACCTGATGACCTGCCTCGCGCAGGCCTTTTTCTACAAAACTGCTGAGGCTGACATCATCCTCAACCAACAACACGCGCATTGGGTTTCTCTCTGTTCAGTGATGTAAGATGCGGTTTAAACAGCAACCGCAATCGATTCTGCTTCAGTTTTCTTTTCCTGTGGGTTGGCAATATCGCTAACCATCTGGCGTTGTTGCCATTTTGCCAGAATGATTGCAGCAATACCGGCCAAAAGGCTGATTCCAAGTGTAACCAGTCCCAACATAAAAAGAAGGGAAAAAACAATCACACCAAACAACGCCCCAGTCGCCTCTTTTGACCATCGCTTGATCATGACTTTCATGCATTGCCATGTTGTAGGGGTGCTATTTTCGTCACTCATCTATACCTCCAATCGGGGGCATGATCGCCCCACAAAAAGATTTAGCGCGTTATGTGTTTCACTCGTTTATTTCACAACCTTCGCGTTGATGCGGGTTTCAACATGTCTGCCATTGGCATCCAGTAACTCAATGTCATACGATGGCTGACCATAATGGTCATCTTGCCCAATACTCCACACTTTGCCACCGAATTCACTTTCGACGTTCATGGCTGCCTGTTCAAGTGACAACAAAGTCCCAGCCTGAATACCGTTCAACCACATCGCGTCTTCCATCAGTTCATCATCATGACCATGGTGATCATCATGGTCACGTCGCTTGGTAAACATCACTTCGCCAGTCGTAGCATTAACAACGGCGTGAATTTCTTCTCCCGGCGTTTTGAGCAATTCAATCTCATACACAGCCTGTCCCCTTTCCGCATCACGTTCCGCTTCGAACGCGACACCGCCGGTAGCGTTTTTGGCAATCTCAACAGCCTGAACCAGACTCACTGCGTCTTCATGCAGTGACGCGGGCGCATCATCATCCGCAGTCGCGGTGCTTGCTGCCAGCATGGTACCCATACCCAACACAACAGAAACAATAGCAGGCTTAAAAATCATTGTTTTTTTCACGGTGTCATCCTCGTTATTAGTGATATCTCTACAGGGTTATCCCTGTCTGCATGGCTATGCTACGAAACTGGGTTTTCACCAACTTTTCCCGAACTATACATTTTTGTAAGATTTTTAGCGCAAGGGTGTCTTGAATCGACACACAAGGCCGCTATATCCAAATGCCCTGAAGATACTTGGGCATAACGCCCATATGCAACAAAGCCCGGGCATCCGGGCTTTATGTTCAATGGGTTATCAACACGCTTAGAGGTAGTACGCTTCTACCTTTCCTTTCAGGGTGATCAGCAGTGGCTGACCACGGCGATCCAGCGCTTTAGGTGAAGGGATTTTGATCCAGCCCTCGCTGATACAATACTCTTCAACATCAGTGCGCTCTTTGCCATTAAAGCGAATGCCGATGTCGTACTGGAAGCATTCTTCCACAAAATGAGGGCTACGTGGATTACCGGAAAGGCGGTCTGGCAGAGCGGGTTTTGAAGTTGTGTCGTTCATCTTGATGACCTGATATCAGTAAAAAGTGCGTCATTGTAGAACGAAGCCAGCCCAGCGCTCAAGGGCCTGGCAGGCTTTGTTACTATCTGGCCTGCAAGGTTTTTTCCGCGCTCAGGAAAAACAAACACTGTGCTTTATCCTCCTGTCGCAGCCGTCATTGGGCTACCCCGGCCCAGAACGCCAACTTGTGAGAAGGAGCGCGGCTGATACAACAGTTTCCTATACGCTTTGCACGACGGGCATCACTTGTGCAAGTTTAAGGTAAGCGTGCAGCTTACCGTTTTTATACTCAATAGCGGAATGAATATTCACCGATTTATTGGCAATCACACGGCTTCGGTAAGTGTTATCGTTTTTCACAATGTCCAAATCCAACACGCCTTGTTCCAACTTCCACCAGCCTTTGGCTGGCAAGCGATTGAACAGCGTAAACTCTTCCAGGGTACCGTCTTCATTCAGCAACAATTCGGTCACGTAGCCTGCGCTGCAGGTTTTAATCCAACGCTGGCCTTTTACGTCAGAGGCAGAAAACGGTCGCTTGCCTGACATCCAGTCAAAGAGGGCAATAGCATCGACCTCTGACACCTCAGGCAGTTGTTCAATATCCAACATGGCGGCAGTCGCGGATTCACGCATAAAAAGCTGTAAGTACGAGCTGTTGATTTGTTTTTGCATCGCTTACTTCACTGTCATTCCTTGAAAAATATGAAGATATACACATCTACCAACAGCTTCACCTCTCTTTGTGTAGGAATGTTAACCCGCACCTAAAACAGTGGCCTTTCACAACGCTATTCAACATCCAGCCCCTATGCGGCTCACTGTAAATGCATTTCCCTTGCGCTATATCAAAAACAAGCGCCTTGTGTCACTGGAGAGGCACAGAGGTGTGGGCTATCTTTTTAAACAGGTATGTACACTGTCAGGCGGGGATTATGCGCTACCTCATTATTAAAACGATCATTATAAGTTCAACGCTGTTTTCGGGTTTTTGCCTTGCTACCAGCGATATGGTAGGGGAAGTCGTGACAGAGAAAAATGAAGCAATCTGCAAACAGAAATTCGCACAGGAACTGTTCACACAACAACGGATCTTTAGCTCAGAGCGCAGTGGCCCAGAAAAGCGCCGTGTTGCTGAACGTAAAATTGAAGCGGCCCGCCAAAAATATAACGATACAGCGAGTTACTGTGATGCGTATGAAAAATTAATCACCTTTGAGCCCGAAACCCTGGATCGCCGCCCTGGCGATGCTCAGTTCAAATGACTTTTCCGGCAGTGCAGGTCGATGTTAGACAACAGACACAAGTCACTGATAAAGTGATTCGAATAACTGACAATGACAGGTACTGCCATGTATTCTTCTTCAATACTTTTTTCTGCTAAACCACTCCGCGCTTTGGTTGCGGCCGCTACATTTGGTCTTGCGCTGAGCGGATGTTCTGACGATGAAGTGGGTAATGTCAGCTTGGGACTGTTTACAACCAAGGACATCAAGATCCAGATTTTTAACGATCCTGAAGTACCGGGCGTCACTTGCCATATCAGCCACGTGAAAGCCGATCTTGATTTCTCTGATCCCTCTGACATGGGCATTTCCTGCCGCCAAACCGGCGAAATCACTGAAGAGATGATCGCCAATGTGGATAAATCAAAATCCGGTGAGGTGGTGTTCACCGCCTCGAAAAGCATCCTATTTAAATCGATGAAAATCCGCCGCATTTTCGATGCCGAAAACCAGACACTGATGTATCTTTCCTACTCCACCAAAGAAACTCAGGGCAGCCACAAACACAGTTTATCTACGGTGCCGTTGTGGGGAACAAAGGCATGGAAAGCATCGGCACAGGATAATAAATAAACACTCGTGTTCTCTCTCTCTGCATCTTCACGTTTAATGGGTATACAATCTCTGCCTACTTATCCAGACAGTCAGGATAAAAATAAAAGAGATTGGTAAATGAAGAGCAATTCAATAAACATCAGAGAACAAAATACGTACATAGACGAAAATGAGAGTCTTGGCTTTGTTGCTGACACTACAATAAAAATACTTTGTATTACTGCCTACCCGGGGGTTTTAGCTGCTGATATAGTCAAGAAGTTTCCAAGAGTTATCAGTGGCATCATGGCTTTCTGTTTGCTCGGAAAATCATCAGCATTAAAAATCAGTAGCAATAATCAGAATGCTATTTCTCACCATTCTCAAAGCCCAGAAGCCCCACTAAATATCCTACCACTTTGTAATCAGATTAAACCCAAAGAAAACGATCTGCATAAAGTTAGGCTACATTCTCAATGCTTGTTAACTTATGCTAAGCAAGCCAATCCGGAGCGTGTGATTGAGCATAAATTGAGTGATGATGTATTAAAAAACATCAATAGTATGTCTACAATTATTCCAGCAGTGTCAGTGCTTGGACATCTCAATGAAATAAAAGATGAAAATAGAATGGATCATCTATTACAATTCGTTTTAGGTGTACCTGGGGTGCATGAATCTCATCATGAAGTAAGTAATTTGTGTGGTTTAAGTGAAATGTTTGATATAACTACACAAGTAAAAGATGTATTGTCTTTATTTAGTCAAGACATACGACAACTTACGCAAGATAAAGAATTAACACAGCCAATGGTAGAACACTTTCAGACAGTGTTTTTAGATATTTATAGACAAAAAGTACCGTCAAATTTATGGGAAGGAATTAAATTAGGGTTTAATTCATTTTGGAATGGGGGTCCAACAGAAAGCGCCTTGCTATTGAAGGCTTTAGAAGATATAGAGCAGGGTAGAGACAAAATATCTTGGAGCCCTCAAACGATACATGCGCTAACACTACTCTCTCATGCTTGGGAGACGGCTATAAACCTAATGCTACCAGAAAAAAGTGCCCTCGATTCCATCATAACTCTTGGGCAATCAATCAAAAAATCCCGAGCTACTTTCTGTGATTATGTAAGAACAGCAGCAGCTGTTAGTATGGCTATATCAGCTCATGCATTTCCAAGGAATGAGGAGAGCAACCTGGGACGTATTCATTCTGTTGAACAAATAAGGAAGAATTCATACAAGCTTAATGAGTTGTTGCATAAACATCATGCATCTAGAGCAATACCCAAATCTGAACTAATAACGTCAGATTTGGAGACTAGCTTAAAAGATGCATTGAAAGAAACCGGAGACGTTTTATTTGAAAATGATATAGAAAACAATCATGTTCGTATGCGTTGTAAGAGAGCAGGAGTAAAGTGTTATTCATTTCGTAGAAGCTCTATGAGACATAGAGAAGATCACTCACAACGAACAAATAACCCACGACATCGAAATAGACAGCATGATGAAATTCTAAGTGCAGATGCAGGGTGGTCCGCTTTCAAAGATGAACCAAAGCGTTTTCTTCATGAAAACTCCTTGGTTTCTGGATATTTTGAACAGGATAAACCTTCATATTTAAATCGCATATCTAATGGCAAGTATCAAGTTTCCACAACAGAATTGTCAGACTCGATTAAAATAAA
This sequence comes from Grimontia sp. THUN1695, assembly GCF_059704325.2. NCBI lineage: Bacteria > Pseudomonadati > Pseudomonadota > Gammaproteobacteria > Vibrionales > Vibrionaceae > Grimontia > Grimontia sp. THUN1695. The sequence continues at coordinate 697,308 of NZ_AP046576.1, read as the reverse complement.
TGTTGAGTATATAGATGTTAAAAAAGAAACTGGACTAGACTTTAGTGACATACAAGGAGTAGATGTAGATGAATTACAGCAAGATGTTATAGCAACCCCTCTATTGACGGGATGCACAATGTTATTGCAGCGTAAAAATGGTCATCGTTATTTATCTCACATACAACCTGTTAGCGAAGCCAATCCAAACCAACATTTAGATTTACAAAAAAAATTAAGGCAAAGTGGTTATGAAACCTATGGTCCCGAAGATTACCATGGCTCTCCTGCTCGATTCTGGGGTATCAAACAAGATGGGCGATGGTCATTTTTCATTCAGCAACAAGTTGATGGTAAATTAGTTGTAAAAGATGTGTTTAAAACACGATTTTGAGTAAATATAAGTTTGACCTAAAGACAAAGAGAAAAAGGTATTGTTGCGTAATTCTATGGAACTAAATCAGAAAATTACGATCTGGTCGGTTAAATAAGTTAATCTACGCAGCTTTATGTTTACTGATTCAGACCTTATCTGACAGTTACCCACTTTTAGCGGTACTGTCAGATTATATCTGGTGCCGCTGGACTTGTATTTTTGTCCGCTTATGTTCGGCGACGCCAAGTCCTTTATACCCGTGATCATTGAAGATGCTTGATTTTCATCGGTATGAGGATCATGCTACGCCCCATGAAAGTGACTCTGACCTACAAGCAAAAACATGAACTCGAAAACCAGCACGATAAAACGCGTGATGGTCGAGTGCGTGACCGCATTAAAGCGGTACTGCTTGCTTCTGAAGGTTGGAGTTCTGCCATGATTTCCCAAGCTTTGCGTATTCATGAAACCACCGTTCTCCGTCACCTTCACGATTACGCGCAGTCCGAGAAACTCAAACCTGAAAATGGTGGGTCCAGCAGTCGCTTATCGGCTTCACAGACGATGGCGCTCGTCAAGCACTTGACAGAGGTGACTGTAACCCTCCCCATTTTAGTGACAGTCTAAATTAGAGCTTTTCCTGCTTTCATACTTAGCCAGATATTCCCAAGGGGTTAGGTCATTGAGAGAGTCATGCGGTCTCTCGTTGTTGTATTCCTTCATCCAGTTTTCGGTGATTTCTCGGACTTCGGACAGCGTTTTAAAAACATACATGTCGAGAACTTCAGTTCGATAGGTTCGGTTAAAGCGTTCAATGTATGAATTTTCTGTTGGCTTGCCTGGTCGGATAAATTCAAGCTCAACGCGGTTCTCTTCCGCCCACTCGGCCAATGCCGTTGAGACAAACTCAGGGCCGTTGTCCATGCGTAGTTTTTGAGGCGCACCGCGCCAAGCAATAATACGCTCTAGGACTCGGATAACTCTCGGTGCGGGGAGGTTCAAGTCCACTTCAATGGCCAGTACTTCTCGATTGAAGTCATCAACAACGTTGAAGGTGCGAAAACGCCGGCCACAGACAAGGGCATCGCTCATAAAGTCGATAGACCAACAACTGTTCGCCCAATCAGGACAACAAAGCGGCACTGGCTCTCGCTTGTGGTTCCATGCGTGCCCCCAACGTTTAAGGACTTTGAAGAGTTTTCCAAAACCATACGCAGGGTAACGTTCTACCGCTTCCTGCAGCTTGGCAATGACTTCATCATCACGATGCGGGTCAGGACGATACCGATACACTGAATCACTGATGCCAACCGCGCGGCAGGCCATCCTTAAGCTGGCCTGAAAGTGTTGCCGAACGTATTCCACAAGTTCACGTTTAACCGCTGGCGTTACAGCTTTTTTTCTAAGATATCTTTGACAATACGATGCTCGAGGCTGAGATCTGCAAACATCTGTTTGAGCCTTCGGTTTTCGTCCTCTAGCTCTTTCAGTCGTTTAACATCAGAAGCTTCCATGCCGCCGTACTTGGATTTCCAGTTGTAGTAGGTGGCATCGGAAATGCCGTATTCACGGCAGACTTCGTTCACTTTTCGACCCGCTTCCACTTCTTTGAGGATCTTGACGATTTGCGATTCCGTGTAGCGTGATTTTTTCATCAGACGTTCTCCGTTCGTTTCAGTGTAAACGGAAAAACTCTAATTGCTAATGACCCGCTTTTCGGGGAGGGTTACAAAACCATGCTGACTGCCATTCAGGACATCGAAAAAGCGCAGGCTTCCGGCAAGGCTGAAATTGACACCCGCATCGTTGAAGTGCCGGTGTTTTATCAAGATCCGTGGACCCATGAAACCCTGATGCGGTTTCGCGACCGACATCAGGATCCTGACGGTACTGATCTCTCTTATGCCGCCAGAATCAACGGCTATGACTCTGTTGATGCCTTTATTGAGGCACATTCTGGGTCGCCGTGGTTTGTGACCATGGTAGGGTTCGTTTCCGGCCTGCCGTTTATGTTCCAAATGGTGGAGCGCAAAAAGCAAATCCAGGTGCCAAAATATGTCAGGCCAAGAACCGATACCCCGAAACAGACCGTCGGCTATGGCGGGTGTTTCTCCTGTATTTATTCAGTGCGTGGCGCTGGTGGCTACCAGATGTTTGGGGTCACGCCGATGCCCATTTACGACCCGGCCCAAAGCGCGGCACACCTGAAAGATTTTCTGGTGTACTTCAAACCGGGCGACATCGTGAAGTTCAAACCCATCCCGGAAAGTGAATACCACGAGATCATCAAACAGGTCGAAGACGGGACTTATCAGCCACGCACCAAACCGGTTCGCTTCTCGCTGTCTGAATTTGAAAAGGACATGGCGGGCTATAACGCAGCAATGCAGGAGGCGCTGTATGAGCATTAATGTTATTCACCCGGGGCTCGCCACCTCAGTGCAGGACTTGGGGCGCAAAGGGTATTTTCATCTGGGTATCCCGGTTTCTGGCGCTATGGACAGGTTCGCCTGTCGCTGTGCCAACTGGCTGGTCGGCAACGACGAAAACGCCGCGGTGCTGGAAGCGGTGTTCATGGGCCCCAAACTGACGTTCAATCAAGATGCCACCGTAGCCGTCACCGGGGCTGACATGACGCCTATCGTTGATGGGGAAGAGCAGGCTAACTGGACCAGCTTTGCGGTAAAAGCCGGCCAGACACTTTCCTTTTCACACCTGACTGGCGGGGCACGTATTTATATCGCCGTTGCCGGGGGCATTGATGTGCCAGCTGTGCTGGGCAGCCGTTCTACCTACACGCTCGGTGCGCTGGGCGGGTTTGAAGGCAGGCTTTTACAGGCAGAGGATGAGCTTCCGGTTGGTAGCAATGCTACGCCGTTTGCTGAACGCCATTTGCCTGACGCACTTCGCAGGCCACGGGATAACCAACTACGTGTCGTTCCCGGACTTTACTGGCACCGGATCACTGACGCATCCGGCAAGCAGTTTTTCAACGACACCTGGCAGGTTGCACCGGAAGCGGACCGGATTGGTTATCGCTTCAAAAACGGCACGCCGCTTGAGTTTGTCGAGCGGGAACAGCCTTTCGGCGCAGGCTCCGATCCATCCAATATTGTCGATGGCTGCTACCCCTATGGCTCCATTCAGGTGCCTGCCGGTAAAGAACCTATCGTGTTGCACCGCGATGCGGTGTCTGGCGGGGGGTATTTTATGATTGGCACGGTGATCTCTGTTGATATGGATCTTATCGGCCAGATGCAGCCCAACGCATCGGTCCAGTTTGTTGAAGTCTCACTGGAAGATGCCCTGAAAGCGCGCAAGAAATATGACGCGCTATTGCAACATGCCAAACAGCACATTGAAAAAAGTGGGGTGGCGTAATGATGTTGGTTCGTGATAAAGCGTTTATCGGTGGCCAATGGGTCGGTAGCGGGGACAGAAAAACTTACCCCGTTTTCGACCCGGCTAACAGTACTATCCTTTCGCATGTTCCGGAGATGGGCGAGCGCGAAACCCTGATAGCCATTGATGCTGCAAAGACGGCATTTACATCCTGGCGGGAATACACTGCCAAACAACGTGCTGAAAAACTGATGGCCTGGTTTCACCTCATCATGGAACACCAATCCGATCTGGCGACAATCATCACCCAGGAATCAGGCAAGCCGTTGGCTGAATCTATGGGAGAAGTAGCTTACGGTGCCTCCTTTATCCAATGGTTCGCCGAGGAAGGGAAACGCACGTATGGCGATGTGATCCCTTCCACAACCAAAGACCGGCGCTTACAAACCATCAAACAACCGGTCGGTGTGTGCGCTGCGATCACACCATGGAACTTCCCAGTGGCAATGATCACCCGAAAAGTCGCCCCGGCCCTTGCGGCAGGGTGCACCATTGTCATCAAACCCGCTGAAGCCACACCGCTTTCAGCCTTGGCACTGGCTTCACTGGCGCAGGACGCTGGCATTCCTGATGGTGTCATCAATGTGGTAACCGCATCTCACGGTGCCGGGGTTGGCAAGGTGTTATGTGACAGCCCGGATGTCCGCAAGCTGTCATTTACCGGTTCAACTGCGGTCGGCAAAATCCTCATCAGGCAATGTGCTGATACGGTCAAACGTGTGTCGATGGAGCTTGGCGGAAACGCGCCGTTTATCGTCTTCGATGATGCCGATATCGATGCAGCGGTAGAGGGGGCGATGGCATCTAAGTTTCGCAATGCCGGGCAAACCTGCGTGTGCGCCAACCGCATTCTGGTGCAATCCGGCGTCTATGACGCGTTTGCGAAGAAGCTCGCCAATGCTGTGAGCAACCTTACAGTGGGTAGCGGACGCGATCCCAGAAACCAGATAGGCCCGCTTATCAACCGGGCGGCACTGGATAAAGTCGAATCCCATATACGTGATGCATTGATTTTGGGAGCACGGCGGCTGACCGGCGGAACCAGCCATTCTCTGGGTGGCCTCTTCTATCAGCCCACGGTATTGGCCGACGTTACCCCGGCCATGCGGATTGCGTCTGAAGAGACCTTTGGCCCCGTTGCTCCCCTTTTCCGCTTCGATGATGAAGCGGAAGCTATCGCCATGGCCAACGACACTGAATATGGCCTCGCTGCTTACTTCTATTCGCGGGACATACATCGCTGTCTTCGCGTCAGTGAAGCGCTGGAATATGGCATGGTCGGCGTCAATGAAGGTGTGATCTCCAACGAAGTCGCCCCTTTCGGTGGCGTGAAATCCTCGGGGCTTGGCAGGGAAGGATCGCGTCAGGGCATCGAAGAATACCTCGAAACAAAATACGTCTGCTTTGGCGGACTCTAGGGGCTGTTGACCCTAGTCACTTACCAGGAACCAATCATGAACAACCAGTCACTGATGGACCGCCGTAACGCGGCGGTGCCCAGGGGCGTGGCATCGGCTACCCCCCTGTTTGTAAAACACGCCAAAAACGCCGAGTTTTGGGACGTGGAAAACAACCGCTATATCGATTTCGCCGCAGGGATTGCCGTGGTCAATACCGGCCATTGCAACCACGCCGTCACACAGGCAGTCACGGCGCAAATCGGGAAATTCAGCCATACTGCTTTTCAGGTCGCAGGTTATGAGAATTACATCGAACTTGCCGAACGGTTAAACGCCCTCGCCCCGATCGATGACGCCAAAACCCTTTTGATGACCACAGGTGCAGAGGCACTGGAAAACGCGGTAAAAATCGCCCGTCATTACACCAAACGCAGCGGTGTGATTGCCTTTCAGGGGGGATTCCATGGCCGCACGCTTTTGACCATGGGGATGACCGGGAAGATCACACCCTACAAAGACGGGTTTGGTCCTTTCCCTAATGAGATCTACCACATTCCGTTTCCAGTACCTTATCCGGGTATCGATACCGACTACTCGCTGCAACAGTTGGAGAAACTGTTCAAGACCGATATTTCTCCTTCATCCGTCGCCGCCATTGTGCTGGAACCGGTTCAGGGTGAAGGTGGATTTTATACAGCGCCAAATGAGCTTATGACACACCTTCGTACCCTTTGCGATGAACACGGTATTGTGCTGATTTTCGATGAAGTGCAGACAGGTTTCGGTCGCACAGGGAAAACCTTCGCGAGCGAGCATTTTGATGTAAAGCCGGATTTGATCACAGAGGCAAAAGCACTGGCAGGTGGATACCCACTTTCCGGTATTATCGGCAAACGGGAAATCATGGATAGCCCCGCCCCCGGCGGCCTTGGCGGCACCTATGGCGGCAGTCCAGTAGGGTGTGCAGCCGCACTGGCAGTGTTGGATGAGCTCGAATCAAAGTGTCTGAACGAACGCGCTGAAGTCATAGGACACCATCTTCATAAAGCTTTGTTCGACATAAAAACGCGTCATCCTGACTTGCCTATCGACCATATCCGCCATAAAGGCGCCATGGTGGCGTTTGATTTTGTCTCTGATGGAAATCCCGAACCCAGCCATGTGCAGCCCTTTGTCAGCGCCTGTCGAAACAAAGGGCTCATCTTGTTGCCTTGCGGGCAATTTGGCAATGCGATCAGACTGTTACCCCCACTCACGGTGGAAGACCCTATTGTTGATGAAGCCGTTGAGATAATAGAAAACGTGTTGCTCTTATTACGCTAACGAAAGATAGCCCCTTTTCTAGGGGCTGTCTCACAGATACCTGCAACAACCCCCAACCCAATATCACTTTAAACTCATCATCTTAAGCTTTTCTTAAGTTTACTTTGTAAACCTCTCTTCTCACGTGCACTAGTCTAAAAAAATCATGGAGATGTGTTTTTGAATAACGTAAGAAAATGGTTGGGCCCACTTTTCCCTATCGCGGCGGCGGCGGCAACATTACTGCTGTTGATGTTTGTTTCGAGAATGGCGTTAGCACTCTGGCAGATAGAACGCGTGGATGCCGCCCAAGGGTGGGGTCATTTGCTTTTAAGCGGACTGCGTATTGACATCGCCAGCGTCTGCTATTTGCTCATTTTACCCGCCTTATTGTCTTCTTTCATTTCCGGTGAACACAAACTTGGACGCCTCTGGCATGTCATATTGCGACTCTGGATCATCGCAGGTCTTTGGCTGGTGGTGTATATGGAAACCGCTACTGTCCCCTTTATTCTTGAATATGACCTGCGCCCTAACCGACTCTTTATCGAATATCTGGTTTACCCGAAAGAAGTGTTCAGTATGCTCTGGAGTGGTTACAAGCTGGAGCTTTTCATTGGGCTGTTAGTTTCTGTCAGTACCCTCGTGCTTGGCTGGCGATGGTCAAGAAAGTGGGTCAGTGGACTCTCCTACCCTAAATGGTACTGGCGTCCCGTGATTGCCCTACTGGTTGTTGCCCTGGGAGTGATGGGAGCACGCTCCAGTCTGGGGCATCGCCCTCTGAACCCCGCGATGGTCGCTTTTTCCAGCGATCCTTTGGTTAACGACCTAGTGCTCAATTCATCGTACTCTGTTATTTTCGCGGCCAAGCAGATGGGCTCAGAATCGAGTGCATTCGAGTTTTACCCCGCCATGGACAAAGAAAAAATCATTCATGAAGTCCGGGAGACGATGCTGGTGGATGAGACTGATTTTGTGTCAACAGATTCCCCTACCCTCGCCAAACATACTGCGTCCTATCAAGGTAAACCCAAAAACATCGTTATCCTGTTGCTTGAAAGCCATGGCGCACGGTATGTCAGCCGTTTAGGTGGCATCGATACCTCGCCAAATCTTGATAAGCTGATTGATGAAGGTTGGGCATTCAGCCGTATGTATGCGACAGGAACCCGCTCTGTACGGGGAATTGAAGCAGTGACAACCGGCTTTTCTCCAACCCCAGCGCGTTCTGTCGTGAAGTTAGGTAAAAGCCAGAACAACTTCTTTACGATCGCAGATCTGCTGAAATCCAAAGGCTATCACACGCAATTTGTGTATGGTGGCGAGAGTCATTTTGACAACATGAAGAGTTTCTTCCTGGGCAATGGCTTTACTGACATTCAAGATTTCCAGACATTTGAATCACCGGAGTTTGTGGGTTCCTGGGGAGCATCTGATGAAGATTTGTATAACAAGGCGGATGCGCTTTTTACCTCGTTAGATAAGCAGGAGAAGCCTTTTTTCAGTCTGGTTTTTTCTTCATCAAACCACAGTCCTTTTGAATACCCGGACGGCAAAATCACGCCATTTAACAGCCCGAAAAACACTGTCGAGAACGCGGTGAAATATGCGGACTATGCGGTCGGGAAGTTTATCGAAAAAGCCAAAAAATCAAGCTATTGGGATAACACGGTATTCCTGATTGTGGCGGATCATGATGCCCGTACAACTGGCGACTTACCCGTTCCTATCGGCCATTTCAAAATCCCGGCAATCTTTCTTGGTGGCGGTATCGAGCCTAAATTTGATACCCGGCTCACCAGTCAGCTGGACTTGCCCCCTACGTTGTTGTCACTGGCCGGTGTCAGCAGTACACACCCTATGATTGGTCATGACTTAACCCAAGACGTTCCAGAGCAAAAACAGCGTGCCATCATGCAGCGGGACAAAAACTTCGGCTGGATGACCGCAGACAATAACGTGGTGATCCTGAGGCCTGAAATGGCAATATCGACCTATCGCTACCACCCGGATACCGACACACTGACTGATACGCTGGTTGATACGAAAACAGTAGAGCGCGCCCATGCCCACGCCATGTGGGGGAGCCTGGCGTTCAATGAAAACTTCTACCGCGCCCAGCCCACCTATTGATGCCTTACGCATAATGCCTGCCGCCTCCGGGCGGCGGCTTTAAACAGGGAAAACAACACGAAAGCGGTTGCCGCTCCCTTCCCATACAGGCGATTCAACGAACACCTTTGCATGATGAAGCATGGCGATGTCTTCCACTATCGACATCCCAAGCCCAGCCCCATCACCGGTTTCAGTATTACCTCGATAGAACTTTTCAAACAGGCGTGCCTTCACATCTTCACGCATCGGTATGCCACTGTCCGTGACTGAAACCACGAGCTCTTTAGCACCACGATTTATATCTACCGCAATGTCAGCGCCATCTCCCGAATAGCGGATGGCATTATCAATGAGGTTTGCCACCAATATCGACAGCATAGCCGGATGACCGGTGAGCATGGCGACATGTTCACCGTTCAAAGAAATGGATTGCGAATGGGTCAGCGCCATAGGAACTAGGTTCGCCACACAATCACGGATCACAGGCACCACATCGAACGTTTCCAGTGAGACTTCTCTTTCCTGCTCAACACGGGAGAACATCAGCAATTGCTGGATTAGCCGATCCGCACGGTCAATACCCTTGAGAATGTTGCGAAGATCAGCCTCGCTGTCTGCTGGCAACGGAGAGAGCAAAGCATTTTCTGTGTCCAGCCTGATCACAGCCAACGGCGTTTTCAATTCGTGCGCGGCGGTACTGATGAGCCTTTTTTCCCGCTTCCAAACCTGCTCTACTTCCTGAAATAAATAGTTGATTTGATCAACCAGAGGGGCAAGCTCTGTGGTGGGATGCGCCACCTTAATCCGCTCAAGGTTGTTGATGTGTTTTTCTGAAATGATGGCACGAAGCTCAGAAATCGGGCGAAATGCTATCAATATGGAGAGCGTCAGCAGGACCATTAAAAGCGGGATCAGTACTAAAAGCGGCAAGCCAATGGATAGCGACACTTCCTCAATAAATTCCTGCCTAATTGCTTCTTTTTCTGCCACCAAAATGACTTTTTCTTTCCCTTGCTCCCCACCATTAAAGGGAAGCTGGAAAACACGCCATGTCATTCCATCAAATTCGACATTCGCAAACCCTGGCATGCCGGGTTTCCCCAGAAATGTGTCAGGCGCATTGGGACTTTTCAGTTTCACTTTATGGCCTTCTACATATTGGAACAGGATGTTGTTCTCATACGGGTGGCCATATGGCGTCGGAAAATCATCACTGCCGATGGCAACAACGTTGATCTGCGCCTGCCACTGGCGATAAATCTCATTGATCTCACTGGAGGTAGACCCTCCCCAGTTCATCACGGCAAGTGCCAGTGTCTTGGCTGACTGCCCAAGGTGCGCATCGTACACTTCGTTAACCTCGTGCCGGCTTTCCTTATGGACAAAATAAAGTGAAACGCAGATCAAAAGCGAGCACAGTAACACCGCACTCACAATCAGATTGCGTTTCATAGAAAAAGGCTTTTTATCGCTCAATGATATATCCCACGCCACGGATGTTTTTGATTAATTCACCTCCCATTTTTTTCCGAAGGTTGTGAATATGCACTTCAATCGCATTGTCGCTGGCCATATCATCCCAGCCATGCAAGCTCTGCTGTAATTGATCTTTGCTCATGACCCTGCCCGCATGGGACATCAAGGTAGAAAGCAATTTAAATTCATTAGGCGTCAGTTTTATCGCCTCGCCATTCACCGTCACACAGTTATTGGCAAGGGAAAGGGAAACACCGTGAAGTGAGATATTGGTATCTGAAAACCCGGAAATACGGCGGATCATGACCCGCAGCCTTGCCATCAATTCTTCCAGTGCAAAAGGTTTGATCATGTAATCATCAGCGCCGCCATCAAGCCCCTTCACCCGATCGCCAATTTCATCCCTCGCGGTCAATATCATGATAGGCAATGTCGCATTGACCCTGCGTACTTGCTTGAGCACCTGCAACCCATCCGTGTCCGGCAGGGTGAGATCCAGTATCACGGCGGTAAAACTTTCCGTTTTGACTAAAGTATCTACTCCGTTTCCAAGCTGAACCCAATCAACGGTGAACCCTTGACGGCTTAATGACACCACCATGGACTCACCTAACATTTGGTCATCTTCAACCAATAAAATGCGCATTATTACTGCAGTTCCTCCAATTTTCTGGCGATTTCGCGCTGGCGTCCCACGTCTGCCAGCTCTCGCCCTTTCCGCGGTGTGGCTTTTTGGGCGCGCTGCAGGTAGGCCATGGCTTCCACTTTTTTGCCCTGTTCCGCTAGAAAGTCACCGTAAAAGAAATTTGGATCGATACCTGACGGATTAATGGCAAGGGCTTTTTGCAGCAGAACCTGGGCTTCATCGTCATTCCCAAACCCAATTGGCCACCCCGGCACCTGATAATATAGCGTACCCAGGCTGGTGTACGCAGAACCATCCAACACTTCCGGCTCTGTCGCAATCACGTCTTCCAACAGGGATTTGGCCTCCTCCACCAAAGAGAGCGCACCCAATCCACCTTCAACACCCGCCAGTGAACTCTTGTTGATGGCAAGCCATACCTTCAGGTCGTTACGTGATGGTGTCGCAGACACAGCAGATTCATTTTCAGCAATCAATGCGTTCAGACAGTTGATTTTGTTGTCTTTATTAAAGGTGTCATATTGGCACTTTGCCCACTGGTTTTGTACCTTTGTGAGTGTTTCATCCGCATTCACAGTCAGGCTAGACAGTAATGCCCCACAGAAACAGAGCAGGGTAAACAGTGGTGTGTTGATGATTTTCATAGCAATTCCCTCGACAAATTAACGTTTCGTTACAGCGTGTTTGGTGGTGGCATATTCGGTAATCACGTCGTGCTGTTTTTGGATGGCAGACGCCACGACCGAAGGGAGAATCTGATTGATTTTCACAAACAGTTTTTCCGGCCAACCTAACCAGGTTGTTGGTTTTTCATTCGCCAATGCCTTTATTATCTGTGCCACAACAAACGACACGTCATCGGTCTTATTGCCGAGTTTTTGGTTCATAGCTTGTACGCGGCTGTCATTCAGCGCAGTATTGGTTGCCCGCGGGGCCAGAAACAAAACCCGCTGCCCTTCCCTGCCAAGTTCCCGGTCTAGCGCCTCGCTGAAGCGCTGCAAGCCGGCTTTGGCAGCACAGTAGCTGGTATATCCCGGGTAACCAATAGCACCAAAGGTTGAGCCGATATTCAGGATGATGCCCTCGCCACTTAGCCAGTGCATGGCTTGTTGGCAAAGCAGGATCGGGGTCATCAGGTTCACGTCCACTTCGCGGCGGAGCGAATCTGCGTCGCGGTCTTTGAGATACCGAAACGTGTTACAGCCTGCATTATTAATAAGCACATCCACTGGCTTACCCTGACGTTGCATACCCATACAGTGACGCTCAATCGCCTCCATCCCCTGGAGAGTCGTGATATCGGCGACCAGGCATTGATGGCGTTCAGGGTGGAGAAGGGATTGCACTAGATTTTCCAGCCCAGCACGTTGACGCCCAACCAAGACCAGCTCAGCGCCTTTTTCTGATAAAACCCTGGCGATTTCGCTGCCAATCCCACCGGTGGCACCAGTCAACAGGATGCGTTTATCCATCAAATCCATCATTGCCTCCTACGCCACCCGGACATTCTGCTGGATGGGTAACTCACGCAACATTTGGCCATAGAGCGCAAACACACGGTTTGCACTGTCAACAATCGCGGCTTGATCATCCGGGTCAGTGACGTTGTTCATCAGGGTTTCAAAGAATCCGATATGCTCAACATCCAGTGTGCTGTGGGACGTGAGGTAAGTCATGGCAGAATCCGGCAACCCAAGCAGGCTTTTCACCCGTACCGCCATATCACCACCCACAGTGACACTGGTGCCTTCCAGCACCCAGACCATGCCGAAAAAGGCCATCGGGTTGCGGCGATCAATCTGGTGGTACAAATAGGCCACCATCATCTCAATTGATAACCCTACCGCACCTTCCTCGATGTTTGCCCTTGCCAGCCCTGCATCAAAACCACACTGCTTGAGATCACTGAGGATCCATTCGTGATGCCCCTTTTCCTCTTCGATGTATTCACCGATATCCTGGCGAAGCCATTCATACTTTTCAGGCAACCGGGCACCACACGCCATCAGCAAGGGCACAGTGTGCTTTACATGGTGGTAGGCCTGAACCAAAAAAGCGGTGTAGGTATTCTTGCCAACATGCCCCTGGCGACAGGCCTCAAAAATAGGGGCTTGTAACATCGCTTCTCTGGCGTCGCAGGTTTGCAGTTCCAGCTGTTGAAAAAATTGTCCCTGAGTCATAGTCTGTTACCTTCTTTCTGTGTTCCTGTTTACTCAAAACAGCTGGTCACACGGTTGTTACCTGTACCAGCGCGCACGTTTGTTGGGATGTACTTTGAAAAACGATGGGCAAACTCGCCGCGTTTGGGACGCCCATTTTCCGTCAGCAACGCTGGTTGGGAATAAAATGGACGGGTAAAGATGAGGTGACTGACCGCTGCATAATCGGGCAGCTTCGCATTGAGACTTTCCAGTTCCGATATCGCCGCTTCCGGATTGTCGGTTGCAACAACGGCTGAGAGCGCAGCACACCCATCACCCAATACCACGATCTGGCGTAAATGGGGAAAGGTCATGGCTTCCGCTTCAATCCATTCAGGGCTGATATTTCTGCCAAAAGCAGTAATAAGCAGGTTCTTTTTACGGCCGGTGATATAGAGAAACCCCTCATCATCGAGATACCCCAAATCGCCCGTATGTACGGCACCTGTCAGCGGCATTTCACCGAGATACCCAAGCATGGATGCACCGGAAACCATGATTTCTCCCTGACGTGAGATAGCAACCTGGCAATGCGGCAAAGGCTTACCCACACTACCCGGCCTTTGTTGCTCCGGCGTATTCATGCTCACCACCGAGCCACACTCTGAAAGACCATATCCCTCGTATATGGGAAGCCCCCGTTGTCTGGCAGAAGTGAGCAAGGCCTCCGGTACTTTGGCACCGCCGACAGCAATAAACTTGAGCGAAGAAAGGGAGCCCGGTGAACGCTGCGCCAGTGCTACCAACGCAAGGAGCAGCGCAGGTGTAACAACGAGGCTCTCCGCCTGATACGTGCTGACTGCGGTAGCAAAGCGTTCCGGATCAAACTGGCTGGAGCCGTGTAGCCCGACATCCTCTCCACCCAGCACGATTGACTGCACGCCAAGATACAAAGGCACGTAAAGTCCGGTAATATTTTCAAGTAGGGTGGTCAGCGGCAGTGCGACAAGATGCTTTGAAGGAATGCTGTCTGTAAACTTGCCTTCAAGGCAAAAAGAGGACGCCAGAGATGCTGTCACCGCATTCAGCAACCCAGCTGACAAAGCAACGCCTTTAGGGGTTCCCGTCGAACCGGACGTAAAGGTGATTTTTGCCGCCCCCCTATGCGATACATGGGATGACGAAGGCGTTAGAAAATAACAGGGAAGTCCCGCCAGTTCGTGACAGGGAACAACGTCCGGGCTGCCCCCGTGCCCCACCCACATCTCTGCACCGGACGCCGCTAGCAGGTGAGCCTGCTGAGCTCTCGAGAAAAACGTCGGCACAGGCACGACTGTCACACCGGCAAGCATCGCTGCAAGATCGACCTTCGCCCAGGCGAGGCTGTTTTCCGCATAAAGCGCAATACATGTCACTCCCCATGATGTCAGTGTGTTGCTGAGGTGTTCAATGTCCTGCCACAATGACGAGTAAGTCACGTCAGCACGTTTCCCGTCCACACGCCGACCAATCAGGGCGATGCGGTCTGGCGTGCTTTGCGCATAGTGCTGGATTCGTTGTAATACGCTATCCATGCATACCTCCGTTTTTTCTCCCCTGACCCGGAACAGCCGTAGATTGATTCAGCAATCTCGAGAGCTGTGTGGCTCCCCCAACAAGGTTGCCGGCAGAGACATGAGGCAGGAATGAGTAGTACCTTCCCCAGAGACTTGCCGCATTCTCAACCCGGCAAGCATCTGCACGTTGCAAGGTCACAGGCTGAAGCCCAAAACGGTGCATCAGTGCTTGCAGCGGGCCGGTGGCGGTGAAAATACCCCATTGGTAACCACAAGAGACCAGATATTGCGAAAGATGTGCAAACAGGGTGAGAGAGACGCCACGGGAGAATGATGCCAGTTGCCCAAATTCAATCACTGCACCACGGGGGATGACAGTGCCGAATTGCTGGGAAAGCACCGTTTCAGCAGGAGAGTCGAGATATTGTTCTAGAAACAGGGTCCCCGAATCTGCGGCGCGAAAGCCACACACAGAAAGAAGCACTCCATCACCATCAAGGATGCAGGCAAATGTCGGCATAAATACCAACAAGGTGGCATCAAACGCCAGGGCATAACGTTCCCTGACATAGTGTTCGACGTTTTCCCGGAGAGGATGATGCTCCCCCACGAGTACAAACTCAATTCCATTGATAACCTTGTTCATCGCGCTTACCCCAAATACCAGCGTTATAAACAGGCTATGGAAGTTGTCTTAAGAGAAGCTTAAGAGGTGGAATTTTTTGTTTTCCCCAATCAATCCAGGAGCGCAATGAGAAGCTGTTTTGAACGTTACACACCGTGCAAATACCGCTCAACCAGCGTGAGAAGACAGGAGTATCAATAACATCGGTTCGATAGGTTGCTTTGGTTGTCTGCACTCAACTGGCGGTTTCTTGCCAGGATATCGACGCCTTACCGGTCACTGTGTTTGGTTTAACCGTTAACGAAGGCAATCTGATCCACACTGACAGGCAGCGGCCCGCGTTCACCACCGCATTTTTCGAGGTAAAGGCAAGCCACATTGCAAAGCGCCGCCGGCTTATTCTCCCGGCTCAGTAAAGCCGCCGTATAAATCAAGTCGGCGGTGACGGAGGTTGGTCACTGACCCTTCCGTATTCAGCTGTTTAAGCTTGGTCAGGTCAACGTCGGCAAAAATGATCATTTCGGTGTTGGCGTTGGCTTCCGTTAAAGTGGCGTCGTGCGGGAAATAGATGTCTGACGGCGAGAAAACGGCCGACTGCGCGTACTGGATATCCACGTTGTCGACCCTTGGAAGGTTTCCAACACTGCCACCGATGGCCACATAGCATTCATTTTCAATGGCCCTTGCCTGCGAGCACAGGCGAACACGCTGGTAACCGTTTTTGGTATCGGTCCAGAATGGCACGAATATAATCTGAACTCCTTTTTCGGCCAACATACGGCCCAACTCAGGAAACTCACTGTCATAACAGATGAGGATCCCTACCCGCCCTGCATCGGTGTCGAACACCTCAACATGGTTGCCACCGTCAATCACCCAGTCTTTTTCTTCATGCGGGGTGATATGGATTTTGTACTGGGTGTTGACAGAACCATCCCGCTGCAACAGGTAGGAAACGTTATAGAGCTTCTCCTCTTCGATAACGGGCACACTGCCGGCAATAATGTTGATGTTGTATGTCAGTGCCAGCTGGGAAAACCGCTTTTTGATTTCTTCACTAAACCCGGCCAGAAAGCGGATCGCTTCCACAGAGTTCTGGTCATTTTTGAGCCCCATCAATGGGGCATTAAAAAACTCGGGGAACAAGGCAAAATCAGCTTTATAGTTCGATAACGAAGAGACAAAAAACTCCGCCTGATCGAGAAAGTCTTCAAGATCGCGCATGGCACGCATTTGCCACTGGACAACACCTATCCGCACCAAGGTCTTCTCCACATCGTGGACAGAGTGGATGTCTTCCTCATAAAAGAAGTTGTCCCACTCCAGTAAGGTACCGTAACCATCGGAGGCACTGTCTTCAGGAAGATACCCACGCATAATGCGCTTCACATCAAAATCATTCGCCAACTGGAAGGACAGGATAGGATCGTGCAGCTCTCGGCGTTTCACTTTGTCGATGTATTCCGCCACCGTAAGCTCACCGGCATGCTGGTGGAAATTGGGTATACGTCCCCCGGCGAGGATCGCTTTGTAGTTGTGGGTGCGGCAAAGCTCTTTACGCGCATCATAGAGTCGCCTGCCAAGACGGAGCCCACGGTAATCGGGGTGAACAAACACATCCAGCCCGTACATGGCATCACCAGTAACCTGGTTTTGAATAACGTTATTTTCATCGATGATGTCAGAATAGAGATGGGGCAGGGAAAAGCGGTTGTAATCAACTTTGATGGTCAATGCGGCCCCGACAATTTTTCCGTTGTCTTCAATGCAGATTTGTCCGTCCGGGAACTGATGGATCAGATCCATAATGGTCATTCTCGGCCACGAGCCGCCAACATCATGAAAAACCAGATCCATCAATTCCGCCAATTCGTCATAATCGGTTGGCTCTATGGTTCTGAGTGACAGTATGGGGGTGCTGTTATCCATTCGGGTTATCCATTACCACGTATTGGTGAAACCTTGAGCATGCCACAAGTTCCATCCTCAGGAAAACCCAAAGCGATAACCCGTCAGAAACATCGAGCTTTCAGCTTAATTGGCATGGACAGTGGAGAAAAAGTGGACAGCACGACAATAAGAATAACCTGCGCAACCAGAATTCAACTAAGTAATTGATATTAAATTTTTATTGTGGTGGACATTTTAAGCTAAACCGAGGAGCTGTCTTTTGATTTCGGGGGTTATTTACGGCACACAATAAAAAACGCTCTCCTGTAAAGCATCAGGAGAGCGTGTGATAGAAGGTGATATTTTTGGCCAGTTACGCCGGTTCTGCAGCATCTTCCTGTACACTGGCCAGCGCAGCCGCTTTCTCCGCCTTACGGGATTTATGTTTCTCACGGCCCGCCAGCCACAGAAGGGGAACCACAATCAATGTTGTGCCGACAACCATGAGCATGTCCGGTACCTCCCCAAAAAAGACCAGCCCAACCGCTACGGCACACACAAGACCGCTGTACTCTGCACTGGCAATCTTATTGCTTTCCGCCGCGCGATAAGCAATTACGCAAGTCGCGGCATACACCAGAATAAAGGCGGTCGAGCCAGCGGCGCGCCAAAATAAATCCAGGCTGAAAGGCATCCCTTCATACAACGCCAGGGCAAAGGCCACAGGAATACCTATCAGATTATGCAGCAGCAAGGTTTGCGGTACGGTCTGAACCCGTGGGATTTTTGGGATCAACAAGTTGTTGACCGCCAGGGTTACTGCCACTATCAGTGCCGACATCGCAGCCCAGTTAAATTCCGTTGGGCGCACCAAAATAAGCACACCGACAAACCCCACTACCGCCGCCATAATGGACGATGCAGAGAGCTTTTCACGCAAAAAGATCGCAGCCAATGGAAGCATGATCAAGGGAGCTGCATAAAAGATCGCATTGGCGGTTGCTAGCGGCATGGTTGTTAATGCCACAATGGCAAAAAACACGCCCAACAGCCAGATATGTGCACGCAATGCATGCCATTTAAGTCCTAGCGTCAGGTTTTTTGCCGGTGCCGTTAAACAAAAAGGAAGCAAGATAAGCACAGCAGATACCTGGCGAAACAGCGCAAACTGGAACAGTGCACCGTCAGGGCCACCCTCCATTGTTTTTACCAACGCATCAGAAAACGTGGCGCTGAGATTCCCGATCACCAATAGGGTCATCGCGATCCCGACAGAAATGTTGCGCATACTAACGACCTCCCTCTTGAAAAAAGCTACATAGCTCACAGAACACTCATGGTAGCGACACATTTCCATGACGTATAATGATGATTATTAGTTATTCATGAGTTTTTTAGATAATGAAGCTTCCCCCACTTCGCGCAGTACACTATTTTGAGGCGACCGCCCGGCTGAACAGCTTTTCACGAGCCGCAGAATCGCTGAATGTGACGCAAAGTGCTGTCAGCCACCAAATCCGTGTATTGGAAGATTTTCTGGGGGAATCCTTGTTTGAGCGGCAAGGCCGTAACCTGCATCTAACGGCGGTTGGTCAACGTTATTATGACGATATCAGTGAACCTTTGCAGGCCATTGCCCGTGCCAGCCTGCAAGTTCGGGAAGGGGTCGCAGGGAACCTTCGCCTGGCGGTATTCAGTTCACTGGCGGTGAAATGGCTGATGCCGCAACTGTCAGACTTTCGTGACAAGCATCCGGAGATTGACCTCTCGCTAGAGATGTACGCTCACCAGCCGGATCTTTCAGACAAGATGGGCGATTGTTTTATCACTGACTTTGCGCCGGGAAGAAACTACCAATACGATCTTTTGTATAACGAGTACATTTACCCGGTATGCAGCACCAAAATATGGCAACAAATTAAAGATAAACCTTTACCAGACGCCTTTTGGGAATACCCGTTGTTATCGGTTAGGTCATTGATGGAAAATGACTGGGAGCAGTGGTGTAAAGCAGGTGGGTTTGACATGCCAGACAATGTAAAAATCCATACCTTCAGCCATATGCTGCTGGCGACGGAAGCCGCACGCTATTCCCACGGTATCACCCTTTTGAATCACTATTTCATGAACGAAATTGACCGTGAACAACTCGTCCGTATTCCTCTCCATGAGATCCCAACCGGCGACAGCCTGTATTTTGTGTATAAAAAGCACCGTGCCAGACAGCCAGAAATCCTGAAACTGGGCCGCTGGTTGCAGCAAATCGCAGCAGCAGATGAGGCGGCATTCTGACATACCAGTTCCGCCCCTTCCCATTGTATAGGCAAGGCAACGTTGTCACATTCTGAAACAGGCAGTTATCCCCAGGCAATTTGTTAGATGCGTCTAAACTGAAACAGGCATTAATGCCTCATACTACTTTATATTGGTTAACCAGAACACTCGGAGTGCACCCAGGGGGGCAATTTGTGCAACGACTTGAAAAGGATGTCATATTGAAACTGGTACATTTCGCACTTCTGTTTGGCAGCATTGGTTTAATGTCATGCAGTGGTTCCCCCAAAAACCTGGCCGAGTCCAAACACGCGAGCTACCAACTCGGTTATCAGGCAAGCTCCCCCCTTGCAACCTATTTTGAACGCCTGCGCAAAGAGGGGAACCATGAGACGTTGACCGGATTTCACTCACTCGGTAGTGGTGATGATGCGCTGTTGGCACGCATCGCTTTGATTGAAAGCGCCACACATACACTGGACTTGCAGTACTATATTTTCGGTGATGATGAAACCAGCCAAATCGTGACATGGCGTCTATACGAAGCCGCGCAGCGTGGTGTCCGGATACGGTTGCTGCTGGATGATATGCAGCGCAGAGATGATACGGTGATGGCCCGCCTCAGCATGCATCCCAATATCGAAATTCGCCTCTTCAATCCCCACCTGCTCAGAATATCCCGTCCGCTTTCTTTCCTTCACAGTTTTTCACGCCTGAACCACCGCATGCACAATAAATCCATTACGGCAGACGGCGTAGCGGCTATCGTGGGTGGCAGGAACATTGGCAATGAATATTTTTCGTTCGCTAACCAAGTCGAGTTTGGTGATTTTGATCTTTTGCTCGTTGGGCCAGTGGTGACACAAACTGCCTCTCAGTTTGATTTGTACTGGAACAGCGAGCACACGGTGCCTGTCAACGCATTGGTCTCTCTATCAGACAAAGAGCGACAAGCCCCACTCTCCACCCTCTTCGATACTGATGCGTTGGCAGTCCCCTTTAAAAATGGCGACTACGACATCACCCAGCTTGCCTTGTTTGAACACCTGAAACAGGGCACATTGACCCTTCACTGGGGAAACGCCACGCTCTGGTTTGATTTGCCGGAAAAGGTAGATACCCGCAAAAGTGACCTGGCGGAAAAATTGGCGAATCGTCTTTTCAATGCCAGTGACTCCATTGTGTTAGTCTCCCCCTACTTCGTTCCCACGAAGGCCGGTACACAAGCCCTGATAGACGCTGCAAGGAGAGGGGTCGATATCACCATAGTGACCAATAGCCTGGCATCAAACGATGTCTTCGCCGTGCATGGATGGTATGCCAAATACCGCAAAGAATTACTGGAAAATGGTATTACGCTGTGGGAGATGAAAGCCAGCGCTGAACTCAAACGGCAATGGAGTTTAATTGGCAGCAAGCGCGCCAGCCTGCATGCAAAGTTTATTGCGATAGATAACACAGACATCATCGTAGGCTCAATGAACTGGGATCCCCGCTCAGTAAACCTCAACACAGAGATGGCCGTTGTAATAGAGACGCCAGAGTACTCCGCACAAGTTGTCGACAGGTTAAATGCTATATTGCCTGGTGGCGCATTAAAGGTTGAGCTTCAAAACGGCGAGCTGGTTTGGCGTGACCCCGCGACAGGCAGTATCTACGACAGTGAACCCGAAGCCAGCATTTGGAAACGGATGGGTGCATGGCTTGCCGGTATTTTGCCTATAGAAGGGTTGCTTTAGGGGGGAGGAATAAAGCCTCATACCAAAACGTATCGGGCCGCTCTGCTCTGGCACGTTTCTGTCGGGTGGACGACACTTGTTGCCAAGTGTCGTCTCCCTAAGAACCGTACGTGCAACTTTCACTGCATACGGCTCAAGCCTCCACAAAGGCATCGTTTGATACCCAGCAACTTATAACGCAGCCAGAGCAGGATCGTTCCAAGTGTTGCGAACTAGCCTTTTGGACTTTCTCTTTGCCAAGTATTCTTGGTATTCAGGGTCAAAAGGTGTTGCTGCACTTCGGATTTTCACATGTCTCTCGATAGGCACTTTGGCTATTTGGAAGAGATTGAACTGGCAATCCATACCTGAGATCTTCTGCCAACCGTGAAATTGCCACTGGCCTTTCCGATTGATGAAGTATTTAAGCGCGATCCACGTTTTAGATTTTGTTGGATGACGCCTTTTTGCCCAGTGCCATAGCGCATGGAATTGTAACCCTCCCCATTTTAGTGACAGTCTAAATTAGAGCTTTTCCTGCTTTCATACTTAGCCAGATATTCCCAAGGGGTTAGGTCATTGAGAGAGTCATGCGGTCTCTCGTTGTTGTATTCCTTCATCCAGTTTTCGGTGATTTCTCGGACTTCGGACAGCGTTTTAAAAACATACATGTCGAGAACTTCAGTTCGATAGGTTCGGTTAAAGCGTTCAATGTATGAATTTTCTGTTGGCTTGCCTGGTCGGATAAATTCAAGCTCAACGCGGTTCTCTTCCGCCCACTCGGCCAATGCCGTTGAGACAAACTCAGGGCCGTTGTCCATGCGTAGTTTTTGAGGCGCACCGCGCCAAGCAATAATACGCTCTAGGACTCGGATAACTCTCGGTGCGGGGAGGTTCAAGTCCACTTCAATGGCCAACACTTCTCGATTGAAGTCATCAACAACGTTGAAGGTGCGAAAACGCCGGCCACAGACAAGGGCATCGCTCATAAAGTCGATAGACCAACAACTGTTCGCCCAATCAGGACAACAAAGCGGCACTGGTTCTCGCTTAGGGAGGCGTTTCTTACCCTTTCGCCTCAAATTGAGTTTTAGCGAACAATACACGCGATATACCCGTTTATGGTTCCATGCGTGCCCCCAACGTTTAAGGACTTTAAAGAGTTTTCCAAAGCCATACGCAGGGTAACGTTCTACTGCTTCCTGCAGCTTGGCAATGACTTCATCATCACGATGCGGGTCAGGACGATACCGATACACTGAATCACTGATGCCAACCACGCGGCAGGCCATCCTTAAGCTGGCCTGAAAGTGTTGCCGAACGTATTCCACAAGTTCACGTTTAACCGCTGGCGTTACAGCTTTTTTTCTAAGATATCTTTGACAATACGATGCTCGAGGCTGAGATCTGCAAACATCTGTTTGAGCCTTCGATTTTCGTCCTCTAGCTCTTTCAGTCGTTTAACATCAGAAGCTTCCATGCCGCCGTACTTGGATTTCCAGTTGTAGTAAGTTGCATCGGAAATGCCGTATTCACGGCAGACTTCGTTCACTTTTCGACCCGCTTCCACTTCTTTGAGGATCTTGACGATTTGCGATTCCGTGTAGCGTGATTTTTTCATCAGACGTTCTCCGTTCGTTTCAGTGTAAACGGAAAAACTCTAATTGCTAATGACCCGCTTTTCGGGGAGGGTTACAGAATAGTTTACAGCCTACATATCCGAACACCTGTTTCGCGACGCAGTGCCGATAGTAATTCGACCACCCCCTGAGCTTCGGATTTATCAGTTTGATAAGATTATTCACAGGTAGAGTTACGTGCGTTTTGATGAGTTCGCGCAGATTACTTAAGAACAACAGCGTATTGGATTTGCTCGGTTTAATGAGCAGTTTTCCTTTGTACTTCCGATGGTTAAAACCCAAGAAGTCAAAGCCATCGTTGATGTGAGTGATGTGCGTTTTCTCTTCGGATAGCGTTAAGCCCCTTGCCGCCAAGAAGTCAGCAATCAACGGTTTTATATCGTTCTCCAGCACTTCCTTTGAAGCGCAAGTGACGACAAAATCGTCGGCGTACCCAATAAAGTTGGCTCTAGCTCCCCTTTTAAGGGCAGTGGATTTGATGAGCTGCTCAAGACCTGCGAGCGTCATTAACATCAGGGTGGGGGAGATGATCCCGCCTTGCGGTGTGCCCTCGTCGGTACGATAAAACAGCCCTTTATCCATAAAGCCAGACTTTAGCCATTGTTCCAACATCCGCTTGTCTACGGCGATGTTATCAAGAAGCCACTGATGACCGATTTTGTCAAAACAGGCTTTGATATCGCCTTCGAGCACCCATTGGGCTGATCTCTTTAGCGCCAGACACTTGAAGCACTGATCGACAGCGTCAGTCGTGCTGCGGTTTGGTCTAAATCCATAGCTGTTGGGGTCGGCAAGTGTTTCTGACACGGGCTCCAGTGCAAGTTAGGTGGAGTGCTTGCTGCGCTCTGTCTATCACCAGCGGTCGAAGTTTACCGTTCTTTTTGGGGATGTAGATACGCTTGAGCGGCTTAGCTGTGTATGCCTTTCTGCTTAACTGATTGACGGCTTTCATGCGGCGAGCATCTGTGTTCCAGATGATGCCGTCTATTCCAGGCGTTTTGCTGCCTTTGTTTTTCGACACTCTTTTCACAGCAAGGAGTTTTGCTGAACGAGAGTGCGTCAGTAACCATTGCAGGGCTTTCGCCTTGCCGTGCTTACCTTCCCTCATTGCCTTTGCAATACGCATCTGAAGCTTTAATACGTGCGCTTCAACGGATTTCCAGTCGATTGACTGCCATTGAGCACTGTCAGGAGAGGCACTAATCTCTTTTGAAATCATCATTTGCGTTTCTCCTTGAATAAAGTTCTTCGAATTCTCTCGCAACGGGAGACCAGTCGGAAGTGGGCGCACTTTCGTGCTCAGACATGAGTCTGTATCTGCATCATTACAATGCAGCTTTGGCTTTTTCCGACCTCCTCTACCTGCATCACTATCGGCTATGTAGGCTTTCCCAGAGGGAGTGATACAGGCTTACCGTGTTCCGTATGTCGCGCAATGTCAGGTTAGATGCCCGCTATAGTGCGGAGAGTGCAATGATCACGAAAGAGCATGGGGCAATCTCTTTCCGACTCTCGTGCCTTTTGGCTACAGCGTGTTAACCACTTCCGCTGTTTCATCGAATAACGCACCTTGCGCGGATTCACTTACATTCATCATACTGACTACCTAGCACTCACCCAATTTGTGGTTATCAGGAGGATCATCCCCTCGCGGTTCCTATCCCGATTGGTCTATGACCACTCTTCGTTACATTGTCAGAGCCGCTACTTTATTCAGGCTCCTAGGTTCATCTGGTGATACAGATGGTTCACTCGTTAAGCGGTGAACAGCGCTTCATACGACTTCACGTCGCACGCCCCCTTTCAAGTTAGAAATATCGTTAATGAACGCCTTGTTATTATAGGTTTGCCCTACACTTTTTCTAATCTGAATTATGTCAGCAGTCACCGTCCAATATTTGAATCGTTTTACTTAGAACTCAAAATCTTCCCACAATTTTCGAACTAGGCTATTAGGGTCATTGACCTGTTTCGATTTAACATCAAATTGCATTGTTGGTCGTTCCGCTAAGTTGTATGGAGACCAATCAGCTTTGCTTGTCTTGATGAATGTAAGCCATTGGTTATGCATGGTGTTAATAAGTTCAATCGGAGGTTGTGAGCCGACAAATCTTTTTGCTTGTTCATTGTCAGTGGTATTAAATACAAAAGGCACGTCAACAAAGTGTGCGGCTCCTAAATGACCATCAAATGCAGGTGACATCCAAGAAAAGTTATAATGCCAAACTTTGTTGTCGTTTTTAGTTAACTGTTGAGCAATGTGCAGTGCTGGCATTCTAAACGTAAAGTCAGATTGGATGTCGGCAAAAGTGTCGCCAATAGATTTTCCATTGCCTTTTGTTGAATACACATCAGCAGGGCTACCTTTCAATGACAAGTCAGACAATAATAGCGACTTGGTTTCTTCGGATGTATTATTAACGGCACCACTTGGTACTAGGTACAGTCGTGACTCTTGATCGGTGCTACCAACGATAACCGGAATAGAAGGAGAAGCTTTAGCGAGATCTTTCATTGGAGACTCGACAATGATATCGCCATCAACAACGGGCAAAAATGCGGTGCCTCCCCATGATATCATTCCCCATTCATTGCGATCTTGTATAGTATGACTCATATCAATAACGTTCTTAACTAATTCAGGAAATGGAATGGTCGATAAGCCTTCAACGGTGGCTGGAATATTCAGTTTTTTGGCATAGCTTTGTGTTATTTTCTGAGCTTCTTTCTGAGTTAAAAATGCCATTGGAGGACTTTGCATAATGGCTTTCTGGAATAGGCCTTCTGCTTTTTCGGTACCTAATAAAATGGCAACACTTTCTGCCCCGGCTGATTGACCTGCGACTGTCACTTGGCTAGGGTCTCCACCAAAATCTTCGATGTTATTTTGTACCCATTTAAGAGCCATGATTTGATCAAGAATGCCGCGATTATCCGGTGCGCCCTCAAGGTGCATAAAACCATCAACGCCTACTCGATAATTGACCGTTACAACAATCACATCATTCTGAGCAAAGCTCGTTCCGTCGTAGGCTAACTCTGCTGCATCTTCTCGGATGAATGCGCCGCCAGGGATCCACACCATGACTGGCAGCTTTTTATTTGATAGCTTGTTGTTGGTAGCAACGGCGCTCGTAGGTGTCCAAATGTTCAGAGTTAGAGCATCGGGAGCCCCCACCAAGGTGGTGTTCTTATCTCGGCTAGGCTGTGGGACAGGTTGACCTGCTTTTGTTGCATCTAATACTCCGTTCCAAGTTTCGTATGCTTGCGGTGCTTGAAATCGGCGATCTGCCGTAAAAGGGTTTTTGGCATACGGAACGTCATAAAATGTACTCACGCCATCATGGTTGATTCCCATAAGTTTACCAGACTTAATGCTTACTACCCTTGAGCTTTCAGAATTTTGAGTCTGGGCAAATAGTATATTACTTTGAATCAAACCTGCACTGAGGCATGCGACTAGCATAATTGTTTTTTTCATTTTATTCGGCTCCGTATCGGAATATAAGGTCAGTATAAATCCTAGTTTGAAGTTGATATATACCCATTCAACTTGAAGATGCAGGATTGAGCACTTGAAAATTATCATTTATACGAGACGCTAAAGAGCCTGCGATTTGTGGAAGGATCACAGTGAAAAATCGGCCAATAGCCGCTTCAAAATCCCGTTTACTTTTGAAGTAGACATTGTTCCTTACCTGCTCGTTCATCACTTTCCAAAGCCGTTCTATCGGATTGAGGTTGGGACTGTAGGGCGGTAAATGCGTATTCCGATTTACTTGAACAGCCATTCCGGTTTTATTTGAACACCTCAGATCAACGCATCGTTGGCTAACCGATTTTTAACTTAAGTGTTCAAGTGGCGTCAACGGTCGCCAGTATTTTCCTCATTGACTCTCCTTTCAGTTTTATCCGGTGTGCATTGTGCATCAGGCGATCGAGGATGGCATCGGCCAACGTGTTATCACCGATGGATTGATACCATTGGTCGGTGGGGAGTTGGCTGATGAGGAGGGTTGAGCTACTGCCATGGCGGTCATCCATGATCTCCATCAGGTCGTTGCGCTGCGCGGCTTTTAGCGGTTCTAGTCCCCAGTCGTCCAGGATGAGCAGGTTGAGTTTAGCCAGGCTTTTCAGCTTCTTGCTGTAAGTGCCATCGGCTTTGGCCTGGGTGAGTTCCATGAGCAGACGACTCACCCGGTAGTATTTCACCGTGTAGCCTTTCAGGCAGGCGGTGTTAGCAAGCGCACAGGCGATATAGGTTTTCCCGGTGCCGCATGGCCCGGTCAGTAACAGGTTTTGCTGCCGCTGTAGCCAGTCGCATTGAAGCAACCCTGTCATGACACTTTTTTGCAGGCCGCGCGGGTGCTGATAATCGATGTCCTGGGCGGTTGCCGCAAGTTTTAGTTGGGCCTGTCTGAGCAGGCGCTGTTGTTTACGGTTATCCCGTTCATGGATTTCCTGGTCGGCCAGCAGTTGCAGCCGCTCAGCGAAGCAGAGGTCCTGATACTGGCCCGGTTGTTCGAGTTGCTGGCTCAATGCTTTTGCCATGCCACTCAGTTTGAGTTGGTGCAGTTGGGAGAGTGTGGTGTTTACCATGGGTTTTCTCCTTAATGGAAGCTCTGTGGGCCACGGATATTTTCGTGGTGCTGAGGGAGTGTCAGTGTTTCCTGGCTGGATTCACTGATGAGCTTGTCCTGATTACTGTTTAAGATGTCTTTGAGCTGTTGCAGGCGATAGAGCTGATGTTGATTAGCCAGTTTACAGGCGGTATTGAGCCGCTGCGGTGGATACTGGCTGGCTAATCGCAATGCGCCCAGACAGACGCGGAACGCCTGCTGTGGATGCGGTTTGCGTTTAAGCTGCGCTTTTACCCAGACAAGCACGTCATCGCCGATGTCCTTCGCCCAGTTCATCAGACTGCCCTCACTGACTTTGTGGTAATGCTGGTGCTGTACAGGCATGTGCTGCGGTGTAGTGGTAAACCCGTAGCGGTCATTACGGGGGTGGCTGGCAACGCATTTACCCTGGAAGTAGATTTGCACTAAGCGCGGCTTCGCGTGAAGCTCAACCCGCTCACCAACCAGTTGATGCGGTACTGAGTAAAGATGGCTCTCATACTGCACATGGTAATCAATGTTCACTTTAGCCTGGCGGATGTCAGTGTATTCATAGGCATGACACGGTAGCGGTTTTAAGGCGGGTTTATCCAGTTCGTCGAACCACTGCTGACGGGTTCCAGCCATTTGTTTGAAGGGCTTACTGTTTACTTCTATCAGTAACGCGCTGATGCACTGATTCAGCTCATACAGTGAGAAGAAAGTGTGATGGCGAAGCCGGGCTAATATCCAGCGCTCAATGATTTGTACACCCACTTCGGCCTTGGCTTTATCCTTCGGCTTATACGGTCTGGCCGGCACGATGGCCGTATCATAGTGAGCCGCCAGTTGCTGATAGGCCGGGTTGATATCTGGGTCGCTTTTACAGGCTTTGGTGACGGCACTTTTTAAGTTGTCCGGCACCACCATAGTGGGGACGCCACCGAGATAGTCAAAGGCCCGAACGTGGCTGCCCAGCCAGTCTTGTATACCTTGCGTCCAGGTCGCTTCGGCGAAGTAATAGCTGCTCGCTCCCATGGCCGCCACGAAGATTTGGGCGTGCCGGATCTCGCCAGTCTGTGGATTCACAACAGGCATGGTTTGCCCTGCGTAATCGACGAACAAGACGTCACCTGCCCGGTGATGCTGACGCATGGAGCGGCGCTGTTTCTTCAGCCAGTGCAGATAGCGGTCGCAGAACTGGGAATAACTGTAACAGCGGTTGGGGTATTGCTGAGTGTATTCCTCCCACAACAGCAGCTTCGTCACGCCCTTACGGCTTAGTTGCTTACGTAAGTCTGCCCAATCCGGCTCTTGGAATCGCTTGGCATGGCGGGTATCGGCTTGCGGATAAAAGCAGCGGGCCAACTGCGCATCATCCAGTTCACCCGGCAGTGGCCAGGATAAGTTCATGCTCTTGGCTTTGCTGAGCAGTGTTTGAATACTACCGACACTGACTTTGGTGCTGCGGTGGATCTCTCGGATACTCAATCCTGCCGAGAAATGCAGCCTTAAAACCTCTCTGATTTTACGCATTGTGATCCTTTTCAAACCTACCCCTCACTCGCCAACGAAAAGTCAGTGGTTAAGTTATCAAATTAATTGTTATTTCAATGCGTTGAGAAAATTCCGGTGTACTTGAACACCGATTCCGGAAATGAGCACAAAACTGTACTAAATAAATCCGGAATCAGAGTTCAAATGATTCCAGAATAGGTGTTCAAGTGTTTCCGGAATTACTGTTCAGATCCGGCCGGAATACGCACGGTAAATAGTGAAGCTCGATATTCAGCACAAAGGCGGCGTCTTTTACTAAGTCGCTTCGGTGATACCCTGCACCATCCAGAATGAGGTGGAGCTTATGCGTCAGTGGGTAGCTTTCTCTCAGCTTGCACAAAAACCTAACGATGTTTTCGCTGTTGATGCTCTCGTAATTATCGATAACAGTGCGGCCAATCTCAGAGAGATTTAATGCCCCCACAATGTTGAGGCGACTGCGGCTTCCCGTGGTTTCAATCGCTTTGTCCTGCCCAGTACGTATCCAGCCATGAGAGAGTTTGGTGGCCTGAGTGGGATGAACCGCATCCATGAACAGGATAGTTTCCTCTTTGCCGCAGCTCGACTTAAGTGCCTTGTAGGCTTCGACAAATTCTTGCTGTTTAGCCTCATCAAACCTGTGAGGGACACCTTTAGGCTTTTTATAGCTAAAACCGTGGTGATGCAGCCACTTGTTCATGCCAGCGACGGTATAGCAGACGCCGAATTGCGCCAGAACATAGGCAACAATCTGGTGAGTATGGTGATAGGTCACCTCTGTTAAGTGCTCGATGAGCGCCATCGTCTGTGAAGCCGATAAGCCACTGCTGGACCCACCATTTTCAGGTTTGAGTTTCTCGGACTGCGCGTAATCGTGAAGGTGACGGAGAACGGTGGTTTCGTGAATACGCAAGGCTTGAGAAATCATGGCAGTACTCCAACCTTCAGAAGCAAGCAGTACCGCTTTAATACGGTCACGCACTCGACCATCACGCGTTTTATCGTGCTGGTTTTCGAGTTCATGTTTTTGCTTGTAGGTCAGAGTCACTTTCATGGGGCGTAGCATGATCCTCATATCGATGAAAATCAAGCATCTTCAATGATCACGGGTATATTAAGAAGTTGCACTGAATTAACCTATCACAGAAAAGTATTCATTTTCCCACCGTGGGAAACGATCTATGAAAATGACATCGAGCGTAAACAAGATTTTAATGAGGCTGTTGCGACATACCATGAAATGGTGAAAGCATACAAAAAGTTTGGTTATGAACTGATTGAGGTTCCAAAGATTTCAGTCCGAGAAAGGGCTGAATTTATCTTAGATTCGGTGGGCAACGGCTAACACATATGAGCCCTTCTCCGGTCAGTAGGCAATAGCATTCTTTTTGGCTGCGTTAGCAGCCAATGCTCTCCGTTTTGCTCAATCTGAAGTTATCCGAAGTGGACGCTTTAGAGCTTTAGTTCTAACCCGTTTCTGTCCAGCCTCGTGTCAGACCGATCTGTTCTGGCTTTGTGATCTGTTCTGGCACGCTGATGCCCCTTTTCTTGTTGACGCAAGCTAGCGTCATCAATCTCATATCGAGAGTTTTCGATAGATTTCCTAATGCCAAACGTGAGGGGTGTTTAATTACCCCACTTTGGGATCTAATAAATTGTTAGCCGCCATGGAGCTTGCTATACATAAAGTGATAGAATAGTATCACTTTATGTATTCCTTTGGAGCTGCTCTCATGAAAGTAGAATTAGTCACATCACTCAAGCGTCAAGCAACTAAGATCCTCGCTGATCTCCACGATACTAAAGAACCAGTATTAATTACCGAGCACGGTAAGCCATCTGCATATTTGATCGATGTTGATGATTACGAGTTTATGCAAAACCGTTTGTCAATTCTTGAGGGTATTGCGCGAGGCGAACGTGCACTAGCTGATGGTAAAGTGGTTAGTCACGAAGAAGCCAAGGACAAAATGTCAAAATGGTTGAAATAATCTGGACTGAGCCAGCGTTATCCGACCTCAATGACATCGCTGAATATATCGCACTTGAAAATGTCGTTGCAGCAAAGCAATTGGTTCAAACGATTTTCTCTAAAGTTGAGCGTCTAGAGAGTTTTCCGGAATCAGGGCGTATTCCACCTGAACTAGAACATTTAAGTTGCCGTGAGGTTGTTGTTAATCCATGTCGTGTATTCTATAAACAAGACGCAGACAAAGTATTTATTCTGTTTGTTATGCGTACCGAAAGAGATTTGCGTAAGTTCCTGTTGAGTAAGCAATAACCTCTGAGAATGAGAGGCTAACACATATGAGCCCTTCTCCGGTCAATAGACAATAGCCTTCTCTTGGCTGCGCCAGCAGCCAATACTCCCGACGAACAACACCGGCTACTTCGTTTACCAAATGCATTATCAGACCAGCTATTGTCGTTAAATCAGCTTTAAAGCGGGAGATAACGACATTGGCCTTACCAACTTTGATAGAGAAAAAATCGTGGGATTGGTTATTTAAAGTGACTGCGCAAAACAGCAAACAGCCAGAGCGCGATCTGTGTTTGCTGGCCTTCTTCTTTGGCTCGGCTTGCACAAGCTTGGAACTCAACCGCATCCAGATACGTGATGTGACGATGAAATCAGGCAAGCTGGCAAAAAGCTTTACTGTCAGAGGTAATGAACGTGAAGTGTTTCTATCGAACTCAAGGCTATGCTCTTATCTTACTGATTACCTCCAATACAGAGTGAAAAACAAAATCTGTCTTGGCAATCATCCTGACCACTATCTCGGTCTAGATCCAGACGAAGGGCTATTCATTTCACGCCAGAACAGGCCGTTCTCGATCGTGCGAAAGAAAACAATAACGGGGCAGATAGTTACACTTGTGACGCGCTGAATCGACATATTAAAACACTCCTTCGCAATTCCCCTAGGGGCTGTTGCTCTTTATGAGCGAATAGCGCACACTAAATAAATGTGAGTGGTATTCGCACACCGAGGAATCATGACACAGGTAACAGAGAAAGAGGCATTTTCTGCCTATTGCCGCGAAAGCGTTGGACTGGATGCTAAGGAAGTAGCCGATCTGGCAAATGTACCGCGCCGAACATTTTATGATTGGTGGCGAACCCGTCGAACGGCAGTTGAATTGATCATTGAAGGTATCAAACACAGGCAAGAACAAAATGTGTGAGCGATATTCGCGCATACAAGTTGAGTTATGAGCGGTATTCACACACAATAGAGTCATTGATGCGAGATTGAGGGCTGAACCATGGCAGCAATTCCATTAGATACACACAAAGCCATTAAACGCTTGCAAAACGCTGGCTGGAACGAGAAGCAGGCCGAGGAAATGGTCAGCTTGTTCGGTGAGATCTTTGCAAACGAAGCCGCTACCAAAAGCGACATCGAATTGTTGCACAAAGATTTGAAAACGGACTTGGCTGAAATCAAAACTGACCTGACATGGATTAAGAAGTTTATGTTTGGTGTTGGTGTCGCGGTGCTTGTCGCAGCGTTGAAATACATCTTCATCGGCTAAGGGCGATGGAGAGAAAGGCATTTAAGAGGATTGATGATGCACATAGGTCATGGTGCAATCATAGCGAGCCGCGCAGTAGTAACCAAAGATGTTGCGCCATACGAAGTTGTTGGTTCTAATCCAGCCAAACATATTAAATATCGCTTCTCAGAATCACAAATAGCGATGTTACTTGAAATGAAATGGTGGGACTGGCCAGAATCAAAGCTTAAAGGCTGCATGAAACTGCTTTGCTCTTCTGATATTGAAAGCCTTTATGATTACTGGCAATCGGAAGTTCGCGCATAACAAACCATGATGATGACGTCGATTGTTGGTGATTTTGGGATATGGATAGACATAAAATACCACTCGGTTAAAAAACGATAAGCCTAAACAAAAACTTAAGACGGAAACAAAGTGGCAAGACCAAAAAAAGAACGAAATATATGCAGAAGAGCGCCATACGAGTGCTTTAAACCCAATGGGGTGCCGCTTTCCCAACTCGATAAAGTTGAGCTGCTGGACGAGGAACTCGAGGCTCTGCGCTTGGCCGATCTCGAAGATCTCAGTCAAGCAGAAGCGGCGGCTAGTATGGGGGTCTCTAGGCAGACGTTTGGCAATATCGTAAAACGTGCTCGTGCCAAAGTGGCTCAAAGCTTAGTTCATGGTCAGGCACTCATGTTTAGTCGCGAACCATAGCCATTACCTAACAGTCTGGTGCTTGCGGTTCCTTAATTTGGTAAAGCCCACTAGCGTATTCATCACACATGTCGACGCAGTTGCACTCTCTTTCTATGTTGATCCTAGCAAGCCCACCACAACTGCCTTGTATCGTTTGACGTTTTAACATCACACCTATCGCCATCAAGACCACAACAACCAAAAACATCGCAAAACTGATTAGATATATCATTGTTTTTTCTCAGATTGATTAGACAACTTGAACGCTTTTGCCAAGTGATTTATCGCTCGTGGTGAAAGCTTATTAGTCAGTGTTCGTTGGCCTGTAACTCCCCCACCATTGAATGCTTCTCGCAGACCAATCGCGGAACAGTGTGTTTCACTCTGACTTGAACAGCGTGCTTTATTTTTCTTAGCCGAAGGCCGAGCAAATTCAATTTTAGTGACTGGCGTTAAGTGGTTTTCATCAAAGCTCTCCACAGAGAATCCACGTGGTGCACTAAAAACGCGAACATTGAGCTTAAACAGTGTACTCAGCATATTCGAACCGATTGAACGAACGACAACAGCATCCACCTGATTGTCTTGCAATACCTTGCGCCAAAAGTGCTTATGACCACAACACGATGATGACTCAGGTCGTTCAAGGATTCTTTTGGTATTGGTTTGGTTATCCCACAGCATAATTTGAGGGGCTTTTGCAAAGTGATTGGAAAGAGAGGATTCGCAGCAGGGAATAGCAAACAACATAGTATTCTCCTTTATCTGAGTAAGGAGGCTACTATACAACTAATTATTGGCATATGCCAATAATTAGTTGTGCAAAATTAGGATCCGCCGCACAAAGGAAAATCCGTTATCCGGCGCAGCGCAGTGTCAGCCCTGCCGATTGCAATGCTTGCCATTCTTCCCGTAATACACCATATCGCAGTGAATCATAATATTGGCCTTCCCAGAAGCGCACCCGGCGGATCCGCCCTTCTTCCTGCATACCGAGCGCTTCTGCACATTTCATCATCCGGGGATTGCCAGACCAGGTTGTCAGGCCAATACGGGCAACGTCATAGCGCTCGAAAAGATGGGAGATCCAGAGAGTCAGCGCTTTACGCCCAAGTTTCCGCCCCCAATAGCGGGACGTAAACAGGGTGATACCCACCTCCAGCCAACGGGTAGACTGGTCCTCCCAGTAACAGGAAAGATACCCAATCGCTTCGCCCTGATAATCAATCACCATGGCGGTTTCAGCCTCTTTCAGGCGCTTGAACAGGTGGCGCCGGAACTGGAAACGGGATTGGTATTCAAGCGGAAAATAAGGCGCATCATGGGCCTTCCACTCGTTCTGTACGTAGATAAAGTGCCAGAGATGATCCCTTTCATCGTTTCTGGCCGGCCGCAAGCCAATATCGTCAAGCTTTAACATGGTTCTCCTTGTCATGTCGCCGTGTCATCACGGTCTTCTTTATTCCTAAGCTATAGCAGCTCAGAAAAGATAGCCAACAGAAAACGTTATCTTCGAATCATTATTGAACGTTTTCCTCAAATACGTATTCCGTTTCATCAAACGATCAAGGGTAACAGATCACCGGTGGGGAGATAGGTAAGATGGGAATCATGTGGAGGACCGCATCTGTGCCCCTCCACACCGTTCAGCAGGTTATGTTACAGCGAGACAATTTCAGGGCCCGAGAAGGCGTTTACCACCGGCGCTTCGCCTTCAAATTTCTCATATTCCACCAGACAGGTATAGGCACTGCACGCTTGAGCAAGCTCTGAAGTACCGATATCCAGCGTGACTGTATTCGGGTCGCCATAGGTATCGAGCGCCCCTATTTCCGCCCCTGTTGGACCGTACCAGGCCCCCTCCTGGATCCGGATGATGCCCGGTGGATAATTGTCTGACACTACAGCGCCGGCAATCAGCTGTCCCCTATCGTTATAAACTCGGATAAGATCACCGTCTGCGATACCACGCGCTTTGGCATCTTCCGGGTTGACATACGCAGGTTCACGTCCCTGTACTGTGTAGGTGTCACGCAGTCCAGGCGATTCACACATCTGTGAATGCAAGCGCTTGTCAGGGTGGCAGGATTGCAACCACACCGGGAATTTGTCTGATCCCGGCCCACCGTGGGAACGTTCGGCTTTTTCAAACCACATCGGATGTTCCTGGCAGTATTCGTAACCATAACTGCCGATCTTTCGACTGGTGATCTCAATAAAGCCCGAGGGCGTCCCCAGCGGGTTGAGCTCAGGATCTTCACGGAACGCAGCATGGCGGACAAAGGTGTTTCCTTTGCCAAAGCTGACATACCCATCACGCCAGAAGGTATCAAAATCCGGCATGTCAAATTTGCCCTTGTTGGCAGCAGCACACTCGTTGTAGAGCTTCTCTACCCATTGCATTTCGGTCATATGCTGCGCGTATTCTTTGTCTTTGTTCAGGCCAAAACGCGCAGTCAGCCCTTTAAAAATGTCAAAGTCCGTGCGGGAATGATAGAGCGGATCCACCAGCTTGTGCATAGCAAGAACGCCAGTTGCTGAGTAAGCTCCATAAAGATCGATATCATTCCGTTCAAACTGGGTACAGGCCGGTAACACAATATCAGAGAACCGACAGGTCGCACTCCACGCATAATCGATGGCTATGGCAGTTTCTATGTTGTGATAGGCCTTTTTCATCCGATTGTGATCCTGATGGTGATGCCAGGGGTTGTTACCACTTACCACTACCATCTTAATGGGTGGCAGCTTCACCTTGTTACCGTTGTGGTTGATCACTGTACCGGGCGCTTCAATGGCTTCAACCCAGCGAGCCACCGGAATGGTGCTGGCGTAGCCTTTGAAATCGCTGTTGTTATATTTAGGCTCCATGCCCGGATCGAGGTTGCGCGGGAAACCACCGGGGCCGGAAGCCCCCGTTGCCGGTTCACCGATACCGCTGTAATGGTGGGCATAAGAAACGCCACCGCCCGGCAAGCCAATACTGCCGAGCATACTGGCAAGCACAGCCCCCATCCAGTACGGCTGTTCACCGTGTTGCTGGCGCTGTACACACCAGCCAAACATTAGCTGAGTACGTTCTCTGGCCTGCATGCGGGCGAATTCACGGATACGATCAGGTGCAATACCGCAGATTTTCGATGCCCATTCTGGCGTTTTTTCGACTTTGTCTTTGGTTTTGCCCATCACGTAACCGATAAAAGGCTCAAAGCCGATGCAATAAATTTTGATAAACTCTTTGTCGTAAAGATCTTCCGTGTACAAAGTGTGCGCCAATGCCAGCATAAAAGGCACATCGGTTTGTGGGTTAATGTATTGATGTTCACAGCCGAGAAACGCCTGAGTTTTACTGACCACGGGGTCAACAGAAATCACCTTGATTTCACCCTTCGCCACTTTGTCTTTCAACTGATCGAAGTAGCCATACACATCATGCGTGGGACATTGCCAGCCCACCTGGGCATTTTTCACCGGATCATTGGCCCAGATAACAATTTGTTTGGCGTTATCCAGCAACAGTTGCCAAGAAGTTTGCTGCGCATAAACTTCGGTTGAACCGAGTACATAAGGCATGATGGTTTGCCCAGCACCGGTGGAGTAATCCCCGATTTTCTTCACAAAAAAGCCGTGCATCGCCAACGCACGCTGCATGTGAGTGGTGCAACTGTGAAACTGCCCGGTCTGGCGCCAGCCGGTTTGACCGGCCAGCAGGCCTGATGGCCCGTAGGTTTTCTGTACCCGCTCCAGTTCACTGTAAAACAAATCAAGTGCCTGATCCCAGGTGACACGGACAAAACGGTTGTCTCCCCGGGTAGTATTCCAGCCCTCTGAACGTTTCAACCAGTCAAGGCGCACCATAGGGTAGCGCACGCGGGAAGGGTTATAAATTAACCCCTTAATTCCCTCCAACATGGCTGTCGGGTGTTTGTCGTGAGTAAATGCCACCACGTCTGCCACTTCTCCACCGACAATGCGGGCACGAAATGCGCCCCAATGGGAGCCGGAGGTGCGCCATACCCCCTCCAACAATTCTGGATTTGCATAAGCATCTGTCGCGACGAGAAGGCTGGGCCCAATGGCAGCCGTTGCGCTGACAGACAAGATGCCTTTCAGGAAAGTACGCCGATTAATTGTCATGCTGCTATCCCTCTCAGTGTTCTACAAAGGTGCTGGAGTGTTTTTGCAGGTACTTAAGCACCAAGGCTCGGGTGGCTTGATCAAAGTTAACAAATCCCATCATGCCGTCGAACATACCCGGCCAGGTATTGGCATCAAAGTGGGCTACATCCGGTTGGGTGTGGCATAGGCTACAATTGGTGTTATACGCCTGTTTCGCTTCAGTCCAGATAGGATCGATGCTCCCCAGAAAGTCCGCTTTTTTCACCCAAAGATCCACTTCAACACGCTGCCAGGTCAAGCCGGTCAGCTCGTCTTCCTGGGTTTCAAACGTGCGGATGTCATCCTGACTCTGTGCCAACTCTTTTGTCAGAGCAGCAGAAGCGATATTCAGGCCGAAACCTTCATATATCACCCGGCCAAATCCTTTCATCTTGCGCCAACCGGTCAGGGTGACTTTTGCCGCCTGATCGTTTTCTTCCAGAATCGTCACCATAGAGGCCGGTTCTAGCGTACCTCCATCCTGTGTCAGTCCTGAGTCCACATACATTTCCAGGAAATTTACGCTGTAAATCGGGGCACCTTGCGCATAATCCGTGCTTTGAGACTGAGAAATCAGCTTACTGAGCATACCGCCGGTAGAATCCATTTCTGCGGGAAGCTCATGGGCTATCCCTTTGTGGCAGTCTAAACAACTTTGATTTTTCTCCGCCGCATGCTGCATTTGAAAACGCGAAGTGGGCCTCATCTTCTCAAACTGCATGCTTACGTATTGATGGCAGGCTTTGCATTCCTTTGAACCATTGGCACTGAACCTCGCCCATTCGTGTTGCGCAAGTTCCAGCCGTTTTGCAAGGAATTTTTCACGGGTATCAATTATCCCGAAGACCTGAGCAAACACCTCTTTACTGGCCTGCATTTTCCTTGCAATTTTATCCGTCCAGTCATGAGGGACATGGCAGTCAGGGCACGTTGCCCGAACACCGGTCCGGTTTGACCAGTGAATAGTTTTTTTCAGCTCCGGATATACATTGTCACGCATGGTATGACAAGAAATGCAGAATTGTTCGGTGTTGGTAAGTTCCAGCGCAGTGTTGAATCCCCCCCAGAAAATAACACCGGCGATAAACCCGCCAAGGGTCAGAACCCCAAGACTAATTTTGGTGGCCGGACGCCGCATGGTCGCCCAAAGTTTTCGAATAAAATTTTTCATGGTCATGTGCTCTTGGTTGGATCAGTGAATATGAACCGCTGTTAGCCGTGCCCCGGAGGGCCAAAAAAGAACACTTGACTCATCCAAATGAGAAAGCCGTATCCCCCTATCAGGACGACACTAAGAATGGGAAACAGAAACACAGCAATAAAGAAAAATGCTCGCCATTCAAACGTTCCCTTTTCCCCTTCTCTCACAATATCAATATCTGCTTCGTTTTTTTCCATGACGTTGCCCTCACTTCTCCGACCTCTTTTCACTGGGTTTATACGGAATAAAAAATGTATGCCTCACTAGTCTAGAAAGAGGAATATGCATTCGGTGTCTCTATATTGACGCAACGATAAAAGGGAATTTTTAGATACAGGCCGCAGATGGACTGTGGAAGAAGGAGTCAGGTCGTTTGGGTATACCGCATTGAATATATCTGAAGAAGGGAAACACTTTTATAGTTTTTATCAACTAACTACCACGAAAAGCAGCTTTTGTCCTAAGCTGAACCAGCCACAAGACAAGACATTGAAGGTTCATTTATTCGGCCAGAGCTCAACGAGCAAACCTCTCAATGACCTTTTGCAACATAGTGATTTTTAAATGTTAATCGAAGATATCTATTTACACTGTAAAGCGGAATAAAGACGCGTTCACACCCATTTATGCACTACGCTTTCTATACCCAGCCAGCTAAAAGATAAAAAAAACAATGACCTTGAGTACTTCCCCCATTCTTTATCATGTGTATATCCGCAGCTTTAAAGACAGCAATGACGACGGTGTGGGTGACCTGCAAGGCGTGATCGACAAACTTGACTATTTTCGCTGGTTAGGCGTCGACGGTCTTTTACTGTCACCGGTTTTCGCATCACCATTGAGCGACTTTGGTTACGATATCACTAACTTATGTGCCATCAATGACGAATACGGTGATCTGGAAACCTTTTCCAGACTGATACAAGAAGCCAAGAAACGTCATCTCGCAGTGATGCTTGATTTTGTCGCTAACCATACTTCAACCCAGCACTCCTGGTTTATCGAAAGCAGCGAAGGCGAAAACTCACCAAAAGCTGATTGGTATGTGTGGGCCTGTGCCAAACCGGATGGCACGCCGCCGAATAACTGGCTCACCATTTTCGGTGAATCCGCTTGGCGCTGGCACCCCACCCGGGGGAAATACTATTTACACAACACCCTCAGCAATCAGCCAGACCTCAACTACCGTCATCCAGACGTTGTGCGCCAGCTCATGAAAAGTGTTCGTTTCTGGTTTGATACCGGCATTGATGGCTTGCGTCTGGATTCAGTGAATTTATTCCTTCATGACGACAAACTTCGCAATAACCCGCCACGCCACCTCGGGTGGCAAGAAGAAGCGCGTACCGATCCTTATCGATACCAAAGCCAGCGCTACAACATAAGTCGTCCCGAAAACATCCACCTGCTCAAACAATTACGGGTAATTGCCGATAGCTATGATGAGAAAAAATGGCTTCTCGGCTCACTGAGCGACCCCTCCCCCTATGCAGTGATTGACCGCTATACCAGCGAAGGGGATGCACTGGATGCTGCCAATGTGTTTGAGTCTCTGAGCCTTTGCCAAAACGTTGAGCAGGTCGGCAACCAACTCAATGCCTTTTTCAGTGCGGTTCATCCCGGTATTGGCTGTTGGAGCACCGGTAATCATGACATCGCCCGTACCGTTTCACGTTGGCAAAACGGAAAAAACCAACCGGAGGCAGCCAAGTTGCTGTTAACCCTGTTGGTGTCCCTGCAAGGGGTGATCAGTCTGTTTCAAGGCGAAGAATTGGGACTCACAGAGGCCAATGTGCCTCCCTCGCAGAGGAAAGATTTATTCGGCCAGCAGGTGATTGCCAATTATGTCGGTCGCGATGGCTGCCGCACTCCACTCCCTTGGCAAAGCAAGGCAATGCATTTCGGTTTTAGCTGCGTGTCTCCCTGGCTTCCCCCCGATCCCAGCCATGCAGCATTGGCGGTAGATATCCAACAGGCGGATACACAATCCGTGCTTCACTTCACCCGGGAATTGCTTGCATGGCGTAAACAGCAAATTGCCATGCTAGAGGGCACCTGTCGGGTATTAGCATTTAACTCCGCACTCATGGTGTTAGAGCGGCATCATGCCGACCAAACGCTGATCATCGCACTCAATGCCTCTAACAGCGATGCGACGGTAAAGTTGAATTTACCTGCCCCGGCCACGTTGCTTTCCCTTCCTCACATGAATACCGCCTCATCACGGGTTGACGGTGTGTTGAAATTACCACCTTGGCAGGCTTGGGTAGGCGAGCTGCAACGTCATTCCCCCGGAGCATGAAACGCACGACATCTCAGCGTTCATTGGCTCAGCCCCCACGCTAATCCTAAAGAAGGCAGGACTGACATCCTGCCTCTTGGGTATTTTCAGCGTTTATCGGAGGCTTATGGCGTAACGCTCAAGAATGGCTTGGTCTCGCCCGCCACTGATCGTTTGAACGCCTTTCCGTCGCGATCGAACAGGTGACAATAATCTGCCGGAAACTCGATACAACGTTTGTCTCCGGCACGTATGTTGGTCTGTCCCTCTGTCCGGATCACCACAGGCTCAGCACTTTGCGGCGTGTTGAAGTACATCAGACACTCATTACCTAACTGCTCCACCACACTCAACGCCACACCGCCTTCCTGAATTGCATCTTTTTCGCCAAAACGGATGTGCTCCGGACGGATACCCACCACACAAGGATCTCCCACCTTGGCGCCGATGGTATTCGCTGACACCACAATCGCCTGTCCACGGTGGATTTGCACTTTGGTGGTCACTTCACCGGTTTCCACAATATCAGCCGTCAGAAAATTCATTTTCGGTGAGCCAATAAAACCCGCCACAAAGGTGTTCGCAGGATGATTATAAAGATCAAGCGGCGAACCTACCTGCTCTACACGTCCTGCATCCAGTACCACAATTTTAGTGGCTAGCGTCATCGCTTCCACCTGATCATGGGTAACGTAGATCATGGTTGCACCAAGGCGCTCATGCAAGCGGGCGATCTCCATGCGCATTTGTACACGCAAGGAGGCATCCAGGTTCGACAGGGGTTCATCAAACAGGAACACTTTTGGCTCACGCACAATAGCGCGGCCAATAGCTACACGCTGGCGCTGACCGCCGGAAAGCGCTTTTGGCTTACGTGCCAGCAAGGTATCAAGTTGCAGTGCTGCGGCGACTTCACGCACCTTTTCATCCACGGTTTTGGCTTCAGCTTTCGCCAGTTGCAGGCCAAATGCCATGTTGTCGTATACCGTCATGTGCGGATACAGGGCATAAGACTGGAACACCATGCCGATGCCACGCTCTGGCGGCGGTAGGTCGTTGCAGACTTTACCATCAATTTTCAGGTCTCCGGA
The DNA here is from genome assembly GCF_059704325.2 of Grimontia sp. THUN1695. Lineage (NCBI taxonomy): Bacteria > Pseudomonadati > Pseudomonadota > Gammaproteobacteria > Vibrionales > Vibrionaceae > Grimontia > Grimontia sp. THUN1695. The sequence continues at coordinate 655,703 of NZ_AP046576.1, read as the reverse complement.
CGTAATATCCTCAAGACCTGCAATCAGCCTGAGCAGGGTGGATTTACCGCATCCGGAAGGACCAACAAACACCACGAAATCCCCCTTGCTAATGTGCAAATCCACTTCCTTGGTGACATGAACTTTCCCAAACGTCTTATTGACCTTATTTAAAATGACCTCAGCCATATTCCTTTCCCTGTTAAATCGTTGCAAATGCCGCCTGATATGGCGGGAGAGTGACCGATCCATTTTCCAGCCCAAATGTAAACCCATGGCCGTCCAATGGCTGCCAGTTTCCTTCTGGCAATGAAAGTGTCATGTCAGACCCGGACAGATTGAACGCCACCAGCAGACGCTGTTCGTCGTTGTAACGGATAAAAGCCAGTCCCTGGGCATGGGAAGTCACATCACTGAGTCCGCCGTCGATCAGCACCCGGTGTTGCTTTCGCCACCGAAGGTAAGTGCGGTAATGCGCTAACATGCTGTCACTTTTCTGCTCCTGCTTATCCACTGCCAGCGCGAGGTGACGCGGGTCGACAGGTAACCAGGGTTCAGCCGTACTGAATCCAGCGTGCTCTTCGCCCGCATGCCAGGGAATTGGCGTGCGGCATCCGTCCCGGCCTTTGTATTCCGGCCAGAAAGGAATGCCGTAAGGATCCTGGATTTTATCAAATGGGATGTCTGCTTCCGGCAGGCCAAGCTCTTCTCCCTGATATAAACACACACTGCCACGCAAAGATGTCACTAGCGCCAGTAACACTTTGCCATAAGCGGTCTGATCTGGCTCCCCTGCCCCCCAGCGGGTAATACAGCGTACCACGTCATGGTTAGAAAGCGCCCAACAGGCCCAACCATCGTTAATGGCTCCTTCAATTTTGCCGATCACTGAAGCCAGGTAATCTGGCGAACGGTGCACGTTGAGCAAATCAAAGGTGTAGGCCATATGCAGTTTGTCATTATCTGCGGTGTACTGTGCCATCAGTGCCAGTGGATTATCATCACCAATCTCCCCGACTGTGGTGATGCCATCATATTGGTCAAGCACTGCGCGCAGCTTTTTCAAGAAGATGAGGTTTTCTGGCTGTGAAATGTCGTACCGGTGTTTTTGCATTGAGTACGGGTTGGTTCCCGGCACACCAAGCGATTTGCTGTCCCCGGCTGACAACGGTGGGTTGTCACGCAATTGACGGTCGTGGGTGTAAAAGTTAACCGTATCGAGACGGAACCCGTCGACACCCAAATCGAGCCAGAACGTCACACTATCTAAAAGCTGTTCCACGACCTCTGGGTTATGGAAGTTCAGGTCAGGCTGGCTGACAAGGAAGTTGTGTAGATAGTACTGCTGACGCCGACTTTCCCACTGCCAGGCACAGCCTCCGAAAATGGAGAGCCAGTTGTTTGGCGGTGTTCCGTCCGGTTTGGGATCGGCCCACACATACCAGTCGGCTTTCGGGTTATCACGGCTGGCACGGCTTTCCTCAAACCAGGGGTGCTCATCAGAGGTATGGCTGAGCACCTGATCAATCATCACTTTCAGCCCCAGATCGTGCGCGACCTTTACCAGGTGTTTAAAGTCATCCAATGTGCCAAACAGCGGATCCACGTCCCGGTAATCAGCAACATCATAGCCAAAGTCTTTCATAGGCGATGTAAAAAAAGGCGACAGCCAGATGGCATCCACCCCCAGTGCAGCCACATAGGGCAATTGCTGGGTGATCCCGGGCAAATCGCCGATCCCATCCTGGTTAGCATCGTAGAAACTGCGTGGATAGATTTGGTAAATCACCGCCCCACGCCACCAGGCGAATTGTTGTTGTTTCATGTGTCTGTTTATCCCTTAACTGCGCCAGCGGTGAGGCCGGAGACGATTCGACGTTGGAAAACCAATACCAGGACAATAAGCGGCACAGTGACGATGACAGACGCCGCCATGATGGTGCCCCACGGCAATTCGTATTGACCTGCACCGGAAATCAGCGCGATCGCCACGGGAACCGTACGTTGCTCATTTGTCAGGGTGAAAGTAAGAGCAAAGAGGAATTCATTCCACGCTGCGATGAAAGCCAGCAGACCAGTTGTCACCAACGCCGGCCACAGAAGTGGCATCAATACTTTTGTGATGATCTGCCATGGGGTCGCGCCATCCACAATCGCCGCTTCTTCGAGTTCGAGCGGAAGTTGTTTCATGAAAGTGGTGAGCACCCAGACCGTAAACGGCAAGGTGAAAATCATGTAGGCAAGCGCCAGCCCGGGTATAGAGTTGTAAAGCCCAAATGCGCGGATCAATTCAAACAACCCAGACAGCACTGCGACCTGCGGAAACATAGAGACTCCGAGGATCGTAAGCAACACAATATTACGGCCACGAAAGCGGATACGCCCCAACGCGTACGAGGCGGTAACCCCCAGCAATAGAGAAATCGCCACAACCACGGTGGAAACCAGCACAGAGTTGAGCAGGTTACGCTCAAACACCCCGCCGGAGAACACCGATGCATAATTCCCCCAATCCAATGAGGAAGGCAGGTATTCCACCTGAAACAGCGCCGAGCCAGATTTAAAAGAGGTGACGATAGCGTAATAAAACGGGAAGACCGAAAACACCACGATCACAGCCACCAAGAGGTAGAAACCTACCTGCAAATACCATTTTTTCGACATATCAATGGCCCTCGTTCATGCTTTTACGCCCCAGGTAGAGGTAGGCAACGGTACATAACGCCACAATGAGAAACAGCAGCGTGGAAGCGGCTGAACCATAACCAACGTCCTGGAAATCCACCAGATTCTGCCGCGCATACACCGACATCGACATAGTGGCTTCGTTAGAAGGCGTAAGCACATAAATAAGGTCAAACACCCTGAGCGCATCCAGCGCGCGGAACACCACCGCAACCATCACGGCTGGCATGATGAGGGGCAAAGTGACCCTGAAAAAGACGCTGACTGGATGGATACCGTCAATCTTGGCTGCCTCGTAGCAATCGGATGGCAGCATCTGCAAGGCGGCAAGCACCAGCAGTGCCATAAACGGGGTGGTTTTCCACACATCCACCGCGATCACCACATTAAGCGAGAGATCCGAATCAGCTGTCCAGGCGAGAGGCGAGGCGATCACCCCCAGAGTTATCAGGAAATCATTGATGATCCCGAACTGATCATGAAGCATCCAGCCCCACATTTTTGCGGAGACTATGGTGGGGATAGCCCAGGGCACAAGTACCGCTGCGCGAACCAATCCCTGCCCTTTGAACTTTGTATTGAGCACCAGGGCAACCACGATCCCGAACACGGTTTCCAGGCTCACAGAAACAATAGCGAAATACAGAGTGTTCCATACTGCCTGCCACCAGGTGGGATCAAACAAGATGCCGTAAAATTCGCCGTCTTCGTAGATGACGTAGTTATCAAGCCCGATGAATTCTGCGGCCCCACTGCCATCTAAGGTGGCATTGGTCATACTGAACCAGAATGTTCTCAGTAATGGCCACCCGGCTACCATGGCCAGGGTAATCATCATGGGGGCCAGAAACCACCAAGCGGCGCGGACACGCTTACGCGTGAGTACGCTGGTCTGTTCCATGCAATATCCTTCTGAAAGCGGCTGTCAGGCATACAGGAGCCCAGACAGCCTGATCAACACTTACCAACGACCGCCGCGGCTGATGCGCTTAAGATCTTTATTGAGTTTTGTCAGCGCCTTATCGGCAGAAACATTGCCAGAGAGCACGCTGTGTGTTGCATTCCAGAAGGCGTTAGATACTTGATTATATTTAGCCCCGGTAGCAGTGGACGGACGCGGTGTCCCGTTTGCAAAGGTATTGTAGAGGCTGCCAAAGAAAGGCACTGCCGCCAGCACGTCTTCATCGTCATAAAGCGCTTCAATGGTGGGGTTGTACGAACCTTCGATCGCTCGGCGTTTTTGCTCCTCAAATGAAGTCAGGAACATGACAAGACTTGCAGCCACTTCAGGATTGGCAGAGTATTTGGACACCGCCAGTTGCCAGCCTCCGAGCGTGCCTGTATGGTTGCCGTCGTCTCCGCCTTTTGGCAAGGCGACAACGCCAATTTTCCCTTTCACTGGAGAATCATCACTGTTACCGAGAGACCAGGCATAAGGCCAGTTACGCATAAAAACCGCATTCCCTGTCTGGAACACGCCCCGTGCTTCTTCTTCACCATAATTCAGCACGCCCGGTGGAGAAATGGTGTTAATCCACCCTGCAGCGGTAGTCAGTGCCATTTTGGCATTGTCATTGTGGATGGTGATCTTGCCATCTTCATCAACAATGGTGCCACCATTGTAAGAAGCCACCCACTCCAGTGCATCGCAGGTGAGGCCTTCATACGCACGACCCTGCCATACAAAGCCCCACATTTTGTCGTTACCGGCGTCACGCTCCCCTTTCTGGATCTTTTTAGCCGTTGCCGTCAGTTGTTCCCAGGTAGTGGGCGGCACTTCACCATATTTCTCTAACAGATCAGCGCGGTAGTAAAGCACGCCCGCATCGGTAAACCACGGCATCGCCACCAGCCGATCCTTCACAGTATTGTTCGCGACGATCGCCGGGAAGTGATCATCCTGTACACCATCAGAATACTCTTTTAAATCAATAAAATGGTTACCAAGAATCCCCGGCCAGATGACGTCAATCTGGAACACATCAATGTCTTTAGCGCCTGCCGCTAACAGCTGTTGGTAAAGAGCCAGGCGTTCAGTGGTAGAGTTCGGTGTAGTGACAATTTTGGCGGTGTGGCCAGTTTCCTGCTCCCATGCAGAGACCCCCTGCTGGCACAGCTCCAACTCCTGCCCAACAGCACCACAAGAGATGGCGATGGTTTCGGCGTATGCACTGATACTGAGCAAACCAGAAGCCATTACAGCTCCGAAAATAGCACGTTTCATGGATAACTCCCTGTCGCGTCATCCCGGTATTTACCCGTGTTTTTCTCCTTGCCAGCGAGAGGTCGGCACTTCCAGTTCGGTTGCGCTTGTTGAAGGTGCGGCATCATTGGACGACGAAAAATCCGGGTAGGATTTTCGGCCGATCAACCATCCGACAGGGACAGAGGTATACAGTGAATTGTCGAGCAGAACACGCTGGGTAGTCGCCAGTTCAGCCTCAGAAAGGATAACCGCGGATCGTTCGGCAATTTTCAGCACCTGGTGCCAGCTATCAAAGCCATGCAGACGCGCAACCACATCCAGCGCTTGCATGTGCGAGCACCGCAACTGGCGCTTTTGCAATTTGGCCTGGCGTTTAAAGGCTTTGATGTCTGAGTCAGTCAGGATAGTGGATGTCACTGTGTTCCCTTAGGATCATTGACCGGTGAAAATACGCACGCAACGGCCCACTCGCAGCCCGCATCCCTTCCGGGTGACAACCAATTTCTAAGAGATATGTAAGGAAGCAGATATTGCGTTAGCTTTGCCATCGTGGGCGGCCAGCCGATATCCGCGGCTGATGTTTAAACGCTATCACTACGTTTACATTTTTGCAATATCCTAAAAAAGATTGGTAAGCATTCTTTATGCCTGCCGATTTAATAGACAAAAAAAACGAGCCATCTGGCTCGTCAAAGGGTTAGCAAATCAATGCATCGGGCGAACCCGGATGCCAATAGGACAAAGGTATCTATTCGTTAATAATCTTAGTCAATATCTGGGGTTACCATGTCAGAACTTTGTCAATATCGGGTGAGGTTTATTATCCACCCGATGCAACTTCATCCAAGATAGACAGCACTGAACTGTCTAAATGACCGTCATAAACCTGCCGGCAAACCTTACGCCGCACGGCTAAACCAGAGATCAGACGCTCAATTGACAGGTGTTTTTCCTGTTGTTGGCTGTTGTAAAACTCGATTGTTTTACTCAATGTTTCATAAGAGAGAATCTCCCCATCAACACGCAGATAGTCCAGTTTATCCATGTAAGACTGGCACTCTTCAGCAATCGTCGCTGCTGGATGACCCGTCATCGCAGACAACGCAGTAATACCACGCTGCATCGCTTCCGGAGAGGTATATTTAGACAAGGTGATCGTCAGCTCATCGGCATTGATCTCCACCAAGTGCTTACGCAGTTTTACACGACGCCCTAACCGGCCTCCGCGTTTCTCTTTCCTCTGAATAGGCTCAAACTCACCATCAATAATCTCGGAAAGCTGATCAAGGTCTCTCTTTGGCAAGATCTCGTTGCGAAGTGGGTTTGGCATCGTCGGCGCCAAAGATCGTTTACCCTCGTTGTACGTTTTCGCACGGGAAAAACGGATCACTTCGTCGACATTGCACTTGATGTCTATGCGATAATCAGGGTGCTTTTTATCATCATCCAAGCGATACAGCGTCAGATGATAACCATACAAATTGACAGCAAACACCCCGTCAGTGATCGTTTCCTTTTTCGCCATCTTACGCAGTTCACGGATAAGATCACTCGAAAAACGCCGCCATTCGATGTTTCTCGCCATTTTCTGGTTCAGATCGCTCAATGTCATCGAATCTTCAAGACGACGTGACATACGGCTTCTGAAGAGGCTATAGAGCTGGAATACCAGTGTATGTTGGCGCAAAATTTCTGGCGGGAACAGGAAGAAGTAATCCCGGGTCATCAACTCTTCAAAAAAAGACGGCTCCCACACCATGATGTAGAGATTCGGTTTGATCCGGATTTCTCCATCTTCGCCTTCCCTTGGCGCTTCTTCAGACGCCGTGATCGTGCGTGCAATAAACCGGAAACGATCACTTTTGAACCCTTCCGGCATATTTTCACTAAGCCAGCGGCCAGTGAGCTCATGGAGTTGGAAATCGGTAAACTCAATACGATCAATACTTTCCCGAATAGAATCACGCGCAGGACCACTGTCCTTCTTACCACGCAGAGACAAGATATCCGTAATATAAACCGGCGTTTTGTTGCCCACTTTCTGGGTTTGCAGCTCGTAATTTGGCAGATGGTGATCATGGTACTGCACGGTTAGGGTGAACAGGGCAAATAACGTCATCAAATCGTCCACCGTCATGATCGATTTAGACGATCGGGTTTCAATGATCGCTTTCGTGCCGCTGATCGCCACCATCGACTTCTGGTAACTTTTCTTGGTCCGTGGCGGAGCCAAGGCCTGATCAATAATACCCGCCCAGCTAGTAGGAGAGATCAGAATCTGATCCTTTTCATCTGGCATTGTAGGTGGCGTTCCCAGGCCATGTTCATGCAACAGCTGCTTATTGACATGATTCTGAGCGAGAGCTTTGGACCGTTTTTGTTTAGCAATAACTTTGGTTTTCTCTGACTGGAGCCCTGCTGAGCCCAGTACCGAAATTAGCTGACTGGGATTAACAAACCGGTGCAGCATGGTTTTACCAGCTAATCCTTCTTCAAAGCGCACACCTTGTTGGGTAAAAAGGCCGATTTGAACCGCAGCACGCAGGCGCTGCTGAATTGCAGCACGGGTCAGCTGTCCGTCAGTGGCTTCAACCAATTCTGTGGTAGACACCAATCCATCTTTTGATGAAAAAGCACGCAGTGAAATCAGATTTAGCAGCTCGAGAATGCTTTTAGTGACCCCCCTGAAATGCTCATACTGGGGAAGCCAATCCACGAGATGTGTATGAACCTCAAACAGGTGACCATCTTTGTGGGAACGTGGGGCTGTGATCAATATTTTTTCAGAGGGATTTGAGGCCATTCGCCACAGCTCCTTGTTATATCAATATGACTTCAAAATACAGATGACCGTAATTACGCCATCTTTCCGGAAAGAGTAATAGAAAAAATAAAATAAAGAAAGATCTTTTTATTGGGCTTTTTAAACTGATCTCTTTGATTTTAAGAGATCTTATTGATGATATGATCTTATGATCTGACGAAATAAACTAGTATAAGTATTTGATAAAAAAGAATAAGTTTTTGTTGATTACTGAAACGATGATCAGGGCGTGCTTGGAAAGATGATCAATAACACATTGAAAGCATGATCATTGTAACGCTGAATCAATGATCATCAGGTGCCCGAAAACGTGATCATCAAAGGCACAAAAGCATGATCATGGTTGTTACACAGGTTATCCACAGCCATACTGGTAATATCATGGAAACCCCGCTCTATTTCTCAAAAAACAGCCCAATCTTAGTTGGAAAGATGATCAGGGAAATCGTATTTCAACGGTTTGGTCACTTTCTTTCGCTGTTTTAGTCCTGGTTGTGGTCAAAGATTTATCGAAATGCATTCAGTTGAAATGACAACTCACGTATTTTAGCCAACCCTGAGTATGTGTCCGGCCATCGAAACGATGATCAAGCTTTGCATTTGTGCATTTGGATTGGTTTTTTTAAGGCGCTTTTACTGCTTTCTATTGTGCGAAAGAGGCATGATATTTATATTCAAGTCAGTATTCAAAAGGCATTAGCCGTAATTTATACGTCTCACATCATCGTTCCGAAGCTATCTTGCCTTTCTACTCATGCAGACTCATCTCTTGATCATTTTTTCGGAATTTTAGGATCCAATTTACAGGATAGCTGCCCAAATCCTCATCAAAAATACGCCTTGATCATTTTTCCTTATCCGTCGCGATGTTCCGCAAACATGATCAAGGATGGTCATGGCATTTACATCGTTTCAGCAGGTAACCTTTCTTTCCTTGATCATGTTTCCGAAAGGATGATCAAGTGAGCTTCTTTTTATGTGGCACTGATGTTCTCTGGTTCGGATCAGGCGTAAAAGTCAGATAACAGTAATTTGGAATTACACAACCCGTAATTTGTACATCGCTTTTCAGTGTTCCGGGTAAAAACATCTAGTTATAAGGTTTACATTGTAAAAAAGTGACGTTGTAACAGTTTAAATCTGAGATATTTTACACAGCATATAACACAGAAAAATTGCACTATTTTTCACCATCTTGACATAAAGTGAGCAAGATCTTAATTATTTTGCAGTATGTTCAGCTTTTTATTGTGTGTGATGTATTTTGCTGTACAATTTGTTTTAATTTTCTTCTAAGGCGAAAAGAAAAATGAATAGGGAAAAGACAATAGAAAACCTGCAAACTATTGCAGAGCAAACCAAGCAGGTTCAGGCTGACCGTATTGAGATCGTGATGGAGGAACGTCATGACCAATTGTTTCCACCCATGTCGAAAGCCTTGATGGAAACCCGCTCTGGCCTTACCCGTCGAAAACTGGATGAAGCTATCAGCCGCATGGAAGATGCTGGCCACCAGTTCACCAAGAACAACGCGAACCACTACTCTATTACCCTTGAGGAAGCCCATCAAATTATGGAAGCGGCGAATATCCCTGCCTTTCATGAAGGTAAAGGTGCGGGTTATAAGCCTTGGGTGATTAATATCCAGAACCAAAAAGGGGGAACGGGGAAATCAATGAGTGCGGTTCATATGGCGGCCTGTATGGCGTTGAACTTGGAAAAACGTTATCGCATCTGTTTGATTGACCTTGATCCCCAAGGCTCACTTCGCCTTTTTCTGAACCCGCAGATTAGTATTACCGAGCAAGAAGGTATCTATTCCGCAGTGGATGTCATGCTTGATAATACGCCGCAAACGCCTGACAAAGAATTCATGATGAAAAATGTACTGTTGCCGACACAGTACCCCAACCTGAAAACGATTGCGGCATTCCCGGAAGACGCGATGTTTAACGCTGAAGCGTGGCAGAGCCTAGCGACGAATGGTTCCCTGGACATCGTGCAATTGCTGAAAGAGAAGGTTATTGATGTGATTGCGGATGAGTTTGATATCATCATGATAGACACTGGCCCGCACATTGACCCCTTGGTGTGGAATGCCATGTACGCATCCAATGCCTTGTTGATCCCGTGTGCCGCGAAACGGCTCGACTGGGCATCTACGGTTAACTTTTTCCAGCATCTTCCAACCGTTTATGAAATGTTCCCGGAGGACTGGCCGGGCTTGGAGTTTGTCCGACTGGTACCTACTATGTTTGAAGATGACAACAAAAAACAGGTGTCGGTGCTGACAGAAATGAATTACCTGTTGGGTGATCAGGTGATGATGGCGACCATTCCCCGCAGCCGCGCATTTGAAACGTGTGCTGATACCTACAGTACTGTTTTTGATCTCACCGCCCAGGACTTCGAAGGTGGTAAGAAAACCCTTTCAACAGCGCAGGAAGCGGTACATCGTGCCGGGCTGGAGCTTGAACGTGTGCTCCATAGCCATTGGTCGCAGCGAAACCAGGAGTGATAAATGGCGATTAAGACTTCAGAATTGAATGCCCGTCTTTTTGGTAAAGCAGACAAACGACGGGCGACCACCGCGCAAGAAGCACAAAAAGCTGCGTCTGAAAAAGCGGCGGTGATTGAACTTTCCGTCGCAGGTGAAGCGACGGTTGAATTTGAATTGGTGCGCGTACCTGCAGCAGACGTTGAGAAACGGACTTCCGTTTTCGCCGAAAACGCCCGTGAGCAATCGTTCCTCAACGAATTGGCGCTCCAGGACATCCTCACCACATTAAAAGATCGTGGGCAACAGTATCCGGCGGTTGGCCGCTGGCGGGAAGATGACAACATTGAAGTACTCGACGGTAGCCGTCGCCGTATGTCCTGTATTCTTGCCGGCCAGGATTTTCTGGTATATGTCGCGAGGGGCATTAACAGCAAGCATGCGAAGTTCCTGTCAGATGTGGCAAATGCCCATAAACCGCTATCGCTTTACGAGCGCGGAAAGGAAATGCAGGCCATGTTGGATCGTGGCGATGTTGCTGATCAAAAAGAACTGGCAAAAGTGTGTCAGTGTAGTGAAGCCTTGGTCAGTGGCGCACTGAAAGCGGCCGCGTTGCCCCTGCCCTTGCTGCAGGCTTACCCGAGTGTTGCTGAGTTAGGTCGTCCGACTATCGTTAAGCTCAATAGACTCTACTTTTCACTCACGGATGAGCAAAAAGAAGCATTGCTGGCAAAGCTGAAAGATGCACCCGTTTGGCAATCGGTAGACGCTACCGGTGTCAGCCGTATTACCCGGGAAGTGACTTTACTTTTGGAACAATGGTGTGATGCCCTCAAGCCAGCAGCTCTAAGGCCTGAAATTCCTGCAATTGACTTGGTTAAAGGACGCGCCAGCTATCGCCGCAAAGGCGACACTGTGGCAATAAACCTTAAAAAGCTGAGCGATGAGGATGCCGATGCGATCTTTTCTTTTATCAAATCGCGTTTGAGTCAGTGAACGCAAAAGCACGCTAAGCGCGCCCTGTTCGGGCGCGTTTTTTATGCTCTGCTTGCAAACTACCTGATTAGTGGCTGCCCCACCCTGCTTTCCGTTATGATGATTGGGGACTTATTGATAAACGGCCACACTGTGATACACGAATCTTTCAGCTTTCTGCAAATGCTTACTGACAAAGCCCGAGATGGTTTTGTCCGCTTTCCTGTTTTTCTTTTCGGTGACGATGTATTCATCATGCAAACGTTGGCGATGATCAATGAGATAACGGTGATCAGCGATGATTCTGAGTTTGTTGGGGCGATACCCTGGTCGCGCGCAAAGCAAATGCTGGGACAAGAAACGGGTTCGTTGGCGGTGGATATTCGTCACGTGTGGGATATAGAAAAATTGTGTGCGGCAGCCGGGTGTATTCGTGGTGGTGGGTTGCTGGTGCTGATTGCCGGTGAGGAACATCGTACCGATCTGCGTCGCTTCGATAACCGTCTGATGCAACTGGCTAAACACCCCGCTGTTGCTATCTGTCGCCAGAACGGCGACCACGAATTTCCGTTGGATGATGTGTGTCTGCATCAAGGCCGTCAACTTGATCCAACAACAGGGAAAACCGTATCACAACAGCGGGCAGTGGAAGCGATTGGGCGGGTATTGCGTGGACATCGACGCCGCCCTGTACTATTAGTGGCTGATCGGGGAAGGGGGAAGTCGTCAGCCATGGGCATTGCGGCGGTGGAGATTCTTCGTCACGGGGCCCAAAAAATTCTCGTCACTTCCCCGCGTTTTGCTAATGTTGACACCCTTTTCTCTCATGCGAGACAGCGTGGAGAGCTGCAAGCACAAGGCAAGTTATCACTGGTTGATGAAAACGGAGGAAGGCTGGAGTTTATCGCGCCAGACGCCTTGCTACGTGAAAAGCCAGCATGCGACTTGCTGTTGGTTGATGAAGCGGCGGCGATCCCTCTTCCTATGCTCGGCGATATCTTAAAGCAATATAGTCGTGTTGTGTTTTCATCGACTGAACATGGCTATGAAGGAACGGGGCGCTCATTCAGCACGCGCTTTCGTACACTGCTTGACACAGAAGCCAAAGGTTGGCGGGAAATCAGGCTCACAGAGCCAGTCAGGTGGGCGCAACAAGATCCGCTTGAACGTTGGCTCTTCGAGGCCTTTTTGTTTGATGCCGAGCCTGCTCTCCCCGCAAATACCCAAGCCTCTGTTTCATACCAGACATTAAGTCAGACTGCGCTTGCGCAAGACGAGGCCGAGTTACGACAGTTGTTTTCACTTCTGGTCACCGCCCATTACCAGACATCACCCAATGATTTGGTACAACTGCTTGATGGAGAGCGTCTGGTGATACTGGGGGCCTACTGCGACGGCGTGCTTATTGGTGCTTTGTTGGCGAGTATGGAGGGCGGGTTTGAACCGTCACTCGCGCAGGCTGTAGCACGCGGTGAGCGCCGGCTAAGAGGGCACTTACTTGCTCAGAGTCTGGCTACTCATACTGGCTTGGCAGAAGTATTGGCTGAACCTATGCTTCGAATTGTTCGGCTTGCAGTGCTGCCTGAGTTCCGTCGCCAAGGGATTGCCCGTTCGCTGGTCAAATACTTTGAAGAAACTGCGTTGAAACAAGGTATTACTGTCACAGGAACCAGTTTTGGTATCACGCCCACATTGTGGCAATTCTGGTCGAAATTGGGATACCTGCCATTGCGCCTCGGCGTTCAACGAGATGCAGCCAGCGGGACTTATTCTCTGCAGTTGGCAAAGGCCATATCGACAGCTCCGGATTGGTTTGAAGCCTTACGTGCTCTTTTTTATCTTAATTTTGAGCATCAACTTCCAGAACAATTTGCCGATATGGACAGTGATCTGGTCGCTTTGTTGCTGGCAGGAAATCTCAAGGCTGTTTCCATCGATGAAAATGCTATGAACCAAGTGTCCCTTTTTGCTGACGGAAAGCTGGGTTACGATTTAGTCACAGGCAGTTTGTGGCAATGGTTTATTCATCTGCTTGCCACAGTTCCTATCCAAGATGAAACTGATAATGTGTGTACACTTATGGTTGCCAAGTTGCTGCAACGTCAATCCTGGGAGTGTGTCGCAAAGCATTTTGGTTTTCGGGGAAGAAAAGATACAGAAATGGCAATAAGGAATTGGATCCAACATCAACTGACAAAATAAGGATAACAGATGAAATTTGTCGTCGATACACATACTCATACTGTGGCCAGTGGTCATGCTTACAGTACTATCATCGAAAATGCCCAGGTGGCTAAGTCAGTTGGTTTGAGCCACCTCTGTGTCACTGATCACGCCAGTACCATGCCTGGTGCGCCGCACTATTGGCACTTTGTTAATCAGAAGGTGATTCCTGATACCTTGTTCGGCGTGCATATTTTACGTGGGGTTGAGGCAAATATCATGGATGTACAAGGTGAGCTTGATATGCCCTACTATGTTTACGCCAAGATGGAGTGGGTTAACGCGAGTTTGCATGAAGCCGTCTTTCGCCCGGAAAACAAAGACATTCATACCCGAGCGATGATTGGCGCGATTGCCTCTCAACTTGTCGATGCTATCGCCCATCCTGGAAACCCTTCCTATCCTATTGATGCTGAGGCAGTGGTTGATGCGGCAGTCACGCATGGTGTTGCCATAGAGCTGAACAATTCTTCATTGAACGGTTCCAGACAAGGGAGCGAATATTATTGCGAGAAAATCGCGGTATTAGCCAAAGAAAAGGGGGCTTGGATAACAACAGGCTCGGATGCGCATTTTTGCCATGATATTGGTAATTTTGCCAGCGTGGCAAACTTGATCAAGCATGTGGGGCTCTCTCAAGATCAGGTCATTACCAGCGATTCATCCTTGTTTGACGCTTTTCAAAAGAAGCGTTTTGGTATTCGTTGTAAACGTGTTGCTGAACTGATGGGAGACGTTTAGATTTACACTGTAAATGTGGCGGGGCGCCAGCCTCAAATTCATGTGCTTTTATCTAACATTCAATACAGCCAATGCATTGAAACATAAATATACTTCATGGTTACGTTTGCATTTTTACTGGTACTGGTGTTCGCTAATTTCAGATAAAAGTAGCCAGTTATTAAACGCCAGTATTCCGGTTTCGCCATCATGCGTAACATTAATAATGGGGCTGGCTAAAGATTATCAAAGCGTCACTTCGGGAAGGAACCCTAGCAGTGCGGGAGGCGGTAAAATGAATGATTATGAGAAACTCTGCGACATCCTGATCGAAAAGTCAGGGGGGGAGAGTCAGTGCCAACGTTTTCAGGAGCGCGTTGAATTAGGCAGCGGCGGTATTCTCGCCCGTCTCTATGTGGTGACGCCACCTTTAGATCATGACTGCGAAGACAATGATTTTGGTTTTCCTGTCATTATTCGTGATATTAGCCGCAGTGGAATGGGGTTGTTAGCCACAGAAGAGATTGATCTCGATGTCAGCTACAGCTTAAAAGTGGTTGATCTTCCCTTACTTAAAGGCTCTCTTATCTATCGGAATGTTGAGCCTGATGGCAAGTTAAGATACGGCTTCAGCCTTAATGAATGGCTATCAGACGAAAGCCACAACAAGTTATCTGTTTAACCTTGATATAGGTAACCTCCTGATTTAAAAGCGCACTGTCTTGATGTGCATTTTTGTTCTCGCCAAACGTCGATGATTCTTTCATGACAAGGCAGCATATCAGCCAAAACTCTCTATAATTCATTTATATGACACAAGTATCTTAAATGAGTCAAAAGTCAGTAATTTAATGCGATCTGATTCTAACTTGGGTGTCGAGGTATTTCTGTCAACGTGTTTCATCTAGGTAGAATACGAGTGTGACGTTCGTTCGTATTTTTAGTGTATTTGTTTAGGGGATTACATGCTGCAACAGCTTTTGCGGCTGTCAAATGATGGTCGTAGGGTATACATGACTGTGGTACCTAAGGCAGACCAAGATGCCCCCAACATTGAAAAAAAGCACATTGTTGATTGGCTGGTAGGACATAAGGTTGCTAGCTTTCTTCGCTTTGAAGAAACCATTGAAGCAGTGCTTGATAAGATCAATGCTTCCAGCGATGAATGGAAGGGGGAGCCTGATGATGTCGTTGTCGCCGAGCGTCGTGACGCCAGTGTCAGCGCACGCTTTGATGACGAAAAAATGACGGCATTCCTTCGGGTTAATGGTGCATGTGGCGGTGAGCCTATTAAAGGCAATGATCTTCTCTCGGCGCTCAAAAGTGCGCAAATCGTACGTGGTGTAAAGAAACAAACCTTGCAGAAGCTACTGACTGCGTCTGCGCGTCTCAAGCCTGGTGAATACCTGGAAGTACCTATAGCAAGCGGTAAATGGCCCGTCCCGGGTGATGACTCCAAGCTTGCTTATCTGGTTCAAGACAGTAAATCTCGCATATTACGCCCGCAGGAAAGGGAAGATGGTACCGTCGATATGCGCGATCTCGGTAAAATGATCACGGTACAGGAAGGCCAACCCATTGCAAAACGAATTCCTCCTACCAAAGGCATTGAGGGGTTTCGTGTAAGCGGCGAAATCCTGCCAACGACGCCCGGCAATGACCTTCCTTTGAAGCTGTATCCGGGGAGTAAGTTCAGCAATAACGATGAGAATGTGATTGTTGCAGAAGTTGCGGGGTTACCTATCCTTCATCCTGACGGTGTTGAAGTAGACAATGCACTGTGTATGAAGTCAGTAACGGTAGCGACAGGGCATGTGGATTTTGAAGGCAGTGTCATTATCAACGGCGATGTAAATGCGGGAATGAAAGTCAATGCCACGGGATCTATCACTGTCGGCGGTGTCGTCGAGTCTGCCAATTTGGTAGCGGGCGGCGACATTATTATTCATAACGGTATTCTTGGCAGGCAGGTACAGAGCGAGAAAGAAATCACCACCAGCCTGAAGTCAAATGGGTCTGTGGTCGCGAAGTTTGCCCAATATGCAAAAATAGAAGCCAAAGGGGATATCACCATCAGTCAGCATGCGATGCATTGCCGCACTTTTACTGAAAGCAACCTGATAGTGTGTGATGACAACAAACGCACTGGTGCGTTGACCGGCGGAACTCATGTGGCGCATTGTGGTGTGAAAGTGTTAACCCTGGGGGCGGCGTCTGGCGTTCATACTTACGTTCACGCATTTACCGGGCTAAGTGATTTGATGTCGCAGACATTAAGCCTGTCCAAGGAGCTGGATCACGAGCATGAACAGCTGATGAAAGTTAAAGATGCTGAAATGAAGCTGTTACAACAGCCAGCAAACAAACGTCCAGATGAACTGATAGAACGTCTAGCCTGGACGAAAACGCACCACTTTGAACGTATTGCTGACATCAAAGCCAAGATAGAAAACAGTTCGTCAGAGCTTAGCACCCTTTATGGGCGTTATTTTATTGAAGTCTATAAAAACAGTTTTCCGGGGGTGTACTGCCAGATAGGGGAGACATCAATCAACCTGGTGGATGAGTACGGTCCTTGCAAGCTGGTCACCAATGGCAAGGAAATTAAAATTGAGTTGTCATAAATCGGTACCTCAGACGCACTGACATCCCATTTTTACCGCCTAACGTTTTAGCACTATTTACACTGTAAAATTGTGTAGTCTGAAAAGCGCTTGGTGGTGTCTTTTCGCTTTTAACCCACTTTCTGGATCTTGCCATCTTTCAATGCCTGAAGTACCGCAAGTTTAGGTCCATCTGCCACTATACTGCCTTGTTCCACCACGATAATTCTGTCCACGACATCCAACATGCCAGTTTTATGGGTGTTAATGATCAGGGTTTCATCCCGGCGCAGGGAGGACAGTTGTTGTTTAATGTATTGTTCAGAACGGTTGTCCATCGCACTGGTTGGTTCATCCAACAGTAAGACAGGAGGACGGCCCAGCATAGCGCGTGCAATCGCGATAGATTGGCGCTGACCACCGGAAAGCTGATTTCCTCCTTCACCAACCTGACGTTCAAGACCCGCTGGGTCGCGCTGAGTGAAGGTCGTAACACCTGAACGGTTGGCCGCATCCAGGATATCTCTATCATCCGCCAACGGTCGTCCTAGGGTAATGTTGTCGCGAATCGAGCCGAAGAAAAGCACGGGGTCTTGCGGTACGCAGCCTATACTACGCCGTATATCGATGTTATGGATTTGGCTGATATCGGTATCATCGATACGTACCGAGCCCTCAGTGGGGCGATACAAGCCCATTAACAAGCGACTGAGCGTTGTTTTCCCTGAACCAATCCGGCCGATGATAGCAACTTTCTCTCCCGGAAGGATGGTGAAAGAGATATCACGCAACGCGGCGATATCTGAATTGGGATAATGAAAATTAACGCGGTCAAATTCAATTTTCCCACGGATAATCGGCCGGTGAATGTAGCGCTTTCCTTCTTCCTGCTCGGAAGGCATATCCATCAGCTGGCTGATGATCGTCATCGCTGATTTGGCTTGGTTATAGCGGGTTGATAGCAACGACAACTGAACCATGGGGCCTACCGCACGTGAGCTTAACATGGTGGCGGCAATCAGGCCGCCCATTGATAAGTCACCGGCAGAAATCAGGTACACCCCAAAGACAATCATTGAAACATTAACAAACTGCTGGATAAAGCCAGCAGCATTTTGGACGGAGTCTGTCAGGCGACGGGTTTTGATCCCCCAGTTGGCCATATGGGCCACAGCTTCCTCCCAGCGGTACTGGAACTGGCTTTCAGCGCCGAACAGTTTGATGGTTTCAAGGCCAGCAAGGCTTTCAATCAGGTTGGCATTTTTCTGCGAAGAAAGCCGCGAGCCTTCTTCGATGGTATGACGCAATGGTTTTTGGATAAGGGCGGCATGGAGCATCAGAAGCAGTACCGCCATAATAGGAACAATCACCAAAGGTCCAGCGACAATCCAGATAATAAGCAGGAAAAAGAAGGCAAAGGGCAGGTCAATCAGCGTGGAAACAGAGGCTGAAGTAAAGAAGTCGCGTATCGACTCGAATTCCTGCATGTGGCGGGCAAAGGCCCCCACGGACGGTGGCCGGGCTTCCATGCGAATGCCCATCACTTTTTCAAAAATACGGGAAGAGATCAGAAGATCGGATTTTTTTCCCGAGATATCGATAAAGTAGCTTCGCAGCATCTTGAGCACTAAATCGAAAACAAAGATAACGAACACCCCGGTGGCGAGCACCCAGAGTGAATCGAACGCCAGGTTTGGCACAATTTTGTCGTAAACAATCCGGGAAAAAAGGGGAGTGGCAATCGCAAATGCGTTGATAAAAATTGAGGCAATCAGCACGTCGCGATAAATAGAACGTGACTCCCAGAGTGTGCTCCAAAACCAGTGGCCCTGACGTTCTTTAAGAATTTCCGGCGAGCGTTCATCATAGCGGAACTGCTTTTTAAGCAGAAAAACGCGGCCCTGATAATCATCGTCAAGCTCATCAATCTTACGCACCACTGGCGAGGTATCTGTCAGTGGCTCGACAACTTCTGCTTCACCGGTCTCATGGTCAATGCTTAGCAACACGCAAGCCTGGTTGTCTTTCAGCAACAAAATGCAGGGGCAAAGCATCGGTGACAGGGAGCCTAACGTTTGGCGACTCTCTTTGGCATCGATACCAGCCCTTTCCGCCGCTCGCCGGAACAGAAACGGGGAGAGATAACCATCAGAAATCGGCAGGCCGGAGATCAAAGCATCTGGCGAGTTGGATTGACCGAAGTATCGGCTGACATACACCAGAGATTGCAGCAAGGGGTCTTTAACCATGATTATCTGATTTCTTTTCGAAGATAAAGCCTTGGAAGCCATTCACAAACAACTCTGAAAGCTTGTTTAGCTGCGCTTCCGTTTCTACGCGTGTTGCGATAGTCGTGATATTCAGGTTATGTGCCGTACGACATATTGAGGCTAGCACATGGCTTTGCGACTCGTCGTTTAGATTGCTGGTGTAAGCAAAATCGATCTTGACATAGGAAGGCTTGAATTTATTGAGATAATCAAGCGACTGGAAGTTGCGGCCATAGTTATCAACACCAAAACCAAAGCGAAAGCGGTGTGCCTGCTCGGTCAGCAGGCTGACGTGGTCTGGGAAGCGGACAAAGATACCTTCCGGGATTTCGAAAAATAGACGACCTGCCATGTTGCGGTGTTTTTGCATCGTGGTGGTCAACCAGCGGATAAAAGAGGGGTTGGTGACACTGTTTTGGGTCAGGTTAATGGCTAATGGGCCAAGGTCCGGATCGTCATTCAGGCGCTCAATCATATTGCTGACAACATAGCGATCGAACGATTCACCCAGTTCCAGTTGTTCTACAGCGCCAAGGAAATGTGCAGCGCCATAATACTGACCGTCTTTCTCAATGGCAGAAAATACTTCCTGATGGATCACCACTTTGTCGCTATTTGATGCGGACTGAAACTTGAACGTGAACCAGTCGTGTGCCATGGCATCCAGAATCAGCGCCTTCCACTGTTGTTTGCCCATTGATGCATCATTCTCGGTCTGGTCAATCAGGAAGATAGGATGATTTGGCGTATTGCGTGCCTGGGTCAGCGCATTGTCTGCCTGTGACAACAAAGCACTTGCGTCGCGGTTGTCAACACTGTTCACGGCAAGTCCAATGGCGACTTTGGGCGGGCTGATCCCCATGGGGTCATGTTGCATGTCATTGACAATGGCCATCACACTCTCACCAATGATTTGCAGATCTTCCCCGGTACTGTTGGGGGCGAGAATCACGAATTCGTCTTTAGAGATCCGAGAAGCCGTGCAATCGGCATCGGTCAGCGTAGTGTTGAGTTTCTTGGCAAACTGGCCTACCAATGCATCACCCTGAGCAAAGCCCTGGTTGCGATAGGTATCGGTGATCAGGTCGACTTTCACCATCACCAGGCCGCCGATACCGGACTCCGACAACCAGGATTTGAGTTGGCCAATAAAAAAACTACGGTTTCCGAGGCCTGAGACGGTATCGCGGTACGCATGTTCACGAAGCCTGTCGGCTTCTTTGGCTTGCTGCTCAAAATAGGCTTCAAGCTGGCTGCTCATTTGGTTAATGGCCCGGACGACTGTTTTTAGCTCAGTGGTCGGAGGCAGTGGAATCGGTTCGCCAAATTTGTTGCGGGCGATGTCTTTGGCACGGCTGGTGATGGTTTTTAGGGGACGCAGAGATCGACTAAGTTGCAACGCAATCACAAACATAGCGATGACAAAAAGAATACCAATCCAGACACTGAGCTGGATGGTGGATCGCCACATCTGTTGATAGGCATATCCTGGATGAGAAACAACGTGGACTTCAGCCAGCTGTAGCCAACCACTGGTGAAAGTGCGCTCTTCTTCGATGGAAGGAAACAGATCAAGGCGGGTGTACCAATCGGGCACACCTTCTACGTGTATTGGGTATTTGCGAATAATCTCGCTGCCATCCGAGAGCATTCTCAGGCGCACTTCCTGGTAAAAGCCGCCATCAAACAGGGCATTGATAACCGACTCAACAGCCACTTTATCGTCATCCTCAAGATAAGGTGCGAGAGCAAGACCCATCGAGTTGATTGTGTTGTTCACCTCAGCCGATTGCTGAGTCAGCAGAAAATTACGTGTGGTGTTTAGCTCAATGCCTGTCACTGCCAGTATCAGCAGGAAGAATATTGCTAACATCCATGTAAATAATTGCCGGTATAAAGTCATAGACGTTTACCCATCATAGTTTTTGATCGGTTTGTTCAGCTTCACAGTTCCCATTCGTGTCCGGAGATCGTTCCACAATCCCAGACGCGAAGATTTACCTGCAAGTTCACCTTTACCGCGTTCTTTCATAAGCCATAGCCTGCTACCGTTAAAGCTGTATACAGGGAGCAGGTCTTGCCGTTTTGAGGCCTTTTTTATCTCAGGATCCAAGTTGTCCAGCAGTACAGGTTCGGAGGAAGGGGTGGGGTAATAGGCCACGACCATATGGAACTGGTTGAGTTTGATGGCCTTGACGTAGACAAGCCGCAGCTTTTTATCGTCGATGCCAAGCTCGCGCAGGGTGAAGTATTTCGCGATGCTAAAATCTTCACAATCCCCTGCCGCGCTGCCAAGAAACTCCAGCGGTGTGGCCCAGTAGTCCTTCTTTCCCCATAAGTCGATATCATCGACAAAGTAGAGCTGATTGAAAAAGTTGTTAACTACAGCAAGCTTTTCCCGTTCAGGTAAAGCCGCCGATTGTGCAACAAGGTTTCGCCATGCTGTGACGCGTTTCCCCGCTCTCTCGCCATAAAAGGTCGCGACTTTATTCACCCACTGGGTGTCTGCTTTGTTCAGTGCAAGCGTGACAATCGATGGCAACAGGAAGATGAAAAACAAGGCAGCCCGCTTGCGCATCAGGCGACCTCAGTCATCATTGTTCCCGCTGGGTAAAGATGGTCCATGCTTCCTTGATATCCCCTTTAAATCCTTTGACGCGGCCGACCACGCGGCGATTCACAAACTGCGTGGTTTCCGTGTTGTCGGCCAGCATGAGATCGCCTTCACCCAGACCTATTAGGGTGAGACGGTCGATTGGAACGCCTTTCTCTATCAGGTGTGCCTGGACTGCTTTGGCACGTTGGATGGACAAGTTCTGGTTGTAATCATCTGACCCCGGAGAGCTTGTATGTCCTTGAAGCTCTAGAAAGGTTTCGGGATAAAGCTTAAGGAATCCAGCCATTTTGTCCAGTGCTTCACGGTAAGCAGGTTCCACAATTGCAGAGTCGTTTGCAAACTGGATCCTCAGTGAGTTGTTACTTTCAAGTAAAAGGTAGGTTGGACATCCATCATTATCGATAACGGCTTCTTGCGGTGTGTTATCACACAAGTCGCGGGCGTTGATCACGCCATCGCTGTCAGCGTCAAACAGATCGGAACGTTGCTCAGCCAGGGGAGGCTCGTCAGCGGAGAGGGAGCAGCCGCCAAGCACAATAAGAATGCTGCTGATAAGCAAAACGTGTTTCATGGGTTAACCTTCTTTCTTAATGACAGGGTGTAGCCATTCATCAGGTATATCAACCCGCAGGGCATCCAACAGGGTGCCCATGCTGTTGAGTACTCGATATTTGGCCGTGATATTAGCGTAGTAGGCATCAAGGAATGCTCGCCTTGCTTCGAACAGCTCGTTTTCGGTATTGAGCAGGTCTAACAGGGTGCGGCGCCCGATCCTGAACTGTTTTTCGTAGGCAATCACAGTTTCAGATGCGGCATCTACATGTTGTGCAAGGTATGTCTTTTGTTGCTCGGTTAGCTGGTACGCGCTCCATGAAAGGCGCGTACTTTCCCCTAAAAGGCGAGAAGCGTTGTCGAATATCTCTTTCGACTTACTGAGTTGGTGGGCGCTGCGACGGGTATTGGCAGCATCTGTGCCGCCATTATAGAGGTTGAAACGAAGGTGTAACATGGCATTGAATTCGTTTACCTCTTCATTGATCCCCCCTGATTCATCTCGCCAGTTCTGGCTCGCTTCAAAAGACAGGGTGGGGTACATATTTCCTTTGTTCTGGCGATACTGGGCTCGCGCTGCATCAATATCATAGGTGGCAAGCTTGAGTACTGGGTTGGTGGAAAAGGCCACTTCCATTGCTTCTGCCTGAGTTTGTGGCAGATATAGCGCGTCCACCTCAGGGTCGACCGGATCCTTGATGTCGACACCGACAAGTCGCATAAATGCCGTCTTTGCGTCATCCAGGTTGCTATGTGCGGCTAACATGTTACTCACTGCCCGGGCAACACGTGCCTGCACCTGTGACAGATCGGCGGTTGAACCAATGCCAGATTCAGCACGACGGGTAATGTCAGCCAGTATCTTTTCGTGTATTTCGACATTGGCTTCTGAGAGTGACAGTAGTTGCTGGGCCAGCAACACTGCAACGTAGGCTTCGGTCACTGCCAGGGATTTGTTTTGTGCATCTGCGAGTAACTGATAGCGCTGGGCTTCGGCTTCAAACTCGGTACGGTCGATATTGTCACCGGTTTTGCCATCCCAGATAAGCTGTGTCAGGCTGATACTGGCTTCGCGGGGATTGAATTCCTTGTCACCGCTCGCCTGTGTGGCGCTGTTGTCGATGTGGTCGAAACCTACACCTGCATTCAGGTTCACGTCGGGCAGGTAATCACCCACGGCAGCTTCAATGTCTTCACGGTTGCTCATGAAATCATTAAAGGCACTTTTCAGTTCAGGATCGGTAGCAATGGTTGTCATTACCGCCTGTTCGACAGACATGGACCACGCTGGCGTGCAAAGTGAGCTTATTGTTGAAGCGATTAAGAGCTTTTTCCAGTTCAAAACACATTTCCCCTTTAAAAGGCTGTAGTGAGCGCCATTATTTTTATATTCAGCCTGATGACGTGGCTTTTATTGGGTGCTTTATTCCCTGAGTGCAGATTTTTGCGCCTGCAATATCGGTTTTAACAAATAATCTAATACACTCCGCTTTCCGGTAATGATGTCGGTGGATGCCGTCATTCCCGGAATAATCGGCAGTTCCTCTCCTTCACCCAAGTTGTTGGATTCGGTGCGTATTTTTACAAGATAGAAGCTATTTCCTTCTTCGTCCTGAATAGTATCGGCACTGATGGTTTCCAGAATGCCTGTCAGGCCGCCATATACCGTAAAATCATAGGCACTGAACTTGACGATGGCTTCAAGACCAGGGCGCAGGAAAGCGATGTCCTGTGGAGCAATTTTTGCCTCAATGAGCAGGTTGTCTTCACTCGGCACAATTTCGACCAGATCCATTCCCGGCTGGATAACGCCCCCTACCGTATTGACGTGCAGTTTTTTGATGGTGCCGTTTACCGGACTGACAACGACAGTACGCTCTACACGGTCTGCCAGCGTGACGCGGGTTTCTGTCATGGCCAACAGTTTGTCTTCGACATCACTGAGGCGTTCTTGCTGCTCAGCTCGGAACTTCAGGGCCACATCGATGTGTTTGAATACCACCTCTTGCAGCGAGGAAGTGATAGAAGGAAGGGAAAGCTCGGCGGAAGAAAGTTCTCGCTGGGTATCGTTAACCTGACGCTGTAGTTTGAGCAGGTCAATCTGTGGCACCACGCCCTCATCAGCTAGGGGTTTGGTGATGCTATATTCCTCATGGGCAAACCTATAACTCTGGCGAAGGTTTTGAACTCTTGCCTCCACCTCGATAAGCTCCTGTTCTTTTTGGCGGATTTGCTGGGCGGTGACAGAGAGCTGGTTTTGCAGGTTGTTGAGTTTGTCTCGGTACTCAGCGCGCTGGCGAGCGACCACTGCGCGGTGTTCCTCTTGGAATTCCGGCGTAAAGACCAGTTCATTGCGTTGAATGGTTACGGCCTCTTGCCAGTTTCCCACGCCGGTTTCTGGGTTGACTACCACAGACTCTACCAGTGATTGGAGTTTGACTGCATCGCCCTGCAGACTGGTCAGTTCCTGTACCCGTTCACGGAAATCAGAGCGGAACATGGTGTCATCTATCAGCAGCAATTGCTGGCCTTCTTCTACGGTATCGCCTTCATGTACGAGAAGTTTCTTGATCAGACCCCCCTCAAGATTTTGAACGACCTGTAATTGGGATGAAGGGATAACTTTTCCCTGGCCTACCGTGACCTTGTCGAGCTCAGCAAAGGCAGCCCAAACCGCAGTTACTATGATGAACAGGGCTATCACCCACAGCAGGATCCGGGCGCTTTTCGGCGTAGAGAGCAGCAGTGCAGCAGTTTTATCATCGATATAATCAAGGTGCTCACTGGCGGGCAGTGTTGAGCTCGGTTTATTGGTTTTTATCATTGTTAATTGTTATGCCGATTGAAAAATAAAAGTCAGACAAAAGAGGTTGCAGGAAAAAATGGGTACAGCCTCAAATAAAAGAGTAGTTTATCTATGAGATTTTCACTAATCGGAAGCAGTGTATAAGGGTGAGCCAGCGCCTGTTTCTCAAGAAAGAGAAACCGTGATTATTCTGGCGGTTAGGTGTGATGCGGGTTGACGGTAAAGCAGCGCTGAAGCAAAACGTATAAAAATGTGGTGCCAACAACTCAAAAAGTGATTTGGCCCGTTTTCAATGCGCTTCAGCGCCGGAGGGAGGAAGAAGAAGCTGGATGGCTACCCTTTGAAACTTTCTTTATCTAAATGGTGTTTTTTTAGTTTTTCATACAGGGTCTTTCGGGCGAGCCCCAATTCTGCCTGTACTTCCTTTAACATGCCATTGTGGCGGTTGAGCGCATCAAACAGAATGGCCCTTTCTACCTTTTGGATCCGTTCAGCTAAGGTATCGTGGTTTTTTTCGTGGGATTCACCATCGTCACCGGTCAGGCTTTGTTCACCCATCAGTACCCATCGCTCGGCATAGGCGCGAAGCTCACGGATATTACCTTTCCAAGGATGCTGTAGTAGTCTTTCTTTGTGATCTTTGTTCATCACGGGGGGAGCAACACCAAATCGTGATGCGGTGGTGCGAACGAAATTCTGGCACAAGGTGATCACATCGTCATTGCGCTCCCGCAGCGGGGGAAACAAGAGTGTCGTTCCAGACAGCGCTTGGTAAAGCGCGCAGTCAAAGCGGCCAAGACGGACACTGGCGGCCAAATCCACCCGTGTTGAGGCAATAATTCTGGGGCGGTTTTCTGTTCCAATCAGTGTAGCTAGCTTTTCTTGCACTGCCGGGGGGAGTGCTTCAATGCCATCAATAAACAATGTGCCTTTCCCTGCTGCAGCAATCTTGCTGTTTTTGTAACTGGGTAAAGAGGCATAGGTGTGCTGCTCGGAGCCAAACAGTTCCATCGCGATGAGGGCTTCAGGGACTCGACGGCACTTGATGGCGACGAAAGGTTCATCCTGTCGGGAGCCTTGATCGTGGAGAAAGCGGGCTGCCATTTCTTTGCCTGTTCCACGTTCACCTTGAAACAGGACATCATCATTCAGATCTTTGAGATGAAACAGAGTACGCCTGAGCTGTTTTACAGCGTCAGCATTGCCCAGAATACGCGGCCCCGGAGCACTTTGGGTTTCAAGCTGGCGCTTCAGTTCACGGTTTTCCATCACTAGCTGCCGCTTTTCCACACCGCGTCTGAGAACGTCAAGAAGGTTGTCTGTCGAGAAGGGCTTTTCTAAAAAATCGTATGCGCCCTGTCGTATTGCGGTGACGGCGGTCGAAATGTCGCCATGACCGGTCAGCATCACAATGGAAAGTTCAGGATCCACGACCAGCGCCTTTTGTAAAAAAGTCATGCCGTCCATTTGCGGCATGTTGATATCTGAAATAATAACGCCCTCAAAGGCATTGCTGAGCTGATCCAGCGCGTCTATCGCGGATGCAAAAGCGCGGGATTGAAAGCCTTCAATATCAAGGGTCTGGCTCAGCGCATCCCGGATAGTGCGTTCGTCGTCAATGATCCAGATTTCAGGCATCATTGTGAGATATCTCCATTGTAAAGGCGTTTTAGCGTGACAGTGAATTCAGCACCGCCTGTTGAGTGGTCACTGATTTGAAGGCTGCCGTCGAACCCTTCCACAATCCGGCGGCAAATGGTCAGACCTAATCCCAGGCCTTCTTTTTTGGTGGTGTAGAAGGGCGAAAATATCTGCTTTTTGGTATCGTTATCAATCCCCGGGCCGTTATCCCAGACATGGATAGAGACGCGGTCGAGGAAGGTTTCTACCTTGATGCCAATCTCAGGGGACGGGGTATTGGCTACTGCTTGTGCGGCGTTGTTGAGAAGGTTGAGGATCACCTGTTCAAGCTGTACCGTATCGATGTTAACCACCAAGCCTTTTTCGGGCATGTAGCAGGCGACCTGAATCCCTTTCTTGATAAAGCTGGCAGCCGACAGTTTCAAAGACGCGGTGATTGCGTCATCGACGGATGCCCGGGTTTTACCTTCGAGGTTCTGTTTTCTGGCAAAGATTTTAAACCGTGCGACAATATCGGCAATCATGCTAATGAGGTCATTGAGGGTGGTCAGGTTTGCGCTGACAGCGTCATATCGTTCCTTCTCCATCAACTTAATGCTGTTTTCGGTATAGGTCCGCATTGCTGCTAACGGCTGGTTAATTTCATGGTTGATGCTGGCAGAGAGCTCGCCAAGCATAGCGAGCTTAGCCGCCTGTATCAGTTCACTTTCTGTTTGGCGAAGTGCTTTTTGCGTTTCTTCATATTGCTGGATACTCTGGCGCAGTTTGGTGTTGGTGTCTTCAAGGCTGGCAGTGCGGGAGGCCACTTTCTGCTCAAGTTCATCATTCAGGCGTGCCAGTTTGCGCTGGGTTTTCAAGGTTTGTAGCCATGCTGTGATCACCAACACCAGCAGGGCATAAAATGTGGCAAAAAGTAGCATAGATTGCACCACCACTGGCCATGCCTGCCGAGTAGGGGTAAAGCCGTAAATACGCCAGCCAGCATCCTCCAAATCGGTGTTGGAGACCAGCATATGCTCCCGGCCCTTGTCCGATAATCCAAGGTCAAGGGCTTCCTGCGATTCGATCGCATCCAGCGAACGGTATGCAGTCAGGCTGCTTAGCGAGGAATCGCCATAGCGACGGGATGCACGGATGGTGTCTTTTTGAAGGTCTGAGAGAATAGAGAGCGACTGGTAGAGCCATTCATCTCGTGAGCTGTAAAACACCACACCAAGTGGATCGGCAATCAGGTAGTCGAACGTTTGTTGATCCCAGATACGGTCGATGATCGACAGATCCACTTTTAAAGCCAGTACCCCAGAAATCGCGTTGTCATCCCACACCGGGTAGGAAAAGTAATAACCCCGTTTATCAGACACTACCCCCAATGCGTAGTAACGTCCTTTTTTCCCTTCCATTGCTTGCTGGAAGTACGGACGATAATGGTAGCTGTGACCAGCAAAGCTTTGTGGATCATCGGCATTACTGGCTGCGAGGGTAAGCCCATTTTTGTCCATCAAGTACAAGACATCGCTGTTCAGACGGGTATTCCAGTTCACTAAAAGCTGGTTAGTTTCTTGCTGTAACCGCTCACTTTCCGGCACGCGTAAAAGGCGTTTGAGACGGGGGTCGGCAGAGAGCACCACAGGAATTTCACTGTAGCGGCCAAGTTCTGCGGAAAGCTTTTCCTGCAATTGGTAGACATCTGATTCAATGTCTGCGGTAAGCCGTTGTTCAACCGAAGAGTAAGTAAAGGTCGTGATCAGGGTTGTCAGCAACAGACCGATAGCGGTGACAGTTAAAACAAAATGACGTCGGCGCATAGCTTCCCTGTTAAAAGGTATCGTGCTGATCCGGGATAGCATTCAGACATAACCGATTGATGCGTATCACAGCAACCGTTCCTAGAGTCTGGAAATTCGCTTGAGAAAAGACGCACGCCACATCACAATGGCGTAAAAACGTATTCGGAGCACCACAATGGATTTGTATGATATTCGCAGAGAATATAACCAAGGCGGTTTGAGACGCAAAGACCTGCCTGAAAACCCGGTTCAATTCTTTGAACATTGGCTCAAACAAGCCATTGAGGCAAAGCTGCCAGACCCCACCGCGATGACGGTAGCGACGGTGGATGAAAAAGGCCAGCCTTTTCAGCGCATCGTGTTGTTAAAGCACGTCGATAATGATGGGTTTGTTTTTTACACCAATCTGGGGAGCCGTAAGGCCAGACAACTTGCCCATAATGCCTGTGTCAGTCTTCATTTCCCCTGGCACTCACTGGAGCGTCAGGTGCACATTACAGGTAAAGCGGAAAAGCTTAGTAAAATGGAAGTGATAAAATACTTCCTGTCCCGCCCCAAAGAAAGCCAGCTTGCCGCATGGGCGAGCCGCCAGAGTGAACGGATTACCGCACGTTCAGCGCTGGAAAGTAAATATATGGAATTGAAGCAGCAGTTTGATAAAGGGGAAGTACCTGTGCCGACGTTCTGGGGAGGCTTTCGCGTTAAGCCTGACACGTTTGAATTCTGGCAAGGTGGTGAGCACCGTCTGCATGACCGATTTGTATTCCAGAATGAACAAAACGGCAAATGGGATATCGAACGTCTGGCACCTTGAATGGCATCTGGCTGGACAAGATAAGCAGCGGTTCGTGCGCTGCTTTTTTGTCTTTGTCCCTGCAGGCGTTAGTCTGACAAGATCAGGGTAAGTTGCTGTTTAAGTAGGGAAGCCGGTATCTTGCAGCCAACACCGCTTTCCAGCGCCTTATCAACCAGTTCCGTTTTTGTTGCTGCTCCGAGCTTGATACGGAGATTGGCGAAATGGTTTTCTACGGTTTTTACTGACACACCCAGTGCATGGGCGATAAATTGGGGTTTCTTGCCAAAGAGATGGAAAAACAACACCTCTGACTCGCGGGGTGAAAGTGATATTTCTCCTTTTTCCCCGTCGGTGATGAAAGGCATCGCTGAAAATGTCCCTGCTGCTTTACATATCCACTGACCGACTTCGAGCAGCGGGTTTTGATCCAGGGGCTGACCATGAAAGATCGTTCCCAATACTTCCCCTTTCTCTCCATACCAAGGTACTTTCGTAAACACATGTGCCTGCCAACGTCCATCGGGATAGGGGTGGATATTGAGCACCCGCATATACCGGCCACTTTCCATCACCCTTTTGTCCTGCTGACGGAACTGTATCGCGTATTCAGCCAGTTTTCCCGGCATATGTTCATCGGATTTACCGATGAGTTCTTCTGGGGTTTGGGCGCCAAGCAGTTTGGCATAGGCGTAGTTGAGGTAAACAAAACGTGATTCGGTATCTTTACATCCCCAGCAGCCTGGCAATTGTTCAAACAGGGAGATCAATATAGGGGGCGGGAGGGATATATGATTCATTTCTGTGGCGATACGATACTTAAATTACATTGTATTGTAAGTAAACTAATATGAGATTAAAAGCATATTAATCATAGGGATATACTAGGGTAAGTTGATTTTTGGTGATGGTTTTTTTCATCAGTTTGTGGGGACCTTATGCAAGGATATGAAAAAAAACCGGCTCACTCAGGAGCCGGTGAAAACAAGATCTCACTCGTATAGAGTAGTTTCCTGTACGACGTGTAGAAGAGGCCACCTGATGCTGTATCTGAGGGTAGTAACACAGCACCGGATGGTGTCACCGAGGTAAATTATCAGTGATTAAACAGAGGTATATTGCAATACACACTGTTCAGGCCCCACTATAACCAGAGACTAGAAATTCGGGCAGGGGGGAAATGCACTAGTTCAGTGTTAATTGACAATTTTGTTTGTTAAAAGCGAACTCGCTCGCGTTTTCCCTGCATGACCGGGTTTTTTGCCACCATGGTGATAAAGGACGCTGTTATAGGTATGAAAAAACCCGCAAAGCGGGCTTTTAGGGATAAGCAAAGGCGTAAGTCTAGATATTTCGGACGACGCGGAAGCCGAGATAATTGGCGCTGAGGTCCGATTGTAGTTCAAGGCGTTCGGCCACACGTGCACTGCTGGGAGAGAAACTCCAGGCACCGCCACGTGCTACAGGTGTCTGGCTTTCTGCCCACTCCCAGACATTTCCTGCGGTGTCATAGATACCATAAGGGTTTGCAGGAAAGCTGGCGACGGGTGAGGTGCTTTTGTTTGACCAGGCAGTACCGCTCCAGCCGGTATTTGCATTGCCGACACCGATGTCGTTTCCCCACCAAAAATCAGACTCGCTACCTGCACGGGCAGCGACTTCCCACTGTACTTCGGTAGGCAGGGTGTAATCAAAGCCCGTTTGGGTACTCAGCCATTTGGAATAAGCCTGAGCATCGTCTTTAGTGATACATACCACTGGTGCATTGTCAGACTGTTTAAAACCAGGGTTGCGCCAGTGGTGGTTCAGCAATTGTTTAGGTTCGCCATTGATCAGTGATATACAGCCTTGGCCTTCTTCCGCATCAGTCACGTAACCGGTTGCCGCGACAAACTCGCTAAATTGCTTCACTGTTACCGGCGTTGCAGCAATAGAATAGGGTTGGTTGACCATGACAGGTTTTTTTGCTTCAAATCCTACTCGGTACTGACCTGCGCCAATCACCACCATTTGAGGGGCCTGACGGTTATTAGCAAGTTTGTCAGCGAATTGCTTTCCCGGCTTTGGGCGGTTCTCCTGTTCACGAAGGTTTGCCCAGATAACCGAGTCTTTATTCATGTACATCTGGCGGCTGTATGGCTCAAAGCCGTGTTTTTCAACCGTTAATTGGTGCTGACCTGCTGGTAACATAATTTCAACCGGTGTTGAACCGTAAGTTACGCCGTTGATGGTGACATTGTCTTCATAACGGTTGGAGCGTATTTTTACGTTTACCCAGCGTTTAGCTTTTTGTTTAGGTGCTGCTTTGGCTGCATTAAAAGAGTTGTCGACACAATAACGCTCTGCGAAATCCAGCAATTTACATGCTGCGTTCTCATCAGGCTTACTGCGCATTTCCGCCTGCATACGGGTGATGTAACGATTGCTGCCGCTAAAGCCACTGTCAACGATGTTGCTGTTCATCACATGAATGTTGAATGATACACGGTTGGCATGCAGTTTCGCCGTGGTTGACTCGGTGACTTTATCCAGGATCTGGGATTGGAAGGTATTTACCGCTTTTTGCATCGTCAGGGTTTTACCCTGGTTTGCACAAGCAGCCAGCGTCATCGAGTCACTACAGGTAATGGTGTGTACCACTTCAATGGTGTCTGCAAACGTCAGCTCCTGACGAAGGCGTTTAACTCGTGCCTCTTTTTTTGCTTCTTGCAGGTTTTCCAGTACACTCACCAACTGTTGTTTCTGGCGATTCTCGCCTTCTACAATACGTTGCTGCTCAGCAATAGCCTGATCATTTTCCAGTGAGATAGACTGATTTTCTTTCACTGCATTCCAGGCAGCTTGGTAATCATCTTTATATTGGGTAAGGTCGATGTCTGGATTGTCGAGTAAGCGGCGGAATTGTTCATCTAGGCGTTCTTGTGCCATGTTCCGCTTTTTCTCTAACTCAATGGCTTTGGTTGCCAGCGTTTCACGCTCTGATAATAAAGCATCCAGCTTATTTCGTTGCGTTTGGAGGTTTTCAGCGTGAACGCTAATTTCACTTCGTTTATCGGCTAGCTTCTGTTCCAGTGCAATGACAGGATCGTCAGTTGCAGCATTGGCTTCATTGGCAAGCGATTGACTACTAAGAAGTATCGGCGATAACGCGAGTACCAACGCGGTGATGCGATTACTTTTCATATGTCCCTTGCTTATTTTCAGAAATCATAAACACCGGCCTTGTGCCAAGATATTTATACAGTTTGCAACGTCATGACAAACTCGGTATTTATTTGCTTTGTCCCAGTTTGCTAGATTAACACGTAAATGCCAATTATCTTGCTTATAATACTAATTATTTGACGTTTATCGTCATTATTCAACGTATATCATTTGATTGATAACTCAATAAATTTTAGCTGCTTTCTCTGTTTTAGAAAATATTTTGTAGTAAAAGTGGTTACTCGATAAAAATAACGTATTATTGACACCTTTAATTACAGCTCGTCATTATTTTGACGGTTGGGTTAATTTGCAGGTAATAATACGAACAAGGTATCAATTGCTTTGAAACAAAGAGGATCTTTTGCATCGGAACGATGATCATGGAAAGATCAATCACGGGTTTCATCGAAAGCATGATCAAGTAAGAAGCGATGATGTGCATCCGGAAGTGGAAGGGAGACAATTGTTTTAAAACATGAAGTTACAGTAAATGTAATGAACGGGAGCCTAGTGAATGCAGAATTTCAGCCTAGGAGCAAGTCTGTGTTTGTTGAGATCTTGCACAGTTTTGAAGTCGAAATGACATGTTCCGTAGTTTAGCCCTCTCTTGATCATCTTTCCGATACACTTTTTATTCTCGGATTTTGTGTTTGCGTGGCACAATGGCACCAATTTCATTGATATCATTGTTAACTATGGCATCCGAGTTAAAGCATTCGCAGGTTATTGTGTTACCCAATCACCCTTCGCTGCATGCGCACGAGTACAGACAAGTGGTGATCGGGTTGCAAGGCCAGACAGAGTTCGAACTTTCCGGACGTGGCAGTCTTGTCGGGCCGGGGCAGGGATGCTTGGTTTCTGAGTCTGAGCTCCATGCGTTTTCCGGTGTTGGCCAGAATGAAATTCTGGTGATCAATTTGCCTGAATCTGTTTTGCATGGTGAGCCCAGCATGAAGGAGAAAGTCGAGCGTCTTTTTTCCCGCGACGCTTACTTTCAGCTGGACAGCCAGGCCCAGACACTGGTGAAAGCATTGACTGCAGAAATGGTTGCCAACCCGGATGATGCCGTATTGGGACGTGCTTGTGCGGATACGTTACTGTGTGTAATGGCGCGTCACTTCCGAGAGCAAGTTGCACCACGTCGCCATGGGCACCGCCTTAACATGGATATTATCGATCTTTACATCCGCCAGCATATCAGCCGCAAGATCACGGTGGCGCAACTGGCGGGTTCAGTTTTTTTGGCGGAAAGCCAGTTCCATCAACTGTTTAAAGCGCAGATGGGTATGACGCCACATCAATATGTGTTGAAGAAACGGTTTGAACTGGCACAGGATCTTTTGGTCGCCAGTGAACTGAACCTTGCCCAGGTCTCTGATAGTTGTGGTTTTTCATCCCAAAGCGGTTTTACCACTGCGTTTACCCGATATGTCGGGATTTCTCCTTCCCGTTTTCGGCAACAGCACTGATCTGAACCATTAACTGAGGCAAAAAATGTTAAGGTTGTATGCCAATCTCGGTTCTCTGTTTGTTAATCATCGGAGTTTTTTGCAATAATGCCGCAGGGTTTTGAAAGACGCCCTGCCACCTCATACCTAGAATCGGTCGTTAATCTAACATATTAGTAACATATGCCACTGCCTCGTGGTTAATGGAGAGAGGAATTTGCTTATGTTCAAAGCGACCGATGTACTGGTGCCAAGCTACCTTGAGCAACCGGTGTCTGCTCTGTGGCCGCATATTTCTGCCCACTACTGCGTGGACGAAAGTGCGTTATTGGAATCACTGTTACCGCTCGCCACCCCAACGGATCAGGAACGTGCAGTGACTGAGCGTGAAGCGGCAGAGTTGATTGAGCGCGTTCGCGCCGATAAAACCGCAGTACAGATGATTGATGCCTTGCTGCTGGAATACAGCCTGGATACCCGCGAAGGGATTTTGCTGATGTGTCTGGCAGAAGCATTAATGCGAATTCCTGATGCCAGAACGGCAGACGCACTGATCCGCGATAAACTCTCGGTGGCGGATTGGAAAGCCCACCTGAAAAACTCTGATTCTCTGTTTGTGAATGCCTCAACCTGGGGATTGTTATTGACCGGGAAAGTGGTGAGCATCGATGAACGCAAGGAAGGTAGCTCAGTCAGGGTGCTAAACCGTCTGGTCAATAAGATGTCTGAACCGGTGATCCGCCAGGCAATGCATCAGGCAATGAAAGTCATGGGGCACCAGTTTGTGCTGGGCCGTTCAATCAATGAAGCACTGAAAAACGGTGAATCGCAGCGTAAGAAAGGGTTTACCTATTCGTTCGATATGCTGGGTGAAGCTGCGTTGACCATGCAGGATGCAAAAAAATACTTCGACGACTACATGCAGGCGATCGAAATCGTCTCAACGCAACTTAATATCGGTACAGGGCCTTCCCCTTCTGTGTCTATCAAGCTGTCTGCCCTGCATCCCCGCTATGAAGTAGCGAACGAAGATCGCGTTATGGATGAGCTGTTCAATATTGTGCTGCGCCTTTTAAAACGGGCCCGGGAACTGAACGTCGTGATCACCATTGATGCGGAAGAAGCAGACCGCCTTGAACTCTCCCTTAAGCTTTTTGAAAAGTTGTTTACCCATGAAGACATCAAAGGGTGGGGGCAGTTTGGTTTAGTGGTGCAGGCGTACTCCAAGCGCGCGTTGCCAGTGATTGTCTGGCTGGCGGCACTGGCAAAAGAAAACAGCACGGTTATCCCGATGCGGCTGGTCAAAGGCGCGTACTGGGACAGTGAAATCAAACTTGCGCAGCAGGGAGGATTACCCGGTTATCCTGTTTATACCCGTAAAGAGGGGACTGACGTAGCGTACCTTGCCTGTGCCCGTTTTCTTCTTTCAGAACACGTCAACGGCCTGATCTATCCGCAGTTTGCCAGCCACAATGCTCACACGGTGTCTGCTGTAAAAGCCATGGCCTGCCACGACAACTATGAATTCCAGCGCTTGCATGGCATGGGTGATGCGCTTTATAACCACGCCAAAGACATGTTTAGTCAGCCCGTACGTATTTACGCGCCGGTGGGTAGTCATAAAGACCTGCTGCCTTATCTGGTGCGTCGCCTGCTTGAAAACGGTGCCAACAGTTCATTTGTCCACCGTCTTGTCGACGCTGCCTGCCCGGTCAGCGACCTGACCCAGCATCCGGTCGATACCCTGACATCACGCCCAACCCTGCACAATGCACGTATTCCGATGCCGGAAGCCATTTTCGGTGAAGAGCGCACCAATTCAAAAGGTGTAGCGGTGGATATTGAAAGTGAATGGCAGGTTTATCACGCCAAAGTACAGGCGTTTATGGAAACGATCTGGCAGGCGGGGCCGATCATCAATGGTGAGCGCTTTACCGGCAGCCAGCACACTGTTGTTGCACCTTATGATCACCGCCTGAAAGTGGGGGAGCTAAACTGGACGACACAGGAACAGGCGAAAACTGCATTAAAAGTGGCATCGGATAATGTTGATGCATGGCGGGTATTGTCTGCCAGGAAACGCGGTGAGTACTTACTTAAGCTGGCAGACAAGCTGGAAGAGAACCTAGGTGAGCTGGTGGCGCTTTGTCACCGTGAAGCGGGCAAGACCATTCACGACAGCATTGATGAAGTGCGTGAAGCGGTTGATTTCCTGCGTTATTACCCACTGCAGGCTGAAAAAATTGAGAACGATCTGCAAACTTTTACCCGCTTTGATGACCAGCGCGTCACGCTGCGCCGTGAAGGGCGGGGCGTTTTCACCTGTATCAGTCCGTGGAACTTCCCGCTGGCGATTTTTATCGGTCAGGTTGCCGCCGCATTGGTTACCGGGAATACCGTGGTTGCCAAGCCGGCAGAACAAACATCCCTGATTGCGTTCCGTACCATTGAGCTGTTGCTTGAAACCAGTATTCCCGCGGGTGTTATCCAACTGTTACCGGGCAGCGGTGCAGACATTGGCAGCCTATTAACCGGTGATGACAGCATCGCCGGTGTCGCTTTTACCGGCTCGACACCCACCGCGCAACGCATTAACCGCACATTAGCCTCCCGTGATGCCCTGCCGGTACCGTTTATTGCCGAAACCGGTGGTCAGAATGCCATGATTGTTGACAGTACCGCACTCCCGGAACAGGTAGTGCGTGACGTCCTCCGTTCTGCATTTGCATCCGCCGGGCAGCGCTGTTCGGCGCTTCGTGTGCTTTATGTACAGGAAGACGTGGCCGATCGCATCATTAACTTAATCAAGGGCGCGATGGCGGAAATGCGTATTGGTTTGCCGTACCTGCATTCGACGGATGTCGGCCCGGTCATTGATGAAACTGCGCAGGCGAAACTGCAAAACCATATCAACGAACTGTTCAAAACCAGCAAATTTATCGCCAAGGCGCCGATGCGCAGCGAAACCCGTGTTGGTACTTACATCGCACCGGTTGCGTTTGAAATTGACAGCATTTCCCAGCTTTCCGAAGAGCACTTTGGACCAATCCTGCATGTGGTGCGTTACCACGCTGACCAACTCGACAGTGTGATTGATGACATCAACAACGCAGGTTTTGGCTTGACGCTGGGTGTACACAGCCGTAACGAAACGACCTACCACCATATCGAAGCCCGTGCCAGGGTTGGTAATTGCTACATCAACCGTGATCAGGTGGGGGCAGTCGTTGGTGTCCAGCCGTTTGGCGGGCAGGGACTGTCCGGCACCGGGCCAAAAGCAGGCGGTCCGCACTACCTCTACCGGTTCACCAAAGAGGAGGTAGTGGCATGAGCATGGCAAAAGGAAAGCAGACAATGAATGAGGTCAATCATCTGGCAGCCCAGAGTCTGGCGGTGTGGGAAGAGTGGAATGGTCTAGGAGTGATGGCACGCAAAGCGTTGCTGGATACCTGGGCGGACAACGTCGCGCAGCGCGGGGAAGCGTTCCAGCCGGCAGCGGCGCTGATCCGCTTCCAGCTGGCGCAGGCAGAAACCTTAC
The DNA here is from genome assembly GCF_059704325.2 of Grimontia sp. THUN1695. Taxonomy (NCBI): domain Bacteria; kingdom Pseudomonadati; phylum Pseudomonadota; class Gammaproteobacteria; order Vibrionales; family Vibrionaceae; genus Grimontia; species Grimontia sp. THUN1695. The sequence goes on along the minus strand of NZ_AP046576.1, from coordinate 618,332 downwards.
TGGCAAATGTCCATGACATGCCGGGGCCGACAGGGGAGAGTAATGTGCTTTACACCGCAGGCCGCGGATTGTTCCTGGTGACCGGCGATGCGTCCCTGTCAGTGACATCTCTGGCCGGTCAACTGGCTGCTGCATTGGTGGCTGGCAACTGCGTCATGCTGGCGGTACCGGAAACGCTGGCCCATGAAACTGACGCTTTGATAGGCGATCTGATCAAAACCGGCGCACCAAACCGTCTGGTCTGTGTGTTGAACGAGGCACAGCAAAACGACGCCATTGAAATTGCACCCATTAGTGGTGTGGCTGCGGTTGCAGCGTCTGAAAACCTGATTGCTATTAACCGGAAACTGGCGGCCCGTGATGGGGTTCTGGTGCAGGTTGTCGCTGAAGAGAGCGCGGCACTCCTGCCCTTGGTCGCGTCACCAACTTATTTGCTCCGCTTCATCACCGAGCGGACAAGAACCATCAACGTCACTGCGATAGGAGGCAATGCTACCTTGCTGGAACTTGGCAGTGGAGAACATTAAATCCAAGTAACCTGACGGAACAACGCCATCGGTGCTTTGCTTACGTGGCAAAGACTATTGGGTAGGTGCTCTTGAGGGTATTCATCAATCGGAATTAGGCACACGGGGCCTTTGGCCCCACTTTTTGTGTCTTGTTATTGAGGGAAAAAATATGATTGAAAACAGCTTTGCAATCAGCGCCACGTTTATCGTGTACCTGATTCTCATGCTTGCGATTGGCGTGTATGCCTACAAGCGCACATCCAACTCTGAAGACTACTTCCTCGGCGGGCGTTCATTGGGCCCCTGGCCAGCAGCTTTGTCAGCCGGTGCGTCAGACATGAGCGGCTGGCTGCTGCTGGGTTTGCCGGGGTATGCCTATGCTGCGGGTGTTGAATCCCTGTGGTTGGCCGGTGGTTTGTTGGTGGGTACTTACTTAAACTGGCTGGTCTGCGCCAAGCGTCTTCGTACTTACAGTATCGAGGTTGATAATGCACTGACTATTCCGGAATTTCTGTCCCGCCGTTTTGAAGACAATTCCAAGCTGCTCCAGACAATTTCTGCCTTCTTCATTTTGCTGTTCTTCCTTTTCTACACCAGCTCTGGTTTGGTGGCAGGCGGTAAACTGTTTGAAACGGTATTTGGCATTGAATACACCACTGCGGTGATCATTGGCACTGCTTGTGTGGTGTCGTATACCCTGTTTGGTGGTTTTCTTGCGGTATCATGGACGGATTTGGTGCAGGGGCTGCTGATGGCGGCGGCATTGATGATTGTCCCCATTGCTACAATGGATGGTGCATTTACCGGATTAACGGGTGCGCTGGAGAACAAAAACCCTGAACTTTTGACGTTGTGGCGTGATGTAAGCGGTGAACCGCTGACGGCGGTAGCTATTTTATCGCTGGTCGCATGGGGGCTAGGCTATTTTGGCCAGCCGCATATTCTGGCTCGTTTTCAGGCAACCCGCAGCAATGCGGATATCACCACTGCACGTCGTATCGCGGTGGGTTGGAGTGCGGTCTCAATGGCCGGTGCAGTCCTGATTGGCCTGGTTGGCATTCTGTATGTTGACCAACACTTGGGTGGTGAGCTGGCGGATGGTGAAACCATCTTTATGTATTTGGTGAATGCCGTTTTCCACCCAGTGATTGCCGGTATTCTGCTGGCAGCGATTCTGGCGGCAGTCATGAGTACCGCAGACTCCCAACTGCTGGTTTCTTCCTCTGCGCTGGCAGAAGATTTCTACAAGCAAGTGTTCCGCCCCAATGCGACAGCCAAAGAAGTCGTCATGGTAGGCCGTCTCGCCGTGATTGGTATTTCCATCATTGCACTGATGCTGGCGATGAACCCTGAAAGTTCTGTACTGGGTCTGGTTTCGTATGCCTGGGCAGGTTTTGGTGCGGCATTTGGTCCGGCTTTGTTGTTGAGCCTTTTCTGGAAAGACATGAATCGTAATGGTGCGCTGGCGGGGGTGATCATCGGTGGTGTGACTGTCGTGGTCTGGAAGCAACTGACTGGCGGTATTTTTGATCTGTATGAAATTGTCCCTGGCTTTATCCTTGCTGCAATCTCTATCATTGTGGTGAGTAAAATGACGGGCGGTGCCAAAGAGACGGTGATGCAGAAATTTGATGATTATGCGCAGAGCCTGAAAACTCTGCCGTAATCCTGACGCTTAGAAGCCACATTGAAAGGGACGCATCGCGTCCCTTTTTGTGCATCCTTATGTGACAGCTGCTGACAATCTCCATCCATGACGTTGTCAATACAAGATCCGGTTTCCGGGGGAGCTAGGCCCAACAGTCAGACAGGGGCAGACGTTCCATCAGCACCTGCAGCTCTTTCATTGAGGACACTGAAATCACTAAAGGGTCATCAATCGGTGCTTTCTGGAGAGGGTTAAAATAGACAGTGCGCATACCTGCATTGATGCCAGCCTGTACACCCAATACCGTATCATCCACAAACAGACATTCCTGCGTTAATACCGCCATATTCATCGCTGTATAATGAAGCAAATCCGGCGCAGGTTTCCAACTGTTAGCATCAAAGGCGCTGTATAAATGATCGCGGAAGTAGTGCAGCAAGCCTGTCATTTCAAGTGACAATGCCATTTTGCTGACCGGGCCGTTAGAAGCCACACACATATCAATCCCTACTTTTTTCAGCGTGTCGAGCAATTCCGGCACACCTTCAATCGGATTGAGATGCTCACTGAACAGGACTTTGCATTTCTTGCGATAAAGTCGCTCTAATTCATCAATAGAGATAAATAGCCCATACCGTTCACAAGTCTGGATGAGGACATCTGCCAGTTTTCCGCCCTGGAAATTGTCCAGACACTCCTGCAAATCCAGTGTTACGCCATATTGTGTAAATATCTCGACGATGGCTTGGTGTGACAAGACTTCACTGTCGACCAGTGTGCCATCACAGTCGAAGATCACGCATGAAACGGGGACATCAAAATCAAAGGAATTCATTTGGTTCCGGTCAATGGCTTCACAGTAGTATTGATACTCTAAGCCTTAACCTGACCGACAAATCCAACAACGTGCCATTTAATAAATTGCAAGCGAGGTCTTACCAAATGGCAAGAACAGGCGGAAAAATCCATCTAAGATCGTGTTTTTTCAGGAGTGAAACATGCTGCACAGATGAGGAACCAGACGCGGCCCAACAATATCTGTGGAGCCGGTTTGCAGGCGTTGAGGTAGAGGTCCGGCTACCTAAATTTGGTTAGCTTTTTATGGTTATGCTAAGTGTCTGTTACAGTGAGCGATATTACCAAGGGTTAGGAGAAATAAATGTATACACATGTGTGGACAGACGGGACGAAAATCGGGTTAACGGCGGGTAAGGCTGTGTGTATTGGCCGTAACTATGCAGAACATGCCAAAGAGCTCGATAACCCTGTCCCTGATGAGCCGGTGCTTTTCATCAAACCTGCTACGTCCTTCGTAGGTACGGGTTCAGCGCTTGTGCTCAGTGAGCGGTTAGCGCCTATTCACTATGAAGCCGAACTGTCTGTGCTGATCGGTAAGCCCCTGACCTGTGCCAAACCCGAGGCGGTGCTGGATGCCATTGCGGGTATAGGAGTGGCGCTGGATCTCACCCGTCGCGAAGCACAAAATAAACTGAAAGAAAAAGGCTTGCCATGGGAGCTAGCGAAAGCGTTTGATGGCAGTTGTGTGCAGAGCCCGTTTGTTCCCTTTAAGCATATTGATTTGGCCGCAACAGAATACGGCCTGGACATTAATGGCGAGCCGCGCCAGCGTGGGGATACCCGGCTGATGATTAACCCCGTGGTCGCGCTGATTTGTCACCTAACCCAATACTTTACCCTGGTGCCGGGGGATATTGTGCTTACCGGCACACCAAAAGGGGTGGGGCAACTTGCTCCGGGGGATGTGTTAAGGCTGACCCTTTCCGGTGAGGAGCTGGCAAGGTTTAGCTGTGTGGGTGCGCCCTGAACAGGTAAGGGAACAGCACTTTTTTCTGGTCTGCAGATAAGCCACAAACGCGGTCGATATTGATTTGGGGGATGTCTTCCGCGTTCCCGCCATAATGCTTCAGTGCTTTCTCAATACTGGCTTCCCGTATGAGGTGAAACATAGGGAAAGGGGAGCGGTTGGTCAGGTTACTGTCATCGTCAGGAGAAGCGTCAGCGAAACAGTAATCGGGGTGAAAGCTCGCGATTTGAAAAGTGCCACGCCAGCCAAACTGGTCAATCAGCATATCTGCGACATCCAGGAACTGGTTATAGTCATCAAAATCCTGAAAGTGGTTGGGCGTCACTACGATGGTGGTTTCTAGCTCTGCCGCGTTGCTGTTATCCAGCAGGGTCAGCTCTGTCAGGATACATTCCATCACCGCGTGATCGTCCTGTGCTTCACACACTTCGATTTTGATCTGTTTGTTGCGTTGTGGCTTTGCGGCAAAAGGGCAAAGGTTCAAGCCAATGACAACGTCTTCCAGCCATTTTGTGGTTTGCTTTTCGACGAGGTCTTTGGAAGGAAAAGTGATCATGGTAAATACCTTGTTAATATACCCATTCAACTTGAAGATGCAGGATTGAGCACTTGAAAATTATCATTTATACGAGACGCTAAAGAGCCTGCGATTTGTGGAAGGATCACAGTGAAAAATCGGCCAATAGCCGCTTCAAAATCCCGTTTACTTTTGAAGTAGACATTGTTCCTTACCTGCTCGTTCATCACTTTCCAAAGCCGGCGTCTTTTACTAAGTCGCTTCGGTGATACCCTGCACCATCCAGAATGAGGTGGAGCTTATGCGTCAGTGGGTAGCTTTCTCTCAGCTTGCACAAAAACCTAACGATGTTTTCGCTGTTGATGCTCTCGTAATTATCGATAACAGTGCGGCCAATCTCAGAGAGATTTAATGCCCCCACAATGTTGAGGCGACTGCGGCTTCCCGTGGTTTCAATCGCTTTGTCCTGCCCAGTACGTATCCAGCCATGAGAGAGTTTGGTGGCCTGAGTGGGATGAACCGCATCCATGAACAGGATAGTTTCCTCTTTGCCGCAACTGGACTTAAGTGCCTTGTAGGCTTCGACAAATTCTTGCTGTTTAGCCTCATCAAACCTGTGAGGGACACCTTTAGGCTTTTTATAGCTAAAACCGTGGTGATGCAGCCACTTGTTCATGCCAGCGACGGTATAGCAGACGCCGAATTGCGCCAGAACATAGGCAACAATCTGGTGAGTATGGTGATAGGTCACCTCTGTTAAGTGCTCGATGAGCGCCATCGTCTGTGAAGCCGATAAGCGACTGCTGGACCCACCATTTTCAGGTTTGAGTTTCTCGGACTGCGCGTAATCGTGAAGGTGACGGAGAACGGTGGTTTCGTGAATACGCAAGGCTTGAGAAATCATGGCAGTACTCCAACCTTCAGAAGCAAGCAGTACCGCTTTAATACGGTCACGCACTCGACCATCACGCGTTTTATCGTGCTGGTTTTCGAGTTCATGTTTTTGCTTGTAGGTCAGAGTCACTTTCATGGGGCGTAGCATGATCCTCATACCGATGAAAATCAAGCATCTTCAATGATCACGGGTATAGCATGGCCGCGACGCTGAATGTCTTCCTGTTTGAAAGAAAGGGGCTGGCCTGCCGCGATGTGAATCATTTCTCTGATCAGGTCGACACCTGTGATGGCTTCCGTAATGGGGTGCTCGACCTGAATGCGGGTATTCATTTCGATGAAATAGAAGGATTCAGATTCCTCGTCATAGAGAAACTCAATGGTGCCCGCACCTTTGTAATTAACGCTTTTCGCCAGCGACACCGCAGACTGGCACATGGCTTCACGTACCCGATCCGGCAAGACGGCACAGGGGGCTTCTTCCCAGACTTTCTGGCGGCGGCGTTGCAGTGAACACTCGCGTTCAAACAGGTGGACCGCGTTTTCGCCATCAGCGAGGATCTGCACTTCAACATGGCGGGACTGGCGGATAAATTTCTCGAGATAAAGTGTACCGTCACCAAATGCAGACTGCGCTTCGGCCGAGGCCTGATGGTATTGGGTTAAGAACTCGCTTTCTTCCTCAATCACCCGGATACCGCGGCCTCCACCACCCGCCGAGGCTTTGATCATCACCGGGAAACCGATTTGTCTGGCCTGCTTGAGCGCCGCGTCAGGATTCGCGGCAGGCGCATTGCCGGGAACCACAGGCACACCTGCCGCCACGGCGGTTTCACGGGCACGGGCTTTGTCCGCCATCTTGGTCATGGTTTGGCCTGAAGGGCCAACAAAGATGATGTCTGCAGCGCGCACGTCATCGGAGAAGCGGGCGTTTTCAGAGAGAAACCCGTAGCCGGGATGAATCGCATCGGCGCCAGACGCCTTTGCTGCCTGAATAACTTTGTCGCCACAAAGGTAAGATTGGCTGGCCATGGGCGCACCAATACAAATGGCGTCATCGGCAAGCATCACAGCAAGGGAGTCTTTATCCGCTTCACTGTAAACCTGCACGGTATGGATCCCCATTTCCTTAGCCGCACGGATAATACGCACCGCTATCTCACCCCGGTTGGCGATGAGCAGTTTTATCAGCATGCCACACACATCGTGAAGGAGCTGGAAGAAGCGATGCTGCTGTCACACCGCCGCGCCAACCAGGTATCAGGTACGATCACGCTGTCGATGTCCTACACGCTGGCGGGATATTTTGTGCCACCCTACCTGACCCGCTTTCAGCGCAGCTATCCCAATGTGAATGTGAAGCTGGTGGAGGCGACCCGGAGCAATATTGAGGAAGGTGTGGTGTCAGGAGAGTTTGACGTGGCTTTTATGCTGACATCTAACCTGCTCAACCAGGAAGATATCAGTTTCCAGACCTTGTTGAGCTCGCAGCGTCGGTTGTGGCTAAGTTCCAGTCACCCTCTTCTCGAAAGAAAAATGGTGACCTTGCACGATGTCGCCCAATATCCTTACATCATGTTAACCGTTGATGAGGCAAGCAATACGGCCCAGCGGTACTGGAACCAAACACCATATCAGCCAAACACTGTCTTCAGGACGACGTCTGTTGAGTCGGTACGTAGCCTGGTGGCAAATGATTATGGCATCACCATACTGTCAGATATGGTGTATCGCCCTTGGTCACTGGAAGGAAGACGAGTAGAAGTGCGTCCCCTTGCAGATCATGTGCCTGCCATGGATGTTGGTGTGGTCTGGTCCAGAAAGCGTGAACGCAGCAGTGCGGTTAAAGCATTTTGTGAGTTTATGGAACTGTCAGTGATGCCGGACAGCGGGTCTTCCCAGCGGTTTTGAACCAGGCAGGCGTATCACCCGCCGGATCCTGATGGATGTAAGGTTAGCCAGCGTCACGCTCGCGGTACTTGCCCGCACCGGGTTTTCGTCTAGGTGTTGGCTTGTTAGTGGTTGGTTTGTTTCCTTGGCCCCGTTCACCGTTTTTCGGTTGTGGTTTTTTGGCTTTCTTTGGCTTTTTTGGTTTGATGGGGCGCGTATCCAACGCTTTCTCCGGCAGGGGATTAGCCGGTTTGAAACCTGCCAGTTCCTGACGGGGCAGCAGTTGCTGGATCAGGCGCTCAATACCAAACAGATCGTCAGCTTCATCTGCACACACTAAAGAAATCGCTTTACCGGGTTCACCAGCACGACCGGTACGGCCAATGCGGTGCACATAATCTTCTGCCACATGGGGGATTTCAAAATTCACCACCTGTGGAAGCTGGGGAATATCGATACCACGGGCGGCAATGTCGGTCGCGACCAGAACACGCACATCTCCGGTTTTAAAATCAGCCAGCGCTTTGGTACGCGCACTCTGGCTTTTGTTACCGTGAATAGGCGCTGCTGTGATGCCTTCCTCGTTGAGGAAGCGCGCAAGCTTGTTGGCGCCATGCTTGGTGCGGGTAAAGACCAAAACCTGCTTCCAGTCACCGTCTTTGATCAGCGTGGAAAGCATCGCCGGTTTCTTTTTCTTGTCTGCCGGGTAAATGCATTGCTCAACGGTGCGTGCCGTTGAGTTGGCCGGAGTGACGGAGATTTCTACCGGATTGTTAACCAGACCCTTCGCCAGATTTCGGATCTCATCCGAAAACGTGGCAGAGAACAGCAGGTTCTGACGGTTTTTCGGCAGCAAATCCAGAATCTTTTTAATGTCTCGGAAAAAGCCCATGTCCAGCATGCGATCGGCTTCGTCCAACACCAGAACGTCCAGTTGTGAGAACCTCACTGCGTTCTGCTGATACAAATCCAGCAGGCGGCCCGGCGTTGCGACCAGAATGTCAGTTCCTTTTCTCAGCGCCATCATCTGCGGATTAATTTTGACACCACCAAAAACCACGCTTGAGCGCAGGGGGAGGTGACGGCTATACACCACCACATTTTCATGAATTTGTGCCGCCAGCTCACGGGTGGGTGTCAGGATGAGTGCGCGCACATGGTTAGGGCGGGTGCGGCCGCCGTTACTCAAGCGTTCTAAAATCGGCAGTACAAAGCCTGCCGTTTTACCGGTACCTGTCTGCGCGGCAGCCATGACATCCTTGCCTTCCAACACGGCAGGAATCGCCTGCATCTGGATAGGGGAAGGTGTGTCGTAGCCTTTTTCCTGAATAGCACGAAGGATTGGCGCAGAAAGGCCTAGCTCGGTAAAACCCATAAATTAATTTCTCGATAAGTGATTGCCCTATAAGGGCGATAATCGGCAAATATGCCGAAAATGGGATAGGGAGCGCTATTCTGCGCTTTTCCTTGTGAGAGGGCAATGAATATCTAAAACCAGAGAGGCTGCCTTTCTGTCTATGATTGTGTTTTTTGTGTATTGAAATCTGTTCAATTAATGTGTGGTTACATATTTTTTGTCAAAAAAATCGGTCTGTCAGTAAGAACGATTACATCGGAATTAACACTATGAAAAGCCGGGTTTAAAACAAGCGTGCTTTTTTGCGCCTTCCCAGTGAAAGGCAGACGATATCTTGTTTTTGCAACATGCCAAAACCGCACTTATATGGTCGCGGTACATGACGTGAACGAAGATGGCGTACCGCTGCTTAAGTGGTCGCGAGTCAATGGTGCATTTGCAGGCAGAATTCTTGCCCGACCTGCGAACAATATGCTGACTTTGGATCAGGTAGCCAAAGATGATTACATGCGGTTCAACGATGGTGACTGGGTTGAGATCACTGATGATGTGCGGGTGCTGGAAGGCAACCCCGGCACCATGGTGAAAATCCAGAAAGTGTACGATGCGAAAAACCAGATAGAATTGACGGCTCCCTTGAATGTGGGGGAAATCATCCTTGAGCCTGCATCTACCGCAGCCAATCAGTCTCTCCACCCGATATTGCGCCGTTGGGACCAGTCTGGTGTGGTGCTTGATACCGATGGCAATGAGATCGTCAATCTGGATGCACCCGGAAGTGACGGTTTGATCCCGGCGCCAGAGGGGATATTCATTGCGCTGGAAGACGGTGTAGAGGCCGCCATCTCCCTCAAAGACGGCACGGGTGAATACCACGTCAGCGATAACTGGAGCTTTGTTACCCGTTACGCCAACAGTTCGGTTGAAACACTGACTGACGCGCCGCCGCACGCTTTTCATCATCATTACAGCCGACTGGCGATAGTGGATGTGTCCGGGGGCGAGTTTGTTGAACCTGTATTTCAGGATTGTCGTGATCCCATCGGAACTGCCGGATGCTGCACCGTGGTTGTCCGCCCCGGTGAAGATATCCAAACCGCGCTGGACAGCCTTTCTCCCCAGTTTGGTGGCTGTGTGTGCCTGAAAGTGGGTATGCATACGATTCGCCGGCCACTGCGTATCCGCTATCCGAATGTGACCCTGCATGGTGAAAGCCACGGTGCGCAAATCAGGAATCTTTCCGGCGAATCGGCCATCGTGGTGAGATCTGACGATAGCAGTCCCCTCACTGGCATTCATCTGTCAACACTTACCATCCTGAACCGGGGTTCGATTGAAAAGCCTGCCGGGATTATTGTTCTCAGGGCCGTTGAGGACAGCCGGGTTGAAGATTGCCGGGTGCAGGCGCTCGATGGCAGCGTGCAATCGATTGATAATCCGGCGGTAGGGCAGTTTGACTGCCAGCGGGTTAGGGTCAGCCATTGCAAGCTGGAAGGCTCACCCATAGGCGTCTGGATTGGCGATGGTGGCGAAGACCTGACCATTAACAATAATGTGATGAATTTTAATGCGGAACAGCTGCCGGGGCTGGTGGGAGTGGCAGTGACCAGAATGGCTGGCCGGGCGAGGGTTCTCGACAATGATATTGATGGATTTGCCCGTGGTGTGGTGATCAATAACCAGCCTTCCGGCGCGGCGTTTTCAACGGCGTCACACAGTGAAGTGAAAGGCAACCGCATTACATTACGGCGCACACCCAGTGACCTTGAGGCAATTGCCGTGGAATGCAATTGTGCCTTTGGCACCGTGTCCGAAAACCAGATCCTGTTGCTGGCAGAAGAGAGCACAGGTGTGATGGTGCGTGGAACAGGCACCTTGATTGAACGTAACCGGATAGAAACAGAAGCGCAGATTGAAACTCAGGTTGCCATTCTGGTTGGTGGCGATGAAGAGATGTTTACCGGTGGCATCACCGCCGCCCAAAACTGGATCAACGGTTGCAGCGGGGGAGTGATCGCCGAAAAAGTGGCTGGGCTTCGGATTGATAACAATGACATTTCTGGCGACAGGGGAATAGAGCTGGCTGTGTCGGCAGCAGAATGTACTCTGGTCAGCATAGAAAATAACAATATGGTGGGAGTGACGCTGGCGGTGTTTGCCAGTGAGTGTGAAGACGTGCAAATCAGCAGCAACCAAATTCGTGACGATGCGGTGGCCATTGCCTGCATGCAATGCTTGCGTGTTGATATCACCAACAACCAAATTTACAACTGCACCCATGGCGGCATTGTTACCCTGCTTTGCCTTGCACGGGTCGGCATTGTTGGCAACCGCCTGAACCATGTTGGCGTTTCTGGATCGGGAGTTTTTGCCTCTTCCATCATGAGTGTGTTCCATTTGGGCGAATGCCACATCGAATCCAACGAAGTCTTGAATACCGGCGTAGGTATGGATGAAGGAATAAACCCGCAGCGCACCGTCGGGATTGGCACATTATTTGTGTTGGAAGCCCGTGTGGAAAGCAATCTGGTTTCATATTCTGATTTACTGACCCGCGAGCGGGTGTTAGAGGACCGCGCTTTGCTGATGCAGGGATTGATGGAGTTCTCTTTCCCGTTTAGCGACAGACGGTTTGTGCTGCTCGGTTATGCCTGTCAGGTTGCCGACAACAAATTTCTCGGTCGGGGTGCAGATACTCTGGTTGAAATCCTCTCCCGACGGATTAACGACAATATCCGACTGCGCTTTGAACGGGTTCTTTTCAACAATAACTTTATTGAACATGTCGGTAGCAATGACGACATCATTGCCAACGGCGCGACAGTGATCCTGAACGGCAGTCAGGCATCAGTGATGGGCAACCACGTGAAATCCGGTACCTTCTTTCTGCCATCTTTTGATTTTAACGGCATGGAAGGGCCATTTATTGGCAATGTGGTGCGCGGTTCAATCGTTAACCACCCCGAATTCCCAGTACCTGAATCTGGCTTTAATTCACAGGCATAACCAAGGAGCGAAACCATGGCAAAGGCAAGCACCATCCTGAAAAAACACCTTTCGCTCATCAGCGAAATGGAAAAGGCAGCTCAACCTGACACAGTGAAAAATCCGCAGCTGAAAACAAAAACAGAAGCGGCAAAGAAAAAAGCCAGTGTGGAAAGCCGGATCGCCGAGTTGGAGCAACGCGCTGCGTTCAATAAAAAAATGGACGAAGCCATAGCGAGGGAGAAGAAACAACGGGCGGAAATCGAACGGCTGGAGAAATTGATTGAAGCGCCAACGCCGCCAAAATCGGACGATAAGCCTAAACCCCGCTCGCCAGGAAGTCCCAAAGCGAACATGGATGCAGGGAAAGCGCCGGTGGAAAAAAGAAAAGGATCACCCGCTGCGGCGAAACGCAGACCGGCGAAGAAGTGACGCGAAATCCTGTATCTTCAGGCTGCTTGGATACAATTACCTGTCGTTTTTGGGATGTTTGCGGAGCGCATCCAGATACGCGATGTGCTCAGGGAATATGGCGCAGCAACCGCCGACAATGTTCGAGCCTGCATCCAGCCATGCCCGCACAAAGGCCGCGTACTCGTCAGCGGGTAAATCCCGCATGGTCGTGAGTGCATCATTGGCTTCATGATCCTGATGAATCACCGTAAACCCGTTGGCGTATGCACCAAGGGAAATGGCTTTGCCTTCATCATCAATAATGCCTTTTGATACGCCAATGGCATCCAGCATGACTTCCGGCTGCGAGCAGTTAAACAGCACGCCATCAACCCCAGCTTTACAGACGGCATGAATGGCATCAATGACGGACTCCCCGGAGCGGAGTCGGGGTTGGTCGACTTCGGTATCCATCAGGGAAAACGCATAGTACGCAGGCTGATTAGTCGTTTTCAGCACGCCATGGATAGTCTGGAATTCTTCGATAGAACTGATGGTTTCTGCCAGCCAGAAATCACAATACCCGACCTGTGCTTCAACAAGGGTCTGGAGGATAGGCTTTGCCTGTCTGGCATTGAATAGATCTGGACGGTAAGAACCTAAAGCGGGAGGAATACAGCCTGCAACTTTCACTTCCTGCTCGCTGTCGTCGGCGAGCCCGGCGAGCAATTTGTGCGGCACGTTCTGCCAGAGTAAAGCCCTGCTCGGTGTAACGTTGTTCACCCAGGTGGAAGGGCACACAGGCATAGCTGTTTACCGTGATGACATCGCACCCCGCATCAATAAAGTTCTGGTGCGCCTGATAAACAAATTCCGGCGCTTCAATCAGTGCCTGTGCACTCCATAAGGGTTGGGAAAAGGGGGCGCCAATGCGCTGAAGCTCCCTGCCCATACCGCCATCTAATAAAACAAACATCCGTGATCGCTCATTTTGTGATAGCCAGACCTGTCTCCTCAAGTGATGTAAGAACAGGCCGGAACGTTTTTGAAAAGTGGCACAAAATACCCGTGTTGTCTACAAGGGAAAGCCTTGCTTGGGTGCTACCCTTCAGGCGGTTTCGTTTCGCCCTGATAAACGCCTACTCCTGCCCGTATAACTCCATCAGGTAATCCCAGAACTGCTCGGTTTCAGGTTTTGAACTGTGGCGGTTGCGGTAAGGCAGAATGCGTAAATCGAGGGAAGGGAAGGGTGCATTCAGTATCACCAGCTTTTGCTCTGCCAGTTCCTGTTTGATCAGACTGGACGGGAGCCATGTGGCACCAAACCCCTGTTTCGCCATAGCTTTCAATCCCTCTGCCATTTCATTTTCACAGACAATGTCAAAACGGTAATGGCTGGGAATATTGGCGATCGCTGATTGTTTGATCAGATTGCCAAGGTAGGTTTCTTCCGGGTATGCCAACAACCGGCAAGGTTTTCCTTCTTTGAAATGGTGCAGGGGATATCCCTTGTCATCCGGGGCTGAGACCGGAACCAGGGTGTCTGTGCCTACCTGTATACACTGGCTGTTTCGTTTCAGTTGCGGGCTCTCGATGGTCTGTGAGCCAAAGGTCAGCATAAAATCCCCAGCGCCTGCCAGAAAGGACTCGTTCAAGGCATGCACGTTGCCGGGCACAAGTTTTACCAGCGTGTCGCCAACCAGCGGTCCAAGGGTATTTATCCACGCCGGGAAAAAAGAAACTGCAGTGGAATGTTGCGCCAGAAAAACCAGTGACCGTCCACTCTTTTGTGATTGCAGGCGGGTGCGTATATCTTCCATTTCATGACACAAACGCTGTGCTTCGTCAACAAAGCTTCTGCCTTCGTTGGTGAGGGTGGTGGGCAGACTGTCCCGGTTCACCAATGCCACGCCAAGCCAGTTTTCCAGTGAGCGGATGCGCCGGCTAAATGCGGGTTGCGTCACAAAGCGTGCGTCTGCTGCTTTGGAGAAACTTCCGAAATCACTGAGTGCGATGAAATCTTTTAACCACTTTAATTCCATAAATACAGCCTTTTAGTGTCCCTTCAAAAACGGTATGCCGAAAAGTAACCGGTATCCCTACAATATAAGTATTGGCGCGCACGAAAAATGTCTCACAGTCTGAATTTGCAATAATCTTTTTACTTTTCAGAAATATTAGGGACGATGACATGCACCTATCACGCTTTCCAAGATTACGCTTCGCACACTTGCCAACTCCTCTTGAGCCTCTTACGCGTCTTTCTGAAGCGCTGGGTGGCCCGACTATCTGGATCAAACGGGACGATTGCACCGGTCTAGCCGGTGGCGGTAATAAAACCCGTAAACTTGAATTTCTGATGGCTTATGCCCTTCAGCAAGGCGCTGATACCATCATCACTCAGGGTGCGACCCAGACTAACCATGGCCGCCAGACCGCAGCGATTGCTGCGAAGTGCGGGCTGGCGTGTTACATCCTTCTGGAAGACCGTACCGGCTCTGACGACCCAGACTACGTGCACAACGGCAACGTGATGTTGGATCAGTTGTTTGGTGCATCACTCAGCAAATATCCGGGTGGTACAGACATGAATGCCGCCATGGAAGATGTCGCGGCTACTCTGCGTGCTGAGGGCAAAAAGCCATACATCATTCCGGGCGGTGGCTCGAATGCCATTGGTGCGTTGGGTTATGCGAACTGTGCGCTGGAGCTGGTGAATCAGGCCAACGAGATGGGCCTGAAAATCGATCATCTGGTTCACGCCACCGGTTCGGCGGGTACGCAGGCGGGTCTGGTGACAGGGCTTATTGCAACGAACAGTCAAATTCCCCTGCTGGGTGTGGGCGTTCGTGTTCCGCAGCCACAGCAGGAAGGTAACGTGTTTAACCTGGCTGAAAAAACCTGTGAACTGCTGGGTATTCCGGGAGCGGTCAAGCGTGAAGATGTGCGGGCTAACTGTGATTACGTCGGCGAAGGCTACGGTATTCCGGCTGACAGCACGCTTGAAGCGATTGAGCTTTTCGCCCGTTACGAAGGAATCCTGCTTGATCCGGTCTATTCCGGTAAGGGCGCGGCGGGCCTTATTGACCTGATCCGCAAGGGGGAATTCAACGACTGCGACAACATCGTATTCCTGCACACCGGTGGTGCTCAGGCATTGCCCGGTTATCGTGATGCATTTGATTTCGAAAGCTACTGCTAATACCCGCTGAACGCCTATCAAGGGATTGAAGGGAGATAACGAGATGGAATACCTCAAGCGTGCTGCGCGTGAAGCCGATGTGCAAACCGAAGATGAACGTATTCAACAGGTGGTGAAAGAGATCCTTGCCCACATCCGCCGCGATGGTACAGCCGCGGTAGAAGAATACGCCAAGCAGTTCGATAACTGGCAGGGTGACTTCATTTTGTCAGAGGAAAAGAAAGCCGCGTTAATTGCTTCCGTGCCCCAACAGGTAAAAGACGACATTGATTTCGCCCACCGTCAGGTACGCCGTTTTGCCGAAGCGCAGCGTGCCAGCCTGACGGAGTTTGAAATCGAAACCGAAGCTGGCGTGAAGCTCAGCCAGCGTGTGATTCCCGTTGATTGTGCCGGCTGTTATGTACCGGGTGGACGTTATGCGCATGCTGCGTCGGCATTGATGAGTGTCGCCACAGCAAAAGCAGCGGGTGTTCCTACTGTTATTGCCTGTTCGCCACCCCGTGGTGACAGCATCAATCCGGCGGTGGTGTATGCCATGGATCTGGCTGGCGCAGACATCATTCTTGAAATGGGCGGTGTCCATGCCATTGCGACAATGGCCTTCGGGCTTTTTACCGGAAAACAGGCCGACATTCTTGTGGGGCCGGGCAATGCGTACGTTGCGGAAGCCAAGCGTTTGCTGTTTGGTGAAGTCGGCATTGATGTGTTTGCGGGCCCGACAGAGTCTGCGGTGATTGCCGATGACACGGCCGATCCGATGACCATCGCGGTTGATTTGGTATCTCAGGCGGAACATGGGCCAAATTCGCCGGTCTGGTTATTCACAACCAGCAAGGCACTCGGTGAAAAAGTCATCGAACTGATGCCAAGTGTGATTGCCGATATGCCAAACGCTGATGTGTGTGAAGCGGCATGGCGTGATTATGGTGTGGTTATCGTCTGTGAAGATCGCGAAGAAGCCGCGCAGGTCAGCGATGAATGGGCCTGTGAACATGTTCAGGTTCAGGCTGAAGACCTTGCATGGTGGAAAGGACGCCTTCGCAACTATGGTTCGCTGTTTCTTGGTGAAGGCAGCACAGTCACACACGGTGACAAGTGCTCCGGCACTAATCATATCCTGCCAACCAAAAAAGCGGCGAGATACAGCGGTGGCCTGAATATGCAGAAATTCCTCAAAATTCTGACCACTCAGGAACTGGATCGCGACGCCAGCCTGACATTCAGCACCGCAGGATCCCGTATATCCCGTACTGAAGGAATGGAAGGGCATGCCCGTGCCTGTGACTGGCGACTGACCAAGTACTTCCCTGACACCGAATGGGATTTCGAGGTTTATCACCAGAAGCGGTATGACTGATGGTCAGACACTCACACGGATTGTGAAGGAAAGCAGAATGAAGCGGTTTACCAAACCATTTACACAGCAGTTACCGATACCGGAACAGGCTATCGAAAGCGCCGTGGATGTCATGCGGACAGGCCGTCTGCACCGTTACAACACCTTGCATGGTGAGCCGAGTGAGGCGGATTTGCTGGATGTGCAGTTCGCCCAGTACCTTGGCATGAAGTATTGCCTGAGTTGTGCTTCTGGCGGTTATGCGCTCTACATTGCGCTGCTTTGTGCGGGCGTGAAACCGGGTGATGCAGTGCTTTGTAACGCCTTTACCCTTGCACCGGTGCCGGGAGCGATTAATAACGCGGGAGGGAAGCCGGTTCTGGTTGAAACCACGGACGATCTGACCATTGATTTGGCTGACCTTGCAGATAAAGCGGCCATGTCAGGTGCGCGCTTTCTGCTCCTTTCCCACATGCGTGGCCATCTTGTTGATATGGATGCCCTGATGGCACTGTGCAACGACAGAGGCATCGTGGTGATTGAAGATTGTGCCCACACCATGGGGGCCAGCTGGAACGGCAAGAAGAGCGGTACGTTCGGGCGGGTTTCCTGTTTCAGCACCCAGACCTACAAGCATATCAACTCGGGCGAAGGTGGCTTTCTGGTGACCAGTGATGACGAAGTGATGGCAAAGGCGATCATCTACTCAGGCTCCTACATGCTGTTTGATCGCCACCCAACCCTGCCGCCGCTGGACACCTTTAAAGAAATCGCAACGGCAACGCCCAACTACAGTGGGAGAATGGACAACCTGCGCGCGGCGATTCTCCGCCCGCAACTCTCGTCACTGGACCAACAATGTGAACGCTGGAACGCACTCTATCGCGCGTTTGAATCTGCGCTGACAGAGGTCCTCGGCATACGTTTAACGGTTCGTCCCGATGCAGAACAGTTTGTCGGCAGTTCTATCCAGTTTGCGTTGCCGCAATTAGCGAAAGCCGATTTTCCAACGCTTATCCGGGAATGTGAACAACGCGGCGTGACCATGAAGTGGCTCGGTGATGTATCACCTTCCGGTTACAGCAGTAAGTATGATCATTGGGCGTATCTCGATTCGCCCGGTGAACTTCCCCAAACCGAACGTGTGCTGGGCGCGCTATTGGACATGCGCATCCCACTGACGTTTGAGGAGTCTGACGGTGCCCTGATTGCTTCGGTGATCACTGAGGTACTGGAAGGGCTCGGCTATCCCCTAAAGAGCGCCTAGGCGCTGAAATTCACGGATGTAATTCAACAAAGAGGTAGAAGGATATGACGTTCAACCAAGTGGCAAAGTATCTGGCGATTTCCTGTTTAGCACTGCCTGTGCTGGCAGGAGCGAAAACCATGAAAGTCGGTATGGGTGATCCGATTGATTCCGATCAGGGGGCTTACGCAACGCGCTTTAAAGAACTGGTTGAGTATTACTCAGAAGGCGACATTAAAGTGAAACTGTATCCGGGCGGCGCACTGGGCAGCGAAACCGAAATGGTGCAAAACGCCCGTCTCGGCTCGCTGGACATGGCGCTGGTCGGTATCGGTAACGTCACGCCATTTTCGAAAAAACTGGGCGCGCTGACCATGCCTTACCTCATCACCAATTCGTCTGATGCCGTGAAAATCACTACCGGCGAACTGGGTGATTACTGGAATACTCTGGCGAAAGACGAAGCGGGCATGAACATTCTGGGGTGGACTTACTCTAACTTCCGCCATCTCACTAACTCCAAACGTCCGGTGAAAAACCTCGCCGATGTGAAAGGTCTTAAAATCCGCGTGCCGCAAAACTCCATCATGCTAAAGTCATGGGAAACCTTTGGTGCCAACCCTATCGCGATGGCGTGGACAGAAACCTTTACTGCACTGCAACAAAAAGTGGTTGATGGTCAGGATAACCCTTACATCGTGAACAACACGATGAAGTTCTACGAAGTACAGCCTTATCTGACAGAAGTCCATCACCAGTATTCTCTGCAGCCTTTACTGATTGGTAACCGCACCATGAGCAAACTGAATGAAGAGCAGCAGGAGATCTTGCGCCGTGCGGGTCTGGAAGCGCAGCAATATGCGCTGGTGTTCCAGATGACGGAAGCGGAAAACGCCAAGCAGAACATGATTGCCAATGGTGTAGAGGTGTTCACGCTGGAAGATGAAGACAAATGGATCAAACTGGCGAAAGAGAAAGTCTGGCCAGCGTTCTATGACGATATTGGCGGCAAAGAAGCCTTCGATAACGTGTTGAACAAAATGCAGTAATGCTGAGTGCTGGTGCCTTCGGGTGCCAGCCCTTCTTGCGCACCGGATGGCGCGCAGATGTTTACAGTGAAGGATCTCAGTATGCGAAAAATCCTGTTAACGCTTGATGAATTTGAAAGTTATGCCTGTCAGGCATTGCTCTGCCTGTTTGTTACCCTGTTGTTTATTCAGGTTATTCTGCGTGTCGTGTTTAATTACGGTATTCCCTGGAGTGAAGAGTTATCCCGTTTTGCGTTTGTCTGGTTTGTGTTTCTTGGCGCATCGTATGCAGCAAGGCTGTCGGCACATAACAGGGTAACGTTTCACCTCAAACTGTTGCCGGAGAAAATGCGTTACGGCATCGAATTTGTTGCCGATATGCTTTGGGTTGCTTTCAACACCCTGATGACAATCAAAAGTATTGACGTCATCGAAAGCCTGATGGAGTTTCCATTCCTTTCTCCGGCACTGGATTGGTCGATGGCTATTCTCTACTTCATTTTTCCTATTTCTTTCACGCTCACTTCTATCCGTATCCTGCAGGTGAATTACCTCAAACTGGTTAAGGGTGTGAAATTTAAAGATGTTGATGACATTGAGATAGAAGAAACCAAGGTCTAAGTGACACGGAGTGTCGCTTGAAACGAAAAGGAGTTTGCCATGGCGGCATCCCTCGTATTGTTCAGTTCTTTTTTCGGTCTTTTGCTGATTGGCGCACCCATCGTGATCGCCCTTGGTGGCTCTGCCATGCTGGTGTACCTGCTTTCTGGCGACGATTACGTATCGCTGGTGCAAACCGCATGGAATGCTGTCGATTCTTTTCCCATTATGGCGCTGCCCGCGTTTATTCTTTCCGGCGCGTTGATGCAGGCGTCTGGCATTTCCCGCCGTTTGGTGCATATTGCCGAACTGATGGCGGGCCCTATGGCTGGGGGACTGGGTTTTTCGGCCATTCTCGCCAGTATGTTCTTTGGTGCGATTTCTGGCTCGGGGCCCGCAACCACAGCTGCTGTTGGTATGTTGATGATCCCTGCGCTTGCTGACAAAGGCTACAACAAAGGCTATGCCGCCGCACTGACAGCGTCCTCGGGCGGTCTGGGCGTGGTGATACCGCCCAGTATTCCGATGGTGATCTATGGCGTTACGGCCAGTGAGTCAATCGGTTCACTGTTTATCGCAGGCGTGATCCCCGGCATTATGCTGGCGGGCGGCCTGATGGTGGTGAACTATATCATCAGCAAGAAAAACGGCTATGTCGGTGTTGAAAGCCATGAACCCGGCGAGCTGAAAGCGGCGTGCATTGATGGCATCTGGGCGATTCTGGCACCTATCGTGATCCTTGGCGGGATTTATTCAGGCCTGTTTACCCCGACAGAAGCCGCAGTGGTGTCCGTCTTTTACACTCTGCTGGTGGGTAAGTTTATCTATAAAGAACTGACGCTGGATGGGCTTAAGGAGTCACTCAGTTCCACCACCTGGCTGACCGGACGTGTCCTTATCATTATGTTCGCCGCGACTGCCTTTGGCCGTATTCTGGTGGAAAACGACACTCCGATCATGATTGCCAATGCCATGTTGGCGATGACAGACAATCTCGCCCTGATTTGGCTGGTGGTGATCCTGTTTCTGATCCTGATTGGCATGTTTATGGAAACACTGGCTACCATCATGATTGTCACGCCTGTGCTGTTGCCGGTGATGGTGCAGTTTGGTGTTGATCCAATCCATTTTGGTGTGGTGCTGGTATGTTGCTGCGAAATTGGATTCTCAACGCCGCCGTTGGGTGAAAACATGTTTATCAGTTCGAGTATCGCCAAGGTCACGATAGAGGAAATTTCCGTGAAAGCCCTGCCGTTTGTGCTGGTGGAAATACTGGTGGTGTTCCTGATGAGTTACTTCCCACAAACTGTGCTTTGGTTACCAAACTTAATAGGGTATTAGCGAATGAGTCAGAAGGAATTGACGGTCGGCATTCTCGGTGGGATGGGGCCGGAAGCAACGGTGGATTTGATGCAGCGGGTCATTGCTGCCACCCCAGCAAACGATGATGTTGACCATATCCGTATGCTGGTGGACAACGATCCTAAAGTGCCTTCGCGCATCAAAGCCCTGATTGAAGGAACGGGCGAAAGTCCCGGCCCGTACATGGCGAAAATGGCACAGGGATTGGCAAAGGGCGGGGCAGATTTTCTGGTGATACCATGCAATACCGCCCATAAGTTTTATCCGGATGTGGAAAAGGCGGTGGCGGTGCCTGTCCTGAACCTTCTGGAGCTGGCTGCCGATACCATTTATCAGCGTCACCCTGACGTTAAAAAAGTGGGACTGTTGGCATCAACGGCAGTGCAGATGACACAGCTTTATTCCCCGGCAATGGAAGGCTTTGGGATAACACCGGTGTTTCCTGAATACATCTTTCAGCAAAAGGTAATGGCGCTGATTAAAGCGGTAAAAGCGAAGACGCAAACGGATGAAATGATTGCTGATTTCAATGATGCTGCGGTCAATCTCAAGGAGCAAGGGGCAGGGTGTTTGTTGATTGCCTGCACAGAGCTTTCGGTCATTTCAGATAAACTGACATCGACGCTTCCGGTTTTTGATGCGGCGCAGATCCTGGCTGAAGCAGTTGTTGAGAGGGTAAAAGGAAAAGCATAACGTCTGATCTTGATGTCAGGCTGTTACGATCAGAATGAGACGGTTGTGATCAGAAGTGGTAAGAAACCGCTGCACCCACCAGCCATTGGTTGGCACTGTCCACAATGGGAGAATCTGCCGACTCATCACCTATCCGTGTGTACTGGGCTGATTGAGTTAGGTTCCATCTTTGATTGATAGGGTAGATAAGCTTGTAACCAAGATCATATGAGATGCTGCTGCTGCCGCTATATTTTGGTCGATTAACCCGGGCCTCATAGGGTTGAACGCCAAAATAGTAATCGATAAAGTCTTTACTCTGGAATGTCACGCCCGCGTAGGGAACCAGATCAGCAATGCCAACAGACAACATATGAAAATATTCCACGCCAGCCAGATAGCCTTGGTAGGTGCCGGAGATATCATGTTGGAAATAGGTCGATACCACGCCGTCATTCAAATGAAAATCTGCGTTAAGGCCCAGATCCACACTCAAGTGCCTGTCATCCATCCCTTTTAGAAAGTCTGAAGTGCTATGATCATAGCTGATGCCTGCACTTGTTAGGTATGCGCCGAGATTGATGGTTTCATTGGTTGTCTTGTAGAAACGGTAGTTTATGCCGCTGAAATCAATATTAATATCTTCACCGTGATAACCAAAATTAATAAATGGCACAACTGAGTGTTTTTGCTCTTTGTATAAATCATTGGTTATCGCCGCGCCCGCTTCTGCAATCCAAGAGTTTTGTTTGGTGTAAATATTGCCGTTCAGAATATAGGTTTCTCCCGCCGCCTGAACAGCCGGGGCCGTGGCAAATGTAGAAAGTAATATTGCAGTCTTTTTCATGGATTCTGTCCTTGGTTGGCGGTGAGTGATGGTATTTTGCATGCATATCAAAATTCGGGCCGCAATCAATATGGTGCAAAGACGGGACTGCCGGAAAGCCTAGACTCTTTCAAACCCTCCACTTGGAATAGTGTGTCGCTATTTTCCGGTGGTTAACAGTACCGAGGATAAGAATCCGGACGAATAGAGGCATTTTTTCCCCTGCAAACTCTTTCTAATTTCTGACTTTTTCGCTTTCTTTCTATCCACATGTTTATATTCAGGACAGGATTGTGTTAAATAAATGTTTCTGTGTTGGTGGGGTTTAGAATGCCAGAAAGCCTTCAGTGCCGGGAATCAAAAATGCTACGAAGGAGTGATGAAAAAGCTCCTCATACTAATGCGATCGCTTCGAGGATCTCTTTTATGAAAGAAAATGGACAATCTACATCAATCAAGATCATCGGGGTGCCCGTTGATTTGGGTGCATCACGCAGAGGAACAGATGGGGGCGTTTCTGCTGTCCGTATTGCAAGACTGGGAGAGAAACTGAAAAAATTAGGTTACCGAATCGCAGATGAGGTGGATGTGGCGGTGCCTTCCAGAGCGTCCAGATCGACAGAAACCGAAGGAAACATGCGCTTTCGACGCGAAATCCTTCAGGTTTGTCGCGAGTTGGCGGTGGCGACAAGGGATGCGCTTCAACAAGGCCATATCCCTATGGTCGTGGGCGGGGATCACTCCCTTGCGATTGGCTCTGTTTCAGGTATTGCCGATTATTATCAGCAACAAAACCAACAACTGGGACTGGTTTGGTTTGATGCCCATGCAGATATGAACATTCCCGGAATTTCTCCTTCAGGCAATATCCATGGCATGCCACTTTCTCACTTGCTGGGATACGGCGACCAAGATTTCACCAGTATTCTGAGTGCAACCCCAAAAATTCGACCTGAAAACGTAGCGCTGGTGGGGGTCAGGGACATCGATGAAAAAGAGAAAGCGCTGATTAAACAATCGGGCGTGAAAGTCTATAGCATGCGTGACATTGATGAGCTGGGTATGAGCAAGGTGGCGGATGAAGTGATCGACATTGTGACCAAAAACACAGTGGGCTTTCATGTCAGCTTTGATGTGGATGGATGTGATCCTGATGTTATGCCGGGCTCTGGGACATTGGTACCCGGTGGTGTGACGTATCGTGAAGCGCACCTGTTACTGGAAAAATGTGCCGAAACCAAACTGATGACATCGATGGATTTGGTCGAACTCAATCCCTTTTTGGACAAAGGCAATATCTCCGCTGAACGGGCGGTGTCTCTTGTGCTGAGTGCCTTTGGGCAGAGTGTTATTTGATCGTTCATTTTGCTTAATTTATTAAGGCAATACCAGCAGTGCGGTCATCCACGTTTTCAACATATCAACCTACTTTCGTCATGTCTTTTTAGTGTGATAGCGATTGGGAAAGTATGCCTCCTCAAAGGGATGTGCGGCGATCACACAAATAAGTCGATATTTAAGGCCAATTTCAGGCAAAATCCTTGTACTAACACATTGAGAAAATGGTATGAGGGACATCTAATGAAAGTGCTGGTCACCGGCGGAATGGGCTATATCGGCAGTCACACCTGTGTGCAGATGATTGAAGCAGGTATGACGCCGGTTATTGTTGACAACCTCTGCAATGCCAGCGAAGAAGTGCTGAATCGCATTTATTCGCTGACGGGCGTGAAGCCCGTTTTTTACCAAGGCGACGTGAGAGACGAAATGTTCCTGGATCGTGTGTTCGAACAAGAACCGATCGACGCTGTGATCCATTTTGCGGGTTTGAAAGCGGTAGGGGAGTCAGTCGAAAAGCCAATCGAATACTACGACAACAATGTGAATGGCACTCTTGTGCTTGTGCGTGCCATGCAGCGCGCGAAGGTGTCTACTTTGGTATTCAGTTCTTCCGCAACGGTTTATGGCGATCCGGATACGGTACCCATCACCGAGCAAAGCCCGGTCGGGGGAACAACCAATCCTTATGGCACCAGCAAATATATGGTTGAGCGTTGCCTGGCTGATCTGGTCACCGCATCGCCTGAATGGAGTATTACACTGCTTCGTTATTTCAATCCGGTTGGGGCGCACCCATCAGGTACCATGGGGGAAGACCCTAAAGGTATCCCAAACAACCTGATGCCATTTATTGCGCAAGTCGCTGTGGGACGACGCGAACAGCTTTCTGTGTTTGGTAACGATTACCCTACACCGGATGGCACGGGCGTGCGTGATTATATTCATGTGATGGATTTGGCTGATGGCCACATTGCCGCGTTGAAAGCCGTTGGCGATAAACAGGGATTGCATGTTTTCAACCTCGGCACTGGCAAAGGCTCAAGTGTGCTGGAAATGGTGAAAGCATTTGGTGAAGCATGCGGGAAAGAGATTCCGTATCAAATCTGTCCACGCAGGCCGGGTGATATTGCTGAATGTTGGGCGAGCACAGAAAAAGCAGAAAAAGAGCTTGGCTGGAAAGCGACACGTACCGTGGCCGAAATGGCCGCAGATACATGGCGTTGGCAGCGGGAGAATCCAAGCGGATACTGACTGTTAATGACCGCGGCATGGGCGTGCCGCGGTACTTTCCTTAAAGGTACTTTCAACATGGCTGCATTATTGCGAGCGGAAATGCAGCCGCAGCCAGACAGGTCAGTCGGTGTAGCGAGAGATGGCGTCGAGATACATATCTAACAGCGCTTGATCATTCACTTTCACCGCTACATTCTGTGGCGGATAGTCCGCCCAGTCATCGGTTTTGTGTTTCGTATCCTGGTACTTTTGCAAGGTCAGCCCTTCAGCTGGCCCTTCGCACACAACGCGGATCGGACCTTTGCGCAGTTCAAATAAACTGGGATTGATCACATAAGCAATGGCGGAAGGATCGTGTACATAACAGCCACTTATATTTAAGCGCTGCTTATAAAAATCAAGATAAAAGCGGCTGATATTCCAGATAAACTCACCGACATCACCACAGGTATCGCGCAATGTATCGATGTAATCGAGAGAGAAAAGGCACTCTTCGGTCACATCCAGACCGATCACTGTTACGGGCCAATGAGCAGTCAATACAATATCGGCTGCGTGTGGGTCATCATGAATATTGGCTTCGGCATACGGGGTCACGTTTCCGATGTGGCCATGAGTACCAAACGCCCCACCCATGATCACC
Organism: Grimontia sp. THUN1695; assembly: GCF_059704325.2. Taxonomy (NCBI): domain Bacteria; kingdom Pseudomonadati; phylum Pseudomonadota; class Gammaproteobacteria; order Vibrionales; family Vibrionaceae; genus Grimontia; species Grimontia sp. THUN1695. The sequence continues at coordinate 592,825 of NZ_AP046576.1, read as the reverse complement.
ACTTCTTTCACCAGCCCGGTAATTTCCGGTGCGTGTTCCAGTGCCAGTGCCAGGTTGGTGAGGGGGCCAACAGCAACCAGGGTGATGTCACCTGGCGATGCTTTTATGGTGTCTATGATGTATTGATAAGCGGGACGGGGATCGGTGGTAATGGTCGGTGCATCAATGACAACATCACCAAAGCCATTCTCGCCATGTACAGCAGAGCTGGCGTCTACCGGTGGCCGTTTCAGTGGTTTGTCGGCCCCTTTGGCGACATCGCACTGAAAGCCAAAACGTTGTTTTAGGTACAGGGCATTGCGGGTGCTGGTGTCGATGTCGGCGTTCCCGTAAACCGTTGTCAGGCCAACTAAATCAATCTCTGGGCTGGCCTCGGCAAACAGGATAGCCATTGCATCATCAATCCCTGGGTCGGTATCAAGAATTATCTTTTTTGTCATCGTTCAATTTTTCAGTCTTGAGCAGCGTTAGGGCTCAATTATAAGTACTGACTCATTTAGTAGTGAGCGCTTGATTGCGATTAATTGATTTTGTCATCATTATTTCGGTTTTTGGTGACCGCGTGATGTAGGCTCAGGCACCTATTCAGGGGAGCAGGTCGCAGAACGCTGGAAAAAGGCGAGGGCGAGTTAGAAGTGTGCCGCACAAAAAAACGAGATCTTGTCGATCACACTTTTTTTGTGTCATAAATAATGCGCATCTCAATAGCACTATGCGTTGGGTGTTTTTAACTATCAGCTATCCACTGCCTTTTGTTTGCTGATAACTCCTTTGCCATGGCGATATTGCCCAGTTGCGCAAAGGAGGTTTCGTCGAAATTTGGCGAGCACCCGCCTGAACACTTTCTCCCTACGAATACAGGTTCAGCGCGGGTGGTTTCTTTTTCCTGTCTTAATCGCTCATACCGTGTATTTTTGGATTTGCGATTTCATATCGTCGGACAATGTCTGCAATGAGGTTGCCGCGAGCCGGCTCTGTTCTGCACCTGTCGCCGTTTGATCTGAGATACTGCTAATGACTGTAATGTTCTTATTGATCTCTTCCGTGACGGAACTTTGTTGTTCAGCTGCTGTTGCAATTTGGGTATTCATGGCGCTGATTTCATCCACGCTCTGTAATATTCGGGTCAGCGCTTCGCCTGCTTCCTGGGCCATTTTCACTGTTTCCTGCGCTTGTTCATTTCCTTTCTCCATCCGTGACATTGCATCCCGGCTGCCATCCTGAAGCTGCTGGATTGTACGTTGTATTTCGATGGTAGAGGATTGGGTACGTTGTGCCAGTGAGCGTACCTCGTCAGCCACGACGGCAAAACCGCGGCCTTGGTCGCCAGCACGCGCCGCTTCAATCGCCGCGTTTAGTGCTAGCAGGTTAGTTTGCTCTGAGATGTCCTGAATAGTGTCTACCACACTGCCGATGGCGTCGGTGTGTTTTTGCAGTGCCTGCATCGAGTTCACGGTGATGTCGAGATCCTGTGACAAGTGCTCAATCATTTCGATGCTCTTGAGCACAACCTGTTGCCCTTCTGATGCAGCAGCATCCGCTTGTTGTGATGCAGTGGCCGCAGAAGCGGTGTTATTGGCTACTTCATGCACGGTAGCAGTGAACTGGTGAATGGCTGCGGCAATCATCTGGGTTTGCGCCTGTTGGTCCAGCACGTTTTTTTGCGTCTGGTTGGTGACAACGGCACTTTCTGACGCAGAGTTGGCAATTTGCCCTGTGGAATCCAGGGTAGCCTTCACTACCGCCTGGAAGTTGTGTACCAATCGGTTCACATATTCGGCAATACGGGCGAATTCATCCTTACCATCGAGATCAACCCGACGGGTCAGGTCTCCCCGGGTGATTGATTCAGAAGTTGATTCCAGCTCTGAGATCGCTTTGTTCATGCGGAGGATGATTTTAGAGAACAGCGCGCCAAGCGCGATGAGAGACAAGACGATAGTGCTGCTGACAACCCAGAGAAAGTGGTTGACAGTGGACAGCGCTGCTTGGTGATTTTCCCGCCCATCTTGGATTTGCAACTTGAGGAATGCTTCTGCTTCGGTGGATATATCGCTAAAAAGTGGGTTAATCGTATTGAGCAAAATAAGGTTGGCGGCCTCAAACTGACCGGCTTTCAGCGCATTGACTGTGGGAGTAAAGCCTTTGTTTGTAATATTGTCCAATACCTCGACCATTCGGCCTACTGCCCGGCGTTCCACATCGCTCAGTTCGGAAGATAGGATTTCTTTATCAACAATGTAGTGCAGACGATCCAATGACTCATTGACTTGTGCATAGTGAAAGTCAATGGGGTGATTGTGGAGAGTTGCAAACTTCGTGGCAGGATCGTGCTGCATGGCAAGCAGTAAATGGCTACGCGCATCGCCTAATTTATCCAGAATATTGCCAGCACGAATGGCGTGTTGCATGCCCTGAGAATAAAGATCATTCAGCGAGTCTGCGGCTGAATTCATACCGGATATGCCCTTATAGCCGATAAAACAAAGTGTCAGTGCAACCAGTACGACGATCGCTTTTAATTGGTAGGTGACAGAGTAAACGCGGGCTAAAAACCCAGCCTCATTCCTTTTTATGGTCATGGTGGCATCCCTTGAACAGTTTGATATGCAACCAGTATAGAAACGGACTGAGAAAGGAGTCTTAAAGTAAATTGACCTGGATCAATGTGTTGGAATTGTTATACCGAGGCTTATGAGATCTGCCGTATTGGTCACATCAACAGCCCCGTCATGTCAGGAAACTTTGCAGTGCCTTGGTTGTTTAATGACGTAAGGACATTAGTGTATCCCCATATATAGGGATAAGTATCACAGACGTATTAACCTGTGTTTTCCGGCCAAGAAGGATGCACATGGCAAGGTAAAAGAAAAGAGAAAATAAATTGAAAAAACAAATTGTTAACATTGTGGTTGGTATGCTAAGTGTCGCCTTGTTACTGGGGGCATATGCAATACCTGTGACGGAAAAGCAAGATGCTGCGATGATCAAACACACCTATGACAGCAATCTTGCCGAACTTTCTGCTTACCAGCTGGGACACTATGGCCTTCGTATGTATCGCCAAACGCAGGATGAAAAATACAAAGCCGCTGTTTGGACTGACCTGGCCCGCGTAGCCAGTCGGTTGAATGAATATGCAGAAAAGATTGAAACGCCAGAGGATGTGCTTGAGATGGGAAAAGCGCAGCTCAGGTTTTATGGTTCCGGCGATTCAGAACGAGATGCGCTTCGTCATGCAGCTGCCCTCGGACGGGAAGAATATCTGGTGCTGGGGGCCGGGCTTATCAGCAGCATGGCGCGGGCAAACGAGTATGGCGTGGAGCACGTCAAAGATGAAAAGCTCCGTGAAATCCTCAGTTGGTATGATTTTGAATCTTATGTTACGGATCCCCAAATGATCCGTGCGTGGGCGGCGCAGCTGGCCAATCAGGTTTACTGGCTCAAACAACTGGGCGAGAAAGATCATACAGCTGCATTCGAAAAGGCGTTCAAAGCCACGTATCCGGACAGCAAAGATGCATTGCTGTCTACCCAGCAGTACAACAATAAACTGTATGGAATGACGCATATCATTCTGGCAGCCTCGGAATACTACAGAAAGCCCGTCAAAGAGACAGACTTCCAGTGGATTTATGATTATTTCCGCGACAACTTCGAGACTATTGCGGCACGTTCCAAAGAAGATGTGATAGCGGAAATTGGCATTACTTTTCTGTTAGCCGGATTGGATGATGATCCTGTGGTAGCGAGAAGCCAGACAATCATCCAGCAAGTGATTGATCGTGAAAAAGGCATGGTGCCGTCGGTCTCTGGCAGCACCGATCTGGCAAAAGGTGAACACCGTAATGTGCTTGCTATCATGTTGCTGGACTGGAAAGGGGCCAATGCAGTGCCGATGGTAGGGCAGGAAAGCGGTGTGGTTTCCAACTTGCCTTGGGGGCTGGAAGCCGAGTAATAAACTGTAGATGAAAAATAGCCAAAGGGTCAGGATGCCGATGAGCCTTCGGGGATGTGAGGGAGAGACTCAACAGATAAATCAATATCTTATGTAGTTGTCGTGAATCTTTATAGGTGATGTTGCATGAATGGTACATGTCATGATGGGGAGCAAATTATCCTTTAGTTATGCCATAGGCTTTGGGCTTCAATCCTGTTGGAAAGGAGGACGTTATGAAAAGTGCCAAAGAGTTTGCGGCCTGGTTAATGGATCGCTTTGACACACATTCGAACATTTGGCTCACGAGGCGTGACATTACTGAGATAACCGGCAGACAAGCACTGCGAAGCGAATTTATTCACGATGTTCACTGCGAACTGATAAATTTCAGCCGCGGACTGATTGCTGACATTAAAAACGATCGCTATTACATGGTTTCTCTTTGTGGTACGTATTGGAAAGAGGTTGGCGATATTTACGCTGATACTGACAAGTGTGTCGACCCTTTTCCTATCGATGGTCATGCATCCGTGATCCGGACGCTGAATATACCCAAAACAACCTGAAGATGCAGGATTCAGGTTGTTTGATGAGTAATACCGACAGTGTTCTACTGCCATTGTGAGTCTTTTACTTTGGCCTGCTTTGCAGGCTTTATTGTCGCTGTAAGAGGGAGAACATGAGAGCCGTGATACTCGTCAATTTCTGCGAGGGCTGCAGGTTGCCCAGTCGTTTCTGTCAGCTATGGCTATATCTATGGGGTAGATATCCGCTGTTCTACACTTGGCGTGGTGTTGAATTCGCTGGCAGATTTTCCCCCATACCTTCAAGGTGAAAACACAAAACCGGCAAAGTCAGGCCGGAGGCAAGAAAAATCATCGTTGTAATCTGCACAGGCAAGACGCTGAAATGCGCTTTTCTTCTTTTTTATGTCATGAGCGTGCTATGTCATGAGCGAAGATACCGCCCCTCTTATCACGGTCTCAACGTCACTTTCTTTTCCAAAACGATGTCACCAGACCTTTACGACGTTCCTATGAAAACGGATGGCCTGAGCGAGTCCCTGCATTGTATTGCGTCCCCCTCTGTGAAGGCCACTCTGTAAATGTGACGCAGTATTGAGCCTGCCAGTTTTTGAAAGCAATCTATACTTGTCTAAAAAGATGGACAAATTGTTGATGAAATTAACAGTTGCTTTTATTGCTATTGCACTGCTGGTTGTGGGTATTGTTTCATTGGAGACAGGAAAAATGGCTGCCCCGTCTCCAGCGTTGCGTATCGCGACATCTAACACACCATTATCTGCTCCTCTCATTATCGCCCAGGAAAAAGGTTACTTTGTCGGTCAAGGGTTGAACATTAAACTTATCCTGGCCCATGGTGGGGTGAACTGCATGAATATGCTGCTACGGGGAGATGCCGATTTGGCGACAACATCAGATTCAGTCGCGATGTTTTCTCGGTTTGAAAGAGAGGACTTCGGGGTGCTTGCAAGTTTTGCTGAATCGGATAATGACATCAAAATCATGTCGTTGGCACAGCGACAATCCCTCCCCCTTTCCGCCGTTGAAAACAGCCGGGTTGGTGTTGTAGAAAGCAGCGCGAGTGAGTTTTTTGTGGATGCGTACTTGAAAATGGAGGGACTCGATACTCAATATGTTGAGAAGGTGGCGTATCAGCCCCAACAATTGGGTAATGCCTTGTTCAACCAGAAGGTTGACTATATTTCAGTTTGGGAGCCTTACGGTTATACCTTATCCCGTGATTATCCTGGACGAGTGTTTCACTTCGATACTCAAGGAATCAACAACCTGCATTTTTTGCTGGTTCACCGTAACGATGATCAGGGGAACATAACAATCCCCAGCAAAACGATAGATAACCTTGTTGATGCCCTAGATTTGGCTAATCAGTTTATACACCGTGAACCCGAACGGGCCCGAGAGATTGTGGCTGGCTTCCTCAACTTGCCTAATGAGCAACTCACGGCGCTCTGGCCTGATTATACATTCAGGCTCTCTCTCAGTGATGCAATGTACCTGAGCCTGAGTATGCAGGCTAACTGGGCCATTGCGTCCGGCAAAGTGTCAAAGGATGTGATGCCCGATTACCGGGGGTTGTTTGTTCATTCGCCGCTGCTTCCTTCAGCGTCGTTGCTCCAGTCGTCACCGTAAGGGCTTCTGAATGACATTAAATCGACTTCTCTCTGTTCTGGTTATCTCCAGCCTTGTGCTTTCTGCCACGATTTTGGTGCTGCAGGTTTATCAAAGCCGCGCCCAGAATGAAGCCAGGGGCCAGTTGAATAGCATTATGAACGTGCAAACCTCGATTGATGTTTTACGCAGCCGGCTATGGTTGTTGCAGCAACAAGGTGATGAAACCTCGCTGACTGAAGGCCGACGGGCCAGCCAGCAACTTCGCAACACGCTAGAAGCAAACACGCTTTCGGATGTATCACAAGGTGCTGTGCCTAATTTACGCCACATGCAAAAAGCCGTTGACCGCTTACTGATGTTGGCGGAGAACAATCTTTCGCAATCTGAACACCCATCATCAGATCCGAGCCATCGTCTGATCGCTTCCCGCCTGAATATGATCCTGCTCTCGATGTCTGAAGAGGTTTTAGTTTTGCACCAGCGGGTTCAGGCGCATGTAAACGAAATACAGGCGCAGTTAACCATATGGGCTGGCGTGGTGATGGTGCTGCTTTCTTTAAGTCTGGTTTTTTTGATGTTGCTTTTCAGGCATCGCCTGCAAGGGGGACTGAATACGCTGATTGCCGGTATTCGAAAAGTTCAGCAAGGGGCATTGGATGGTGAGGTGAAAGCCAAATATGACGATGAACTGCAAATCATTGCCGGAGAGCTTTCCGACATGAAGCTGAAACTGAGCGAAACCATGGTGTCGCGTGATGCATTGCAGCGGGAAGTTGATGAACAGACCCGGCAATTGAAAGCGCAGCATGACGAATTGAGGCGCGTTGCCAATACTGATGGTCTGACAGGCTTATTGAACCGCCGGGCGTTTGAATCTCAGGTGACCCTGGCGATGACACGGGCTGAAGTATCTGGGAATCACGCTGCATTGCTGTTTATCGATCTCAATGACTTTAAAGCGGTGAATGACACCTTTGGCCACGAAGCCGGAGATTTGCTGTTGAATGCGGTGGCTGACAGACTGAGACAGGTGGTACGGGCGACGGATCTTGTTGCCAGGTTGGGTGGTGATGAGTTTATAGTCTGGCTGAATCTGCTGGGTGACAACGGCAATGTGGATACAGCCGTGTCACGGATCCGGGCCATTATCGATAGCCCAATCCTGTTTCATGGGGAGCCTATTTCTATCAAGCTCAGTGTCGGTGTGGCACTGTTTCCTGAACACGGCAGGAAACTGGATGAACTGATGAAAAAAGCGGATGAAGCTATGTACAAGGCAAAAAAAGAAAAATACAGCAATACGTTGACGTTCAATATCTTCCAGGAAGTTTGAGGATGACGTTTCAGTCCAACACCAGCGACTGGCGCCAGCTTAAGCCTGCCAGCGCAGCAGCATTCCCCACGCTGCATGGTTAGAAAAGTATCGTTGGGGTATGGTGATAAAAGCCAAACTTTGTCATGCGATCGGGTCTATCCTACTCCGGTGTCACTGAGCCAGCATAAAGATCAGGATTTTCGCACTGTCTTAGGTTGGTCGAATCAAACTGTTATGAGGGACACATAACGTGGGATGTGGATGGTAGCTGTGAAGAAAAAGTCGCATCAAAATGTGCAGAAATGTGTCTAAAAAGCTATTAGAGAAAACTTATCTAATAACACGGTGTTCTACATGTTTCTTTAAGCGACAACGCCTGCTATACTCCCCGCCCTGATATAAGCCAGTAATTGTTTATAGAGACGAACAATGACAGATCTAACTAAATACAGAAACATCGGTATTTTTGCTCACGTTGACGCGGGTAAGACTACCTCTACCGAGCGTATCCTGAAGCTGACCGGTAAAATCCACAAAATCGGCGACACTCACGACGGTTCAACAACGACTGACTTCATGGAGCAGGAAGCTGAGCGTGGTATTACCATCCAGTCAGCAGCAACGACCTGTTTCTGGAAGGATCACCGCCTGAACATCATCGACACCCCTGGACACGTTGACTTCACGATCGAAGTTTATCGTTCTCTTAAAGTACTGGACGGCGGTATCGGTGTATTCTGTGGTTCTGGTGGCGTTGAACCTCAGTCTGAGACCAACTGGCGCTACGCAGACGAATCTCGCGTATCTCGTCTGATCTTCGTAAACAAACTGGACCGTATGGGTGCAGACTTCTATCGCGTTTGTGAGCAAGTGAAGAACGTGCTGGGCGCGACACCATTGATAATGACTCTGCCAATCGGTATTGAAGAAGATTTTGTTGGTGTTGTTGATATCCTGAACCGTCAAGCGTACGTTTGGGATGACTCAGGTCTGCCAGAAAACTACGAAATCAAAGATGTTCCAGCAGACATGGTAGAAAAAGTTGAAGAATACCGTGAAATGCTGATCGAAACTGCGGTTGAGCAGGATGACGACCTGATGATGGCATACATGGAAGGTGAAGAGCCTTCTGTTGAAGACATCAAGCGTTGTATCCGTAAAGGTACCCGCGACCTGGCATTCTTCCCAACCTACTGTGGTTCTGCGTACAAAAACAAAGGTATGCAACTGGTTCTAGATGGCGTTGTTGACTATCTGCCTGCGCCAACTGAAGTTGATCCTCAGCCTCTGACTAACCCAGAGACTGGTGAACCAACAGGTGAAGTGGCAACGGTTTCTCCAGACGAACCTCTGCGCGCGCTGGCGTTCAAGATCATGGACGACCGTTTCGGTGCACTGACCTTCATCCGTATCTACTCAGGTAAGATGAAGAAAGGTGACACTGTTCTGAACAGTGCAACCGGTAAAACTGAGCGTATCGGCCGTATGGTTGAGATGCACGCAAACGACCGTACCGAGATCGACTCTGCACAAGCAGGTGACATCATCGCGGTTGTGGGCATGAAGAACGTTCAGACTGGTCACACCCTGTGTGATCCTAAGAATGAATGTACGCTGGAACCAATGATCTTCCCAGATCCAGTAATCTCTATCGCTGTTACGCCTAAAGACAAAGGCGCATCTGAGAAACTGGGTGTTGCACTGGGTAAAATGGTTGCAGAAGATCCATCTTTCCAAGTGGAAACTGACGAAGATTCTGGCGAAACCATCCTGAAAGGTATGGGTGAGCTGCACCTGGATATCAAAGTTGACATCCTGAAGCGTACTCACGGTGTTGAGCTGACTGTTGGTGCTCCGCAGGTTGCTTACCGCGAAACAATTACTCAGGCAGTTGAAGACAGTTACACGCACAAGAAACAGTCTGGTGGTTCTGGTCAGTTTGGTAAGATCGATTACCGCATCAAGCCAGGTGAACCAGGTTCAGGCTTCAAGTTCTCTTCTACTGTTGTTGGTGGTAACGTTCCTAAGGAATTCTGGCCAGCAATAGAGAAAGGCTTCGCTGGCATGATGGAAAGCGGTGTTCTGGCTGGCTTCCCAACGCTGGATGTTGAAATTGAGCTGTTTGATGGTGCGTTCCACGCTGTTGACTCATCAGCAATCGCATTTGAAATCGCAGCGAAAGGTGCGTTCCGTCAATCTATGCCTAAAGCGGGTCCACAACTTCTTGAGCCAATCATGAAAGTTGACGTGTTCACACCAGAAGATCATGTAGGTGACGTAATTGGTGACCTGAACCGTCGTCGTGGTATGATCAAAGACCAGCAAGCAGGCGTAACAGGTGTTCGCATCAAGGGTGACGTACCACTGTCTGAAATGTTCGGTTACATCGGTACCCTGCGTACGATGACTTCTGGTCGTGGTCAGTTCTCTATGGAGTTCTCACACTACGCACCTTGCCCAGCAAACGTTGCTGAGAAAGTTATCGCAGAAGTTAAAGAACGTAACGCTAAGAAGTAATTCTTAAGACGTTAAAGAGAAAACCCCGCGTGCGAGAGCCTGCGGGGTTTTTTGTTGAATGAATGATTGGAATGAGTCATTACTTTTGGGGCGTTGGTTGTGTGGCCAGTGTTGCCAGAGACGCCAGGGTCTTTTCCACTTTCTTGATTTCGAAATCGCACTTGTCCAGTCTATGGTGTTCTGCTACGTCGGCGGGATTATTGTACTCCAGCCAGACATTTCTTTCGTCATCTTCCCAGATAAGGGCTTTATGTGGCAGTTCAATCTTCGTTGTTTGGCTGCATGAGATTAACGGCGTTCCCTGTTTGGGATAATCGAAAATCACCATTTCGGCGAGGTGAAAGTCTTTGCCTTTTTCCTGCATCTTCTCACCATGATCAATGCGGCTAATGACATTCAAACCCTGTACTCTTACTGCTGCTATAAGGCGGTTTGCGGTGGTTCGTACATCATATTGGCTTTGTACTTGAACTATTTCTTCCTGTGCTGTTGAAAACTGGCTAATGATGGCAGTAATGAGCGCGAAAAATCGGATGTTCAATCTCATAGTTGAATCCTTGTTACGATTATCTGAACGATAAACTGTCAACCCCTGGTCAAACGGATGCTGCTAAATTCACGCCTGATTGGGCTGCAAGAAGACGCCTAACCACAATGTATTGAGTGAAATGGGGCCGCATGCCGACACATAAAAGATTAGCAAATTGTCTTAGACGACACTGAAATTCACTAAATCATTCGTGCGACTGCGTATTCCGATTTACTTGAACAGCCATTCCGGTTTTATTTGAACACCTCAGATCAACGCATCGTTGGCTAACCGATTTTTAACTTAAGTGTTCAAGTGGCGTCAACGGTCGCCAGTATTTTCCTCATTGACTCTCCTTTCAGTTTTATCCGGTGTGCATTGTGCATCAGGCGATCGAGGATGGCATCGGCCAACGTGTTATCACCGATGGATTGATACCATTGGTCGGTGGGGAGTTGGCTGATGAGGAGGGTTGAGCTACTGCCATGGCGGTCATCCATGATCTCCATCAGGTCGTTGCGCTGCGCGGCTTTTAGCGGTTCTAGTCCCCAGTCGTCCAGGATGAGCAGGTTGAGTTTAGCCAGGCTTTTCAGCTTCTTGCTGTAAGTGCCATCGGCTTTGGCCTGGGTGAGTTCCATGAGCAGACGACTCACCCGGTAGTATTTCACCGTGTAGCCTTTCAGGCAGGCGGTGTTAGCAAGCGCACAGGCGATATAGGTTTTCCCGGTGCCGCATGGCCCGGTCAGTAACAGGTTTTGCTGCCGCTGTAGCCAGTCGCATTGAAGCAACCCTGTCATGACACTTTTTTGCAGGCCGCGCGGGTGCTGATAATCGATGTCCTGGGCGGTTGCCGCAAGTTTTAGTTGGGCCTGTCTGAGCAGGCGCTGTTGTTTACGGTTATCCCGTTCATGGATTTCCTGGTCGGCCAGCAGTTGCAGCCGCTCAGCGAAGCAGAGGTCCTGATACTGGCCCGGTTGTTCGAGTTGCTGGCTCAATGCTTTTGCCATGCCACTCAGTTTGAGTTGGTGCAGTTGGGAGAGTGTGGTGTTTACCATGGGTTTTCTCCTTAATGGAAGCTCTGTGGGCCACGGATATTTTCGTGGTGCTGAGGGAGTGTCAGTGTTTCCTGGCTGGATTCACTGATGAGCTTGTCCTGATTACTGTTTAAGATGTCTTTGAGCTGTTGCAGGCGATAGAGCTGATGTTGATTAGCCAGTTTACAGGCGGTATTGAGCCGCTGCGGTGGATACTGGCTGGCTAATCGCAATGCGCCCAGACAGACGCGGAACGCCTGCTGTGGATGCGGTTTGCGTTTAAGCTGCGCTTTTACCCAGACAAGCACGTCATCGCCGATGTCCTTCGCCCAGTTCATCAGACTGCCCTCACTGACTTTGTGGTAATGCTGGTGCTGTACAGGCATGTGCTGCGGTGTAGTGGTAAACCCGTAGCGGTCATTACGGGGGTGGCTGGCAACGCATTTACCCTGGAAGTAGATTTGCACTAAGCGCGGCTTCGCGTGAAGCTCAACCCGCTCACCAACCAGTTGATGCGGTACTGAGTAAAGATGGCTCTCATACTGCACATGGTAATCAATGTTCACTTTAGCCTGGCGGATGTCAGTGTATTCATAGGCATGACACGGTAGCGGTTTTAAGGCGGGTTTATCCAGTTCGTCGAACCACTGCTGACGGGTTCCAGCCATTTGTTTGAAGGGCTTACTGTTTACTTCTATCAGTAACGCGCTGATGCACTGATTCAGCTCATACAGTGAGAAGAAAGTGTGATGGCGAAGCCGGGCTAATATCCAGCGCTCAATGATTTGTACACCCACTTCGGCCTTGGCTTTATCCTTCGGCTTATACGGTCTGGCCGGCACGATGGCCGTATCATAGTGAGCCGCCAGTTGCTGATAGGCCGGGTTGATATCTGGGTCGCTTTTACAGGCTTTGGTGACGGCACTTTTTAAGTTGTCCGGCACCACCATAGTGGGGACGCCACCGAGATAGTCAAAGGCCCGAACGTGGCTGCCCAGCCAGTCTTGTATACCTTGCGTCCAGGTCGCTTCGGCGAAGTAATAGCTGCTCGCTCCCATGGCCGCCACGAAGATTTGGGCGTGCCGGATCTCGCCAGTCTGTGGATTCACAACAGGCATGGTTTGCCCTGCGTAATCGACGAACAAGACGTCACCTGCCCGGTGATGCTGACGCATGGAGCGGCGCTGTTTCTTCAGCCAGTGCAGATAGCGGTCGCAGAACTGGGAATAACTGTAACAGCGGTTGGGGTATTGCTGAGTGTATTCCTCCCACAACAGCAGCTTCGTCACGCCCTTACGGCTTAGTTGCTTACGTAAGTCTGCCCAATCCGGCTCTTGGAATCGCTTGGCATGGCGGGTATCGGCTTGCGGATAAAAGCAGCGGGCCAACTGCGCATCATCCAGTTCACCCGGCAGTGGCCAGGATAAGTTCATGCTCTTGGCTTTGCTGAGCAGTGTTTGAATACTACCGACACTGACTTTGGTGCTGCGGTGGATCTCTCGGATACTCAATCCTGCCGAGAAATGCAGCCTTAAAACCTCTCTGATTTTACGCATTGTGATCCTTTTCAAACCTACCCCTCACTCGCCAACGAAAAGTCAGTGGTTAAGTTATCAAATTAATTGTTATTTCAATGCGTTGAGAAAATTCCGGTGTACTTGAACACCGATTCCGGAAATGAGCACAAAACTGTACTAAATAAATCCGGAATCAGAGTTCAAATGATTCCAGAATAGGTGTTCAAGTGTTTCCGGAATTACTGTTCAGATCCGGCCGGAATACGCAGTGCGACAACCGATGAAAATGTTAGGTGCTGAATCCCTTGTTAGAAGCATATTGGAGGAAAGGCTGGGAGCAGGCCCCAAACCGCCTTTGCAGTTAGGCAGTTTGGGTCATAAAGAGGCGTTCAGTCCCGAATTTTTTTTAAGGCACTCGCCCACGGATCCGTTTTTTCTGTGTTTGGCTTTTCGCAAAACGTATCGAGATAGAGTTGCTCAACTTTTTCTCTCGCCCAAGGCGTTTTGCGCAGGAATTTCAGGCTGGATTTCACCGAAGGGTCACTGCGAAAACAGTTAATCGCAATTTGGTTACCCAGCGATTGCCAGCCATAATGTGCCACAAGCGCATGGATGATCTGTTCTAGTTTGACGCCATGTAACGGGTTGTTTGGTTGATGGATCATGATTAACGAGTGATTGGATGAAGACAGCAGCGACTTTGCCACAATACAGGAGGCGGTTCAATGAAAAACGGGCGCGAAAAGTGCCTGTTCATATTTCATCTTTGTTGCAGTTAGCGACACATTGACAGGGTAAGGCGAAAACGGATGTCTTCACAGATGCCAGCAAGGTCAACCAATCGGTAACATTGATATTCTACTGATTTATCAAGATTTATTGTGCAGATTCTGAGCATGGACATGGCAATAATTTCAACGTCATAAAGAAAGAGAATATGATACAAGGATCTAAAAACCGGTAATGGCTCTTTTTCAAAGCTGGAAGCTCACATGCCCGGGCGTATTTACATTCATAAATGCAGTTGTGTTCAATGCATGAGCTATGAGATAGTAATGAGAATCAATATCATTATTGGTGTTAGAGTCAATGCGTGAGCTACTGCTTATCGAGACAGTGACTTCTCCTTGCGGATGGATAAAAAGCACCCTTTCAGACTACGGTTGCAACGTCACGCGGGTGTTGCATGTTAAACAGGCAGAAAGGGCGTTGAGACAAGCACATTTCGATCTTATCCTCCTTGCTGGTGAAGGTGTCTTACCATGTTTGACGGATGTAAAACGGTTGCGGGTGGCGACCGACTTGCCAGTGATCGTCGTATTGCCACAAACCTGTGCGATTGATGAAACCAGCCTTCTGGTCGCAGGCGTCAACAAACTGATTAATATTTCTATACCGCGACACGCGTTGTGGGAAGAAACCAAAACTGTTTATGACACGGTCAGATCGTTCAGTTAATACACAGGGTGTTGGCATAATGCGTAGCGTTAATGACAATCAGCTACCTGTGCCAATAACCACGAAAGTGTGTTCTATTTTACAATGTAAATGCTTCAGAGAGACGCAATTTCATGAATGCTGTTAAGCGCTATGGTATGGCTACCTTATTAAGTCTGCCTTTGTTTGTTCACGCGACAGATATCGATAAAGCCGCAACGATAGAAACGCAAACGGTTACCGCCGCTGCGGTATCGCAACAGCGTATTGATGCCAGTGACGAGCAATCGCAAATCACCAAAGCTGATATTGAGCGGTTAGTGCGTGAAATTGAAAACCTTACGCTTTACCGTAGTCACCTCCAATCTCTGGTGCAGAGTCAGCAGCAAGAACAGGCAAGTCTGAAACAGCAACTCGCGGAGATTGCACAAACGCGGCAGGGGATTGTGCCTCTGATGTACCGCATGATTGATGACCTCTCAGTCTGGGTGGAAACCGATCTTCCTATTAAACGGGCACAGCGTCAGGCGCGGATTGACAGCCTGAAAATCCTGATGACCCGTGCAGATGTAGCGGATGCTGAGAAATTCCGGCGGATACTTGAAGCGTATCAAATCGAACTGGATTACGGTGCCAAGCTGAGTACGTATCAGGAAACACTGGCTCTTGATGGTGTTGAGCGGGATGTGGATATTCTCCACCTTGGCCGTCTGTCATTGGTCGCCAGGAGCCTGAATGGTGAGCAATTCTGGTTCTATGACCAGCCGACAGACCAGTGGTCAGCCATTGACGAGCATTCGCATGAGGCATTACAGCAGGCGTATGACGTCGCCAATAAAAAACAGCCGCCGACACTGATGGCACTTCCCTTGTCTATTTCAATGAGCGGGGAGGTCGCACAATGAACATGAGGTCATTTTTTCCCCTGGCGATTTCTCTATCTTTACTGACAGCATTACCCGTGAACGCAGATTTGGTGTCTAAGACCAAGGCTGCGCAATCTGAATCAGCGCAGCACAACATTGTGCGTGAGGCAACGTTCACCCAGACCGAACAGGTGTTGAAAGCCCGTTTGTCTGAGCTCAAGGCACAGCAACAGGCGTTGGAAGCAGAGGCAGAACAACTGAACCAGATGTTCAGTGACAACGAGAAAACATTGGCTGAGCTGGAGGAAACCCTCCGGCTGGAGGCTGGCAGTCTGGGAGAGGTGTTTGGTGTGGTACGTCAGGCAGGGCGCGAAATCAATGCAGAGCGCTTTAATGCACCGGCAACCATAAACCAGGCGGACATGGATACCGCGCTTGAAGCTATCTCAGATGCGAAATCCCTTCCTTCACTGCCGACATTGACAGCTTTCTGGCAGGGCATGCGAGACGAGCTGAAAAACAGTGGCGACATCCGTGCCGAGTCGGTCAGTGTGCGTGATGCTGAGGGCGTTGTCTCAAACCAGACTGTTGTGCGGCTGGGCAATATGGGTCTGGTCAACGGACAAGGCTATCTGGAATGGGACAGCGCGCGGCAGCAAGCCAACCAATTGCCTGTGGTGGAAAAAGACGGTTTGAACTCAGCGAAGTTAGCAGCACTGCCAAAAGGCGAGCTGGCGTTGCTGGATCCCACGCGCGGTACCGTGCTGAAACAGTTAGCCAATACGCCGACACTGATAGACAGGTTTGAGCAGGGCGGGATTGTCGGAAAGATCATTGCCGTATTGCTGGCGGTTGGGCTGATAATCGCACTGGTGCGTGGCATCTCGATGTTCCGGGCCCGCATTGCTATCAATAAACAGATTAAAACCCCAACACAGCCCGGAAATAACCCGCTTGGCCGTATTCTCAATGTTTATGCCAATGAGCCAGACCGTTCACTGGATACGCTGGAACTTCGCCTGATGGAAGCCATCATGGATGAACAGCAACACTTTGAAAAAGGCCTTTCCATGCTCAAGTTGCTGGCGGCTCTGGCACCGATGCTGGGCCTGCTGGGAACCGTTACCGGGATGATCGAGACCTTCCAGGTGATCACCCAATACGGGAATGGCGATCCAACCATTATGGCGGGTGGTATATCCATGGCGCTTGTTACCACAGTGATGGGGCTGGTGGCAGCAATCCCGCTGTTGCTCGCGCACAATGTGCTCAGCACACAGGCTGATACCCTGCGTGGCATGCTCGAAAAAGTGGGCGTCAGTCTCGTCGCTGAACAGTCTGAATCAACTCAAAACGTGACGCCGATAGTGAAGCTGGCATGACAGAACTGATGATTTTAGAATCCGGCAGTTTCGGCCACTGGTGGGATTCACTGCAGAGTTTTATGACTCAGGGTGGCCCGGTTTTGTGGGGGCTGGCGTTAGTTGCCGTACTTAGCTGGCTGTTGGTCTTTGAACGTTTGCTGTTTTTGACTACATCCTTTCCAGCGTTGAAAAAGCAGTATGTTGAAAAATGGTACTCACGGGAAGACAAAACGTCCTGGGTAGCCCGTGCGATGTGTGAAAGCTGGCTTTTCGATGCCCATACCCAACTTTACCGCAACCTCAATTTCCTCAAAGCTCTGGTTGCTATTTGTCCGATGCTGGGGTTGCTTGGTACTGTCACCGGCATGATTTCGGTGTTTGACGTTATGGCTTTGCAAGGCTCGGGAGAGCCCCGCTCTATGGCAGCGGGTATTTCCCTGGCAACGCTGCCGACCATGGCTGGTATGGTCATTGCGCTGGCAGGGCTATTTGCCCATGCAAGGTTACAGAAAACCTGCGAGCGCCGTGAAGCGTCGCTGGCTCAGGCATTAAGGAGTCAGTCGTGAGATTTCAACGTCACCAAAAACAACGCGAAGATGTGCAAATCGACCTGACTTCTATGCTCGATATCGTATTTATCATGCTTATTTTCTTCATCGTTACCAGCACGTTTGTGCGGGAATCCGGTGTGGACGTGAACCGCCCAACCGCAAATAATGCGACGGCGCAAAAGAGCGTGGGTATTTATGTGGCAGTCACAGCGAATAACGATATCTATATCGATAAAACCCGTGTCGATGAAGAGCGGGTAGAAGCCACTCTGACCCGTTTGGTGAGTGAGCAGCCAGAAGCCTCACTGGTCATTCAGGCAGATGAGCATGCGTACAACGGTACCGTGGTCAAAGTCATTGATGCGGCGAAGGGTGCAGGCATCGTGAAAATTGCCCTGGCAGCGGAGAAACCCTGATGCTGCGCATGCTGCTCGCACTGCCGTTCGGTATAGTGATTGCGTTAGGACTGTTTGCTCTGATGGCAACCATGGTGACGCCACCTCCAAACTCCGAGGCGGGTGAAGATACCCTGTTCGCGTTTGATGTGTTTATGAACGAGCCGGAGAGTGAGATAGAGCGTCGCGATCGCGTTGCCCCGCCCAAACCGGATGTGCCGCCCCCGCCGCCAAGTATGCAGATGAGCACGGCGACCACCACCGCTGTTTCGGCTCCTTCAATCCAGGCAACCATGCCGGATGTATCCATGGATATTCAGGTCGAGGGGATGAACATCACTATGCCGGCTATTGCCGTGCCTGCAGTAGCGAACCCTTCCCCTGGGTTTGGTCAGGGTAATCAATCGGCAATGCCGCTGGTCCGTGTGCAGCCTAGCTATCCCGCCCGGGCACTGAAACGTGGCATCGAAGGCTATGTGATTGTCAGCTTTACCATTAATGAAGAAGGTCGCCCAACAGACATGAAAGTCGTGGAAGCTTCGCCAAAACGGGTGTTTGACCGTGAAGCCTTAAGGGCATTGAAAAAATGGAAATACTCACCACTGCTCGTTGACGGCAAGCCTGAGCCACAAACGGGGCAGACTGTTAAACTGGAGTTCACCCTCGCACAATGAAGCCTTCTACCCAACAATGTCTGCGCCGCCGTTCGTTGCTTCTTTTGCTGGCTGGCGTACTGTTTGTTGTTCCCTTTGTGGAAGCCGGCGAGCTTTCTCCCTCAACCGCACGGCAAGTACAAAAAGCACTGACGCTGCAATCACAGGAGCAGTGGCAACAGGCGGCGGAAGTGCTGGAAAGTGCCGGTGCACCCACTGATTTCGACAAGGCGTTTGTAAACCGTATTCTGGGCGTAGTGTATTGGCAGAAGGGCGAGCCCATTAAAGCCATCAATGCCCTTTATGCTGCGGTAAACAGCAAAGTGCTGGAAGAGAAAGAACAGCTCTCCTCCGAGCGTATGCTGGCGGATTTGCTGATGATCCAGTCACGGTATCGTGATGCCTTAGCGTTTTATTACCCGTTGACACGACAAGAGCAGGTACCAGCCAGGGATAAAGCCGAAATCTGGCTTCGTATTGCGCAGGCGCACTATCAAAACAAGCAGTACAGTGATGCGCTGAAAGGCATTGACCAACACCTGAAACGCACTGCAGCAACCGTGTCGTCTCTGTCGCTCAAACTTGGCGCACAAATGCAGCTCAAGCACTGGAAAGGCTCGACGCGGACACTGAAGCAGCTGATTGCCCTTGAGCCCAAAAACAAAACCTGGTGGGTTCAACTGGTGGGCAGCTACCAACAGCTTAAAGATAACCGGCAAATGTTGAATACATTGATACTGGCTTCCCGTGACGGTATTTCGCTGACGGCGTCTGAAAAAGTCATGATGGCACAGCTTTACCAGCAACAGGGAGTGCCGGAAAAAGCGGCTGCGCTGATGCAGGAAGTGAACCGGGCAGACAACAAGCCGGACGTGACCCGTGTCGTGATGGAGGCCTCTTACTGGCAGCAGGCGAAAGAATGGGAGAAAGCAATCGGCGCCTGGGAGCTGGCAGCACGCCTTGCTCCGAAGTACTACTGGGCCGCTTCCCAGCTCTCGCTTCAGCACGGCTATTACCAAAAAGCGCTGACACTGCTGGAGAACGTTCAACAGCCAGAAAAAGCCGCTGACATTGAGCTGGCAAAAGCCATCGCGTATGACAAGCTCGGGAAAACAGAAAACGCGCTGTTGCATGCCAAGCGTGCCCATGAACTCACGCCGTCCAGCCAAAGTGAGTTGTGGATTCAGTACCTTAGCCAAAAACGCCGATCATGAGGAATGATGCCAGGCTGACAAAGACAACGTGCCATTGAAATAAACCCCAAAAATACTCGTTGATTAGTACATCAATATCACTTTATTATCCGGTTCTCTCCTGAGAATCGCCCGCGGTTGCGTTATCAGGTGGTTAAAATCCGGCAGGTGCCGGACAAGTAAAACATTGTCGAGCCCTGCGCTCATCTGCAAGAGAAGTACCCTGAATGACGTTAGATCTCATCACAGATATTCTTGGATGGACATCCGTTGCTTTTTATATTGGCATCACAATTTTTAACAGCATGAAATTTACCCGCTTTGCGGCGTTTGGCTCAGCAGCCAATGACACGGTTTGGGCGTTTTTGATGGGCTGGTGGCCAAAAGTTATTCTGAATCTTTCTGTGGCCTCACTGAATACCTATCGTTATGCAAAAGACTTTACCAATGCATCCAAGACAGTGATCCTTGCGTTGGGGAGCGTGATGGCGGCAGGCATTCTTTACATTGCTTATATCGCCGTAACGGCCTTTATTGCTGATCCGACATTACCTGTTGCGCTGCAATTTGCCGATCTTGGCATTATTCTGTTGGCTCTTTATATGACGACATTGCCCAATTACCGCAAGTTGATGTTGCTGTCAGGTTTCATCGGTATGGCGGCGTATTACGGTAATCCTCAGATGATGGTGATCAAAGCGTTGGTTATCGGCATCATGACTTACAAGCTGTTGTTTGATAAATCACAAGACTTGGAAACCGCTGAAGCGGCTTAATGCCAGATAGTCTGAATAAGGGCACCATTTTTTTGGTGCTCTTTTTGTTTCTGAGCAAGCTGAAGTGACCAGTTTCAGTGAGAATAAAGGGCTTTATGACTATGGCCTCCCCTTACTGATGGTGTTCTTCGCAACGGGTTGCGGTGCTTAACATGGTGGGAGATACTCGACCCCTTACCTACTGTCCAGAGTATTCATGGAATGAATAAAAACGTTTGGTTGTTGTCACTTTGTCAGGCTCTGCTGATGAGCGGAAACATTGTGCTGATTTCTGTCAATGGCCTTATTGGTCAGCAGCTCTCACCGAGTGACACTTGGGTAACGCTGCCCGTTTCCACCCAGTTTGTTGGCTTAATGATGGCCACGATTCCTGCGTCGTTGATCATGGCGAAAATTGGCCGTAAGAACGGTTTCCGGTTGGGAAATATTATCGGTATTCTCGGTGCGCTGCTCTGTGTTTATGCGTTGAACCAAGGGGCATTCTGGCTGTTTTGTTTAAGTACCCTGCTTCTCGGTATCGGCATTGGTTTTGGAACGTTATACCGGTTTGCGGCGATTGAAGTGAGTGAGCCGGCGGTGCGAGATAAGGCCATTTCGCTATCGATGGCAGGGGGCGTGTTGGCCGCTATTCTCGGCCCCAACCTGGCCATTTCAAGCCAACACTGGTTGCCCGGCGTTAATTTCAGCGGCGCATTTGTCGGCATTACTGCGCTCTATATTATTTCCTTGCTTGTGTTGCATTTTATTGCACTTCCGTCAGCTGTTGAGTCCCGCGACCGGGATGTGCAAAGCCCGGTTGGAAAAATCCTCAAAGCGCCAGGGTATCTGGTGGCGGTGATCGCGGCAGTGGTGGCGTATGCAGTCATGAATTTGCTGATGACAGTGACTCCCATCGCCATGCACAAACACGGTTTTCATTTTGAGCAGGCGGCATTGGTCATTGAATGGCACGTGTTGGGAATGTTTATTCCTTCATTTTTCACCGGCACTATTATTGGAAAAATTGGCGCACGTATGACAATCCTTCTTGGCAGCCTGTTTTTTGTTGGTTGTATTCTGGTAAATCTCAACGGTGTTTCTGAGTGGCACTTCAGGACAGCATTGGTGATGTTGGGCGTGGGTTGGAATTTTATGTTTATCGGGGCGACCAGCCAGCTCACCCAAACCTATTTGCCACAAGACAAAGCAAGGGCTCAGGCGATGAACGAGTTTGCCGTTTTTGGCAGCGTAACGGTTACTGCATTGGCCGCGGGCTTTCTGGAGGCAAGCCTTGGCTGGCAAACATTGAATCTAATCGTATTGCCATTTGTGTGTGCAGTTCCCCTTATTTATCTACTGTTTACACGGACTCCAAAGAAAATAGTGGCATAACAGCACCAGAAATGATCCTGTGCGCTTTGTCACACTGCTATCTTTACTGAACCACCCTTTTGAAACGGAGGAGTGAGTGGTATGGAATTGGAAAATGAACGAGGGGAAACCATGCATCTGGCCGATGACCTGACGTTGAAAGAAATGGTCGAGATGGGATTACTGGTCGTCTTATCTGATGCCAGTGACGACGGCGAGGATTGCTGGATACCAACAGATCCCTTGGAATAGATGTGAATGAGAAAAAGCCCAGCCGGGCTTTTTCTGTTTTCATACTCTACCCTAGAACTGAAAGCGTCAGCCAGAACGAGGCGTTCCATACATGTTATCCCTGTTTTCCCGCGTGGTTATTTTTAGGTAATGGATAACGCTGAAACCCATGATGTTGGGCCACGAATTATTCATGATGTGATCCCACATAAAAGGCGGTCATTTTCCTTTGGCCCAAAAACTTCTAGAATCTCGAGTCATGTATGTTCCACATCGCGCTGGCGCATACGTTTCAAAAAGGATGTCTTATGAAACTGTTTGTATTTGATCATTGTCCATTCTGTGTGAAAGCTATGATGGTTGCGGGTTTGAAGAAAATTGACCTTGATGTGGTCTACCTGCAAAACCACGACGTGGATGCCCGTGTCGAAAAAGTGGGGGCTAATCTGGTCCCTATCCTGCAAAAACCAGATGGGAGTTACATGGCCGAAAGCCTCGATATTGTCGCTTATCTGGATAACCTTGATGGTGCACCAGTGGTTGATGAAGGGCACCTGGGTGAGCGTATTGCGGCGTGGCTGGACGTGGCGGGGCAGTATAGTTCGAGATTGACTTACCCGCGCTGGATGATGATCGATTTACCCGAATTCCAGTGCGAAGAAGCGACAGCCTGGTTCACCAAAAACAAGTCTGCCATGATCAAAATGTCGTTTGAGGACGTCTTTGCCAACAGTGACGAGTACATTGCCAAGTTAAACGTCGAGTTGCTGAAACTGGATTGGCTGGTGCCCCCGTCGCAACGGGACAACAGGCTGACTTATGATGATATCAATATTTTCCCTTACCTTCGTAACTACACGGTGGTGAAAGGCTTGCGTTATCCAGGAAATGTCCGCCAGTATCTGGATGAAATCTCCAAACTGACAGGCGTAGGGTTATATGATTCGGTGGCCGTTGGAACACCATCGCGAGCTGTCTAATCATTTGAGAATGAGGGGTGGAAACTCTGCCCCTTACTTTCCCCTTAGGCTTGTCAGTCTTTTCTTATCAAAAGAGGGGAAACATGGTGATGGGGCCTTGGTTGCTCTCCAGAGAACGTTTATCACACCAGACCGGTTTGAAGAGTGGCTGTTGGGAAACGACAACGCGTTGGATAATACCCGCGAACTTAACAGACCCTAGATGCGGGCACCCTGAATCAGGCCGTTTAGGTATTAACAATAACGACGCCATAGCGCCGTTTATGCAGGTAAAAACCGGTGGAGAAGCTTATATCCTAGTGGCTCGTTCAACATGGTATAAATAAATTTCATGCAAAATCCGTTCAGAGATGATCTCGGAAATGATCCCGTCAAAACGGCTTTGAAGGTTCTGTACGGAAGGAATGAGCGGCATGACTCCCGCTTCGTTTTCTTCAGTCACTTCTATGTCCAGACTTAAATCACAGTCCAGAGTGGCAATGAAGGACTTCAGCCGCTCCAGAATACAGCTCACCATGTACTCGTTAGAACTGAGCTGGGTCAACTCTTCGCGGATTAATTCTGTTATGTCGTTGGTTCGGGGCTCACGTGATGAACCTCCCACAGTGGGGAATGGAATTACAGTCGGCATAGCGTTATCTCTTAAAATAATCAGTATTGGTATCTGTCTATCAGACAGTTTTTTCTTGTTTGTTTAGTAAGTTAGGCAAAGTCAGCGTATTTGACCAGGGTATGCTTGAGATAGTGCAGCTAGGTTTGCAATCTTAGTAAAAAACATGCAAATAGAGACTATTTTATACTTGCACAATCGCAAATGTTCGACTAATCAGACGCTGGGTGAGTTTTTGCTGGTGTTTTGATAGCGTAAGCCCTATCTAGGGTTTTGAATCCTGCATTCTTTGACAGAGCATAAGAGAACTTTGTTGGATTTTCTCGTACAAGACATCAGGACAGCCATCGGCTTCGAAGTCATGCTGTTCGAGTGTTTTGCAGTCTACTGAGAAGTCCACTGCCCCCACCATTAACGCAGCCCCTTTCATCTTGTGGGCGATTTTTTTTACCTCGGGAAAACGATTTTCCTGCCAGGCGATCGTCAGTTCGTTCATGTCGCTTTCCTGTGTTGACAGATACCTGTCAACCAGCATACCAATCAATGCTGGATCATCTCCGGTATTTTCTTTCAGTGTTGAGAAGTCAAAGGGCTCAAGGGTTTCGCTGAACGCGTTAGTGTGTTCAGGTTCTTGTCTGGGTGCACTCGCCGGTTTGGCAGGTATTGTGCGCTGTGTGGCGGCAAGGTTGTCCGTGGCATTCTGTAATAAAGGTTCTGCGTCTGGGGCGGGGAGGAGCTTGTTCATCACGGCGATCAATTCGGCCTGTTTAAACGGTTTGGCGATGTATTCGGTCATGCCCACATCGAGGCATTTTTCTTTGTCACCACTCATGACATTTGCGGTCATTGCCACGATGGGAACGGCGGGCAGGCTGTTTTCAGATTCTAGCTGGCGGATTTTATGGGTGGCTTCGAATCCGTCCATGACGGGCATCTGGCAATCCATGAAGATCATGTCGTAACGATTCGACATAAAGCGCTCAAAAGCAAGGGCGCCGTTGTTTGCAACTGTTGTCTTACAGCCGAGTTTGGTGAGTATGGTTGTGATCAGTTCTTGATTGACGGGATGGTCTTCAGCAACCAGTACCGATACTCCTTTTCTGTTCAAGCTGATCGTAGCATTGCGTGCTGTGTGTGCTTTTTGGGTGAGCTGGTGGAATATGTCTTCTTGATTTAAGCCACTGGCATCAAGGCTGGCGACCTGTTGTAGTGTTTGGCTCAAGGCTTCAATGTTATAGGGGGCCGTTAAGGCCGCTGAAATAGGCACTGCATCCTGCGTTAAAACACCCCGGATATCTGCCAGGTAAACCGTGTTCCGTGAGTGGCTGGGCGGTTGGAGTGCGTTCTTGATTTTTTCTAGTGAAATTGTGTGATCGACCAGAGTGAAAACAAATCCGCCTTCTGAAGATAGCGTGTAGGCAGCCGCGTTTTCATCCCGTGCGACAGTGACAGACAAGCCAAGGAAACGGAAGTACTTTTGCAGGTTTTTAATTTGGCTGACACTGCGGGAAATCAGCAGGGTTTTGATGTCTTGGAGTGCGTCGATAGATGTGGTCAGTTGCGCCCGTGTGTTCGCTGGGACATCCACCGTAAACCGGGCGGTGAAGGTGGATCCTTGTCCAATGCTGCTCTCAGCTTTTATGTCACCATTGAGCAATTCAGTAAACTTTCGGCAAATTGGCAGGCCAAGTCCGGTGCCCTGGTAGCGCCGCTTACTGGAGTTATCAATCTGGGAAAAGTTTTCAAACGCTTTATCGAGTTGTGCTTTTTCAATCCCGATCCCCGTGTCGGTGACTTTTAGTGCTATTTCACAACAGTTTTCTATACGACTAACCTGGGTGATAGAAACATCAACGTAACCGCTGTCGGTAAATTTGGCTGCGTTGCCGGCAAGATTAACCAGAATTTGGCGCAATTTGGAGAAGTCAGACGTGATCTGGTGTGGGAGTAATGGGTCGGTATAGGTTGTGAAAGTGACATTACTTTTTACGCGGGGAGAGACAATATTGGTGACATTTTCAACTAATTCATGGATGCAAAAGGTTTCGTGGCGTACAGTCATTTTGCCCGCTTCGATTTTCGATAAATCCAGCACATCATTAATGATGTCCAGCAGGGCGTTGGCAGAAGTGGCAATGGTGTCGTTGTAGCGGCGCTGTTCAAAAGCCAATTCGGTGTGGGACAGAACTTCTGACATACCGATAATGCCGTTTATCGGGGTGCGTATCTCGTGACTCATCATGGCAAGAAAATTAGATTTAGCGTCATTGGCCTGTTCCGCATCTTCCTTGGCGCGTCTTAAGGCCTCATTCACTTCCTGATTTAGCTGGGCCTGACGGTCTGAGTACAGCATACTGCTCATGCTTTTAACAACCGGTGCAATCCAGCTGATCAGCTCTTCGGTATAGGGACTGCTGCGGCCTGCAATCACAATAACACCGATATCTTCTCCTTTGGTGATAAGCGGAATAAAAGCGTAGTGCTCGAAAAAACTGTCGTCATGCTCTCCATGTTGTGGATGATCAGAAGAATAATGGGTTCGTCTCTGTTGGATGGATGACTCCGCATAAGGCACAAGGTGTGCTGGAAGACCGTCAAATGTTTGATCCAGAAAGGTGGTCTGGTGTTTGAACATCACCTTTTGATTTCTATCTTTCAAGGCAAGCATTGATGCCAGCTTGCTGTCAGTAAAGGTTGCAAGCACTACCAGGGCTTTTTTGAATGACTTCTCAGAATTGCCCGTCGTCATATAAAGATCTTGTACGGTGTTAAACACCGAGTAAAGGGCATTGCTTTTGCTTAGCTTGGCTTCAGCCCGGGCACTTTCCGTGATATCCCGGATATTAATAACAACGTAGATACTGTCATCAATCTGTTGTTTTCTCGCCTTCAGACTCAGGCAAAGGGAACTGGTCTCTTCATCGGGTGATTGTTTATAGATTTTACTCGCTTCATTTTTCTCCATCGCCGCATCAAAAAGCTTGCTCAAAATAGCGACGAGGGGTTCATTCTTTTCGGTGCTGAGTTCTATCAATTTGGGTTTATTGCTCAAGTTGGCGGGTGGGCAAACAAAAGACAGGGTTTTATCATTGATGGTTACTGCGACACCTTCCTCGTTAACAATGATGACACCATCCGCGTAGTTGCGGAGAATAGATTCGAGATAGCGCTTACTGAAACCGATGCGGAGCACGTAACCAGATTGCTTGACCAGAAACAGTAGGTAGGCTCCGGTGACGACCAAGAAAGCAATGATAAGATAGATACGGGTTGATTTTAGGATACTGAGCCCATTGTTGGCATCGTATTCAACCACCAACCCCAGGGGAATTGAAGGATGCCAGCGCCAGGCACCAATGGAATCTGTCGGAAGGTGGCCTTTATAGCCTTGGGTGTTTAAAGCTATTTTATCTGACAGGGTTCTTAAGAGATCAGCGGGATGGGCAGCATCAGGATGTGAAAGTTTGTAAAGTATTTCTTTGCCAAGGGGGGGTAGAGTGTGTTGCCTCGAGGGATAAACCACTGTGCCATTGCGACTGATAGCAAACGACACATTTGAGCCTTCAAGGGTATGGGAGGTAAAAAGCTTTTCAAAGTCAGCGCTTTTTCGGGAAGCCAGTAGAATAAATGGTTGATCGTAAGGCCCTGGACTTGGCAAGATGACTCCCAGATGTATTTCTGGTTCCTGATTGTCAGGCGTCCCACCCGGGTACTTAACAATGTGGCTGACACGCAGAAGTTCGTTGATATATTTGTTAAAAGCACTCTCGGTAAACCCGTTAAGTCCATCACTCAGACTGATCAGTAACTCTCCTTGTGGTGAGAAAAGTAGCACATTGTTGAGGGAAAAAGAGTCGCGGTACAGCTCAAGGTGTTTGGATATTTCGCCAGCGTTGAAAAACGACGAAGATTGATAGGCCCCGCTGGCAAAAAGTCCTTCTCTCAGATCACTATCATTTTTAATAATTTGCAGTTCTCTTTCCCTTGATGTATGCCAGTCGGTGATGGCGGCTGTGAGGTTGTTGATTTCTGAACTTAGGAAATATTCGAGCTTTTGGTGGGTATCGTTATAAATGAATTGGTAGAACCAGAGCAGGGAAGATACCAGTGCAGCAATCACTAACCCGCCACTGAGAAACAGTTGATATAGGTTGTGATGCGTTTCCTTTCCGTTATGGTTCAGCGGGGTTGGCATGGCATCCTCACTGTTGATGGGGTTCGAAGATACCGCGGTAGCCAGTGTCTTCTTGCACCACGTGTTTTACCCACCAAAAACGCAGTAACCGGAAAAAGTCTGTTTTATAGAAACTTGGATCAGCCTGACATTTCAGCACCACAAATTCCGCCTGCTTCACTAACCTGGCATGCATATCCCGGTGAATGTTAAGACGTGGGTAACTCTTGGTGGCGAGTAATTCCTCCTCCCGGGCAAGATGGTGCTCCACATAACGCTGGAATCGTTGGGATATTTCTTCAAACGCCTGGCCTTCTTGATGGGTAATGATAAGGTCGTAGGTATCATTAATGATGGCAAGCAGCTCTTTGTTGCTGTCATCGAGCTCAGCATTTCCGACGGTAAAGCGATCCTGCCACCTGATGAATTTCTTCTTGTTGTCAGGCTGTGGCTGGCCGGGCGCTGGATGACGAATGAAGTGCTCTTCAGCTTCATGGTGTGCGGTTTGCGTCTTGT
The DNA here is from genome assembly GCF_059704325.2 of Grimontia sp. THUN1695. Taxonomy (NCBI): domain Bacteria; kingdom Pseudomonadati; phylum Pseudomonadota; class Gammaproteobacteria; order Vibrionales; family Vibrionaceae; genus Grimontia; species Grimontia sp. THUN1695. The sequence continues at coordinate 564,721 of NZ_AP046576.1, read as the reverse complement.
GGTCGTGTATAAGGGTATCAATTTCACGTAAATCCTCATCAGTAAACGCAACCGTACCGTTGACTTGAAACGCCGTTGTTTTCGCCGGGTCCTGTTCGTACATCGAGAAATAGTGCTCAACGGTTTTTTTAGGTTTCGATTGTTGTGAAAGCTGATTAATGCGATCTTGAAGGGCTTGTCGGTTTACTGGTTTCACCAGAAAGGCGTCCACATCGAAAGCGATACACTGGGCGATAACGTGTTCTGCGGCGTTGGCGGTCAGAATAATAATAGGAATATCATGAGGCAGCCCATAGCGGCCGCTGCGGATCAACCGTAGCATTTCCAAGCCATCAATAGGCTCCATCTGCAGGTCAGTAATAATCAGGGACGGTTTCTGGTGATACAGCTTGGATATGGCATCAGCGCCGTCGATAGCAGTAATAGACTCTTCAAAGCCGAGAGACTTCACCATGATCGCGATAGTCTCCCGAATCATTTCGTGGTCATCAACCACTAAACATCTCTCTAGCATGTTTGGCTCCAAGCACACTCCCTCTTATTAAGGAATAGCTTAGATGGTGTTGTTTTCAATGAATAAGTCAGATGTTTCAATATCGATATTATTAAATCTGATACAGATCCCGTTAGCGGATAAACCAGAAGAAGATCATTGAAATAGAGAAGTTTCTATTGCCTTCATTAACGCAGACTCAGCATACAGACAAAAATGCGATCAGGATAAAAAGAAAAAGGATGCCACTGGGGCATCCTTTTGTAATTCTCTGCGGTTAGAAAAATTATACTTTTTCTACGTTTGCAGCTTGTGGGCCTTTTTGGCCTTGTTCGATTTCGAAAGCGACTTGTTGGCCTTCAGCCAGAGTTTTGAAACCTTCGCCAGTAATAGCACGGAAGTGAACAAAAACGTCTGGGCCATTTTCTTGTTGAATGAAGCCAAAACCTTTTTCTTCGTTAAACCACTTCACGGTACCGGTAGATTTAGACATGTTGTCTCCTGAATATATTTCCATTTGTAACATTGCGCGCGAGCGCATTTAGACCTTTTATTAATGAATCACTTATGGTGGCAAATGTAGCGAATATCTTCAGGACAACTTACTTTTGCGAAGAAGGTAGGGTGTAACGAAGTTTTCAATTGCAGCATAAAGAGCTCTATTAACCAGGCCAAACGATAGTACCACAGAAGGACCAATTGTATAGTGAATTTATGGTCAATCTGCTTCACCTTGTGCTTCACGTCACCCAAAAGGCGAAAATCAGCAGAGAACCCTGTTGAACATCAGCACATATTAAAAATAGTCGGATTTACAGGAAAAGAAAGTGAGACGTCTCTCGATTTTCGAATCATAAAATGTATTTTCTCTAGGAATCATAATGTTATGTGTCTCTATAAAGCGAAAGTGTCACAATTTTGTCAAATAACCTATCACTTTTTCCATCCTTTCTGGGATGGCTACCCTGATGTTTAGGACTGGTCACTGTTCGGGCTAAAAGAAAAAAATAAAATCATCAACAAACGGGAACCACCCCGAAAACAGGCAGCTAATGCCATACTCGTGAAGTGAAAGTAATGTTCTGGAGGACTGAGGTGAAAATTGGGATTGACTTGGGTGGCACCAAAATTGAGGTCGTTGTCCTGAATGCCAGTGGTGAGCAGATTTATGTCGAACGTGTATCGACACCGCAGCATGACTATCAAGGAACATTGGATGCCATCAAAGGACTGGTTGAGCGGGCCGAAACAGTAGTGGGGGAGACCTGCTCGGTTGGCCTTGGCATTCCTGGGACCCTTTCGCCTGTCACCGGCAAGGTGAAGAACGCAAACTCGGTTTGGCTCAATGGTCAGCCTTTGGATGCCGATCTCAGCACCTTATTAGGACGAGAAGTACGCATTGCCAATGATGCAAATTGTCTGGCGGTGTCCGAAGCCGTAGATGGTGCTGGGGCGGGTAAACATATGGTGTTTGGCGTGATCATCGGCACAGGCTGTGGTGGGGGCATTGCGATTGACGGCAATGTGCATGCAGGTGGAAACGGTGTTGCCGGTGAGTGGGGACATAATCCTCTGCCCTGGCAAAACGACCATGATCGCCGCCATGCGGAAGCTATTCCTTGTTACTGTGGTAGACCGGGATGCCTGGAAGTGTTTATTTCTGGCACCGGTTTTTGGAAAGACTTTGAACGCCTGCATGGCGAAACGTTACGAGGTCCGGACATCATGGCACGTGTCGCCAAGGGTGATAAAGATGCGGAAGCCTGCATCCAGCGTTATGAGGACAGGCTAGCTCGTGCACTGGCATCCGTTGTTAACATGCTCGATCCGGATGTCATTGTTCTGGGAGGTGGCATGTCTAACGTTGATCGCCTGTACCACAATGTGCCGATGCTCATGCAAAAATGGGTGATGGGCGGTGAATGTGGCACCCCAATCGTCAAAGCCAAATACGGAGATTCCAGTGGCGTGCGCGGTGCGGCAAGGCTCTGGTGATTTTTCCCCCAGCATTTCATGGTGCTGGGGTACGTTTATTTGCTGGCTTTTTGGTCATTGCTCACGCAACTGGAGAAAAAATAAACTTCCCGCCAAGTCCCAATTTCCTCATTTGATGCAATAGTCATCGGCCTGTTTCGATATGATAAATGGGATTTCAATTGGTTAGGACAGCAAAAATGAACTTTCTAGAACTTCTACCCTCACTGATAAACACTTGGGTTGTGTTAGCGATTCTGGTGGTGATTGTACTGCGTTCTGCAGTGAAATTTGTGCCACAGAATACCGCTTATGTGATTGAACGGTTTGGAAAATACAACAAAACCATGGAAGCAGGCTTGAATATTCTTGTGCCTTTTATTGACCGTGTTGCGTATGTGCGAACCTTGAAAGAGCAGGCGTTCGATGTGCCTTCCCAGTCGGCAATCACCCGGGACAATATTTCTCTCGGCGTCGATGGCGTGTTATATCTGAAGGTGCTGGATCCGGTGAAAGCGTGCTACGGCGTTGATGACTACATCTTTTCCGTGACCCAGTTGGCGCAAACCTCTATGCGTTCAGAAATTGGTCGTCTGGAACTGGATAAAACCTTTGAAGAGCGTGAGAGCTTGAATACTGCCATTGTTTCTGCGATCAATGAGGCGGCCCAACCTTGGGGGGTGCAGGTGATGCGCTACGAAATCAAAGATATCGATCCACCGCGCTCAGTACTGGAAGCGATGGAACGCCAAATGAAAGCTGAACGTGAAAAACGGGCCGTTATCTTGGAGTCGGAAGGGGCCCGCCAATCTGATATCAACGTGGCTGAAGGTCAGAAACAGGCTCGTGTTCTGGCAGCAGAAGCGGAAAAGTCGGAACAAATTCTGAAGGCGGAAGGTGAAGCCCAGGCCATTCTGGCCGTTGCGCAGGCGCAGGCGGAAGCGCTGGAAATTGTTGGCCGCACTGCCGCAACGGAAGAAGGTCAGAAAGCGATTCAGCTCGACCTTGCTGACAAGGCCATTGAAGCCAAAAAAGCGATTGCCAATGAATCTTCCGTGGTACTGCTGCCTGACAGTCAATCAAGCGCAGCGTCCTTAGTGGCAGAATCAATGAGCATTATCAATACGCTTAACGCCGGGAAATAACGATGGATGCGATATCGTACCTGCAAACCAATCTGGCAGAATCTACCATTATCATTGGTTTGGTTCTGTTGATTGTCGAAGTCTGGCTACTTGGCCTTTCTACTATTGTGTTATTGGCGCTTGGTGTCTCAGCGGTGGTGACCGGTAGCCTGGTCTGGCTCGGAATATTGCCTGATACCTTGACAGCAGTGATTGCCTGTTCAGGTATTGGTGCTGGTGTGTTAACGGTAATCCTTTGGCGACCACTGAAAAAGTCACAAAAGGGTGTGCGCCGTGAATATAACATTCACAGCGATCTTATTGGGCTTCACTTTGAGTTGGATCAGGAACTTGATGCCAACCATCCGGCCATTGTCAAATATTCAGGCGTGAACTGGAAGCTGGTACTTGGTGCCGCGCACCGGGAAGCCATTGTTCCGGCTGGCGCGTCAGTCAAAGTGATCGCTGTTGATGTGGGTCGGTTTACCGTTGAACCATTGTCAGATGAAGACATACAAGCCAAGGATAATGCCAAGTAACATTCATACAACTCAGACGACCAAGGGAAGCGCGTTGGGATATAACGTATGTGCTTTCCTTCCTTTCCCTGTTCCTGACCGTGTTTTGTCTACAGTATGCCAGTGACGCCTAAAAGGAAGCTGATTAACATTTGGTAAGGGACGCGCGTTTTTGTGCGGCCTGCTCCAACGCGGTAATGAGATCGGCCCGACGGACGGGCTTGGTGAGATAGATGTCCATTCCTGCATCAACAGCCCTGTCATAGTCTTCTCGCCCTGCGTGTGCGGATAAACCGATAATAAACACGGGAGGCACGTCATGCTCACGCTCAAACTGGCGAAGCGTTGCGGTCAGCTCATAGCCATCGAGATCAGGCATAGAGATGTCTGTGACCAAAATATCAAACTGGTTTTTTTTGTAATGGGAAAGGACGTCCTGTCCCGTGGCGTAGTAAGTGACGTGATCATTCATGCCTGAAAGAAATATTTTGGTGACATCACGGTTATATTCGATATCGTCAACCACTACGATAGACATCGCGTCGAGTGTGTGATGGGGCTTATCACCAGCGCATTCATTGGGAAGCGGTAAGGGAGCTTCTTCTTGCATGCTGAGTTGTAACTCCTGAAGCAGTTGCCTCATTTTGATGGGCTTAATGATGATTATCTGGTGCCCAGTGTTTTCAGATAGAGCGTTAAAATGATGTGGGTTAGAAACCACGCCTATCCAAGGACAATAGGGTTCTGGGTACAGAGCAGTATCCTGATCTATTAATACGACGGCGGCATCAAAGAGGGTCTTGGTTTCCTCAAGCAGTTCCACGGTAGTGAGATAGGTATGTTTTGCCTGCCAGTAGGTAAAATAGCGATCAAAAATGGGACGGTGCAATGGATCGGCATTGATAATGGCAATATGCCGTGCAGTCAGTGCCCCCTCATCAGTGCCCTCTGTGGGGACGGTGGGCAATGTCAGGGTAAAGGAAAAGCGGCTGCCTTTGTTGTATTCCGACACCACCTCCAATTCGCTGTTGAACAAACTCAGCAGGCTTTTAGTAATGGACAGGCCAAGCCCGGTTCCCTTGTATCGGCGCGAGGTGGAGCTGTTGACCTGTTCAAAGGCTTTAGTAATGTCTGACAGTTTATCTTCAGGAATACCGATTCCGGTATCTTCTATGGTCAGGGTATATGTTGATGAAGTGTCGCCAGGTTTGGGCTCAGCGCGGACTGAAATCCGGATGTATCCATGCTCGGTGAATTTGACTGCGTTGCCAAGCAGGTTATTGAACACTTGACGTAGGCGCAACTCATCACTGATCACCAGCGTGTTGATATCTGGCGGGATATCAACAACAACCAGCAGTTCTTTGCGTGAAGCAGATATTGCAACCATGGATGCTGTTTCCTCAACCATGGTTCGCAGACAGAATGTTTCCTCGCTGAGTTTGAGCTTTTTTTCTTCGAGCTTGGAAAAGTCGAGAATGTCGTTGATAAGTTGTAGTAAGCTTGTTGCCGAAGAATAGATGATATCAACAAACCCTTTTTGTTCTTTTGGCAGGGAGGACTCCCTCAGCATTTCGGATACCCCGATAATACCATTCATCGGCGTGCGTATTTCATGGCTCATGTTAGCCAGAAACTGGGATTTCGCCCGTGTTGCTTGGTGTGCCGTATCGGCGGCATGTTTTAAGGCTTTCTCAAATTCAAGTTGTTCATGGACATCGCGGACAATCAACACATAGCGATCGTTGACGCCAGCGTTGTTGACAATGGGAAAGGCGGTGATTTCAGTCTGCACCGCACGTCCGTCAATGGATAGACATTCTGCCCTGACAGTGATGCTTTGCCCTAATTGCATGGCATCCCGAAGTTGGTAGGCGGCGTCTTCAGCGGTGTTCTCGCCAAAAAGCAGGGTTTGGAAATCTTTGTCACAGGCCTCGTTATCCCTGAACCCAAACAGATTGTCCAGTGCTTTGTTGGATAATGAAACGTATCCACTGAGGTCAGTGATGAGATAGGCCTCATGGGATTGTTCTACAATTTCAGCCAGCATTTTGTTCTGCACCGCAAGTTGTTTATAGCGGTTTTTTTCCAGTGACAACTCCTGATAGGTTTGCGACAGTGCCAAGGACATTTCATTGAAGGCGCTGGCGACCTGGGCGACTTCATCGTTACCTCGGACAGGGACAGTTTTACCGGGGCCATTTTGCTGGATGCTGAGCGCCCCCTCCTGTAAAGCAAGCAATTGCTTGGTCAATAGCGCACCAAAACCGAGGGAGAAAAGGGCAACCAGTACCATCTCAAGCGCCGCAATCGAAATAGCGTATTTTTTTGCATCATCAATCAATTGGCTGAAGGCACTGACATCCAAGCCAATCTCAATTTCTCCCACCGGGTATTCATCAATGTAAACGGTATAACGAATGTCATAAATACCATCCCGGGCTTCCGTGGGTGTCTGCGCATAATTTGGGGCCGGCGATTCGTCTGTCAGGCTTGAGGCTTCTGCCAGAACCAGACGCTGATTGTCTTTCACCCGGATATAGGCGATATCACCGTCCCGGATAGCTTCTTGGGTAAAGGCTCGGAGGTTGGCCAGATCCGTAGCAATAATGGCGTCACGTACTGCAATAGCAAAGGTGTTGGACAGACGTTCACCGTTGGCGATGATTTGTTGTTCATTGGAGTCCCGTAACCACCCAATACCGGAAGCAATCAGGATAGCGAGTAATACTAATTCGATCAGTGCGATACCCAGGATTGTCTTCAGGCGAAATGACATAAAAGACAGCCTCAATCAGTCCGGTTTAATCACGGAAATGTTCAGGGCCCGGACATCATCCCAGTCTTCGTCCGTCGCACTTTGGAAACCTTTGATATTCAGCGCTTTCAAGACCTGCTGTTTTTCAGGAGTGTCAGACAGGGCCACAAGAGCCTCTTGAAGACGGCGACGTTCATCTTCGGTAACATTCGGGTGCGTGGCAATGGCATGGGGCGTGAATCCTTCCGTGGTGTATAACACCCTCAGGTTGTCTTTGGCATTGGATGGAGCAGCACCAAGGGTCCGGATAATGCCGCCTCCGGCTTCATAAAGGCCGTCAGCGACACCCAGGTAAGCGGAGTCATGAGACCCAACATATTTCGGGTTGAAGTGGATTCCGTTACTTTTCAGGGCGGCTTGTGTCAGCAAGGTCGCCGCAAATGCAGCAGGAGCGGGGAACGCGAGATCTTTACCTGCCAGATCTTCCAGTGTTTTAACGGGCGAGCCTTTCCGCACCACCAGAATACCTTTGATGCGCTTGTCTTTGGCGTGTGCCACAGCTTTGTATCCTGGCGTCTGGTTAAACACGGTGAAATGGTAAGGGTTCATGTAAGCAATGTCATACTTGCCTTCGCCGAGGCGCTTTTCAAACTCCGGAATATTGGGGGCAGTGGCAAAGCGGATCTTCAGGCCAGAGAGTGTGCTGATCGCTTTCATTACGGGGCTCCAATCCCGTATCAGTTTGGCAGAGGACTGTTGGGGTACGATACCAAACACCAGTGGCTGGCCGCTTTCATCATGGGCACCTGCATGGGCGTGAGCGTGCATTGTCGATAGCATGAAAAAGCAACCGATGAGCATGAGCACCGATTGGTTAGGCCTATAGAACAGTCGTCCTACTATTGATCCCATTCGCGTTATTTCCTTATCCACCTGATGTGTAAATAAATATAGTACAGTGTCTCATTTTTGCGTCAGTGTGGATTGGCAGGAGTTAAGCGGTGCACATTTTGTGTTGTTATGACTGATTACGGAGACGTTCTTGTCTTTGGCGGTGGCTAACCCGCTGCAATTACGGTGAATCTAAGGTAACCTTTGTGCCTGATTGGTTTTGGGGCACCGCATAGGGTGCCCTGTTTAATTCGGTTGAATAAGGAGCGTTCATGTCATCCGGAAAATTGAATACCACGTTGGTATCTGCAGGACGGAAAACTGCTTATTGTAAAGGCGGTGTCAACAGTGTCATCCAACGCGCTTCATCGATTGTTTTTGAATCGGTAGAACAAAAAAAGCGGGCGACTAAACACCGTGGCGAGCGCGAATTGTTCTATGGTCGTCGGGGCACCCTGACACACTTCGCGTTTCAAGATGCAATGGCAGAACTTGAAGGTGGGGCTGGCTGTGTGCTGTATCCGTGCGGTGCGGCAGCGATTGCTAACAGCCTTCTTTCATTCGTAAAAACCGGTGATCATGTATTGATGTCTGGTGGTGCCTATGAACCTACCCAGGCGTTTTGTAACACCATTTTGGCGGATATGGGTATTTCGACGACCTATTACGACCCCATGATTGGTGGCGGTCTCGGTACGTTGGTCACACCGAAAACCACGGTGGTTTTCCTTGAATCCCCGAGCTCTATCACCATGGAAGTCCCGGACATTCCTGCGATGGTAAAAGCCGTCCGTGCCGTGAATCCCGACGCTGTGATCATGATGGACAATACCTGGGCGGCAGGTATTCTTTTTAACGCCCTTAAGCATGATATCGACATTTCCATTCAGGCTGGTACCAAGTATATCGTGGGCCATTCTGATGCCATGATTGGCACGGCGGTCGCCAATGCGCGTTGCTGGGAGCGTTTGCGTGAGCGTTCTTACCTGATGGGGCAAATGGTGGATGCCGATACGGCATATATGGCTGCGCGGGGTCTGAGAACGCTGGGGGTTCGCCTGAAACAGCATCAGGAAAGCAGTATTGCTATTGCCAGGTGGTTGAGTGCGCGTCCCGACGTTGAGCGGGTTAACCACCCTGCGTTGCCAGAGTGCGTTGGGCACGAAAATTACCAGCGTGATTTCAATGGCTGCTGTGGCCTGTTCTCCTTTATACTGAAAGAGAAGCTCAGCCCGGAACAGATTGCCAGTTATCTCGACAATTTCACCCATTTCAGCATGGCGTATTCGTGGGGCGGTTATGAGTCGTTGATCCTGACTAATCAACCGGAAGCGTTAAATGCGATTCGTCCTGCCGGTCCGGTGGATTTTAAAGGGACCTTAGTGCGCCTTCATATTGGCCTTGAAGATGTGGAAGATCTGATTGCTGATCTTGAAGCAGGCTTTGAACGCTTGAAGTAAAGAATGGGACAGGAAAGAAAAACGGCGCTGATGTGAAGTCAGCGCCGTTTTTTATCTGTCATTCCTGGGGGCGTTTACTGGCCTTTTGCTATCAGCATTTTTAATGTGTCGGCCAGATCCTCTGCGCTCTCATGTGCACGGGTATTGACCACATATTTGCCGTTAACGATAAACGTCGGCACGGATGTGATTTCGGACGCCACGGTGATTTGATCGGCTTTTTCCATCTCAGCGAACATCACTTGTTGCTGTGCTTCTGTGAGATCAAAAGGTGACGTCAGACCATATTTTGCAAACAGTTCATTGAGAATAGCTCTGTTTTTGTCGTTATCTTTTGACTGCTGTTCTTGTACAAATGTAAACAGATCGTCGGTCAGGCCCGCGGGTGGAGGAGCATCAACCTGAGTCATGGCGGCGTAATAAATCAATGCGGTCAGGGTTGCACTCTCATTAAAAGTGACATGTGTTTTGCCGATTTTCACGTTTGCTGCTGTTTCAATGGCTGGGATTACCGTTTCTATTGAGCGGCAGTGATCACAGGAAAGGCTGAACAGTTCGGTGACAACGGGCAGATCCTGAACGGTTATTGGTGTGTCCAGCGTGGTGTATTTCGAGGCTTGTGGAGCCTCTTCACTGCAGCCTGACAAGGCAAGGGCGGTAATCAAGGGAAGAAAGAAACGTTTCAGCTTCATAACACTCAATCATTGTTTTTAGCGAGTTGTGCTCGCGATGGGTAGCTTTTTAGACGCAGGAGTATACCTTACCCCTGCGAAATTAAAGACAAAAAGTTGCCAGCTGGGAGGCAGCTGGCAAGATGCGCTTGGGCTTTTTATGATTTGTTGATTAATCAATAATCATCTTGCTTTGCAGAACCATAGTGTCGATTACCGATGCGCTGATTTGCTCAGAGGTCATGCCATTGGTGTCAATGCTGTAGGCATATGCCATTTCTTCCACGCTCATATTATCAAACACCACCTGCTGGTCGACATGGCCATCTCCCTGGGTCGAGATATTCAGCATGGCGTGGCCCTCGCCATCATCCACCATAGAGAGATAACCTTCTAGGGTGTCTGAGGTTTCGTTGTTGAGCAAATCTGAAAGGTTGATGGCATCCTGTTGGGTGTTGAAGTCTATGATATGGTCCACGGTGGGTTTATTCACCGTACCCTGGTCGCCTTGTAAGAATGCATAGGTATCTGAACCTGCACCGCCGGCGAGAAGGTCGTTCCCCTGACCACCGACAAGGAGATCATCCCCCAAACCGCCATCAATAATGTCGTCCCCGGCATTGCCATGAATAACATCATGGCCAGCATTGCCGAGTAAGATGTCGATGTCATTGCTGCCTGCGACACGATTGTTGCTGTCATTGCCTGAGAAGGTGATGTCATCGAGTGCAATCACATCGCTCAACGAACGGCTGACACCGCTGGGTATTGCATTGGTGATTGCCGATTCAGAACCGCCGATCGTGACGTTAATCTGGGTTTGGGCACCGTTTGTCGCGGTCAGTGTGATGACCTCGGTGAGGGTATCGTTGTCGCCAAGGGCCGGTGTTGAGCGCGGATCCAGGGTGTATGTCCAGTTACCGTTGACCAGATTCAGCGAACCGTATTGCCCGTTTACGGTGGTATCAGCAAACACGGGAGGCGTGTCGTTGGCATCTACCTCCAACATGAACAGGGTGCCTCTTGCCTCGAATGCGTCAGTGTCAGCGTTTTCTACTGCAATGTCACGGTAACGGAGACTGCCTTGACGGCTGGTAGAGTAGGGTAAATAGTTCAGTTGTGTGCCTGCTAGGATCTGAGGGCCAGATAGTTGAATGATGAAGTTGCCCTGTTCGTTAGGATCCCGGTGATGCCAGCGATCGCCGTCAAGATCGATATCTGCCACGCCAAAGGTGTAGCGGTTACCTGCATCGTCTGTGTAATCAAAGGTGTAGTCGAAGTTGACGTTGTAGAATCTGTCGTTGATCTCGACTTTTTGCGTCGTGTCGTACACGTATTCGTTGGTTCCTTGCCAGTCAGTACCGTCACCGTGCATCACACTGTCTGTATCATATATGCGTACAGTCGTCGCTTCCTTATGGAAACTGAGTGTTGGCGGCTCGTTTCCGATATATTGCATGTCTCCAGAGGTGAAGGAATAGCCGTCGTTGAGCCAGAAAATATTTCTGATATCGACATACTCTCTGGTGACCGTGTCCGGTGCGACAAGAGTTCCACTGTTGGTACCAACTACAAACGGAGCATCATTGGTACCTGAGATGGAGATGGTGATGTTTTGCACCGTGCCATCGGTGGCGGTCAGTGAGAGAGTGTCAGTGACATGGTCAGTGTCAGACAACGTTTCTGCTTTCGCATTGTCCAGTTCATAAGTCCAAACACCGTCTGCCAGAGTGAGCGAGCCGTAATCACCTTGCACCGTTGTGTCGAGAAATGCCGGTGTGTCATCGATATCGGGATCGGAAATGGCAAGGGTACCACTGACTTTAATGTCATCCCCCATGTTGCCTTCGGTAACAGCACCGGTAAAGACACCGGTAACAACCGGCACGTCATCAATACCCTGGAGGGCAATGACAATCTCGTGTTGGCCCCCCTCAGAATCTGTAATGAGGAGGGGTTCCCGCACTTCTTCTTTGATTTGCTGTGCTTTGCTTTCATCAACGGTGTAGGTCAAGTGGCCATCGGTGAGCACCAGAGTGCCGAATTTGCCCTGTACGGTGGTATCTGGCAGGGTTGGATTATCGCCATTGTCGATGTCAGAGACCGAAATAATGCCGCTGGCAGAGATAGGCTGCGACTGTTGTTGTGTAGCCGTGACATAGAAGGCAACATCATTAAGGTCCCAGTCGCCGCCGCCGACAGTGTCCTCCCAGCCAGAATAGGTTCCTTGATTATCTTCATAGTCGTAACCGCCATTTTTCGACGATTCGGAAACGAAGGCAGTACCATATGTGCTGCCTTGGTAAGCTATCACGCCGCTGCTGCCAAAACTCAGGTTCACGCTGCCGACGTTAAAGCCTTTACTGTCCCCGTCCGGGATCATAAACAGTCCGACTTTTTCTCCTCCGGATGTATTGATATTGACGCTGGTGTTGTCCAGATCGTGGGCATTATCAAAGAGGATAGCAGCGCGGATCACGTTGCCGCTTGTATCCATCACGTAGTAACCGACGCTGTTTTGGTAAGAGGCATTAGATGTGATGTTGCCCAGATTGAGGTGGAGGTTGTCGCCATTGCCTACATTCCAGGTGCCGTCAGGGTTACGGTCCACCATGATATTCTGTGTCGGCGGGGTTGTGGCGTTAATGGTGGCGGTGGTGTCACCTGAAAGTACCGCCGCATCCTCACTGCCGGTCAGATTAACAGTAATAACCTGTGATGTGCCGTCTGATGCTGTGACGGTAAAGCTATCCTGTGCGGTTTCGTCTTCATCCAGCGGCTTGGCCTTTAGCGGATCCAGCGTATAAGTCCACTTACCGTCTGCCATCTCGAAAGTGCCGTATTCACCCGCCTGTGTGGTGGCATTAAATGTGGGATTGTCACTGCTGTCTCTATCAGAAATCGACAGTGTTCCCGATGTGGTTATCGCATCCTCTCCGGTTACAGGCTGCGTACCTGCGTCTATGTCACCCGATATCGTACCGCTGATAACAGCGGCATTGTCGGTGCCGGTTACTGAGATCACTATGTCATGGCTGGCGCCCAGGGAATCAGTGACGGTGATGGTGTCTGTCACTGTGGCACCTTCATCCAGTACGGCAGCCAGCTCTGGATCCAGGTTGTAGCTCCAGTTGCCTTCAACCATACTGAAGGTACCGTATTGTCCCTGCTGGTGGGTATCCGGCAGGGTGGGGTTATCGCTGGCGTCGGGATCACTGATAGAAACAATGCCAGTGGCTGTGAATGAATGGGCTTCGTCTATGACGCTACCTGTGGTGTCACCGCTTAACACCGCGGCATCTTCGCTGCCGGTAATGGTGATCACAATATCGTGTACTGTGCCGTCTGAGGCGGTGATACTGATAGTATCGGTAGTCGATTGGCCTTCATCCAGATACTGCGCCAGCTCGGGATCCAGGGTATAAGTCCAGTTACCGTCAACCAATGCCAGGGTGCCGTATTGCCCCGCTGTCGTGCCGTTCGGCAGTGTGGGGGAGTCGCCTGTGTCAACATCCACTAATTCAATACTGCCTGTTGCCGTTAATGTTGTGCTGCCTTCCCTAATAGCTCCTGTCGTGGTGCCTGTCATCACCGGTTCCTGGTCCGTGCCGGTTATCGAAATGATAATGTCATGGGTTGAGCCGTCTGATGCAGTCACAGTCAAGATATCAATCGTGGTTTCGCCTTCGGGTAAAGCGGCGACAGAACCAGGGGTAAGGGTATATGTCCAGATGCCATCGACAAGCACCAGTGACCCATATTCGCCGTTGACAGTGGTGTCTGGTAGCGTAGGCGAGTGAGCAGAATCCGGGTCAAAAATGTTGATAAAACCAGAGGTGGTGGGCGTTTCATTGTCAGACACTGAGCCAATGGTGTCACCTTTCAATATGGGCTTATCGTCGGTGCCTGTCACTGAGATGACGAGGATTTGTTGGGTACCATCGCTTGCAAACAGGGTGATGATGTCGGTGTCAGTTTCGCCCGCATTAAGACGCGAGGCAGCCACTTTATTGAGGGTGTAGGTCCACTCTCCCCCCATTATTTCCAGCACTCCGTAATCACTGTCTATCGTAACATCATCAAACCTTGGGGTGTCATTGGCATCGGCATCTGTGATAGCCAGGGTGCCTGACACTGTCTGGACTTCACCGGTTGTATTGTCGGTTAATGCGGCCCTTGTTTCGCCGCTGACCACAGGCAGATCGTCTGTTCCCTGAATAGTGATACTGATGGTCAATGGTGTGCCATCCTCGGCTTGCACGGTCAGAGTATCTGTCAGGTTCTCGCCTTCGCCTAGACGATTAATCGCGCCTTCGTCATCGTTAGAACGGTAGGTCCAGGAGCCTTTCTCATCAATGGTCAATTCGCCCCAGCGCCCTTCAAGGATTTGCGGCGTAAACGCATTGTCATTGCCATCCACATCGGTAGCGGTTAATTGTCCGTGGGCAGTCATCGTGCCATCAGCCTCCACCACTGTGCCCACAATGTCACCGGCGATCACAGCGGGGTCATTGATACCGTCAATAGACAGAATGATTGGATGGGTACTGCCATCACTGGCGACAATGGTGATGGTATCAGTGACACGTTTATTGTCATCCAGTGGTGCGACGGCCTCTTTCTCAACGGTATAAATCCAGTTGCCATTTTCAACCACCAGGGTGCCGTATGTTCCTTTGTAAGTGTCATCGACCAGCGTGGTTTGGTTATTCGAATCCGGATCAACTACCGTCAATGTGCCTGACACCGAAGCGGGTACTGTGCCTATACGGTCAGAGACAGAGGCGTGGGTATCGCCCTCGACAGTGGCTTCGTCATCCGTGCGGGTAACCGGCACTGTGATGGTTTCACTGCCCTCTTCCAATGTCCCCTGTTGGGGGACAAAGCGCGCAGAGACCAACGCATTCGCCTGTTCTTCGGTCAGGCCGGCTGCGGTGAGGCCTGTGGTATCAAACCCCTGAATATCTAACGTACCGGTTGCACCATTGTACTCAATGACGACGCCAGTCGTGATAGCCGAACCACGGGCCCCTTCACCGGCCGCAGTTTCTGTCCCTTCTCTTTGGGTGGGATCCTCCCCTTCTTCAATGGCGGCAATGATGTCCAGCACGTCGGAGGGAAACGCCAGGGACTCAACGTTTCCTGTACGCACGAGGAGTGCTTCATCAAGAACATCAATTTGCTCATCCTCCTCAGTCACCAACCAGCCATTACGCCCTCTCGGTACGGAAACGACATCGCCGGTTTGCAGCAGTGTACCTTGCGCAGCAGGAACCACCTCTCCGTTGGCTTTTACGATAAATACCTGCCCAACGACCTGACTGAGGAGCACATTGATAGCCATATCTTCCTCCCAACAAATGATGACTCATTTATGTGATTTTTGTTCGTAAATTGAGCGATTTGTTAAAAATAGTACAGAACGATCTGGGTGATAAGAGAAGAAAAGCGGTTCAGTCGTTTTTCTTTGCATTTTGTTTCATATATGAGATTCAGTCTCTTTTACGCGTCACTTTGCTAATAAAACTGACATAAAGGTTGGGCTGGGAAAGGAGGAACATTGCTGTATGCAACTGAGAACCTTAAAAGTAGAAGAGGGAGAGATTTGGCAGTCACGAAGAAAAGCCACTAGTTTTATAAAGTAATCGAAAGATTCGCCAATGAGATAAAAAGGTTGCCGTGTAATAAGGCCAGGCAATCTTCTCGTGTTTCGTGTTGTAAGGTCGGCAGAGAATCGGCCAGTTGTGCATGAATTGGCGGTAGGTAGAGGCGGTCTCCGTCCCTAAAAGTTCTCTCAAAGGAAGGCCTAATGACAGGTTTGGTGAAGAACGAGCCACTCATCGTGCTCGTCGACGACGATCTCTCCCATATTGATTTTTACCAGCAGGTGTTGAGTGAATGCGGGTACTGGTTGCGTTCAGTGGCGACTCCCGCAAAGTTGATGACGATTCTTGAACAGCACCCGGTTAATATTCTGGTCATCGATATGGATTTCCCGTTTGAGGGCGGGGGAAAACTGGCTGATGAAATCACCAGGATCCAACAACTTCCAACCTGTCGTGATACCCGTATTGTGCTGACGTCTGAAACGTTTTCTTCCCGGCAAAAGCAACAGGCATACGAAAGTGGTGGCTGCGACTATGTGGTTTACCCCATCGCACCGCAAGAACTGTTTTTGAAAATGTCTACACATCTTACGGCGGACGCATGTAAAAACGTGACCAATACGTTAAGCCGCAGCTTCAACATTCTTGCCGAAACGAACACAGCCCTGTATCCGATGATGGCGACGGCCACCACCTGTGCGCAAATGCTGAACCAAACCTCGCTTAGCAATAAACAGGCGCTATACCTAGAAAGCCTGGTTCGGTCGCTCAAGAGAACGGGCATCATCTGCGACAACTTGCGTGATTTTGAGGAGCTATGTTCATCTTCCCTATCGTTGGAAACCACACCTTTTGATCTCGACCAACTATTGGAAAGTATCCGTGACTACTTGCTTGGTGAGGCGGAAAGCCGGGAAGTAGAGCTACTTTTTAATGTGCCATTGGATGTGCCCCGCTCGCTGATCGGCGATCCGGATCGACTCCGCCGTGTGTTACTGAATATCATTGATGAAGCGATGGTCATCGGTGAAGGCAGGCCACTTATCCTGAGTATTACCTCCGGCAAGGTGGATCAACACAGTGCAAAGCTGACGTTTTCTATCAACCAGAAAGTGACAGATGAAGAAGATACTGTTGATGATCTTGCAGAGCTGGCAGAGAGGTTGGTGATGGCAACGTCCGAAGTCGATGAGTCTGTCAACCTGTTGATTGCAACTTACCTGATTGAGCAGATGGGAGGAACGGTTCAGTTTGATTCTGGTGGTGAACCAGGCGTTTATTTCGACATAGAGCTACAACGTGCCAAGGCAACGTCAGACAAAAGTTTCTCTGTGCCGGTAGACTTGCGGGGGTTACGGGTTTTGATTGTTGACGATAACCCTTCTTCAATCGCTGTACACCGTGCGATTGTGGAATCCCTCGGTTTTCATGTTGATGCCGCCAGTGATGTTGACAGTGCCTTCACTGCCATCGTGGAAGGTTACCTTGATCTGAACCTGGAGCCTTACGATCTGGTTTTGTTGGACTGGCACATGCCGGGGAAAAAAGGCTTTCACCTGTTGGAGAAACTGAAGAACGAGCTGGAGGAAGACCGACACCCGTTAGTCGTCGTGATCAGTGCCTATGACCACAAGAAAGTGGATAAAGAGCGGGGCGGCGGTCAGATTGCGGGCTACTTGCACAAACCGATTTCCGCGTCTGTGATGTTCGACACCATCATGGATGTGATGGGGCAGAACTTGCCAAAAACGCACCACCGTATCATTGGCGGCAAACATCAAGGTTCCGGTGTCACAGTTAATGGCAGCGGCCGCAGGGTATTGGTGGTGGACGACATGCCGATTAACCAGCAAATTGTCCGTGAGGTGCTGATGGCAAATGATTTTCAAGTCGAGCTGGCGTCTTCTGGCCGTGAGGCTTTAGTGAAAGTGTGTCCGGCACCTGAACTTTATGATGCGATATTGATGGATCTGGAAATGCCAGATATGAACGGACTGGAAGCGACCCGTATTATCCGGGAGACGGCTGACAGAGAGACGTTACCCATTTTTGCCGTTACTGCCCACACCATGGAGCGGGACCGCCACCGCTGTGCAGACGCAGGCATGAACGATCACATTCCCAAACCGCTCGACGCGGACAATTTGCTACAAAAGCTGGCCGGTTACCTTGGTCTTGCTGTCACCTCTGTTGTTAAGACCGAAGGGGAGAAAACGGGACAAGAAGAAGAATACGAATATGTGGATGTTGAAGATGGCATCAAACGGGTTATGGGAAATGAAAATCTCTATTTCAAACTGCTGAGTGATTTTGTCCATCAGTCCCGTGGGCAGGAAAATCATATCTACCGGAGCATTGAAGATGGTGAGTTAACCCAGGCATCGGAAGTGGCCCATACCATAGCAGGTAGTGCCGGCAACCTATCGATCATTGGCTTGCGCCGCTCTGCCAAGCAGTTGCAGAACGCACTGCAGGGGCCCGAGGACTACCAACTGCCGTTAAGCCATTTTAAGCGTGACATGGAGAACGCCATCAAGGAAATTGGTCAGATCCTCCTCAAGCGTAACCAGACTGCCATTGAGCCGGTGCAGGCGGGTTCGTCGCCAGTGTTGACCGCTGGCAGTAGCAAGAAAATAGACCGCACGATGATTACCCGTTTGACCCTTTTCCGCGACCAAATGCTATCGCAGGATTTGATGGCTATCGATACCTACTATCAGATGCTGGTTGATTACCATGACCTTGCCCGGGAACTCAAACCGGTGGGTGATAAGTTGATTGAGTTGGACTACGCCAAAGCGATCATTGCCTTCAACCATTTTGTCAAAGAGAGCAAATTAGACATCGGGCTGGCAGATGAACAAGGAGCTTCGCATGCACGCTAACCCTACCGCCATGGATAAGGACACCATTTTGCTTGTCGACGCTTCACCGAACAGCATCCGGATCCTGAATGCGATTTTGAGCGAAGAATACAGAGTGATTTTCTCCACCTCGGGAGAGAAAGCGAAAGTGCTGGCAAAATCGGAGGTGCCCAGACTTATCCTGATGGATGTTCAACTGCCCGATATCGACGGTTATTCACTTTGCCAAACCTTTAAAACCGATCTCGACACCAAGGACATCCCAGTGATCCTGATCACCGAACATCAAGAAGATGAAGGCCGGGAGATGGGGATGAGGATAGGTTGCGCTGACTACATCTCTAAGCCGGTGTCACCGGCAGAGGTGAAATTGCGTATCTACAACCAGCTCAGGATACGGCGTAATGAAGCCTTGATCATGCAGCGCGCGCTCTATGATTCCTTGACGGGACTCGCTAACCGCAACCTTACCCTCGACAGGTTGCGATATGCCATTGCCCATGATCTGCGCCGAGGGTTGATGACGGGGGCGATGCTGGTAGATATTGATAATTTCAAAATGATCAATGACACCCTGAGTCATGATGTCGGCGATCAGGTGCTGGTTGAATTATCGCGTCGTATTGTGAAGACGTTACGGGAAGTCGACACCGTAGGGCGGGTCAGTGGTGATGAATTTCTTATCGTCTTACCCGGGTTGCACCAAACGGAAAATGCCTGCCAGCTTGCCAGCAAGTTGCGTAAAGCCATTAACCAACCCATTGAAATCAACGGTGGTGGCGAATTGCATGTGACCGCCAGTATTGGGCTCTCTCTCTCTCCGTTGGACTCCGATGATTTCAAACGCCTTTTCGGCAATGCTGACGTTGCGAAACACCAGGCCAAAGAAGGTGGGAAAGACAGCTTCCGGCTATTCACCAGTGAAATGAACGATAATGTTCACCGCAGATTGCGGCTCGAATATCACTTGGTCTGGGCGCTCTCCCGCTGTGAGTTCTCTTTGGTTTATCAGCCGTTGTATGATCTGAAAAACAACAGTATTACCGGTGCAGAAGCGTTACTTCGCTGGAACAATGATGAGCTTGGTGCAGTAGCACCCGCAGAGTTTATTCCAATTGCAGAACAGTCAAATCTTATTTATGAAATCGGCAAGTTTGTGTTGGATAAGGCGATGGAAGATTTTTCTTCGTTGAATGATCCGTCGGGAAACCCCTTGCATTTGGCGGTCAATATTTCCCCCCAGCAGATTCGTCAACCGCATTTTATCGATGATTTGACCGGTATTCTGGAAAAACATGGGTTTGAAGCCAGTCGGTTAGAGCTGGAAGTCACAGAAAACTTGCTGCTAAGCAACCTGCCTAACGTGAAAAGGATGATCAAAAAGCTCCACAATCTGGGCACCGAGTTTTCGATGGATGATTTTGGAACCGGTTATTCGTCGTTGAGTTACCTTCTCCAGTTCCCGTTCGATGCACTTAAAATAGACCGTACGTTTGTGGACGGTATCACGGACGTGGAAATGAAAGAAGCGCTGGCAACGGCGGTGATTTCTATGGCTCAGGGGTTGCAAATTAAAACAGTGGCAGAGGGTGTAGAAACAGAAGAGCAGCTCGAGATGCTAAAATCGAAAGGTTGCGATTTGGCACAGGGTTACTACTTGAGCCGACCGGTTGATATAGAAAACCTGAAAAAATTACTGGATAACCAAGAAAGTAAACCCGAATCAAAAAGCAAAAGGGATGATTCAGTACAAGCCAATTGATACAGGATTTATGGACAGGGACTTACAAATGCCCCTGCTAGGTTTTGTTGGGTTAGCGTCAGGGCGCTAACCAGCCTGCGACGGTTTGGACCGGAACGCCACCTGTGGATGGGGTAAGCCATACGGCAATGGCAGACGGTGAAGCGGCTGTTTCGTCATTCAGGACAAATTGCCACTGCTTTTGACCTGACTGGCTACCAAAGTCCACCACCACAAAATCATGCTCAAGGGTTTTACCCCGATTTTCACCCCGTTTAACTTGAGTGGTAATGTCCATGGCAAGCAGGGCAAATTGTGCGGTAAGGGTTTCATCACCCTCGAATTCGATCTTTAGAATTCGGCCATCAAGCGAGGCTTTCAGAGCGGGAGCGAGTGGCCCATTTGCATAAGGTACAGGTTGTCTGGCAAAAAATCCGCGCCATTCCTGATCATTGATAAACCAACCGGGCGTGTATACACCACTACCTTTGCCGTCAGAGACTTTATCACGCTGGCGCTGGCTGAATTCTGGCTTGGCATATTGGTCAATCCAGCCAATGTAGTTCCAGTAATCGACATGGAAAGCCATAGGAATAACACGTTGCCAAAGCGCAGACTTGTTTTTCAATTGGTTCAATGCAGCTTCCGCCGGCGGACAACTGTAGCAACCTTCTGAAGTATAAAGCTCAACGACAGTCGCTGGAGAACCACTGTTTTTCCAGGTTTGCACAGCATGTGCTGCGGGGGAGAGCAAAGTGAAAAGCAGGGTGAGGGTAAACAACGTACGCATAGAAATTCCTGTCAGTGGCCGATAAAAGCAAAGACCTGTGGACCCCATGTTCTCTTTCATTCGCGTGTCTTTTCCCTTTCATGAAGGGTATTTTGCAAGATGAGATATAAACCAAGGAGAAGACAATGCAACTGCTGGCAATTCTTTTCGTTACGCTGTTTTTCTGCCGCGGCTGTCTACTTCTATTTTGGGTGCCATGGTTAAAACCTCTACAAGATTACAAAAAGTAAACTGGTTGAAAAGATGATCAAGGTTACCATAATCAACCTCAAACCACCTTTTGGGCTGTGAAAGACAAAGTCAAGATCGATATCGTTTCGACGTCGTGGCCCACGGAAAAGAGAGGATTAACAGGCGAACAGCTCGTCACCTACTGAGATGCGCGGTTATAAAAGCGCGGGGCATCCTGCCTTGGAAGGTGAATCAGGTTCAGGTTGGCCTGGATGGCTGTATTAACAGCGAGCGAAGTGGGTGTTCCCAGGGTGATCAGTGTGCCAACACCCGTAAGGATGGTTTTTTGCACTAGCTCGATACTGCACCGGCTGGTTACCAGTAGTGCCTGGGAGGGGGATAATGCCTTGCTACGGATGACGGTTCCCAGCGCTTTATCCAGCGCGTTGTGGCGGCCAATATCTTCGCGACACAGTAAAATGTCGCCATCTTCATTTACCAGCATCGCCGCGTGAACCGCCCCGCTGATATGACCGAGTGACTGCCATTGACGCAGGCTTTCACGCAGGTTGATGATACTGCTGTTCTCCAGTGTGGCGATATAGGGTAAGGGATCAAACGCTGGCATTGCATGGTCGAGCGACTCAGTACCACAGATACCACAGCCGGTGCGCCCGGCAAGGTGGCGTTTTGTCAGCGACAGCCTTGCGTGGGCACGGTTGGCCAGTTGCACAGCAGCAATCAGGGCATCGTCTTTTTGCTCAATCACAATGTCGTGAATTTCATTTCCATCCCGGATGATGCGTTCACTGAAGGAAAAACCGTAGATAAAGTCTTCGATGTCCTGCGGTGTCACCATCATTACTGCATGGCTGACGCCGTTATAGCTGATGGCTAACGGCGTTTCCGTAGGCAGCGTGGCAAACGACGTGACCTGACTGGCATCATCAATGTAATGATGGAGCGAGTGGGGAGGTAATGGCTCGGTCTTGCCATCTTGTGTCTTGCGATGGGTCATTCCTGTCGCTGTTCTCCGGCGTTATCTGTCTTACTCAAGCGAGTGGCATACCGCCTCCAGCCTGAGATAAAAAACACACATCCAGCTGCAAAACCAAGCGCAAAAAATCACTGACCGCAAGCGATGATGTCACAGGAAGCATAGCGTTAACGCATTTATCGTGCTGGAGCATGGATTAAAAAGGTGACTTAACGCCGTGTCGCAACCGAAATAAGCACGGATGCGATTGCATATCTTAATCAGCTGAATGATCATCAACTGAATGCAACAGAACTGAAGTGCGGGTTATCGACCAATGCGGTCATCGATGCAACTTTGTCGAGCACAATCAAAACGTCCTCGCCCTCAATGTCGAGCACAATACACTCTTCTTTTGCCACATTGCGTGCCGTATCTCTGGCGATACCTTCAACCGTATTCGCCCCCTCTTTCATCTTCAAGTTGAATGGGTATAAAGCCAGATAGCCAGCTTTATTACATTTTATCAATATCAAAAGATCCACCATTCCATTAACGGCGAAGCGGTTTGTTTGAGCAAGCTGTACCGGATCTTTTTATCCTGATTTTTTACCCCAAACCGTTACGCTGCATTTGACGGGATTAGCTTGGTTTTATGGGTGGATAACCGTGTCACCAAATACATCCCAGCGACCATGCTGGCAAAGAATAACGCAATCATGCCAGAGCCTGATCCCAAAGCAGTAACAGATGGCCCAGGACATATCCCTGCCAACCCCCAGCCTGTACCGAAGAGCAATGATCCTGATAGTAATTTTTTATCAATATGCTGTGTTTTATTCACGCAGAATGCATCTGACAATACAGGTTTAGAGAGCTTGCGGACCAATAAGAAATAACCGGGTAAGAAGGTTCCCAGTGCACTTCCCATAACAAATGCCAGGCTTGGATCCCAATGGCCAAATATATCCAGAAACCCGATGACTTTAGCGGGGTCAACCAACCCGGAAATCATCAATCCTAAACCGAACAGAAACCCGGAAAACAAGGCAACGATTTTAAAAAGCATAGGGGTTCTCCTAGACATGAAAACGGACAAAGACAGTTGCAAAAGCCGCTGCCATAAAGGTCAGGGTCGCCACAATCGAGCGCTTGGAAAGGCGGCCAATACCACAGATGCCATGCCCACTGGTACAGCCGTTAGAGAGCTTGGTTCCGATGCCAACCAACAGCCCGGCAGTGATGATCATCAATGGAGAGCTTTCTGCCGCCAGTGATTTAAAGTCCGGAAATGAAAATCCCATGGCAGAGGCAGAAAGACCCGCCAGGACCATGCCAATAAGGAATAAAAGCCGCCATGAAAACTCAGATTTTCCGGATGTGAAAAGGCCACTGATAATGCCACTAATTCCTGCAACCCGGCCGTTCAGGATCATCAGAGCAAGTCCTGATACACCAACCAGTGCACCCCCAAAAAGTGCATCCCATGGAATTTGGAACGTCATTTTCTCTCCTTAACTAAAGTAAATCTGCAACCTGAAGAAAGTGAAGGCATTAGAATTCATTACCATATATAAGTCAATGCTAAATTAGTTATTTGCATATGAGTTTTAACTAATGTAGTGTGCTGATACTGATAATGTTTGATATATAAAGTCGGTCAGCCCTACTGTGTTTGTTTGTCCGGAGATTTATAAAACAGGAGTTACGTATGGTTAAGATCCTCATTGTTGGTGGTGTGGCTGGCGGTGCATCAGCGGCAGCAAGAGCAAGACGTCTGAGTGAAGATGCTGAGATCATCATGTTTGAACGCGGCGAATTTGTGTCTTTCGCCAACTGCGGGCTGCCGTATCATATCGGTGGCGACATCAAAGATCGCAACAAGCTGTTGTTGCAAACGCCGGAGAGCTTCCTTGCCCGTTTTAATGTTGATGTGCGGGTAATGAATGAAGTCATTTCAATCAACCGCGACACAAAGACCGTTACGGTGAAGAACCTGCCTGAAGGGACTGAGTATGAAGAACGCTATGATTTCCTGCTGCTCAGTCCCGGTGCCAGCCCCGTTGTTCCGCCAATCACGGGTATCGACAACCCCCTGACATTTTCACTTCGTAACATTCCCGATATGGATCGCATCATTAACGCGATCCAAGCCAACAAGCCAACCCATGCAACAGTCGTCGGTGGTGGGTTTATCGGCCTTGAAATGATGGAAGCGTTTCATCAACTGGGTATCCAGACCTCTCTGGTTGAAATGGCCGATCAGGTGATGACACCGGTGGATAAAGAGATGGCAGGCTTTGTCCATCAGGAAATTCGGGCCAAAGGCGTTGACCTCCGTCTGGGGACAGCGCTTGAGTCGGTGGAACACCATGGTAATGGGCTGACACTGTCATTCAATCATGGAGAACAGCTTAAAACCGGGCTGTTGATCATGGCGATTGGTGTGCGTCCTGAGATTTCGCTCGCCAAAGCAGCGGGGTTAAGAATTGGTGAGCTGGGCGGCATTTGGGTCAATGAAGAAATGCAAACCAGCGATCCGTTTATTTATGCCGTCGGTGATGCTGTTGAAGAGAAAGATCTGGTGACAGGCAAACAGACGTTGGTGCCACTGGCGGGGCCAGCAAACCGGCAGGGACGCATGGCAGCCGACAACATGCTCGGTGCGCGGGAAACCTATCAGGGCACACAAGGCACGGCAATCTGCAAAGTGTTTGATCTGGCCGTGGCATCGACCGGAAAAAATGAAAAGACCCTCCAGCGTGAAGGCATCGGCTATGAAAAAGTCTATGTCCATACTGCCAGCCATGCCAGCTACTACCCAGGGGCGGAAGTGGTGTCCCTCAAACTGTTGTTTGCGCCGGACTCCGGAAAAATACTGGGCGCGCAGGCAGTGGGTAAAGATGGTGTTGACAAGCGTATTGACATTCTTGCGGTCGCGCAGCGTGCAGGGATGACTGTTGAGCAATTGCAGCATGTTGAACTGACGTATGCGCCACCGTATGGCAGTGCCAAAGATGTGATTAACCAGGCAGCTTTTGTGGCGACAAACGTGATGAAAGGTGATGTCCGCGCGATTCATTATCACGACATCGAGACACTGACCGATGATCAGATCCTGCTGGATGTACGTAATCCGGGCGAGCTGGAATCGGTAGGGCGCTTCCCGAATGCAGTGAATATTCCGGTTGATCAGCTTCGCCAGCGAATCAATGAGCTGCCAAAAGAGAAAGAAATTATCGTTGCCTGTCAGGTAGGCTTGCGTGGCCATGTGGCATACCGCCAGCTAGTGAATAACGGCTTTAAAGCCCGGAACCTGCTTGGTGGCTATCGCACCTGGAAATTTTCACAACAGCAATAGAAGGCTAGCGTCAAAAAATCCCAGATTGATGACTCACACAGCTTTCTTTGACACAGGGTGCTAAGAAAGCTGTGGCGATAACGATAAATAACCGTGCATCAATATTGTGGCGTCATACTGATTTTGTGATATTAATCGCGTTTATTCTGTGTGAGATCAGCCTGTGTTGTTGCCTGCGACTGGTAGAACCTGCAGGTTATTTTTGAGAGTGAGAGAGGGTTATGCAGTTACAGCCATTGGGAAAAGGCCGGTTTGAGTCCGAATGGAGCAGTAACATGGCGCTTATCAACCGGACCGTCCGCAGCTGTATCTTAAGGCGGCGCCTGTATGATGAAAATGAAAAAGTGCTGAGTCAGGGAGAGCCGGTCAATTACCTGTATCTTGTTGAATCAGGAAGGGTTTCCATGAGTATGACTGCACGGAACGGCAAAACCTTTTCGCTTGGCACACTGGATTGCGACCAACAGTTGTTTGGCGAAATGGAGTTTTTCTCTGGTTATCTCTGCCAAATGGATATTGTCGCCAGTGAACCGATTGAAGTGGCTGAGTTAGATGCCAACAAGTTGCAGCTTGCGTTGCTTGCCCAGCCGCGCCTGTCGCTGTTTTTTGCCAGTGCGATTGCTATCGACTATCAGGATACCGTAGAGATCCTGGCCCGGAGAATGCTGTTTCCTATCGCCTATAACGTGGCGTATGACATCTACCAGCGTCACTTGAATGCACTCCCTGTTGAAGGCTATCAAAAGGATTACTTGGAAGCAGAACGGTTTGCGACGTCTGACCGTGTTTACCGGCGCGCAGTGAAAGAGCTGGAAAATCTGGGGCTGATCGTCAAGAAAAAGCATGACATTGAAATCGTCGACATTAAAAAACTGGAAGCGTATTTGATGCAATAAGGGTCAGCACAAAGGCTGACCCTTTCATCCATACAATGTCGTTGTCTGTCTTGACGGTTACGCAGCAGGTTTTGTCAGTTTCAGGGAAGACAGCAGCATGGCAACGATCACACCATAAATCACAGGAATGGCATACATCACTGCTTGCAAGCCAATGATGCTTTCAAACATGGCGCTGATTGCCGGGCTGAACATGGCACCGGCGCTGCCGCTGATCAAAATGTATGAAACATTTTTGCTGCTCGCATTGCGCACGAAAGAGACGCCATACGCGATAAAGGCATTGTAAAGTGCGGCACATACAAAGCCGTAACCGTAAGTGAGATAAGAAAGCCATTCGACCTGCTGGGTAGTCACAATCATGGCGGTCAGGGCCAGTGCCATTGAGATGATAGCCAACAGGAAATGTTGAATCTTCACACGTGCCACGATGACGGTTGAAACCAGCGCACCAATCAATGCTGCGGACCAATACTGGGTAATAATCTGACCCGCTTGTTCGAAAGGAATATCGAATTTTTCTTTCACAAACATCGGCGCCCAGGTCAGGAAGGTGTACAGCGCAAGCATACCCAGGAACAGACCGATACCGCCGCTGATGATGCCGAAATTCCATTCAGATTTTGCTTCTTCCTGTGTTTCTGCCGGGGCTTCACAGGAGGAAAAGTTGGTTGCAATTACCATCAGTGTGGTTGCCAGTGCCACCAGGCCAATGCTCAGGTAACTGATGCTCCAGCCCAGTGCATTTGTCAGAGCATAGGTTGTAATAAGCGGGAAGATAACACCAGCCACATTGAACGTCGCATCCTGTACCACCAGCATGGTGCTCTGGATTTTATCTTTCCATACTGACACCACAATGGTGCCGGCAATGCACAGGCCAACGCCGCCGCAGAAACCAATGATGGTCATGGCAACCATAACCATGCTCAGTGACGGCACGAAGTGCATCAACGCAGCCATTGCGGCAATGGTTGAGTAGCACAGCAGTGTCATGCGTTTTACGCCCACTTTTTCAATGATGAAGAAAGCGGCAATGGTGCCTGCCAACGCGCCACCGTTAAGCAGCGAGAAGATAGACGCAACCTCGTTGACATCTGCGTTGTAGGCGTTTGCGATAGGTTCGATCAGCATGCCAAACTGTGTGGCAAAACCCGCCATAATAAAGTTGGCTAAAAAGCTGATCGCGGTGAGTGTGATTCTGTTTTTCATGTGCACCCCGGTAGAGAGCTGGGCGGTGATGTTTTGCGAAGTCATACCCCGCCCTGAATCATTATTGCTTTTATAGAAAGGCGGCTTGTGCCGCCCTGACGGGTTTATTTAATGGCGGTTTCCAACGCAATTTCAATCATGTTGTTAAAAGAGAGTTGGCGTTCTTCTGCCGTGGTTTCTTCGCCAGTGATACAGTGGTCAGAGACAGTCAGGATCGCCAGTGCTTCAATACCGAATTGGTGCGCTAAACCATACAGTCCAGCCACTTCCATATCCACACCCAACACGCCGAAACGTTCCAGCGCCGGGATCAAGTCTTCGTCGGGATCGTAGTAAAGATCGCCGGTAAACACGTTGCCGACTTTTACATCGATCTCTTTTTCTTTTGCCACGCAATAGGCGGTATGCAGCAGTTCAAACGACGCAGATGTTGCCATGTGGTAGCCGCTGCTGCGTTTAGCGTTGGTTGGTGAATCTGTACCTGCCGCCTGCGCCAGGATCACATCGCGCATTTTTACGTATTTTTGCGTCGCGCCAACACTACCAATGCGGATGATGCGCTTAACACCAAAATCGTGAATTAATTCGTGACCATAAAGCACCATGGAAGGGATACCCATACCATGCCCCATCACAGAGATTCGGTGACCTTTGTAGTAACCGGTATAGCCGAGCATGTTACGGACATCAGTAACCAATACGGCATCGTCCAGGTAGGTTTCAGCAATGTACTTTGCGCGAAGTGGGTCACCCGGCATGATCACGGTATCCGCAAAATCTTCGGCGCAGCCAGCAATATGAGCAGTCATCTTGTGTTTCCTGTTTGGTTTTAATGGCGCAAATATTACTTACGGCTACCTTAGACAATCAGGACAAAAGTCCGCTTTTAAAGGGCAGGATCTCAGATTTTATTTTCAGGCTGAAAAATGCCGAGTGATCATCTTGGGTTGAGTAT
Organism: Grimontia sp. THUN1695; assembly: GCF_059704325.2. Taxonomy (NCBI): domain Bacteria; kingdom Pseudomonadati; phylum Pseudomonadota; class Gammaproteobacteria; order Vibrionales; family Vibrionaceae; genus Grimontia; species Grimontia sp. THUN1695. Next base: position 536,260 of record NZ_AP046576.1, on the reverse strand, counting down.
GTGAGGTTTGGTGCAAGTTTGGGAAGGATGAGAGGACGACTAGGGCGACGGTGTACATGTAAGGTTTCATATCAGTAACGTGTTTAAAAGAAACGAGATTTCGTAGGGATTTCGCTTTGATAAAGTAGGCAATGAGCGGGATTTCATACACTATCGTTTAAATGGCAACGACAAAGGATGGACGAAGACAATGATAAAAAAGCTCACCATGGCTGTCATCACGGTGCTTTTGATGGTTAGTGTTCCGGCTAAAGCCGATGTAGATGCTTTGGCTACGTGTATGATGAAAGCACTGAATGGAAAGGAGCGTAAACAACTGTCGCAATGGGTTTTCTTTTCGATTGCGTCGCATTCAGACATGCGCGGCTATGCCAATGTCAGTACCGCGAATCGAGAGAAGGCCAATAAAGCGGTAGGAGAAATTGTTAACCGTTTATTGATGGAAGACTGCCCGACAGCGTTGGTGTCTGCGTATAAAAGCAACCCAAAGGCAATTAACCAGGCATTTGAAATGGTATACAAAGTGGGCATGCAAGGGTTGATGACGAATCCTGCAGTTTCGGGGGCGCTCTCTGAATATGCAACGTATCTGGATCAGGAAAAACTGGGCCGTCTGCTGGCAAAGTAGCTTTGCTGTTGCGATTTCACCAGACTTCTGGCTTGAGAACCAAAGCACAGCACTTGCAAGTAAGACAGCAACGAATACGCCCAACCGGACAAGCTTTTCCTTCTTAGCTACTTTGGCGTATGAAATCTCATTCATAAAAGTTCCTAATGTACCCAAAAAACATCCAAAATTGTTTTTTTATTCTTTTTATAATGCTTTGAAAAATAAGTGTTATATAAAATTCATGTCGCATACTGAACAGCAAACCGATCATTTATTGACATGGTTATCAAATAAACAGCGTGAAGGTGGTGAATCTATCCGATCAAACGTGTTTACACGCTTGTGCTGACTGAATGGTGTGGTTACAACACGGTATTGGAAGTGCTTGAATATCACCTTCGTCGCACAAATATTCTGTATATGACACATGATGCGTTGCATAATGCTGCGCTTTCCTCTGCCGGGACAACATCATGGCATTCCGAAATACTGAAAAAGCGAAGAACGAAGCCGTTGAGTGGGCGTTGACCCATGGCATGGCACTGAAACAAACCCCTGATTCAGCCAGACATCCGGCGTTTACGCTGACCCCCACTACCATCGAACGCGAGCGCTTCGAATATCTGGTCTCATCGGTTCACCTGCTGGGCAAACTGGTGCACGCTGTCTCTGAAGATGCGCATTTTATCCACCACGCGATTTCTCCCATTACGGCGGGCAATACCTTCTTCCGAACATTGTTGAAAATGCACCGGCAAATTCATCACAGTGATGAACCTGCACGCCGTGTGCCTCTGTTGATGATGCGCAGCGATTTTATGGATGATGCCGAACTTGGCCCAAAACTGGTTGAATTCAATGGCATTGCCGCAGGCATGGGGCCGTTCGGCCAGCGCATTCATGAACTGCATGATTACCTTGCTATCCAGTGGCCGACACCGTTTGTCCAGTGGGCAGGAGAAAAACCGGGTGAGTTAGTAGAAAACCGTGCACTGGAAAGGCTGGCGGAAGGCGTTGCGCAGGCAACCCAATCCATTAAAAATCATTTTGGTGATGGTGGGCGGCCAACGTTTCTGATGGTGGTTCAGGAACGTGAAGACAATGTGTATGACCAACACCTGTTGGAGCACGCGCTTCAGGCGAGGGGAATACGAACTGTCCGCCGCACCTTCCGTGAACTCTATGACGGGCTTTCCACCGGAGACGACCACCGCTTGTTACTGGATGGTATTGGCCCGATAGACACTGTCTATCTTCGTGCAGGTTACCAGTTCAGCGATTATGTCGCTCACGACATCGTTGATGTAGCGTGTTGTGAAGCGCTCTCCCAGACCCGTGTGATGATTGAAAAACACCATGTGGCGGTCAATGCGACGGTGAGCCAACAACTGGCGACCAGTAAACGTGTCCAGATGTTACTTTCATCTGCACCGGTTGAATCCCTGATGCAATTTGGGCTGACGAAAAGTGAAGCTGAAACGGTGAAGCATTTCTTGGGTGAAATGGTGGCGGTTGATGAAAACAGTGCGCAGAAGGTCTCTGAAGGTAATGTGGATGACTGGGTATTGAAAAATCAGGGTGAAGGTGGTGGTCACTGTATTTTTGGTGACGATATCATCACCAGGCTGAACAGGCTTGGCCCGCATGAATACAGCGCATGGGCGTTGATGCGCCGCTTACACCCCATCCCAAGGCCTCAACCTGCGTATATGGTGCGAAAAGGCGAAATCTATGTGGTGGATGATCTTATCAGTGAAATTGGTTTGTTCACCATACACTTAAATGGTGAACCCTTGATTGATAACAAGGGTTATGCAGGGTATCTCATCCGCAGTAAATCATCCAAAGTGACAGAAGGTGGTGTCCACAGTGGCATGGGCGCGCTGGATTCGCTGATGTTTACAGGTAAGTGACGATGTGTTTCCCTATTCATCGTCCGGTCTTGGGTAGGGAAATTTCACATGCCCTATACGAATGACAAACGTTGTCACTGCCAGGATAAGTCCTGCAATCGTGATGGAGAGTATCCGCCAATCATCCATGTTTTTCATATCAAGGATCAGGTAGCGGGCCAGGGCGACAATGCTAATATAGAGAGGCATGCGGACAGGAACTTTCCCCGATTCGAAGAAAACATGCACCATGGCAAGCACTTCAAGGTAAATGAACATCAGTAACAGGTCGCCGACTGAGACGGAGCGGTTGACGAGCACCGAATAGATTTCTTCGCCAATCGCGTAGACTGTGGCAACCACAATCAAAATCAGTACGCCGTTTTCCAGTAAGTGAATGAGTTTAGAAAACTTTCTGTTCTTTGGCATTTTCACCACCATCCCTGAATCAAATGGCAGTGTAGCGATACTTTTACAGGTATGCCGTCTCAATGGCGAGAACGCATCCCTTTCAGGAGAAAAGAGATGCGTTGAATGGATGATGACCGCTGGAATTAGCACACTGAAAGCAGGTAGTTCAACGCCCCACGTACTGCGGCAACTTGCGCGTCGTTGCACTCTTCGTCTGTCACTGTCGGGCTGTCAGGGTACACTTCCGTGGTAGTGCCATACTGGCAGTGGGTAAACCCACTGCAAAGGCCCAGTTTCTTCACCGGATAGTGAATCACACCTTCCTGCTCAATCGGGACACTGATGATGTTGCCGTTTTCATCTGCCGGTGCAATATGGGTCACTTTACGCACTTCATTGATGATGGCGGTCTGGAATTCGGTGTTGGGCTGCTCTGAATCGCCAACCAGATAAAAGCCGTCCGGCACGGTATCTGCCTCGTATGCTTTGCCGTCACGGGCGGCAAGCGCGGGGCGGAATTCAGATTCATCGGTATCTGTGGTTTCGTGTAGATCGATATGGGCAAACACCTCAATGCCTAACCCTTTCACCCAGGCCATAACATTTGCGGCTTCTTCTGATGGGCTGTTTTCAATAAAGGAGCGGTTTGGATCCACGGCATAAGGGTTCCAGCGGTTGATGGTTTCATAGCCCCACGGGCTGACGCAGGGCGCGACCAGAAAGTTGAAGTGTTCGGTAAAAGCCAGCGCTTCGGTATCTAGAAATTTTAATGCGCCATGCACACCGCTGGTTTCGTAACCGTGCACGCCACCGGTGATCAGAATGGTCGGTTTAGACGCATCGAAACTGCGGTTTCGGAGACCAAACAGCGGATAACGTGCTGGATCAAAGGAAAGGGCACCGTATTGTTCCACATCGAAGCGATCTTTTAGCGCATTAATCTTGGTCAGAACATCATCCTGATAGTTGCGTTTGATGCTGGTGGTTGCCAGCCATTGTGCTTTTTCTTCTTCACCCCAGGGTGTTCCCGGGATACCAATTGGGTATGTGTTTAGCGTGGTCATCAATATCTTCCTGGTAGTCATTTCGTCAAATAAGGTAACACTGAAAAGCGGCTGAAGTTTACTCTGCATCCGCAATGAGGAAATTTTCCAGCCTGTCAGAGAGCCAGGCTGTCAGGGCGCCGCCGCGCGCATCCATGGCAGTGATTTCACCATAAGGTTGCCACTGCATGGCATTCGCATGTCGCAATACTTGTAAGGTGCCGCTACGGAGGTATTTTCGTAACAGCATGGAGGGCACATTCGACCAGCCGGAACCGTCCAGCACGGCATCACGCAGGTGCTCATAAAACGGCAGTGCGATGTAGTGCGGGGAAACGGGGTCTAGCGCTTTCAAACCTTCATCGTCAACATAGGCTAATGTGATTTCTGTATAGCGCTCCAAATCGGCACGCTGGATGCGTTTCATGGCAGCGAGGGGGTGATCTTTTCTCACCACTGACATCATACGAACCTGACCGAGCTTTTTGGCGTTGATGCGCCCAAACGCACGGGTTTGTGGTAGCAGGCCAAAAGCGACGTCCACCATATTTTCATCCACCATCTCATAAAGCTCGGGGGGTGGTGCCACGTAAATCGACACACTTGAATCGGGAAATTGCTGTTGAATTTCGCGCATGGTTGTGCGCCAGAAAGACTCTGGCAAGGCATCATCCCGGCCAATCCGAAGGGCCGATTCTATGCCACTTTCAAATTGCCGGCACTTGGCTTCGATGTCATAGGCAGCTTGCAGGAGGCGTTCACAATCGTCGTGTATCATCCGCCCTACGTCCGTGAGCTTGACGCTGTTTCCTGAGCGGGCGAGCAATTCCACACCTAAGCTGTCTTCCAGTGCACTGATGGCTGCACTGACCGTGGTGCGGCTTTTCTCCAATTCCCGGGCAGCGCCGGCAATAGAGCCTTCTTCCACCGCAGTTAAAAACATTTCTATTTGGCTGCTTCGCATTTATGTACACCGTTTCATCAATCCTGTCGTCATTAATTTTACGTCTAAATAAATCAGAGAAAAGACCTGGTGACGAAAAAGTTGTCGCTCAGCGGTTCATCGGTTTTATCTGGTGGGGGTATTGTGTCCAAATAGCGTTAAGGAATACCCAAGTCACCTTGTAAAGTTGGCTTTTTTAGCCTGTTACAACTGCGTCAATCGAACAGAGGTGGTTTGGGTATTCTCGCTACTGTCAAAAAATTTGTCACTTGTGAGGATTTATGTCTTGTGAATATACGAAAGAACGCAACTTACTGAAATTTTCAACCTTTGCCTGTTTTTGTTTCGCGGTATTGGGAATTGGCTTAGGGATCTGGGCTGGCTCCATGGTTATTGTGTTTGATGGCGCATACTCTCTGGTCGGTCTGGTACTCTCTTTGATGGCACTGGCAGCCAGCATGTATATCCATAAGCCTGCTGAGAAAGCCAATAAAAAGGTGAAGTCTGTGTCTGAACGTAAAGCAGAGGTTATTGAATCGCTGGTGGTGCTGACCAAGGGGCTGGTTGTGGGTGTCGTGTGCCTGGTGTCATTCGCCTCGGCAATGCAGGCGATGTTTGATGGTGGCCGCGAAGTGAATGCAGGCTTTGCACTGGTATTTGGCATTATCAACGTGGTTGGCTGTCTGGCGACCTATATGACCGTTCGTAAACAGTCAGGTAAACGCCCTTCTGCCATACTGAAAGCAGAATCAAGCCAATGGCTGATGGACACGGTGATCAGTGCAGCGGTTTTGGTGGGCTTTTTGGTTGCGACGGGTTTGATGATGACAGGCCTGGAAGAATATGCGGTTTACGCTGACCCAATGATGGTGATTTTAGCATCGGTGTATTTTGCAACGGTTCCAGTGCAAATGATCAGTGAGTCAACCAAGAAATTGATTGCTGTCCATCAGGCGTCAATCCGTGAAAAGGGCGAGGGTATCTTCGCTTAATTCAAGAACGGGTAATGCTAAAAAGCAGCGTCGGCTGCTTTTTTTATCTTTTTTATCTTACTGTTTGAATCGTTTTAGAGGCTGGTCGGAGGCGTGTTTGTCGTAAGAAAACGGTAGAATAGCGAAACGCTATGTTACCTGAGGAAAAGACACCATGGATAAGCTGAGACTGAAGATTCCCCCTGTGATTGTTGTTGTGCTGGCGCTTGCCTTGATGAAGCTGATTTCCCTTGTTACCCCATCCAGTGAGTTTTTGCTTTCCCTTCCTTCTATTCTGCCGTCTCTGTTGGTGGCTCTGGGCGTAGTTGTTGCGGTGAGTGGGGTGATGGAGTTTCGTCGTCATAAAACCACGTTGAACCCTTTGTTGAAAACTGATGCAACCGCCCTGGTGTCTGGCGGTATTTATCAACGTACTCGCAACCCTATGTATCTCGGTATGTTATTAGCGCTTATTGGCGGTATTTTTTACTGGGCGAACCTATTTACTGCCTTGGGATGTGTCGCGTTTGTGGTTTATATGAACCGCTTCCAGATAGAGCCTGAAGAAGAGTATTTGATTGGGCAGTTCCCTGATGCATTTCCTGAGTACATGATCCGTGTCAGGCGCTGGCTTTAACCGTTTTCTTTTCTCTGGAGAGGGAGCGCTTTGGGGTCTTGTTTGTAAATAGCATTTGTGCCTTGTAAGGATGTGGAAATGCATGAAGGCCCATATTTTTCTTGAATACCTTTTGCCAGCGTCGGTGAAATGAACGTAATAAAAACGGGAGTACCATCTCCCGTTTTTGTTTTTATTTCAGTGTGTATTCCCTGTGTCTCGCTGTATAGCGTTGTCAGCTGTCGCCGTCTCTATTTTTATTTTGAAGTAGTGTTTGTGATCGCTGGTGTCAGAATAGCTCAGTGCTTCACTGCCGGTATTGAAAAGGGGGATTTCCAGATAAAACTTTTTCGTGCCTGCTGCATTTTTCTACAAGCGCACCCGGGCGGGCATCACCAGCAAGGAGGCGGGTAACTTCGGTGCTGGTGTGCCAGTTGTTTTCCTGATTTCATCAAACAGGTAATTCACTGACACATGCAGCAAGTTCATGTCTACATTGTCAAACTCTTGGCTGAGTGAAGGAATATCGATAGATACCCGTGATCATTGAAGATGCTTGATTTTCATCGGTATGAGGATCATGCTACGCCCCATGAAAGTGACTCTGACCTACAAGCAAAAACATGAACTCGAAAACCAGCACGATAAAACGCGTAATGGTCGAGTGCGTGACCGCATTAAAGCGGTACTGCTTGCTTCTGAAACCACGGGAAGCCGCAGTCGCCTCAACATAGTGGGTGCATTAAATCTCTCTGAGATTGGCCGCACTGTTATCGATAATTACGAGAGCATCAACAGCGAAAACATCGTTAGGTTTTTGTGCAAGCTGAGAGAAAGCTACCCACTGACGCATAAGCTCCACCTCATTCTGGATGGTGCAGGGTATCACCGAAGCGACTTAGTAAAAGATGCCGGCTTTGGAAAGTGATGAACGAGCAGGTAAGGAACAATGTCTACTTCAAAAGTAAACGGGATTTTGAAGCGGCTATTGGCCGATTTTTCACTGTGATCCTTCCACAAATCGCAGGCTCTTTAGCGTCTCGTATAAATGATAATTTTCAAGTGCTCAATCCTGCATCTTCAAGTTGAATGGGTATATGACCTAAAATTTAATTTATTTTTGGTCAAATTGTAGATATGTAATTGTGATTATATGAAACCCTTTTATTAGTTCTATTTTTAGGAATAGTGACAAATTTTAAAGCATCCAATAGAAAATAATTATCACTGACGTGCAATAAGTAAAACAAACATCATCGACATTACGTAGGCTGCGGCTCAATCTTGACATGACAAGAGAGCCGCCTGTCGAGCTAAGTTGGTGACGCTATGCTCTTTGTTGTCATTTTTTGTGAGTTATTGAGTGTGGATGCTGTTTTTATCTGAAAAAAACTGAGAAAAGATGTTGATGCGCATATGGCGCCCCAAAAGGACGTGCGTGTTTGAAGCAGGTGTGTGTATTCATATGATTGTTTTTTCAATAAAAATCTCGTGAGTTATTCTTCTTATAGGGAATAATGAAAATTTCATGTTCTGCCTTCTGTCGTATAAATTTTTAAATAGAGGGGTAAATGTAAAACGTCATCAAGTAAAAATATCATAAAATTATTTAAAGTGATTAATTAATTTGTAAATGGCTAGAATAAAATGAAAACAAACAGCATATCAAATAAAGCTACAGAATTTATAAACTCAGAAAACACAACACATGAACCTTATATCAATAGAATAACAAAGGTCAAAAATGTTTCAACAGAAGATGTAGTGGCTATTGGAGGATTAATCCAAGAAGAAATAAGAAGAACCATTAACCCAACAAGGACACCTGTCACATCTACAAGTGGAAATTGGAAATCAACGATCATGCATCGAATTGGATTATTGATGTCTGGGCGTTCTTCTACTGTGTCTCTCATAGGTAGTGATAATACATACCAAGAAGAAACTACATCCGTTATTCCACAGGCATCTACTATGCCAGATTCAGTTTTGTTGCCTCAGGCCTATCATGAACCAACTGTGACAGCATCAACCACACCAGAAAATCAAATTAACACAATAAAAATAAGAAAAAAAAGAAGCCTTGAAAATAGTAATGGCGGTGAAAGTGTAAATAATGAAAAAATAGAAAAAAAATATGATCTCACGAGTGAGAATATTTTAGAGAAAATTAATAAAGATGCTGAAAAAAAAGCAAAGATTAATCATAAATTACTTAAATTATTAAAAGATAGTATAGACGACTATCAAGCACTTAAAGATAAAAACAGTAGAGCAGGTATTGAAAACTTAAAAAATCAAGCCAATCTCTTAGCAAAAATTTACAATGATCTTGATGCCCAAGATGAGAATTTCCTCACTGAAAAAATTAATATTATTGACATAGTTGGTGAGATACAAACAGAGTATAAATCACATAAAGTTGACATTGATAAAAATATTCATGTGATTTGGATTGCAGGAGCGCCACCAGAAAGCCTAATCAAATATGCAAAAGCCTATAAAGCGACATATCCTGATTTTGTTTTCAATTTATGGACAGATCCCAATGCTATGTCAGCGTATGCATTCAATAAAAAATTGAGAGAAGCAGCCTTTGACAATGCAAAATATGAAGTTATAAACGTGTTAACGAAAGAAGAAATCAATCAGTTAATGTCAGAACGGCCTTTAAGCAATGAGCTGAATATAAAGTTAACAAGCCTTTTTGATAAATATTTATTGAGATCCGTATTACAAGTTCAGGATGCGGTAATGAACTATGCGTATACGAAAGGGTTACTGACATTTAATGATGAAAACCGTATTGATTTTCTGAAAGAAGTATTACACTACGATGAACAAAAAATAGAAGATTTCAAAGAAATCTTAGAGGGTAATAAAGAAAAAATAAACGATCTAGATAAGAAATTTAAAGAGATTTTTGGTGAAGATAAAGTAAAAATAAATGATGCGACAAAATTGCCAGACATGAAGAAGGTGCATCGAAAACAGCAGTATCAGCAAGAGTTAATTCTAAGAGGAAACTATGCGGCGGCTACCGATCAGCTACGCATGTATATATTAAAAGATTATGGCGGAATTTACACAGACTATGATGTTACACCCGGATATTCAAAAGAAGTCTATAAAATAATCCAGGATGAAAGTTATAATTTTGATTTTCTGGAAAAAAAAGAGCTTCGCCGTGCACTTAATGACGAGATACTATCATATGTTAGTGATGAACCAAGTTCAGAGTTAAAAAATAAACTGCCTGAAGAATATAAAAAAAGATTAGAAGCTATTATTACTAAAATAAATAAAATTGAAAAGAATAAAATATTCTCCCCAATAGACACCAAAGTAATACGTGATTCTATGGTGATGTCTAAACGCTATCAATGGTGGGGTAAAGGAGTAGGTTGGAATATTCGGGGTAACAATAATTTTCTTGCAACTCATAAGGGAAGTAAAGTCACAGAATTTGTAATTGGAGGGCAGGAAAATGCATACCGAGAAATATATGAAATAAGAGATCAATTAAGAACGGAAGGTACGAATGAGCAGCAGCACTATTATAATCCGAATAATAGTGAACAATATGATCCACCCCGTGGCCGTGAAAAGGTGGAAGCTAAACTATTTGTTTCTGACCTGGAAAGTAATGATAAAAAGGCAAGAAAAAAAGAGGTGCTAAAAGATTTAGAAAAAGATCTTAAAGAATATGGAAAAATATTCTCTCTAGATCCAAAACAAATAAAACACAAGGATATTAGGGCATCCAAAGATTTTCTTAATGGGTACAGTGATGGAGATGCATCTAAACTTATCTTTGGATACCGGGAAGAGATGAACATTAAAGACCTGGTTAAATTGTTGAAAAATTTGAAGAATAAACTAACTGAAAAACAATTGGGGACATTAGCGTATGAAATAGAAAGGCGCGCCTTATCCGTAACATTTCAGCCTAAAGTCGAAGAGTACCATAAACTTTTTGATAAAGTTGCTGCCAGTGGAGATTTTGATAAACTGGCTCAAGAAAAATTAATGCCGCAGTTGTTCTTACTGAATTTGGTGGGTGATGGATACGGTGGACGATGTGATCCTCTATCAATTCTTATGCTGACGTCAAAATTTCTTGAGAGTCAAGGTCAACAAGGTCAATCTGGGAAATTAATTGAAAATTTATATTCTACAGCAGCAGTATTAAGCGAGCCTGCCCGCTATACAGAAGCGGAAGTGACAAGAGCTAAACAACTTCTAAATACATTGGTAAGACTTCATGCGAAGAATCCAATGCACTCTACTATTGAGCAAATATGGAAACAAAAAATAGAAAAACAACCGATTAGTGAGGTCGTAACATTGCTGAAATCAATGGGCGAGAAAAAAGACCCCATATTGTTAAAATTGGAAGCGCCCGGGCATGCTATGGCCGCATGGGCTGTCGGTGAGGGAGAAAATAGGGTATATGGATTTTATGACGCCAATGGAGGAAGCGTCGAATTCTCAAATATAGACAAGTTTAGTCAATATATTGATGGGCTGTTTGGTAAAAATGGCTTAAATAAGGCAAATAAGTACCATTTAAATAAAAATGGTGAAGCATTTGTCTTTGATCGTATTGTTGTTTTAGATGGTGAGAAATTATCAAAATATAAAACAGACTTTAATGATAAACCGTTACAAGATATATTAAAGAACAATGTTTTTGAACCAGTAAAAAAAATAAAAACAATAAAAATTAGAGATAAAAAAATACCATTTGATCCTAAGAAATACGCAGAAGGAACGGTGTTTTCTAAATACAGGATGGATGGCATCGTTCCCAAAATGTACAGCACACTTCACATCACTGGGCCAGATATGATCATGAAGTCCATGAAAAGCTATTACCGTTCACTGGGAGAGCTCGGCCAGTGTCGTTTGGATCAGAGTGATAATGATTTTAAAGGACTAGGAAAAGATTCATTCGTTGGTAATTTAGACCGAATTGTTGAAGCCGATGGTGAGCATTATGATTGGGTTAACCAGGAATCAGTGGGTATTAATGATGTTACACCAGATGACGAAAGTACATGGACGGGTAAAAGACCGGATATAAAGGATACTCTCAGTAAGATTGATTATACAAAACAAACAGGAGGACTATTTGGAATCACACCGACTAAACTAGATATTACCCGGTTAATGATCGGATGGCCGTCTGAACTAAGAAACACACTTAAAAAGGAATGGCCAACATTACAGGATGACTATAATAAAATAGTGAGTGGTGATCATATTGATTTAGACAAACTTTCTGATATCGATCAAAAAATATATCGCTATTTACTGTCATCTGACAATAATCTTGTTAAGTGGGTCGGTATATCGTTGTCAGAACAATTAACATCAAAATTAAATAAAGTTACTGTGCCTATTGAAAACAAAGCACATTATTTATTGACAGATATAAACATAAGTCCAGATAAAAATAAAAAATCTATTTATTCACTTTTGGCCAGTGACAACGATACAAAGGTTATAGTTTGGAAAGACGATATCTATAACAGATCATTAGTGCTAAAAGAGCTGACAATACTGGAAGAAAGACGAAAAGCTATAATCGACTTACTTAGGAATATTGATGACCCTAAAATAGGTGCCAACTTAGAAAGTTACTTAGTGCTTATGAAAAAAGTACAACTAGGTACAATATTACCTAATGAACATCAATCATTATTGGCTATTATAGATGATCTTATTCAAAGCAATAAGATCGGAAGAAAACTCGTTGATATTGAGGATAAGGCGAAATCTGCACCCATCAAAAAAAGTGTTATGATTGATGGTATAGACGTTGATTTATTAAAAATAAAAGACATATCTAACCTGAGAAATATAGCTTATTATGGTGATTTGATTACACTTTGGGAAAAATATGTTTATAGTCATAATTATATTATTGATGATTTATTGAAAGATGCAAAGAAAAAAAATATTGCAGATAGAATAGTAATTAAAAATATATCAGAAGATCTACAAGATAATCATTTAATAAAAAAGATGATTCAGGATGGATATGGATTTGATGATCTCGATACTATTGTAAAGTATAGCATTCTTAATCAAGAATCTGGTGTGATGATACAAGATGCAGCGATGGCAGCACCCTCAGATGAATTGGTTAAGACAGTATTAGACATTACAGGAGGTAATGATGCTGATGCAAAAATCATCCTAAAAAGGCTTTATCACCATTTCTTTGGTGAAGGAAAGCCTCATTTTGGTCCAAGTGGTTATGAACAGGCATTAAAAGTCTCTTTTGATACAGTTTTAGAAGCATTGGATAAAAATAATCTGGGGAAATATTTTTTATCTGTAATGAACCAGGATGTTTCTGCACTTGGAATTCGATTTTCGAGCAGTGATGGAGTTCTAACATCTGATGTTATGATATCGGGGATGAAAGAGGGGTTACCCCAAAAACATAATATTGTGTTAGATAGCATGAGTAAATACTTTTCTGCGCTTTATGACGTGAGCAGTGATATCAGGCAGGGTAAGGCAGTAACTTTAGAAGCATTAAAAACTAAATTTAGCGCTGTATCCTTACAATTCATGTTACAAGATGATGAAAATTTACAGAAATATCTGGATTTGATTAAGGATGTAAAAGAAATATCATTAACAGATCTTAGTGAAGGCTTAACAAATAAAGACAGTTTTGTAGAATGTGCGACTCAGATAACTGCGGAGAAATTACCGAGTATCACGAATAACATTTTAAAAGAAATAAAATCACAATCACCGTCAGTCTATTCCATGCCGGAGTCAACGTTTGTTGAGCAAGGAACATTAAAAGGGTTAGGCTATGCAGGTAGTGACAGTTATATTATAAAACCTGTTTCTGGCCTTAAGTTACATGATATTTCTATTCAGGCTAAATATCGGGCACTCAAATGGAGTGATTTTTATGGTAGAAATGCCAAATTGTGGCAGGAGGCAGTGGTAAAATTCGAGGGGAGCAATACTAAATACCATCCTCAGATGCTGCTGACACCGGAGGAAGGTCGCTGTATGGGATTGGCAGAGTTGTACCTTCTTGCTGATAGTGAGCAGCGTTACAACACCTTGCAAGAAAATCTGGATTTAGCCAGTGCGTTGTACCAGGAAAGTCAAATCGATCAATCTCAACTCTCTGAAGGCGATAAACTTCTATTGTCTTCGACACTTAACCAAGTCGAACATGCACAGCAACATGGTAATAATAAGTTATTACAATCCCCAGATCTTGAGAGAATCAGATTGTCTGATTTTCAAACGAAAAGTGTTGCGGACTATTTAACAGACATCAAGGTAAAAAATCTATTAATAACGACTGAGTTTCACAGCATGGTTGTTTCGGCTTTTGAAGGGAAATACCGTGTAACCGATCCTAATTTCGGTTATGCAGATTTTTCAAGCTTGGAAAAGGCGTTGAACTTTGTTGAGGCATCTATTCAAATTTCGCCTGAAGTCCGTGAGCTGTATACCGGGAAGACAAACGGTGATCTTGTTGAGATTAGCTTTGTAAAAGATAAACATTGGAAAGATATTGTCAGCTCTGATGCGCTTGATCTTACTACTGAACATCACCAGTCTACACTTGAGAAAATCAAGCAAGCGAGTATTACTATTGATATTAAGGGTAAAAAATTTGATCTGGTTGATTTGTATAAATATGGTATTTTTCTTGGTGGTGTAAGAATTGATGAGAATGTCAGTCAAAAGACATTTGATGGTGCTGACGTAGATAAATTAAGAATCAATGTTGAGTTGTTAAAAAAATATACTGATGAGAATTATCTGACTGCTAAAGATCATGAAGAGATAAAAACATTAGTAGAATCATTAAAACCTACAGATGAAAAACGTCAAATTAGTCTTGACGATATCTTCTCTAATGATGCTAAAGAAAAACATATTGCACAAAGATTACAAGCCCAAAGTGAACGTGTTAGCCAATTGATTTCTAATCTTTATAAAAAAATTCAAGAGGCCATAAAAACGAAGAATATTAGTAATTTTAAAGTGAAAAATATAGTATTAGAGGATAAGAGTGATGCAATAAAATTACAAGTTGAAGATCTTAATGATAAAAAATCTGTAAATATCGATATTGATGTTTCAGATTTTAAAATGACCTTACGTGAGGGATTAGATGCCCTGTCAGAAGGGGTCGATCATATGAACCTTGATGGCATTATGTCTATTTTAGGCATTATGCAATATGCTCGTTTGACACAGAATAGTGATTATGTTTCTGCTGTGGACCATGCTAATTTTGGGTCAGACGTTAAGACAGTAACAGAAAAAGCTGTTGGTGCTACACTCATGTTTATGGGTAAAAAGACTTTTGGGTCTAGCATTAGCGATATTACTCTTGAAGCTATAGCAGCACAAAAGCTCAGCCAATTGGCAACAAAAGTAGGTGGAACAGCAGGAAGAATGTTGTCTAAGTTTGCTACTGTTGCCCGGCTTCCGCTTTTAGATACTGCATTAAATTTATGGTCTTTGGGGGAATCCGTTCAAGCATATATGGATGCCAGTGAGGGCAGCGTAGAAAAATTACTGGCGGAAATTGATATTGCCTTTTCAACAACGTTTGCGGCATTAACACTTGGCAGTTTTGCTTTTCCGCCTCTTGGTATAGCTACATTCCCATTGATGTTCTTACAGCAAGAGGTGAGGAACTTTCAATTGCATTTACACCAAGATAACGCGAGAAGAGCGGCCTGGGTGAATGTGGAAAAGTATTTAAATCAGGCTGCACATAGCATTGTAAAAATTGATAAAGAAAATGGCGTAATAGATTTGTCTCCATGTCAAATTGTGGGGGATTTAACGCTGGATTTATCTTCAAATACACCAAAATTGACCGGTAAACCATCATATAATTCTGGTAAAGGGATAGGTAATAATCCGAAACTTTCTGATGAAGAAGTCCGACAAAAAAGTCAATATGCCGTTTCATGTGTTAATAGAGACGAAATTAATGTACCTAATCTTTTTGGAAGTTCAGGAGGAACACTTTGTCGAGATCTGTCAACAGTAACTAATTTAGTAAAAGGCTTTGCTAACCGGAACTGGCCTTCCCAAATGCCTGTGATACCAGAAGGTGAATATAGCACCGTTATTGTTGGTTACACTTCTCAGGTTGTAGCTAATACTGAGGTGATACGCATGGCATGGGATGACTTCAAGGAAGTGGCGAGGGATGGATACCCAACGGTTGAACATTTGCATAAGCATACTGAAGTTATCACAGGTGATCATGCTGTTAAGGTAGTACAACCAGCAGTACAATCTGAAATGTTTAATCCTGAGAACAAAAAAGATTTAAATGCACTCACGCATTATTGGTTTACCATTAGAGGTGGGGATAAAGGAGTCACTGTTTATCCTAATGGTGTGGGTAATTATAATATTCAAGGAAGAAAAGGGGTGAAGAATACCCTTTCATTCAGTGAATTACCTCCTTTTCTGGATGTTTATGTTGATTTGAATAAAAAATATCGCCAGACAGTTGTCACCTATAACAGGAATTCTGCTCCGGAATCAATGATGGATCTGGTTCATGAAAATATTAACACTGTTGTTGGTTCTAATAATGGTAAAAATACCTTTATTGGTAATGAAGAGGATAATCATTTTATTCTTGGTAGATATCGTAGCAATGTATACCTTGGCAAAGGAAGCAATGTGGTAACGATTCCTGATGTAAAAGGACAATATTTTTTAGCAGACATTCATTTACCAGAAAGTGAAAACATTCAATATTTACAACTGGGTTGTGGTATTGATGATATTAAAGATGTTAACTGTTATAACCAACGTACATATTTATATCTAAACAGTAATTTGTACGATGAAGCGAAAGTGATTAAGATCTATGCTCCGAAAGATGATATTTTTTCTGAGTACAAGGGAAAAGTGGTTATTTTAACTGCGGATGGCTTGGAGATTGAACTAGATGAGTTAGGTAAGCCATTTTTAAAAAGAGTTAATGTGGAAAAATTTGCTGAATTTCACCCCGATCTTGGCTTACTCTCACCAGATGACTTATTGAACCTAAAAATGCTGAAGGTATTAAAGTGGGATATATGTGAATTTGATTATGCTAATTTTAAAGCAATTTACGAAAAGGGAGAGTTTACATATAAAGTAAGAAAAGAAAATACGACAGTTTATATAACCGAGAAATATCCGGCCTCAGTTTATGGTGCAAAAGGCAGTAGATACTATTTTTGGGGTGTTTCTCAGCCAAATCATCATATTTTTCTTAACAATGATAATGATTCACCAGAGAAGATTGATCTTTCTAGCTTCACCTCTACAGAAGAGGAAGTTAGGGTTACGGCACACTGTAAAAACGATAAGTGTGTATTAAAAGTTAATTCAGGTAAGGACGTTTTTGAGTTAACAATAAAACCAAACTCTATCGAGCATGGACACTTGAAAGACTCAAAAGCTAAGATCATTCTTGATATGGGTAAAATAATGACGTTGGAAGAAGCATTTTCGTTATCTTCTGATGTGGAAAATGACGTGTTAATTTATAATACTAAATGGAGAAATAGAGAGTAATACAATTAAATACGTTGTTTTATATGTCTCATGATCCAAAAGGAAGCGGATATTTCCGCTTCCTTTTTAATCTTTAAGCTTTACAGTAAGTCATGTGCCGATCACACCACCGTCTTGGCGGGTAATACGCATGACTGTTGAGCGTGGGATTGAATCACCGCCGTCTGGGAAGTGAGAAGGTGCCAGATCTTCACCTGGATGCTGAATACCTACAAACATAGTCTTGTAATCAGGCGAGAATGTCAGGCCGGTAATTTCACAGGCGATTGGGCCGGTCAGGAAACGACGGATTTCGCCGGTTTTCGGGTCGGCGCAGAGCATCTGGTTGTTACCCATTCCTTCGAAATTACCTTCGTTTGAGTAGTTACCGTCAGTAAGAATCCACAGGCGGCCGGCACCATCAAAACCGAGGCCATCTGGGCTGTTGAACATATTGTCTTTGTTGATGTTTGGTGTACCTGCCATCAATCCTTCCTGAACGTCAGGGTTACCGGCCATCACAAAGAGATCCCATTTGAATGTTGATGCCGCATGGTCACCCCCCTGGGGTTCCCAGCGAATAATATGGCCATACGGGTTTTCTTTTCGGGGATTGGCCGCGTTAATTGGCTGGTTTTCTCTCACTCCCCGGTATTTATTGTTAGTCAGCGTACAGAAAACGTGTTTGTTATCCGGGTGAATGGCGACCCATTCAGGGCGGTCCATTGTGGTTGCGCCAACCTGAGTTGCCGCTTCACGGGCAAAGATCAATACTTCTGCCTGATTGTTGAAGCCATTATCCGGAGTGAGGCCGTTTTTACCAAAAGTCAACTCAAGCCATTCGCCTTTGCCTTTTAGCTCACCGTCTTTGCCTTCAAATTTGGCCACATAAAGTGTCCCTTCTTCCAGGAGATCGCGGTTTGAAGCGTGGACACCTGGTTTGTATTTGTTCTTGGATACAAACTTGTATAGATGTTCACCCCGCTCGTCATCGCCTAAATACACGACTACATGACCGTCTTTGTTGATGGTAAGCGCTGCGTTTTCGTGTTTGAAGCGACCGAGTGCAGAACGCTTTTTCGGTGTAGAGGTGGGATCCATCGGATCGATTTCGACAACCCAACCAAAGCGGTGTGGCTCGTTAGGGTTTTTCGCGACATCAAAACGTTTATCGTGTTTCCACCAGTCATAGCCCCAGTCTTTATCTTGAATACCATAACGTTTGTAGGTCGGTCCCAGGTCGACGTCTTCAGAGGTTGCGAAGTAACCATTGAAGTTTTCTTCACAGGTTAAGTAAGTGCCCCAAGGAGTCTGGCCGTTTGCACAGTTGTTGAAAGTGCCCAGAATCTTGGTACCGGTTGGATCTGCGTGGGTTTTCAGCAGGTTACTGCCGCGTGCAGGGCCTGTCATCTCCATAGGGGTATAAGCCGTAATTTTACGGTTCAGGCGACCTTGGGTATTGACTTGCCACTTACCGTCTTTTTTCATCAATTCAATGATAGAAACACCGTGTGCAGCCTGGCCTTTACGCACATCGTCCGCAGAGATATTTTTACCTTGATGTGGGTAGAGGTATTCAATGTTGGTGTACTCGTTGTTAGCAACCAGTACTGCCCTTTCATCAGACAATGGGAAGAAGGTCATGCCATCAGTGTTGTCACCGTACTGCATTTCCTGCGCGTAGGAATCGTTGGATTGGCTGAACCCTGGAGAGTCAGGGAACAAAGCATCACCCCAGGAAATGAGCTTTTCCGCCACATACCCTTCCGGAACAACCACGGTGTCGCTTGTAGAAGCAGGAATGGCTTTAAATCCTATCAGCGCGCTCTTGTCCATCGTGTCAGCAACGGCTTTGACCACAGGGCTGGCTGCAAAGAAGGCCACCGAACCTGCGGTGCCGGCAGCACGAAGGAAATGACGACGATTCATCGCCGCATCGATAAAACGGTTAAACTCTGGTTCGTTGTCCAGTTGGCGTTGGTCAATATGTTTGCTCACAATGACTCCCTTTCCTGATGGTTATCAAATTTAGTGCCGTTTAGTGTTGGGACGGATTTTGGTGTTGGTTTGTTACTTATTTATGAAGCATTAATGAAGAGTCAATGTCATGACAACGAGGCATAGAGTATGTAATCGCTGGTTTTATACGAGCTTTTATGCATTTTATCGGCAGAGTACGATCAGGTTTGATCCGGCGCAATGCCATTTGGCAGGGAAATATGCATGTTGAATGCAACATATTGTTTAGGAATATATTGATGCGGAAACATCTGGTCATAGCGAGTTTAAGTTTAATGTCTGCGGCGTCTTTGGCGGTGGAAGGCGATCCGGTTTTGGGACAGCAGAAAGCATACACGTGCCAATTCTGTCATGGTGAAACAGGTTATACGCCAAAAACGGATTATCCCCATATCAACGGGCAAAATGCGGGTTATCTTTACAACGCAATGCAAGCATACCAGCTCGGTGAACGTGCCGGGGCGATGGGCAAGATGATGCGGCAACAAATGAGTGTTTTGAGTGATCAGGATATGAAAGACATTGCGGCTTTTTATGCCAGCCAAAAACCGGGCAAGCCAGAGTAAGTATTTGCGGTGGACTGACCTCGTTGATATTGTTCAGGAAAATGAAAATCAGGAAAGAAATATGCCAACTATCTGGGTAGATGCCGATGCTTGCCCAACCGTAATCAAAGAAGTGCTGTATCGTGCTGCTGATCGTACCCAAACCGAATGTGTCCTGGTGGCAAACCAGCCTCTTCGAACGCCGCCATCCCGTTTTATTCGAAGCTTGCAGGTCGAGAAAGGGTTTGACGTTGCGGACAACGAAATCGTTAAACGCGTTGGAAAAGGCGATTTGGTCGTCACCGCTGATATTCCCCTGGCCTCAGAAGTGATTGAGAAAGCGGCAGTTGCCCTCAATCCCCGTGGCGAGTTATATACGCCAGAGAATATCCGGCAGCGCCTGAATATGCGGGATTTTATGGATACCTTGCGTTCGAGTGGTGTTCAAACTGGTGGACCAGCAGCGCTCAATCAACAGGACAGACAAAAATTTGCCAATGAACTGGACAAGTTCTTACAACGTGCCAAACGCTGATTAAGCGACGGATTTGGTTTAATCGTAGTGCTGAAGGAAAGGCGTAATGTGGCTATTGTAGGTCAGTGCTTTGATGGCACCGTGATTGTTTAGCAGCCACTCCGCCTTGTTGACATTGCCGATGCCGATAATCGCCTGAACCAGAAGTTTAAAGTCCCGGAGCCAGCGTGATTTTTGGTCTTCGCTCCAGTCGTTGCGATAGATTTCATGATAGTGCTCAACCCACCAGTAAGCGCCACGGATAAACGCGGCAATGACAGTAGTAGCCGGCTCAATGTGTTCATCCTTTCCATCAATAGCGTACTCGTCCGACAACGGCTGCCCCTGTGAGAAGGCCGCATAGTTTTTACAGTATTTATACAGTGCCAATTGCAGCGCTGATGCAGAGTCACAATGCTCAAGTAGCAAGGTTGTGATAGGAAGGTGCTTTTTGTTGCTTCGGAAAAGCTCGATGCTGCGTTTACCCGGTAAAAGTCTTTCAATAACAAAAAACAAATCGATACTGATGAGTTGATTGCTCAAAGTGGTTTCCTTGTATCTGTCTCAGCGGCAGGTGCTGGCAACGGCTTGATTTACATCGAAGCATACTCCCTCAATACCTAAAACGGAATCAATTTAGGCCGAAGTCGTGCTCTGAGATGAGTTGGATACCGTGTCAGCAGAAATGGGAAAGATCATAAGCGTTTTCGCTGTAGGGAGAAAACCAAAACCCCGCAGAGCGGGGTTGGTTTTTTTCAGCAAGCAAAGATGACTTTGTTTTTGTTTGTATCCAGTGAATATAGCGTCGCCGATTCTGACTGTCTATGAGATAAAACAGCTTTATTGTAGCTTGGGCTACGTATCACCTAACCGTTGTAATGAATTTTATTGCATAAATTTCTTGGCGAACCATTTCTAAATTTACACTTAATTTTCATCGAAAACGTAAATTCATGCTTGTGAGGATTTCGTTACAGTTTGTGTTCTCTTTCCTGAATTAGATAAAAATATGGTTACTTTTCAATAGTCAGTTTTAGTAACTCGCCGTTGGAAGAATCGGTAAGCAGAAAGATTTCACCATCGGGTGACTCGGCCACGTCTCTGATACGGCCATATTGGCTGTCCAGCAGGCGTTCTTCCGCGATGACTTTCCCGTTTTCCATATCAAGCCGGACAAGCAGGCCAAATTTCAGTGACCCCAACAAAATGTCTCCCTGCCAATGGCGGAACGGTTGTCCGGAAATCATTTCCATACCAGATGGTGCGATAGAAGGCACCCAGTAGTGGACAGGCTGTTCCATGCCAGCCAGCTCGGTTCCGATGCCTATCTGGCTGCCGATACCATAATTCACACCGTATGTGATGGTCGGCCAGCCGTAGTTGGCACCTGCTGTCACTATATTGAGTTCATCCCCACCTTGGGGGCCATGTTCATGGGTCCAGAGGGTTTGGCCATCGTTATCCAGTGTCATGCCCTGAATATTGCGGTGTCCGTAAGTGTAGATTTCCGGCAACGCCTTTTTGTCGTTGGTAAAGGGATTCTCGTTGGGGACAGAGCCATCAAGGTTCAGCCTCACCAATGTGCCCACATGGACGTCGTTTTGTTGGGCTTTATCGCGGTTTCCCCGATCACCTAATGCAATGTAAAGGTGTTTATCTGTCGTGAGCAGTCTTCCGCCATAGTGCCGGCCACCGGCCAGCTTAGGAGTTTGAGAGAAAATCGTCGTGATATCGGATAGTTGGTTCCCAGAGAGGGTGGCGGAGGCCACGGCGGTGCCAGACTTTCCGAATGGCCCTTCTTCGGCAAATGCGAGATAAATCCGCTTGGACTGTACAAAGTCCGGTGAAAGTGCGAGTCCCAGCAAGCCACCTTGTCCCCGGTAGACCAGTCCTTCCGGTAACCCTTGTACCGCCGTTTTGTCTCCATTGGTACCAATGCGCTTCAAAGCGCCATTTCGCTCGGAGACCAATATATCGCCATCCGGCAAAAACACGAGTGACCACGGATGATTCAAGCCGGAAGTCACGGTTTCAACCGTGAAGGTGTGTTTTTCTGAGGTCATTGCCTCCCTGGCGATGGCCGGGAACCATAATACAATAAGAAAACTTGCAGTAAGTGCTGCTAACGTTGTTTTCATCTTCATTGTTGCGTCCGGTTCCTAATTCAGGGTAAAGAGAAATGTTGTATGATCCTGAACTTGAGATGTCTCATACCACGTGTGAACTGCTGGAATCTAGCTGATAGGGAAGCTGCTTGCACGGTTTCTTGTGTGATGCCGTCGTCTGTGTCTGTGTCAGTTTTTCCTCGGCTTTCGACTCTGTTCCGGCCATTTAGTTTGGCAAGATAGAGTAATTTATCGATTTCACTGTAAATATCCGACAATGACAGGTTAGCCGTCACGGCCATGACGCCAAAGCTCGCGGTGATATGAAGCTGGCTATCTTGCTCCGTATAAAATGGCAGTGCACTTATTCGTGTTCGTAAATCTTCTGCGATCATTCTGGCTTGATCGAGTTGAGTGTGAGGGAGCAGTATCATGAATTCTTCACCACCAACTCGTGAACAGATGTCATTTCGGCGCAGATTATTTGTGAATAACTGTGCCACACCAGCCAATACTTTATCTCCAACTGGATGGCCATAGGTATCATTCACTTTTTTAAAATGATCAATATCAATTAATAGGCAGCTGAGAGGGGCATGGTGGCTGACCATATCGCGTTGCAGTTTCTCAAACTGGGTACCTAGGTAACGACGATTATATAGACCGGTCAAACTGTCCGTGTTGGCAATTTGCCCCCAGCGCACCCGGCGGCGGTTAATCCAGTATGCCGCCAATATGGCTAGGGCAGTAGCAAGGATCCCTGCGACAACTAGCCCATTCAGGTACGCCATTTTTTGTTGATTACTTTTTAGTTCCAATGTCTGCAACACATTGTCCCAACTGAGGTTTTGATTATCTGCTTTGAGCTTTTCAAGGTTAAAGAGCAATTGTTGGCGTTCAAGGTTATCGACTTGTTCATCACTGCTGAAAATATTCAAACGCGTTTGGTAATCCAGCAGGGTCAGATACGCATCTTTATAATTCCCGAGACCGAAATAAGCGTTGGAAACAACTTGGTACAGCGCAATTTCAGTTCGGAAGAGACGGGGCCACTCCGCCTGTTTGGTGAGCAGTGGGATAACAAAATCGAGTGCTTCTTGATAGTTTCCAGTCAGAATTTTCTCTTTTGCTTTAAGGTAGTTATATTTACTGATGTAATAGCGGACGGTTTCCCGTTCACGAAGATTGTCTGTGGCCTTCAAGTAACGGACCATGCTATTAGTGTCACCTGCTTGGAGTAGCAGATCGGCGATTTGCAGATTGATACGAAAGCGGTATAAACCGTCTCCCAGCACTTGGGCTATCTGCAAGGCTTGTTTATATTCCAGCAAAGCCTGCTTGTTATTGCCTTGTTTTTTTTCAAGTTCTGCCATGTCGAGTTTAACTAGCAGTTGGTTGAACGACATTTTTCTTTCATGGAAAAAATGGTAAGACTGTTCCAGTAAAAGAGAAGCTTTATCAAACCCGTTTAGCTTAACTAAGATCCCTCCAAGACTTGAGGTAATCCGTTCTATTAGCAGTTTATTGTCAGTGGTTTTGGCCGCTTCCAGTGAGCTCATCAGTGCAGCCATAGATATATCGTATTCGTTTTTCGCTTTGTAAGCTTCACTTTTGACCAACAGAATTTCTGCGGTAATTGAGGGGTCATTCAGGGCATGAGATTCTGATAGCAAGTTATCAAGTTGCTCGAGAACAAGTGTTTCTTCGCCCTTCAGTATTCGTGCCTGACTGAGTCTTAACTGCATCAGATAAAGATCCGCTTTGAGAAGAGGATCGTTTTTGGCCAGTGTGATCCCAGTATTGGCTGCCAAGATGGCGCTGTCAGGATCGTTCAAAATAAGGTCAACCGTTGATTTTTGGAGGTAATACTTTATCAGCAGAGGCAGAGGTTGGTTTTGTTTTAGCTCGACTTTTTCAAGCTCACTGAGTAATGCACGGGCTTTGGTAGGCACGGAGTACAGCACGGATTGGACACCATATAAAGTTTTTTCAAACGACTCTGTTTTCTCTATATTTGCCTGCGCAGTACCCGCAAAAATTATTAAAAAGAACAGAAGGTTTTTAAGCGTTTTTTGCATTGATGATGCTTCCATGTCCAACGTTAGATAACGTATTTATCTAATAATCAGGCGTATAGGAAAACTGCTCCATTTCTAAGCAGAGTGTATGAGTTTATGATTAAGTGTAGACAATGATGGGATATTTTGATGCTGAAAGAGTAACCCAAAACGTGCACTGATGTTACCAACAGTGCAAATCATGATGACGACTAATGGCTCAGGCGTTTTTGGGGATGCGGCTTAGGTGCTGATCTGCTGGTAGATTTCATCCTTGAGCTGCACACGACGCAGTTTTAAGTTTCGGAAGTTGTCATCATCAGTGGGGATTTTTGCCATCTCCAGACCGCGGATTTTGTGGTCAAGGTGGTGGTATTCGTCGACGAGTTGGCAGAAGGCTTTATCCGCCATTTTCATTTCGTGGATTTTGTCTTTGTATTCAGGGAACTCGAACATGAGTGCGTGGTTTTCACCGTGCATATAACCTCCTGTAGTGGGACCTGCGAGTCACAGAATCGCCGTCAATTCTCCGTAAAAGCCCTAGCTGGACTTATCGTCAGTGCGCGTGGGGACAGGTGACAACAATGTCACACCACACGTTGAGAATAGAAATTGAAGAAGAGGGATTCTAGTTTCAGAACAACAGTTATTTCTGAGTCTTAGGAATGGTACAGGGCAGGTAAAGATTCTTTCACATTATGCTGAAAGCGCCCAAGGCGCTTTCGCGCGCCTGAGCGGATGAGTAAAAGATTTAGCGCTTGTTTTTGATGGATGCCGCTTCTTTCTTCAGTAGAGTGATCTTTCCAAACCCTAATTTGTTGAAATAACTGTCTCGATGGTTTTTCACGGCTTTGCCATCTGCCACCCTTTCCAGCTGGCGCTCCATGTTCAGAAAGTCAGTCAGGTCAATACCTTCTGCTTCTGCGGCGGCTTCATGAGGTGAACGATGTTTTTGGTAAGAAAACGTCACCACCTTGGTTTCGCCTTTGTAGATGTATTGAAGTTGGCGTGACATATCAGTACTCATTCGAAAGAAAAGGGGGCGGAGTATTTATTACCGCCTGTCGTAAGTCAATCACCAGAGTGTATTGCCTGTTATCGGGATACATCAACGTTGGCAAATTCCTCGTTGTTTTCGACGTCTTCGCAAGGATGAAAAGCGATACGTTTTCCATTGCCAGTGAGCAGGCCAATGTAATCCGGAGAACCATCACTGTTTAACTTGACTTCTCCGATAGCACATTGATTCACCAACAGGCTTTTCGCGCCATTATCAGGTCTTCTTCTTTCAATACGCATGCGTTTGCGTCGGGTAAAAAAGTTCAGTGGTGATTCAGGCCAGAACAGTTTTCGATCCAGCCATTCAAATATAGAGAGAAAAGGTTCGGGGAACTGGTTGCGAAAACCGCTGCACGTGATTTGCCAGATCCGTGGGCTGCTTTTACGAAAGCGCATACGGATATCATACGCAAAGGAGTAGTGTACATCGCCTGAGAGGATCACGAAGTTTTTTGGTGTTTTGGGGTGCCTAAAGATATTGAGCAGTGCGTTGGCAGAACCTGGGTGTGCCATCCAGTTTTCTGAGTCTGTAGAGAGTGGATAGCCGAGAAACGTGACGATACGTTGGATGGTCTCGATAAACTTCACCCCAAACATAGGCGCGGGAGAAACCACGACCACCGCATCACTGTTGAACACATCATGCTGAAAGTCCATCAGCGATTCCCAGTCCATCAGCCCTGAGGGTTTATTATAGCTGGACTCTGAGCGCCAACGTCGCGTGCGGGTGTCAATCACCACCACTTTTGGGGTAGTTGGAATGGTGTAATGCCAGTGCTCAAAGTGATGGATAACCTGGGTCATTTTGTCCAGCGATGCCGGATCACGGATACTCAGGAATTGTTCTAAGGGTGTCCAGAAATCATCGGTAAAGGCATCGGGATCGTTCCCCCAGCCTTGACAAAAGAAGTACCCCATCATGGCGTTAGTAATAATGCCCTGTGCAAACGGTTCATTATTCACCGCCCGTTCCCAGCCAACGGTCAGGTTGAAGTCGTCTGTCACGTCATGGTCGTCGAAGATCATGTAAACCGGGATATGGGCAAACAGCCTGCGGATATTGGTAAGCCCTGCACAAAAACGGACAAGTTCGGCCCGCTCTTGTTGCCATCGCTGCTGTTGGGGCGCAGAAAGTGTCGGCAGGGTTTCCGGCAGCGACACCTGTTGCCAGAGTGTGGGCGACCACACCAACAGATACATGGCAATAAACTCATTGAAGCTGACGAGGTGATTGTCCGTGGTGCGTGAGCTGAAAACCGGCTCCGGTCTGGCCTTGCAAAGACGCTTTATCCATCCGTGGTTGATGGTGCTGTGGGGCAACAGGTCAGTGCGGCCGTAAATCGGGGTTGTCCCTGGTTCGAGTTCACTGCACTGCGAAATACTGGCAGCTTCGAAGGTCTGGTCGTCCATTCCCAGTAAGGTGATGGCCTGACGGATGGCATACATCATAGGGCCGCAGACATCATCAGCATAGATCTGGTCGCCACTCATGATCAGCAAGTTGGCACGCCCTTCGACGGGTATCTGACTATAGTGTTTATCGAGCGCAGCTAATGCATCTTCACCGTGGTGATGAGGGTGACGGCATGAGCCATGAGCAATGTGTCCCGCTGTTGAAGGAATGATGAAACTGACGCGGGTTTCGCCTGGGTACAGAAAACCTTCCAGCTCATCGAGCAGTGAAGTGCCATTGTCGGCAATGTCGTAGCGTAGCGGCACATCTGTCTCAAACGCGCTATCGCTGCGAAACTGGGCCATTATGACATAGCAATGTTCCCCAAGCCTTACCTGCTTGTGTTGTTGGAACCTGTCAACAAAAATGGGGGGGCTATGATCACTACGGTAGAGTTGAAACTCTGCCTGCAAAGGGGCAGATGTTACCGCCCACAAACAGATTTCATCTTGGGTAGTGCGTCTGAGCATTGGTCCTGCTAGAAAAACGGGTAACGCCACGGGCAACTCAATTTCATCCTATTTCCCTAACTGTACGTGGTCTTAGCCTGTTTTTGTAGCAGGGCAAACGTAAAGTCTTGCAAAGGATTCACGTTTGTTTGATCCCCTCCTCCGCAACTTACGGCTCATATCGGAGAGTGCGATTGTCTGTATCGTCATCGTTTTGGGCCGTAACGCGTATACAGGCTGCTAGGCCAGAGTAGTGCTAGACCAGAGTAGAATGGGACGAAATGGACTGGATGGAAAACATATCTTTAACAGTAAATGGAGTGGAAACGGAGTAAATAGGTGGGGTAAACAGCGAATAGGTTGCCAATTAGCCACTTGACATCAATTTTAGTGTTTCACGCAAAATAGTACTTGCATGCCTTAGGCGGTTTGCCTAATATCACTCTCGTTATCAGGAACACTGTCTATTCCCCCTTAGTTCAGTCGGTAGAACGGCGGACTGTTAATCCGTATGTCGCTGGTTCAAGTCCAGCAGGGGGAGCCAAATTTAAAGCCCTGTCGAATGACGGGGCTTTTTCGTTTCTACATCTAAGATAAGACAAAAACCTGTTTCCTCTTTCTTCCTCAATGCCTTGCAGGCTCGTTTCCATGTACTCAACGAAAAATGCCCGCGGACTGCGGACAAACGTAACACTATATCTATGACGTTGTTACCAAAGGCCGAGCAGTTTCCACCATGCTCCTCCGATAAAGAAGAAGACTGGGAGAACGACCAGTGAGAATACGAAACCAATTTTCCACCAGTTTTGCAGGGAGTGGAAGCCGGCACCAAACAGGATAGGCGCGGGGCCAGATGAGTAATGGGTCGTAGACATATACAAGTTACTGAAAATACCCAGAACGATGGCTGCCAGCATTGGTGGTGCACCTGCTGCAATGGCGATGGCAAGGAACGCGGAGTACATGGCACTGATATGCGCCATGGCGCTCGCCATCAGGTAATGGCTGTAGTAATAAACCAGCAGCAGAATCGCAAGGGTGGTTACCCAACCAAAGCCCGACAGTGAAGAACCGATGGCATCGCCAAACCAGCCGATGAATCCAAGTTTGTTAAGCTGGGCTGCCATCATCACCAATACTGCGAACCAAGTGATGGTGTGCCAGGCTTCTTTTTCGTTCAATACTGCATCCCACGTGATAGTGCGGGTAAGCAGCAGGAAGACCAGCCCGAGCAGCGCAGTAACGGTGGAATGGATACCTAATGTTGGCCCTAATACCCACAGGCTGATCATGCCGACAAAGGTGACACAGACCATCCATTCATCACGTGTCATTGCACCCATATCAGCCAGTTTTTGACGGGCAATCGCACGTATTTCCGGCGTCTTTTTCAGCTCTGGTGGGAATACCAGATACATGACCAGCGGGATGAGTACCAGACAGATAATGCCTGGGACAATCGCTGCCGCTGCCGCTGCCGCTGCCGCTGCCGCTGCCCAGCCAGCCCAGGTGATTTCTACGCCCTGTTCTTTTGCAAAGTTCGCCGCCAGTGGGTTACCAGCCATTGAGGTCAGGAACATAGCACAGGTAATGGCATTGCACTGGAAGATACATTGCACGAGGAACGCGCCGATTTTGTTCTCGGTTCCTTTTTCAGGATCAGAGTCGTAAGCATTGGCAACAGAACGGAATAGAGGAGAAATGATACCGCCACATCGCGCGGTAGTACTTGGCGTCGCAGGGGCAAACAACAGATCGGTTAAAACCAGACCATAGGCCAGCCCCAAAGAGCTGTTACCTAGTTTGGTGATAAACCAGTAACCAACCCGGCGACCAAACCCGGTGCTGATAAACCCCCTTGAAATGAAGAAAGCGGCGGCAATCATCCAAATCGTGGGGTGGGAAAAGCCTGTCAATGCGGTGCGGATGGGGAGCACGCCGAGCAAGGTAGCAGCTGTGAGCCCCATCAGCGCCATGGCACCTAACGGCAGTGGTGCAATGATCAGGCTAATCACGGTAACGACAAAGATGGTCATCATTTGCCAGGCCTGAACCGTTAATCCGTCGGGCACAGGGAAGAACCACAATACACTGCCTATGATGGCAAGTATCAGCAATCTCATATTGGTTGAAGACATCATACAAACCTCCTTTTGATTTGCCTTCAACGTAAGTGGGAACCCACCCAAAAAAACTGTCCTAAATCAATCTGAAAAGAACCATGTTTCATGCTGTTACAAAGTTGAAAGCGCCGACACGCTGGGGATGAAAGAGGGGTGAAATAAGGCGCGTAGAAACCATTAAATTCATAAATATCAAAAAGGGGATCGTGCTCAATATCAGCAGGAGACGCGCTGACAAAAAGACAGTAAATCCCGTATGCTATAACTGGTTTGAAACCAAGGAGTTCCGGCAATGGCCGCGCGCTTTTTCCCCCGTTCCTTTACGAAACACCTGACTATTTTGCTTTGCGGTGTCTTTCTGTTTTCGGCAGCAGGCTGGTGGGCCATCTGCTCACACCGTATCAACCATTTACTTGACGAACAGATTTCACTCCGGGCGGAAGTGCAGGCCCGTCAACTGGCGCAACTGCCAAGCCTTGTTGACGCAGTTCGCAGGGAAAGCGCTGACGATGTAATGGCTATAGTCGCAGGTTTACAAAAGGTGACAGATGCTGACTTTATTACGGTCAGCAACGAAAAAGGCTTGCGACTGGCGCACCCTGTCCCTGAGCGTATCGGCCTGCCGGTTGTGGGTGGGGATATTGAAAGGGCCCTGACTGAAGGCGATGCTTATCTTTCTTATGGTGTGGGATCGCTCGGGCCGTCAGTGCGTTTTATTTCCCCAATCATCGACAACGGCGAGATTGTGGGGATGATAAAAGTGGGGTACCTCATCAACACCATTGCTGTCCTGAACGAAGAAAACATTTCACCTTTGCTCGCTTTTGCGTTGAGTGCGGCAGTGTTATCAGGGCTTATTGCCTGGCGCTTTTCCGAATACATTGGCCAGAAAATGCAGCACCTGGAGCCCTGGCAGCTTACCCAAACATTGAGCACGAGCCAAGGCGTGCTAGAAGCCGCACATGAAGGGCTTATGGCCGTTAACCATCATGGGCAGCTTTATTTGATCAATGACTCCGCCCGTACGCTTTTGGGCGACCAGATGGGAATGCCTACGCCTTTTGCTGTTTCACAGTTAACAGATGATCCCGGCATTTTTTCACTGAAAGGTGAGGATTTCATCGACAAACTGGTCAGAATCAATGGCCGTAATCTGGTGATGACACGTGTTACTTTGCCTTCCGCAAACGACATGCTAGGTGGCGCGGTATTCAGTTTACGCGCACAGGATGAAATACAGATCCTGTCGAACAAAATCAGCCAGGTCAGCCATTATCTGGAGTCGTTGCGCGTGACGCGCCATGAATACCAAAACAAGCTCTCTACGCTGGGAGGGTTACTACAATTAGGACATTATCAGCAGGCACTTGATCTGGTGCTTGCCCAGTCCCAGACCAACCAGGGGCAGATGGACAGCGTGAGGCAACTTCAGTCGCTCCCCATGATCTCAGGCTTGCTGTTAGCGAATATGGGTAAAGCCTCGGAGAAAGGTATCAGTGTTGATCTCACTGAGCTGGATGGATGGCATGCGCTTCCCGCCAATATGGATGAAGAGCAGCTCAGTGCGTTGGTTGGAAACCTGTTTTCCAACAGTATAGAAGCTCTTGAAGGCCTTAAAGGGGGGGATGATCCGGGTGGCAATGTATGAAACCCGCCATGAACACGTCCTCGCGTTTTATAACAATGGTCCCAGGATTCAGGTCAGTTTGGATGTTCTCTGCCAGATGGGGTACACCAGCAAACCTGACTATAAAGATCATGGGATCGGGTTGCATCTTGTCCAGTCGATTGTTGAGTCGGCCTCAGGACATATCGAAATGGATAGCGATGACAATGAAACCGCTTTCACTCTTTATTTTCCAAAGGAATAACCGTGTTAAAAGTGCTTATCATTGAAGATGACCAGGACATTGCTGCGTTGCATGAACATTTTGTCCGCAAAGATGGCCGTTTCAGTGCGGTCAGTGTTGTCCATGACTTGGCGAGTGCCAGAGAACTCCTTTCAGTCGCCAATTTTGATTTGCTTATCATAGACAACTACTTACCCGATGGCGTGGGGGTCGATTTATTGCCTGATCTCCAGCCATCGCTTGGGCGGCCTGAATGTGTGCTGATAACTGCCGCCAATGACTCAGACACTGTCCAGAAAGCGCTGCGGTATGGTGCGTTTGACTATTTAATCAAGCCATTGGATTACAAAAGGCTGACGGAGAGTTTGGATAAATTCTGTGCCATTAAGCAGCAATTGGTGAATGAGAAAGCCTTTGACCAGCGCACGCTGGATGTCTTGTTCAGCGGTGGCACCATCATTAAAAAGCGGGATAATATTGACCCTTACACGTTAAAACAAATCGTCGATCAGTTTCCCCATGCCCATATTGAATTAACCGCCAGTGCGATTGCCGAGGCATTCAGTATCAGTAAAAGCACCGCCAGACGCTATTTGGACAGGGCTGTTGAAGAAGGTGACCTGATAGCTTTCCTCGAACACGGCAAAGTGGGGCGACCTACCCGGGTATATCGCCGCCCCGGATTTGTGGGAAAATAATCTTTGCAAATCATTCAAATTTCCAACTCTGTAATGTTATATTATAACATTATTGCTTAGACATTTGATGGGTTATGCTCCTGCCATACCGCACGTTATTATCGTTGTTGTTAGTCGTTTTGCTGGGCTGGCAGGGGGTTGCGTTTGCGCATCACAAGGGCGAGCATCACCATTCGGTTAACATTGACCACCAATGCATGCAGTGTGCGTTGGGTGTCACTGGTGTCGAAACCCGAGCCTTGAGTGTTGTCCCGCAGCCTATCGGGTTTACCCATCCTATCCACACTATTCTTCCTTTCCTTTCGGCCATTGTTGTCCCCCAAAAAGCACGCTCTCCACCCAATGAACGCTTCACCATTGGCGACCTTATAACAAATTAGATTTTGGAGAATGTATGATAAATAAAAACATCTTTGCACTGAGTGCAATTGCTTTGGGTATGGCATCGACAGCGTCAGCCGATCATGATGAACATCGCCAGCACGATGCCCATCAACACGGTGTGGTTGAATGGCACATTGCACAGGATGGTGATGAGCTGTTGGCTGAAATCACCGCGCCCGGCAGTGATGTGGTGGGATTTGAACACGCGCCGGAAAATGCAGCGCAGAAATCAGCCATTGAGAAAGCGATGGCGACGCTTGCCAAGCCAGGTGCGTTGTTCGCGATTAATGCAGAGGCAGAGTGCAAGCTGGAATCACATACCGTCAGCAACACGCTTGGCAAAGGGAATGGTGATCACCACGACCATGATCATCATGAGCATGAGGAGGAGCATCACGATCATGATGATCATGAACACCATGACGAGCATGCCCATCACGATAGCTATGATGATCATAACGACCACAAATCGCACAGTGATCATCATGACCACGACCATGATGATCACGATAAGAACATGGTTCACGGCGAGTTTTCAGCGCAATACACCTTCCACTGCCAATCTCCTGGCAGCCTCAAAACTGTCTCAACAAACTGGTTTGAGGTATTCGGTAACACCGAAAAAATCGGCGTGCAGGCAATCACCGACAAAGGTGTTGCGGCTGGCAAACTTGTACCGGCTTCTAACACGTTCCGTTTCTGATTCACAGGCTCCGAAAGGGGCCTTTTGGTTGTTTAACTATGTTGCACATTGAAAACCTTCGTTTCCGGTGGCCGGGTCAGGCATCGTGGCAGATTGATATTCCGCAGTTTACGCTGGCAGCCAAAGAGCGCGTTTTCCTGAAAGGGGCAAGTGGCTGTGGTAAATCTACCCTGCTTGGGTTGGTTGCGGGAATTAATACGGCGGATGAAGGCACATTACGTATTCTGGATACGGATTTGACCGTGTTAAAAGGGGCGGTGCGGGATACCTTCCGTGCCGATAACCTTGGTTACATTTTCCAGCAGTTCAACCTGCTTCCTTACCTGTCTGTTCTCGATAACATTACCTTGCCGTGCCGCTTTTCCAAACGAAGAAAAGCCCGCGCAGGCGCGAATCTTCAACAAGAAGCGGAACGGTTGCTGGATGCGCTGGCACTGCCTAAAACCTGCCTTTCCAAACCGGTGACAGAACTCAGCATTGGGCAACAGCAGCGCGTTGCCGCTGCCAGAGCTCTGATTGGCAAGCCAGCATTACTGCTTGCCGACGAACCCACGTCTGCGCTGGATGCCGATACACGAAATACCTTTATCTCCCTGCTGATGAATGAGTGTGACAATGCTGGCTCCAGCTTGCTTTTTGTCAGCCATGACAGTGCATTGGAATCCCATTTCGATCGCTCGGTACTGTTGCCGGCCCTGAACCGTGCAGCATCCCAAACGGAGGGAGAATAGATGGCCATTCTCCGATTAGCACTGCAAAGCCTGAAAAACCGGAAAACCACAGCGCTACTCACCATGTTTACCGTCGCGGTGTCCGTTGCTTTGCTGCTAGGTGTTGAACGGGTCCGCACACAGGCCAAGGAAAGTTTTGCCAACACCATCTCCGGGACGGACCTGATTGTGGGTGCGCGCTCTGGTCAGGTAAACCTGCTGCTCTACTCTGTATTCCGGATAGGCAATGCGACCAATAATATTGACTGGAAAAGTGTCGAGGATGTAAAAAAACATTCATCGGTCGCCTGGTCAATTCCCCTTTCCCTTGGTGATTCTCACCGGGGGTTTCGTGTGGTGGGGACCACAACAGATTATTTTAAATATTACCGGTATGGTCAAAAGCAGGCATTGGCGTTTTCGCAAGGCGTACTTTTTGATGGGCTGTTTGATACTGTCATTGGCTCTGAGGTTGCTAAAAAGCTGAATTACAGACTGGGCGACGAAATCGTGATTGCCCACGGGCTTGCCGACAAAAGCTTTGCCCGACACGACAATCTGCCCTTCAAGGTGACTGGGATCCTGGCACCGACCGGGACACCGGTTGACCGCAGCGTCCATGTTTCGCTGCCAGCGATAGAAGCTATCCATATTGGGTGGGAGAGCGGTGCCAGAATGGGAGAAGGGGTGAGAGCAGAAGATATCGATCCTGATACGCTTCATCCCGGACAAATTACGGCATTATTGGTCGGACTGAAAAGCCGCATCCAGACATTCGCCCTGCAACGCACCATTAATGAGTATAAACAGGAACCGCTGACGGCAATTATGCCGGGTATTGCACTGCATGAACTGTGGGGAATGATGTCAGTGGCAGAACAGGCGTTGCTGGTGGTGTCAGGGTTTGTGGTGGTTGCCGGGTTAATGGGTATGCTCTCCAGCTTGCTGACAGGACTGAATGAGCGCAGGCGGGAAATGGCAATTTTGCGGGGTATGGGGGCAAGGCCTGCCCATATCTTCATTTTGCTGATCAGTGAGGCGCTGTTTCTGACCTTGCTGGGTATCATTGCAGGGGTTGCAGCACTTCTAATTCTGATTCAAGTGGCAGCCCCTTTTGTCCAGAGTCAGTATGGCTTGCAGCTTTCCGCTGCGCTTTTAAGTCAACATGAATGGAGACTGTTAGGCATTGTCCTGATAGCCGGATTTCTGGTTGGTGTGTTGCCAGCGCTTCGAGCGTATCGCCAATCCCTGTCGGATGGCATGACAATACGGATATAAATAATGATGAAAAAATGGTTACTGATATTGACCGCGTGCCTGCCGTTGTTTGCGTCTGCTCAGGAGGCATTGACGCTGGACTGGCTGGATTTGATCCCGGAATCTGAACGCAATCAGTTCAATGATCGTGGTATGCCGCTGGTGGACCATAGCGGCGACATTGCCGCCCAGCAAAGTTTGGTAGGAAAAATCCGGCCTGAACTCAATAACAGCCTGGTGAAAATCCCCGGCTTTGTGATCCCCCTTGAAGGTGATGCCGACACTGTCACTGAGTTTTTACTGGTGCCTTTCTTTGGGGCATGTATCCATGTGCCGCCACCGCCGCCAAACCAAATTGTGTATGTGAAATTTGAAAAAGGTGCGCCGGTGCAAGAGTTGTGGGACGTGGTGTATGTGGTGGGCAGGCTGAAAACCGAAACGGTTTCCCGAGACATTGCCCAAGCGGGGTATTTGCTTGAAGGATCAATCATTGAGCCTTACGACGACCAGTAACTGAGAATACGGCGATGTTTTATCCCCAAGCGACCTGAATCCTCAAGTTGTTTGGGGATATATCCCTATCCTTTGCTGTTTTTGGTCGACGTTCTGTCGCCCGGTACAGCTTTCAGTCAGGAATCACTGGCATACTTGATGCGGCATGGCCGGAAAGCGGCAATAAGAAAGAGGTGATTTTCCAGTCTTTTAAACAGCGGTTTTTGATCCTCGCTCTACAATAAATACCGTCAGGCTATGTCTATTTTGCATTTACTTATCACTTTTGCCCGACACGATGTGGTTGAG
Source organism: Grimontia sp. THUN1695 (assembly GCF_059704325.2). Lineage (NCBI taxonomy): Bacteria > Pseudomonadati > Pseudomonadota > Gammaproteobacteria > Vibrionales > Vibrionaceae > Grimontia > Grimontia sp. THUN1695. The sequence goes on along the minus strand of NZ_AP046576.1, from coordinate 500,475 downwards.
GGAAGGAGAAATACATGATCAAACGGAAGTTATGGCTTCCAGCGCTGATAGGTGCTGCGCTTCTGGCCGGATGTGGAGGCCAGGAAACTCAACAGAAGCAAGCGTTTGCCCCCATTGTTGCAGTTGAAACTGCAGAGTTGATTGATTACCAGCCTCAACAGAGCTTTGTGGGGCGAACAGAAGCGATAGAAGATGTCGGCATTGTTCCACAGGTATCCGGTTATCTTCAATCACGCTATTTTAAAGAGGGGGAGATGGTCAATACCGGTCAGCTTCTGTATCAAATCGATCCCTCCCTTTATGAAGCCAAAGTCGCCAGTGCGAAAGCGTCAGTTGCTCAGGCGAAAGCCGGTGTTACCAATGCAAACCTCGACTACAAGCGTGGCGAAGACCTGCTTCCCCGTGGCGGTATCAGCCAATCTGAATTCGACCGCCTGACAGCAGTGAAATTGCAGGCAGAAGCGGCACTCAAATCTGCCGAAGCGCAGTTACAGGCAGCAGAAACCGATCTTTCCCACACCATTATCCGGGCGCCATTTTCTGGCCGGATCAGTGAAAGTCGCGCGAGTATCGGTGATCTGGTTTCACCATCAACTGGTGTGCTGACGACCATCGTCAGTCTGGACCCAATGCAGGCTTCGTTCTCCATGAGTGAGAAACAGCGATTGCAATCCGGTGCCGATCGTATGTCTGGGCAGGGCAAAGGCCGCAGTGACAATGTGGAAGTGTGGTTGAAACTTGGAAAAGGCTTTGACTACGAATACAAAGGTCAGCTTGATTACCTCGGTAACCGTATCGACACCCAAACCGGCACCATTGCCCTGCGTGCACAATTCCCTAACCCGGAACACCGTTTGTTGCCCGGCCAGTACGTGGAAGTGATTGTGAAAGACAAAAACGCCAAACCGACACTGGTGATCCCGCGTTTGTCGGTGCAAACCGATCTGGAAGGGGATTTTGTGATGGTGCTGAAAGACGGCAATGTCGTTGAACGTCGCAACATCGAACTGGGTCCGCAAGTCGATCAGGGCGTGATTGTGCTGACAGGGTTAAACGAAGGTGAGAAAGTGCTGACCAAAGGCTTGCAACGCGTGCGTAATGGCATGACTGTTCGCCTGGAAGGCCAAGGGGCGTAACCGGATGCTTAGTCGCTTTTTTATACAGCGCCCCAAGTTTGCGCTGGTTATCTCCATCATCTTGACACTGGCGGGTGCGATTGCGCTGCTGAACCTGCCAGTGGCTGAATATCCGCGTATCAGCCCACCATCAGTGAGTGTGACAGCGGTTTATTCCGGTGCCAGTGCAGAGGTGGTGGAACAGGCTGTCGCCGACCCGATAGAAACCTCGGTCAATGGTGTGGAAAACATGATCTACATGTCTTCCAAAAGTGCCAACGATGGTTCCTACAACCTGAACGTGACGTTTGATATCGGCACCGACCCTGACATGGCGCAGGTTAACGTGCAAAACCGCGTAGCACAGATTGAATCCAAACTGCCGCCGGAAGTGCGTCAGGTGGGGGTGACGGTGAAAAAACGCTCGCCTGACCTTTTGATGGTGCTGAACTTTTATTCACCGGAAGGCAAGTACGACGACCAGTTTCTGGTTAACTACATCAACCTGAACATCAAAGACCAGATTGCACGGGTCAAGGGGATCAGTGAAGTTAACGTGATTGGCGGTGGCGAATATGCCATGCGTGTTTGGCTGAACCCTGAGAAGATGGCTAACCTTGGCATCACTACCTCAGATGTGCGCTCTGTGCTTGCAGAGCAGAACGTACAGGTTGCTGCCGGTGATATTGGTGCACCACCGTTTAACAATGCGCAGGAGATGACCTTCAAGCTTGTCACCAAAGGCCGCCTGAGCTCGGTGGAAGAGTTTGAAAATGTGGTTGTCCGCGCCAACCCAGACGGCTCAATGGTGTACCTGAAAGACATTGCTGACGTCTCTTTGGGCAAGAAATTCTATACCGGTAACGGTAAGTTCCGTGACCGGCCAGCCTCTATCGTGATCCTGAACCTGCAATCTGACGCCAATGCGCTGGAAAGTGGCGGTCTGGTGATGGAGCGTCTGGAACAGCTTGCGCAGAACTTCCCGGAAGGCATGAGCTATGAAGCCAGCTATGACACCACCCTGTTCGTCTCCGAGTCGATCAAAGGCGTAGTGAAAACACTGGTTGAAGCGGTGCTGCTGGTTATCGCGGTGACGTACCTGTTCCTTGGCAGCTTCCGTGCCACGTTGATCCCGGTAGTGGCGATCCCGGTTTCCCTGATTGGTACGTTCGCCGTGATGTTGGCGTCGGGCTTTACCATCAACACTGTGACCCTGTTCGGTTTGATCCTCGCTATCGGTATCGTGGTGGATGACGCCATTCTGGTTATCGAAAACGTTGATACCAATATGGCAAAAGACCCGTCCCTCACACCGCGTCAGGCAACCTTGCTGGCGATGAAAGAGGTGACAGGTCCAATTATTACCTCAACACTGGTACTGTTGGCGGTATTCTTGCCGGTTGCTATGCTGCCGGGTATTACTGGCATCATGTACCGTCAGTTCGCACTGACTATCTGTATCTCGGTACTGATCTCGTCGATTAACGCACTGACCCTGTCACCGGCGATGTGTTCACTGGTGCTTCGTCAGGGCGGCGACAACCATGCCCGCTGGTTTAAGGCGTTTAACAACGGCCTTGAAAAAATTACTACTAAATACGGTGCCGTAGCAGGCTTCCTGGTGCGCAAAACCGCCGTACTGGGTGTGTTGTTTATCGTGGCAGTGGGTGCGGCGGGTTACTTTGCCAAAACCACCTCAACCGGTTTCGTGCCTCAGGAAGATAAAGGCGTGATGCTGATTAACATCCAGCTTCCTGATGCTGCTTCCCTGTCCCGTACCGAAGAAGTGACGCGCAAGCTCGGTGAAATGGTCACTGCTGAGCCAGGTGTTGATGGTGCGACAGTGGCGAATGGTTACGCCTTCCTGACTGGTGCTGCGGCATCAAACGGTGCGTCTATGTTTGTGAAATTGAAGGATTGGGAAACCCGACAGGCACTGGATGGGGACCACTCTTCGTTTGACATCATCAACCGTATTAATGCAAAAGCAGCCGTAGAATTGCCTGAAGCGGTTGTGTTTGCGATGGGACCGCCAGCTGTTCCGGGGATGGGGCCTTCATCCGGTTTTGAATTTGTACTGGAAGATACCCTTGGCCGCAGCCGTGGCGAGTTGGCGATGGTGATGCAACAGCTGATGCAAAAAGCCAATGAGCAGCCGGAAATCGCACGCACCTTCAGTACATTCCGTGCGAACGTACCGCATTTCTATATCGACATTGATCGTGAAAAAGCCAAACAGCTGGGTATCCCACTGTCTGAAATCTTCACCACCTTACAGGGTAACCTTGCCGGCATGTACGTGAATGACTTCAGCCTGTTTGGTAAGAACTACCGTGTGACCATTCAGGCAGATGGTGATTACCGAAATGATCTGGGCTCGATGGGCCGTTTCCACGTGCGTTCGAACACTGGTCAGATGATCCCGCTGAGCACCCTGATTGATATTGAACAGGTGTTTGAACCGGACGTGGCATGGCGTTACAACATGTACCGCGCTGCGGTTATCCAGGGTTCACCTGCACCGGGTTATTCATCTGGTGACGCGATTGCCGCGATGGAACGTGTCGCGGCGGAAGTATTGCCACAAGGTTATCAGTATGAGTGGACAGGTATGGCATATCAGGAAAAGCAAGCGGGCAACCTTGCTATCTACGCGTTTGCCCTGGCGCTGATCTTTATCTACCTGTTTATGGTGGCGCAGTATGAAAGCTGGAGTATTCCACTGGCGATCATTCTGGTAGTACCTGTGGCCACGCTGGGTTCTTTCCTTGCGTTAGCCATGACAGGCACACCGCTCAACCTGTATGCGCAGATTGGTCTGGTTCTGCTGATTGCACTGGCGGCGAAAAACGCCATCCTGATTGTGGAGTTCGGTAAGAACGAGCGTGAACAGAATGAGCTGCCGATTGATAAGGCTGCAGTGATGGGCGGTAAGCTGCGTTTCCGTGCGGTGAACATGACATCCTGGTCATTCATTTTGGGTATCATGCCGCTGATCTTTGCAGCTGGGGCTGGTCATATCAGCCAGAACTCACTGGGGATTTCACTGACTGGGGGGTTACTCTGTGTGCTGCTGGCTGGTACCTTCCTGATCCCGGGCTTCTTTGCCGTTATCCAGAGATTACGAGAGAAGCATCACGGTGGTTCAACCAAGCTGGTAGATTTGGAAGACCGATTGCCACACCCATAAGGACAAAAAGGCGCCTCATCGAAGGTGCCTTTTCTTTTTTATTCAGACAGTTAATCAATGCTGAGGCAAGTCCGGCTTGGGTTTTACCTTCACCAGACTTTCGATAATGCTGATAGCCAGTCCCAGCCAAATCAAACCAAAACTGACGGTTTTCACCTCATCAAAAGCCTCACCGAAAACTGCGATAGCGAGCACAAATTGTAGCGATGGCTCAATGTATTGCATAAACCCAATCATCGACATCTGCGCATACTTCACCGCCTCTGAGAAAAAAAACAGTGGCAGCAAAGTGACAGGGGCAGCACCGAGATATAACAACAGGGTAGACATGTCACCTGACACAGCAACACTGGTGCCTGTTCCTATCTTGTAAGCCATGTAAATCGCTGCAACCGGCAGCAGCGCAATGGTTTCGACTAAAAGGCTTGAGATTGCATCATACTTCACATGGCGTTTGCACCAGCCATAGAGCGCAAAAAACACCGCCATTAGCAGGGCAGCAACAGGCAGTTCCCCGTATTGACAGATTTGGTAACTGAGGCCTAGGGCACCAAACAATACCGCCGCTTTTTGTCCAAGGGTCAGCTTTTCATTAAACGCCACCACACCCAGAGCAATGACCAGAAGAGGGTTAATAAAATAACCAAGACTTGCGTCCAACACGCGATCATTGGTCATTGCCCAGGTAAATGCACTCCATGAAATACACATCATCACGGATGCAAGTCCGGCAAAGAAAAATGAACGTTTATCGGCAACCAGCGCTGACCAGTTTGGCGACGTGGCTTTGCGAACCTGCAGCACCAGAAGTAAAAACGGCAGTGACGCAAGAATGCGCAGCGCCAACAGCTCATCCATGGCCGCATTGGGTAGAAACTGGTAATAGAGCGGCATTGCGCCCCATAGCAGGAAAGCCACAGCCGCCATCACGTTACCAAAACGTGTTGGATTCATAGGGAGAATACCTTGGGTGAAAAATAATCAGGGGATGCGTGATTGTATAGCGGAAAAGGGATTTGTAAAGTGACAAAGGTGAAAGAATGAAACGTTTGAGAGTGTCCTTTGATGAAAGTATTGAAAGGGTGAATGTCAGGGGGGCAGTTGGGTTTAGGTCCAGTGTTAGCATCGTATTGGGTGTAATTGCTTAACATTTTAAATTAAGGCTTTGTTGTGATTTCAATCGCTGTATTGCACTTTTTTATTGGAAAATGAGAGGTTTGTTTAATATTTCTGCATGGGTTTCTAAAATGATGCTTTTCTGGTCTCTTCGAGAGGGCGCATTTGTGAGCCCCCTCTTGGTGTTGCCTGCTTAACCTGGCAGGTTTGCGATCTGCTCAGCCATATCCATCAGGGTATCCAGTATCCGTTCACCGTCAGCGCGCAGGCCATTGTGTTCATACTCATTGGTGATCCATGCGCGGCTGTTTGGAATTTTCCTGAGCGTTTCGCGGGAGTAATCCATTTCCACATACATGTCATCGGCGTAAACGGCGCAGGCAACAGGCACGGTGTTTTTTGCCAGCGTGTCCAAATCATAAAGCATTGGCCAGTCTGACTTGGTTGCCAGTGCCTCTGCGGCTTGCTTGAGCGGCAACAGGTTTTGCATCTGGTCGAACATCCACGGATACACCATTTCACCGGTGAAGAGGAAAGGCTTTCCCGGTGCGTAGTTAAACTCAGGGTATTCCTCATTGCGAACCCGGTGTGCTGACCAGTTCGATGACGTTCCCTGGTTGTAAATCGGCTCATGGAGAAAGGCGTAAATCGGGTTGGTCTGGTAGCTTTGCTCATTCAGCATTGCCTGCAGGAAGCTGACGCTCAATACCTTCCCGTGAGCGGTTTCTGTGAACGCTTCTTCCAACAGGTAATACATAGGCAAGTTTGCGCCGCTTCGGCCCAGATTGATACCGATTTGCTGGAACTGCTCTACGGTAAAGGTCTGCCCATTTGGCAATTTGACATCGTGGCTGGTCAGGTAGTCTGCGATTTCAGCACAACGCGCCTGTGCAGCGGGGAACTGGGCAAAGAACGCCTTGTTCTTATCCAGTACACGCTGATAGGTTGCACGGTAAACATCGTCAGCATGCCGGGTCAGTGAGGGGACACCCCCTGTGATGTATACGCGGTGCAGGCTTTGTGGATAGAAAGAGAGATAGCTCAAGGCACAGAACCCACCAAAGCTCTGGCCGAGAATTGACCATTTTTCTGCCCCCAATGCTTCGCGGATTGCCTCGGCATCGCGCACAATGTTATCGGCCCGGAACTGGCTGATCATCGCCACCTGACTTTCGGTATCTAAATGACTCAGGGTGTGATGTGTCAGGGGCGAACTCAGCCCTGTACCACGCTGGTCTAATAACAAAATACGGTGGTTTTGCAGGGCGCGCTTTAGCCACCCGCTTCTTGCATCTGGCCGTGGTGAAGGAAAACCGGGGCCACCCTGAAAATAAACCAGCCAGGGAAGATCTGCATCAGCGTTGGCGACATCAACCACTTCGCGGGCAAATACATCAATCAGCGGGCTGTCGCTGTTTTCATAATTGAGGGGCAGTTTGAACCGATGTTGACGATACAAGATACTGCCGTCGATAAAGGATGCTTGCATAGCGGTATTCCTTGTTGTGCGTTTATTTGTAAAAGCCTGTCAGGTGAGAGCGTTTACCGTCAATGCTTATCACCGTTTAAGGAGCTGTCTGCGATACCGCAGGCTCCACGCTGGCAGGGTTCACATTTTGCACGACCAGTGAACAGGAAGGAAATTTTGTAGCGGTTTCTGGCAAAACACAGATAGGCGCGATCGGTAAACCATCGGATAACCGGCAGACGAAGCAAGCCAATCCAGCGTTTCTTGCCAACCAGCGACCATGCTTTGTGTGTGACAATACGGCCTTGAATTCCATCTGGATCGTTACAATACCGTTCAGAGTGCTTGGCTCGGTGATGCTGGTCTTTGGGGTAAAGCTGTTGTTTACCAGTGTTTTCATTTGCGCTTCTGTCAGGCCGTAAACGAAGGGGAAAGACTTCCTGTTGAGAAATGACTAAATTGAGAATAAAACAGAGAGGCTCAGCAGGTAGAATAACGGGTGTAATTAACGAGATGTGACGCGTTGGATGCGTCAGTGAATCGGGTAACAATAGCCTTGTTCACCTCTCGATAAGGCACGAAGGAAAGCTATGGCAGATAATAAAAACAACGTACTGGTGCTGTTTGCGCATCCCTCCCAGCGGCGTTCAGAAGTGAACGTCCCATTATTCAAAGTAGCAAAATCAGTTGAAGGGGTTACGGCGGTTGATCTTTACGGTGAATACCCTGACTACCACATCAATATCGATCTGGAACAGCAGCGTCTGCTTGGGCATGACGTGGTGATTTTCCAGTTTCCGCTTTACTGGTATTCCACGCCGTCCATTTTGAAAGAATGGCAAGACTTGGTTCTTGAATATGGGTTTGCTTATGGGTCGCAAGGTACTGCACTCCGCGGAAAGAAATTTATGTGCGCTATAACGGCGGGCGGCAAGGAAGAGGCTTACAAGGCGGACGGGTTTAACCACTTTAAAATCCGGGAGCTGCTGGCACCACTGGAACAGATGGCAAACCTGACGGGAATGCGTTATCTCGCGCCTTTTGCTCTCTTTGGCTCCCGCACAGCTGCGGAAGACGGCAAAGTGGAGCGCCACGTTGCGGCCTATAAGCGGCTGCTCAATGCCTTTGTTAACGGTACTGTTGATCTTAACAAAGCGGCGGCCAGTGAAAAAATCACTGCAGGCAATATGGTACATGTGCTGAAGGAAGGTGCGTGATGACAGGCATATTTCTTAAGGCGTTTATTTTCCTGGCTGCTGCGGTTGTGGCTGTTCCCATCGCCAAAAGGCTTGGATTGGGCTCGGTGCTGGGTTACCTGATTGCCGGGGTGGTGATTGGGCCGGTGATCGGTCTGGTGGGGGATGAAACCACAACAATCCAGCATTTTGCTGAATTTGGCGTCGTGATGATGCTGTTTCTTGTCGGTCTTGAGCTGGAGCCGAAAATGCTCTGGGCGATGCGCAATAAATTGCTGGGTCTGGGAGGGTTGCAGGTTGGCCTTACAGCGGCTGCCGTCATGGGGATTGCATTGCACCTTAACCAGCCCGGAAGTGTTGCGCTGGCGATAGGCCTGATTTTCGCGCTCTCTTCGACCGCGATCGTACTCCAGACGTTCAATGAAAAGCGGCTGACCAAAACCGAAGGCGGGCGCAGCGCATTTTCTGTGTTGCTCTTTCAGGATATTGCGGTGATCCCGATGCTGGCCTTTATCCCATTGCTGGCATTGCCAGAGTTGGTTGAACAGGCACAAAGCGCAGCAGCGGTGGCCGCAGAACACCATGAGGAACTGAGTCTGGTTGCTGGCTTGCCAGGCTGGGCGCTGGGCTTGGTGATCACTGCCGCCATCGCGACGCTGGTCATTGGGGGGCATTACCTGAGCCGGCCATTGTTCCGTTTTGTCGCCAGCTCCGGCCTGCGCGAAATTTTCACTGCGACGGCGCTGATGCTGGTGATTGGTATTGCGGTACTGATGAGCCTGATTGGCTTGTCGCCCGCGCTTGGTACGTTTCTCGCCGGGGTCGTTCTTGCCAACAGTGAATTTCGCCATGAACTGGAGTCCAATATTGAGCCGTTCAAAGGGCTGTTGCTGGGGTTATTCTTTATCACGGTGGGTGCGGGTATCAACGTTGGTATTCTGTTCGACAATTTCTTTGCCGTCATCGGCCTTACAGTTGGATTGATGCTGCTGAAAGCAGCAATTCTCCTGGTGCTGTCGTTGATTTTTCACATTAAGGGTACTGCACGCTGGTTGTTTGCATTAAGCCTTGCTCAGGCGGGGGAATTTGGTTTTGTGCTGTTGAGCTTTTCCACACAAAACCACGTATTGCCGATAGACACTGCTCAATTGCTGTCTCTGGTTGTCGCCCTGTCCATGTTCCTGACGCCGGGCCTGTTTATCCTGTACGACAAAGTGATCCTGCCGCGTTATGCCAAAAGCAAGAATAACCGGGAATATGATGAAATTGATGAGCAGGGTAGCGTGATCATTGCCGGTGTAGGTCGGTTTGGTCAAGTAGTGAACCGGGTATTGACCGCCAATGGTGTTAAAACCGTGGTGCTGGACTATGAAGCGGCTCAGGTCGAAAACCTTCGAAAAATTAATGTGAAAAGCTACTTTGGTGATGCGACGCGCCCAGAGCACCTCCATACGGCGGGCATTGAAGAGGCTGCTATGCTGGTGGTGTCGATGGATAACCAGGAGACCACGACCGAGCTTGTCGAGTATGTGAAGCATACCTACCCGCATGTCAAAGTGCTGGCCCGTGCGTTCGATCGCGGCCATGCTTACATGCTACGCCATGCCGGGGCGGATTTTGTTGTTAAGGAAACCTTCCATTCTGCGCTGGAAATGGGGGCGGAAGCGCTGAGAACACTTGGCACCCATCCATTCTTAGTTGAGCAGCAGAAAGCGACCTTTAACCGGATAGAAAAGGAAAGCTCGGAAAAACTGTATGACACATGGATGGGCGGCGATGAATCGCAATCGTATGATACTCACTACCAACACCTGTTTATCCAGCTTGAAGAAACCATTCGTGAGGCGATGAAAAAAGACCGTATGGACAGACACAGTATGACCGACCGTGAATGGACACCGCCACCGAAGGATTACCTGGAGGATCTGGAAGAGAGTGGGACTGAAACAGAGGACAAGCCCGTTTGATAATACAGGCTACCTTCGTTGCTGACGATGCGGCGTGACCGGTGTCTATCAATAACAAAAAGCCAGACAGCGTTTGCGGGTGTCTGGCTTTTTTGAGCTTACCGGCAAATTACCATTCAATATCAATCGGGGTGCCCAGTTTGACCAGACGGAGGAGTTCATCCATCTCCTCGTTGGCGATAGCGATACAGCCGTCCGTCCAGTCTTTGCTACGCCCACTGCCGGGGAGGGAATCGTTGTTGTCTTTCTGACCGTGAATCATGATTTGGCCGCCAGGGTTAACCCCCAGTTTCTGGGCGCGTTTTACGTCGTTTTCATTGGGGTAGTTGATGCGGATAGAACGATAAAAGCGGGATTTTTCATTGATGAAATCGAGTAAATAGCGGCCTTCAGGTGTGCGTTGGTCGCCTTCCCGCAGCTTGTGTCCTTTGGGGTTTGCGCCGAGGGATATGTGATACCATCTTACAATTCGATCACCCTGAATCAGATACATCTTACGGGCAGATTTGTCGACTTTTACCAAATCCACGTGCTGTTCCGTTGCTAATCCGTTGGCAGTAAAGCCAATGCAGAGTAGCAACGTAAGAATGAGCGTGTTAATCCATGATGTCATAGTGTCTCTAAAACGGGTGCATTTATTTCATTATTGGTGAAAACGCAGGAAACGTCGCGTTTGACCGCTACTGATGGGCGTCTGGTTGTAAATAACCTTGGCTCTGACTTAAACCGATTTATTGGTTTTAAGAACAAAAATCTCTGATTGGAGGAGATTTTGGGGCTCTCGTATACTCGGGCTGACGCTGGGAGCCCGGCAGAAAAATGACAACATACCGTGTAGAGAGTAAACATGATTGATTTTTGGCCACTAATTGGCATCGCTATTATTACCGTGGGGTTGGCACTGAAGCTAAACACCCTGCTGGTTATTTTGGTTGCCGGTGTAGCAACCGGACTTGTCGCCGACATTGCTGTGATGGAGATACTTTCCATTCTCGGTCAGTCATTCACCCAAAACCGCTATATGTCTCTTTTCATCCTTATCCTTCCCATGATTGGCATTCTTGAACGCTATGGATTGCGCCAGCGTGCGGAACGGCTTATCGGATCAATGAAAAAAGCCTCTGTCAGCAAAATACTGATGACATACCTGCTGCTGCGCAAAGTGACCAATGGTATGGGACTGAGTATTGGCGGACACCCTTCAATGGTCCGTCCACTGATCGCACCGATGGCAGAAGCTGCGGCGGAAAAAGTGTCACCGAAACTGGCAGAAGAAAAACGCCAGGCAATCCGGGCCCTTTCTGCCGCGAGTGAAAACGTTGGCAACTTCTTCAGTCAATTGTTGTTTATTGGTACTGGCGGCATTTTGCTGATCAAAGGTGTGATGGCGGATAACCAATTGGATGTTCAACTTGAAACCATGGCGTTGTGGGCACTACCGACAGCGATAGCCTCCTTCGTGGTGTTTGCAGTGTTCAGCAAAGTTGTTGAAGCCAACTTATTGAAAAATAGTATTAATGCTAAGCCAACAGCTGATGAACAGGGGAGTGAAGGGTAAAGGCCATGCTTGAATATATTTATCAAACGACAGGCTTGCTCCTGCTGGCATTTTCACTGCAAAGCTTTTTGGATAAAGACAACCCGAAGCGTATTGGTAGCGGCCTTTTCTGGCTGATTTATGGTATCACCTTTATCTTTGGTGCGATGATCCCACACTGGGTTACCGGTTTGATGGTATTGGCTCTGACTGCGTTGGCGGCGGGCGGATTTATGGGGATCGGGAATTACAAAACCACCAGTGATGAGGAACGCCAGAAAACCGCCTCAGTACTGAAAAATAAACTCTTCATTCCTGCTGTTATTGTTCCTTTACTCACAGTAGCTATTAGCCAGTTTACTTCGCTGGGAGCGCTGGTGGGGCTGGGTATTGCTTCGGTTGCTTCAATCATTGTGGCGCTGTTGATAACCAAGAGCAAACCCATGCATAGTCTGAATGAAGGACGCCGTTTGATTGATTCGATTGGCTGGGCAGCGATTCTTTCACAATTCTTAGCGGCACTGGGCTACCTGTTTAACCAGGCAGGCGTAGGCGATACTGTTGCGCAAATCGTAAAAATGATGATCCCGGAAAATATGCTGCTGGTGAACGTGATTGCTTACTGTGTCGGTATGATGGTGTTTACCATGGTCATGGGGAATGCATTCGCCGCATTTGCGGTTATCACGACTGGTATTGGTATTCCATTGCTGATCATGGAATATGGCGGTAATGCTGCCATTATTGGCGTGCTGGGAATGCTTTCCGGCTATTGTGGTACGTTGATGACACCCATGGCGGCCAACTTCAATATTGTCCCGGCTGCGTTGCTTGAGCTGAAAAATAAGCACCACGTCATTCTCATGCAGATGGTCCCCGGATTGGTCATCTTGACATTTAACATAGTTGTTATGTACAGCTTTGCATTCTGAGGAAAGCGATGAAAAAAGTTCTGATTACGGGGTTTGAACCCTTTGGTGGCGCTTCAATCAACCCTGCATTGGAAGCAGTGAAGAAACTGGACGGTGTTGAGCTTGAAGGTGGCGTCATTGTTACTTGCGAAGTGCCGGTGACCCGTTATGAAGCGATAAAAGCAGTCAGTGAGGCGATTGAGAAACACCAACCAAGCTATGTTATCACGGTAGGACAGGCGGCTGGCCGCACCGCGATCACCCCTGAGCGTATCGCGATCAATGTTGACGACTTCCGCATTCCAGACAATGGTGGCAACCAACCGGTTGATGAACCGATTGATGAAGAAGGCCCAGCTGCGTATTTTTCCACCTTGCCAATCAAGGCGATCACCCGCAAGTTGCAGGAAAACGGCATTCCTTGCCAGGTATCAAACACGGCAGGGACTTTCGTGTGTAATCACCTGTTTTATGGTATTCAACACTATCTTTGTGACACCGATATAGGGCATGGCTTTATCCATATTCCCTTACTGCCGGAGCAGGCAGCCGGAACTGAGCAACCGTCCATGTCACTTGATACCATTGTTGAAGGCCTACGCCTTGCTGCGCAGGCGACCATCGAAAACAAAATGGACATCAAGGTGGGAGCGGGACAAATCTGCTGATCCCAATGATGTTAATCGCCTAATTGCTAAGAGCTGACATTTCGGCTCTTTTTATTTTGTGCTGCTGAGAGAAGAAGCAACCGCTGTTGCTGTCGGGCAAAGTAAGGCCATCACAACGGATGGCCTTGGGGATTATTCGCCGGTTTTCAGGCGCAGGAAGTAGTTTTCGTACTTCTCGGTGAGTTCGCCAACCGCGTCTTGCCATTCACCGCGATCGAGGTCTTCCTGAGGCGGGAACAGAGTTGGGTTGTCTTTATACTTGGCATTCGATTTTTCGACCCCTGTCAGGTAACCCGTGTCAGCACTGATTCGTGCCGCGATCTCTGGGCGCAGCAGGAAGTCGATCATCTTATGGGCAGCTTCAATATTCTTCGCATTTTTCGGAATTGCCAGGCTGTCTACCCAGAAGATACCGCCTTCTTTTGGCCATACCAATTCGATAGGCAGGCCTTCACGCTGTGCTGCCGCCGCTGAGCCGTTCCACAACATGCCCAATCCCACTTCACCAGACAAATACGGGTTTGCCGGGTTGTCTGAGTTAAATACCAGCACGTTTGGCATCAGCTTTTTCAGCTCTTCATAGGCTTCATCAATCTGTTTTGGGTCGGTAGAGTTACCGGAGTAGCCCAGTTTACGCAGTGCAATGTGGAACACTTCTCGGGTGTCATCCATCAACATGATTTGGCCTTTCAGCTCAGGGTTCCACAAGTCTGCCCAACTGTCGAAGTCATCTGGGTTATACATGTCTGTGTTAACAGCCAGACCTGTCATCGCAATCACGTGAGGGATTGAGTAATCGTTGTTAGGATCAAAAGGCTTGTCGAGGTAGTTTTTATCCAGCTCGGTGAAATTGTTGAGCTTAGAATGGTCGATTTTCTGGAGCATACCTTCATCGCGCATTTTCGCAACAAAGTAGGTAGAAGGCACCACAAGATCATACCCATCCGGGTGGGTTTTCATTTTTGCATACAGGGTTTCGTTTGACTCATACGTTGAGTAGATCACCTTGATGCCGGTTTCGCGGGTAAATTGCTCAAGCAACTCAGTTGAGATGTAAGGCCCCCAGTTTGCGAAGATGAGCTGATCATCAGCAGCATGTGCCGGTGTGGTAAAGATAGCTGCTGCACACGCAGCGCTGGCCAGAATAGCAGACCATTTTTTCATTATTGGTTTCCACCTCCAAAGGCCCTTTTTTACAGGGCGCATTGATAATCCAGAACTATAGCGTAGCTCTGCGTTAACATCTGAATTCCTTCAGAGAATCTCATCGGTAAAGAGAGCACCTCTATCCCCGAAAAAATTGGCGCGATATTACCGCCGAAACCTAGTGCTGGCAACAGATTCAGCGCGTTAATCATGGTCAGTAGAAAGAACAAGACAAAGAGTGTAATGCTTGGGTATCAAAGTGAGTAACAACCAGCGGCGTGATCTGGGACGATAAACCGTTTGGCTTAAGCAACTGCACGTTTACCTTTGAAGCGCATTTTTTTAACTGAAGAGGAGAGGATGTGTTACTTGAAGAGCGATAAATGTGGCCTATGTTTTATAACCAAACATTTGCATTTTATTCGTAAAGGAGTGTGAAGTTTTCTTCGGTTTTAACAGGGTAATGAACAGAAAATATCGATAACAATCATTAAATTAAGGATATTTTCATGTTGTATTTGGAGTTCCTGTTCCTGCTTGTAATGCTGTATCTCGGATCGAGATACGGAGGTATTGGCCTTGGTGTCATATCGGGTATTGGTCTTGTTGTTGAGGTCTTTATTTTTAAGATGCCGCCAACATCACCGCCAGTCACGGTGATGTTGATCATTCTGGCGGTGGTCACCTGTGCTTCTATTCTTGAAGCTGCCGGTGGTTTGAAATACATGCTGCAAGTCGCGGAAAGGCTGCTGCGTAAAAGCCCGCAACGGGTGACCCTGATTGCGCCATTCGTGACATACACCATGACATTCCTGCTGGGTACAGGCCATGCAGTTTACTCCATCATGCCGATTATCGGTGACGTGGCGCTGAAAAACGGCATTCGCCCTGAGCGTCCAATGGCAGCGTCTTCGGTTGCCTCCCAGATAGCGATCACGGCATCCCCTCTTTCTGCGGCGGTGGTTTATTACCTTGCACAGCTTTCCAACATTCAGGCAGAAATCACTCTACTGTCGATCCTGATGGTAACGGTGCCAGCGACCTTGTTCGGTACACTGCTGATGTCACTTTACTCGATGAAACGCGGCAAGGAACTGGAAGACGATCCTGAATATCAGGCACGCATGAAAGATCCAGAATGGCGCGAGCGCATCCTGAATACAACGGCGACATCGCTGAATGAAACACTGCCGGCTTCTGCGCGCAATGCGGTGTTGATCTTCCTGTTTTCGATTCTGACCATTGTGTTTATCGCCATGGTGCCGGAAGTGCGGACAATCGGGGAGGGCACTAAACCTATCAGCATGTCCGTGATTATCCAGATGATGATGCTCTGTTTTGGTGGTGTCATTTTGCTGGCAACCAAAACCGACCCACGTAACGTGCCAAATGGCGTGGTATTTAAATCCGGCATGGTGGCAGCAATTGCAATTTTCGGTATCGCCTGGATGTCTGATACCTACTTCAAATACGCCATGCCACAATTCAAGTCTGGCATTGTAGAAATGGTCACCAACTACCCCTGGACGTTCGCACTGGCGTTGTTCATTGTGTCGGTGGTGGTTAACTCGCAGGCTGCAACCGCGCGTATGATGCTGCCTGTCGGTCTTGGACTCGGCCTCGACCCTGCGCTGCTTATCGGTATTATGCCTGCGGTGTATGGTTACTTCTTTATCCCGAATTACCCATCAGATATCGCTACTGTCAACTTTGATACTTCCGGTACCACCAAAATCGGCAAATGGTATTTCAACCATTCATTTATGTCGGTTGGTTTGATTGGTGTGATAGGGGCGTGTTTGCTCGGTTATGTGCTCGGGCAGATGATTATTGGCTAATTGAAACAGCCTCCAGTTTAAAACCGCTCTTATATGGGCGGTTTTTATTAGGCCACCGCTTCGATGGGCTGCCAAACGCTTAATGTGCTTGGGAAGCGACCCCCCACATTGCCAACCCAAACCCCAGATGAAATAATTCCGCGCATTGTTTCAAATACACTGACTGTGACGTGATGAATAACGATATTGATATCATCGATAGCCTTGAAGAGCTGGAAGCCTTTCTTATCTCGGTTGAAAATGGGGGGTTAGGCCTGACAGGGGTGGCTGGCGTGGCGCTGGCAACCAACAATGCAACCGGCCAGCCGTTTGTGGCGGTACTGGATGACAAGCACCAGCTGATCCTTGCGCGCAACGTGACCCAGGCGGTGTTTGAAACCGGAAAAGACCTGGTTCGCAACGGCCCAAGAAAGCACTGAGTTTTCACCTGAAAATACCTGCTTTTTCAACAGCAAACGCCCTCAATATTGCGGGCGTTTGTGTTCTGATAGCACAGCCGTTTCAATAGCGCAGCAAATGACGTTTTCGTTTACGGCGTTATTCGGCCAATCCACCTTGAGTCAGCTTGGTGGGGTCAAGCAAGCGCGTGAGTGTTTCCCTGTCTAAATCTGTTGCTTCTTCGGCAACGTCAATGATTGCGCGGCCTTCTTTGTACGCTTTTTTGGCAATTTCTGCCGCTTTCAAATAACCAATCACCGGGTTCAGGGCGGTGACCAGAATCGGGTTCTTTGCCAGTGCAACATCCAGGTTGTCTTTGCGAACCGTGAACGTGAAGATGGCTTTGTCTGCCAGTGCACGGGCACTGTTGCTGAGCAGCTCAATACTTTCCAGCACATTATGGGCAATCACCGGCAGCATCACGTTCAGCTGGAAGTTGCCAGACTGGCCTGCCACGGTCACGGTAGTATCGTTACCAATGACTTGTGCAGCGGCCATGGCGACAGCTTCTGGAATAACAGGGTTCACCTTGCCCGGCATGATGGATGAACCGGGTTGCAGCCCCTGAAGCTCAATTTCACCCAGGCCTGCCAGTGGGCCGGTGTTCATCCAGCGCAGGTCGTTGGCAATCTTCATCATAGCAACCGCAGCGGTTTTGAGCTGGCCCGCATCTGTATTTAGATAATGATAATTATTATCATTAATATTTTTTTAATAGCAACCCTTGATGTATTGAGGGCGTTTGTTTGGGGAAACAAACACAGGGAAAAAGAAGGACGCCATCGCGCCCTTTGGTGACAATTGAGGCTTAGAGTGTTTGCGCCAGCCAGTCGTTGAATTCATTTGGCGGCAATGCCCCGTTGATGTGTTGTGCCATCTTGCCGTCTTTGAACACCATGATGGTCGGAATGCTGCGAATGCGGTATTTGGCTGACAGAGCCTGTTGATCTTCGGTGTTTACTTTCACGAAAATCGCCTCGTCAGCCTTTTGCGCGGCAGTGGTTTCAAATACCGGCGCAAATCCCTGACATGGCCCGCACCACGGTGCCCAGAAGTCGATCACGACGGGTTTGCCGGACGTTAACAGAGCATCTATGTTTGCGTCGGTGCCCTCGACAGGCTTGCCATGGAGCAACGCTGACTTGCACACACCACAGCTTGGGTTGTCGTCCACGCGTTCTGCCGGAATACGGTTCAGTTTGTAACAATGTGGGCAACGCACGGTTAATGTACTCATTTTAAAACCTTTTCTTTAACTTATTTTGTGCTCAGACTAATGACTTTGACCCCTGAATGCCATTTTGTTTCAACGATTGTTTTGATTGCTTTTTTCTATTATGTGCCACTGCCAAGGAGCGTCCTTACAAAGCGTATAGAAGCCATTGTGATGAACTGAGATGCTCGCTGTGTGGGGCCGGGGAATAACCTGCCCTGGATATCAGTCAATCAATGGACAGCTTGGGGGCAAGACCAGGCGAATGGCGTCAGGGATGGCCTAAAAACGGATGTACTTGGTTGAAATAGGCTCGCCGTCGAGATTGATGGGGATTTCTTCCTCTGACTGCCATTCAACCCAGGGGGTGCGAACACGATGGACATACTCACCATTCAGCGTGTCATCTTTTAACTCTGCGATGACCTGTGCAAGGGCTTCAAGGGGAAAGCGTCTTAAAACAATCGAGTCCAACATACCGTTATTTAGCATGGCATTGGGCCCCAGTATTTGCCCGTCTCCTGCCTGTCGGCCATTGCAGACCGCACCAATAATAACTTCGCCTTCTGTTTCCTGCCCAGGGTGTCGCGTTGTACCGCTGTAGGGGACAAAACCCAGCGCCTGGACAATACCGGAAAGGGTGTAGGCGCCGCCACCTAAGAAGTTCTTAAGGGGCGCGGGAGTTTCAGCCGTGACTTTGGCACCAAAGCCACCACTGGCAACGTTAATAAAGTACCGGTCATCTGCCTTTACACAGTCAATAGGCACTGATGTTCCTTGTTGGGCGAGTGTTAAGGCGTGTTCTAAATCGACGGGAATTTGGCAGGCTGTAGCAAAATCGTTGGCGGTTCCGAGGGGCACCACGGCCAATTCCGGGCGCGATGCCGGTGGGTGTTGCATCAAGGCGGACGCGCATTCATTAACTGTTCCGTCTCCCCCTGCCGCCACAATCCGGGAACACCCTTCGTGGACAGCGTCGTTGACCAATCTTTCAATATCACCGGTTTCCCAGGTCACGCGGACTTCCACGTTGCCATTTTCTCTTGCGGCAAAGATGGCATTGCGTACAGGTTCCAGCCCGGCTTTTTTACCGTTGAGCAAAACACGGATTGTCATGGCTCTTCCCTGAATAATGAAGGCATGTCTGGAAGTATACGGTGTGGCGTGCTCCGCAGTGTTTTAATGTCTTGAAAAACCGTTAACTCGGTTTACGAAAATAAAAATGCCCCCAGAGGTTGGGGGCACGAATGTGGAGGACGTTTTCTTATTTAGCTTCTACACGGTTCATAAACTTGTGTTCCGCGGTATTCACACGGATTTTATCACCTGGGGCAACGTACTCAGGTACCTGCACAACCAAACCGGTAGTCAGGGTAGCAGGCTTGGTTCGGGCACTGGCTGATGCGCCTTTGATAGAAGGCGACGTTTCAGTGATCACCAGATCCACTGCGGCAGGCAATTCGAGCGCAACAGGTTTTCCACTGACAGTCAGTACCTGAATGCCTTTGGTTTCTTCGGTAATGAACAGCCGTTCTTCTTCAATGTCATCTTTGTTGAAGTGGTAGGGTGTGTAATCTTCACAATCCATAAACACGTATTCGCTGCCATCGATATAGGAGAAGTCAGCGGCATGGCGGCTGAAGTCAGCCAGGGTGATCATGTCGTCTGCTTTGAAGCTTTCATCGACTTTGGCACCGGTCGCTACATCATAAAGACGCATACGGTAAAGGCTATTGCCTGCGCGACCACTTGGAGTCAGTTTGGAAATGTCTTTTACTGCCAGTACCTTACCATTGTGTTCGATAACGGCATTTTTTTTAATTTCGCTTGCCTTTGGCATCGTTACTATTCCCGTTGGATAACTGGGCAGAAAAATATCATGAATCCCGATTTTGGCAAGCAGGAGAACGTATCATTAGTGCAGAATAACAGACATTACATGCTACCTTTGGGCTTGCGGGCATGAAGGTGGCATGATGAACAGTCCCACCAGTTGAGAAGGAACAGCACAGACCATGATCAAACAGCTTGATAGCAAAGTGGTTTACCAAAACAAATGGATGACCGTGCGTGAAGACAAGATTGCAAGGCCCAGCGGTGTTGAAGGTATTTATGGCGTGGTTGATAAACCCGATTGCGCCATTATTATTGCCATTGATCATGAGTTAATTCATTTGGTGCAACAGTATCGCTATACCGTCCAGCAGCGCTGCTGGGAATTGCCGCAAGGCGCCTGGGAATCCAATCCCGATGCTGATCATTTAGCGTTGGCGAAAGGGGAGTTGCAGGAGGAAACCGGCATGGCGGCTGAAAATATGGTCTATGTTGGCGCCCAATACATTGCTTACGGCTTTTTAAACCAAACCTGTCACGTATATTTTGCCAGTGGACTGAAAGAGGTCGGGAAAAATTTAGACGCGGAAGAAGAAGATCTTATTTCCCAGGCTTTTCCGGTTGCCGAGTTTGAACGCATGATCATTGATGGCGAGATTAAAGACAATGTTACGATTGCTGCTTACGGATTGGCAAAATTGAAAAAACTGCTCTGATAGCCATCGTCACATAATAGCGCGGGAAGCGTTATAACACGATGAAAAATTTACTTATTTCTGTCGTTAAGATGACAGATAAATGCCGTTTTGTTACTGTCGGAAGTGTCAATGAATTACGTGAAAGGGAAAGCAGCATGACGTTGGAAGGTGCAATTACGTTTACCATCGCTATATTTATTTTTGTTATTACGCCTGGCCCCGGTGTTTTTGCCATTCTTGCGCGTGCCGTGGTAACGGGATGGCGGGACTGTGTCATTATTACAGCCGGCATGGTAGCGAGTGATTTGATTTACCTTACGCTTGCATGCTTTGGTCTTGCCACAATAGCGGAGAATTATGCAGGCCTCTTTACGGCGATTCGTTATATCGGTGCTGCTTATCTCGTCTTCCTTGGCTATAAAATGTTTAAGGCTTTGCCACAGGTTGCCACATTGTCAGAATCTGATAAACCGGTGAAAAAGTCCGCTGGTCTGATGGCTGATTTTGTGCAGGGTTTTCTGATATCAGCTTCTAATCCCAAGGTGATCCTTTTCTATATCGCATTTTTGCCGACCTTTATGGATCTCACTGTGTTGAGCGTGAGTGATGTGATACTGGCGAATGTATTGGCAGGTGTCGCTTTAATAAGCGGTGCGATGCTTATTGCTCTTGGTGCAGATCGGGCGGCAAAATTGCTGAAAACTGAGAAGGCTATCCGGCGAATGAACCGGGGGGCGGGGTCCATTATGATAGGTGCAGGTGCTTACTTAGCGATAAACCGATAACCCCGCGTTAATGGAGAAAAACAGCCTGCGCATGTAGCGCGCGATCGCAGACAGAGTAGAAGGATCTTTTTTCTACGTGTATGAACAGACTACCGTTTTATACTTAGGCATTCTGTAACGATATATTGGTGATAAAAGTTGATAGATGTCTCATTACTAAAAAAAACATCATTAATACTACAATTTTAGTTGCGCGATCTTTAAATTGATAAAAAATATCAGAGTGTGGTTAAAAATAAAAAATAATTAAACCTGATGTCATATTTAACCATCTGACAGAAGAAAGGGATCTTTTCTAGAGGGTGAATAGGATCCTTTATTGATTAAGAAATATAAAGATCCCTGATTTTTGGATGTATACTGTGAGTATCAATATAAAATAGTTTTATCTACTATAATTTGATTTCATAGGTATAAATTGAAAATGCAGGTGTTCATTGAAAAGTAGTTTTATTGGAGATGTGGCATGTTAGGGCAAGGCAATCTGCGAAATAAACTCGTTGATTATGGTCGTAAACTCGTTATAAATGGGCATGATACCGGAGAATGCGGCAATCTCTCTGCACAAATGGAAGATGGCAGAGTGCTTATTACTACTAATGGTCTGAGAATGGGAAAGCTGGGGCCAGAGCATTTTTCTGTTGTATCATTGCAAGGGGAGTTACTGTCCGGTGAATTACCCGATTGGGAGTTTGAGCATCATCTGGACATATATAATGCCAATTCTAAACACAAAGCGATTTTTACCCTTACTCCAAAAAACATCTCTAAACTGGTGACAAACGATCATCAGAATGTAGAAAATGTGCTTCCGGCACTGGCTCCTATTGCATCCATGCGAACCTCAATATTGCCGAAGATCCCTATTTTTAGATCTTCTGGATCGCGTTTTTTGGCAGAAAAGGCGAAAAATCATCATGCCGTTCTTATTGCCAATATTGGTTTGGTTGTGATGGGAAAGGATCTGGACGATGCTCTGCGTAATGTCGAAGAGCTGGAAGAAACTGCGGCGCTGAGATTAAATGCTGCGAATGATAACTTCCAATACTTGAGCAATGAAGAAATCGCCGAAATAAAAGCGGTTTTTGCACATTAGGTGAACACACATTTTTTTGTGTTAGCTGACAGACGCCAGACAACGCTAATAGTGAATTTCCCGGGGATGTGTTTTCGTTCACGCGAGACAGTCTTCTGTTTTATTTTTCCCTAGTAACCGCCAAATCCAGTCTTTTCCTTCGTTTACCTCTGCGATTTCTGTCATCTTCACGCCTGGGATGACCGATGTTGCTATTCCAAGAAAAGCGTGATTTTGAAGCCTTATAATTGGGGTAATGAAGCGTTTTTATGACACTGTATTTTTTTATTGTATATTTTCTTATGCAAACCATTTGAAAAATTATTGGTATGAATTCGCAAACTTAAAAAGTAGCTTGGGGCAGGCCTCACTCATAATTAGCCATATAAAAACAGCGCCGCGGGTGGCGTTTTTCTTTAACAAGAAGAGGCTAGGCTTATGGATACCCCATTTACTCCATCTACATCTAAAAAAAAACTCCCTTCTTTTGTCGAGGCTCGCCTGAATTCGTTTCTGTGCGATATGACAGAACCTTATGAAAACCGACGGCCACTGCCTGTTAGCAGCCGACCCAGAGAGGGAGCCGTAATCATGCAGAGTAATGATTACCTCGCGCTTAGCTTTGATGACGATATTCAAACTGCACATTTGAATGCAATTAAAACGACGAATGAAAACGTCGTGATGTCAGCGGTATTCTTACAAGATGCTGAGCATAAGCCGGAGTTTGAAAAGCGCCTGGCTGAATTTATCGGTATGGATGGGTGTGTGTTATCTCAGTCTGGCTGGGCGGCCAATGTTGGCTTGCTACAAACCATTTGTGAGCCCGGTACCCACGTCTATATCGATTTCTTTGCCCATATGTCATTATGGGAAGGCGCTCGGATAGCAGGAGCTCAAGTTATCCCTTTCATGCACAACAACGTTTCTAATCTCAAGCGGCAAATCAAAAAACATGGTCCCGGCATCATTTTGGTGGATTCGGTTTACAGCACCATCGGTACTGTTGCACCGCTCCCTGCGATCTGTGAATTGGCCAAGACACTGGATTGTGCGCTGGTGGTTGATGAATCACACTCTTTGGGCACTCATGGTCCTGGCGGCTCGGGTCTGATTAACGAAATGGAAGTACGGGATCAGGTAGATTTTGTCACTACCAGCCTTGCCAAAGCATTTGCTTACCGGGCGGGGGCGGTGTTGGGGCCGGACAGTTTGGTGACTGCGTTACCATTTGTTTCTTTCCCGGCCATTTTCAGCTCCACTGTTCTGCCACAGGAAGTGGCAAGGCTTGAAGCAACCCTTGATGTGATCCAAAAAGGCGATGACAAGCGAAGGCGACTTTTTGAAATATCTGATGTTTTGCGTGCGGGGCTGAAAGAGATTGGCTTTAATATCCGCAGTGAATCCCAAATCATCTCTCTGGAGTGTGGTGATGAACAGAATACGGAACATGTCCGGGACTTTCTGGAAAGCAAAGGGGTGTTTGGGGCGGTATTTTGTTCACCGGCAACGCCGAAGAACAAGGCCATTATCCGTTTCTCATTGAATGCAGATATGAGCTACCGGGAGGTGGATCATGTACTGACTGTTTGTCAGGCAGCATACAACCACCCTGATCTTCGTTTCTATTAAGGTATATACCCAAACAGCCTGAAGATACTTAGGGATAAACGATTGAACGAGTATCTGGATGAAGCACTGTCTTGGCAGGGCTTTTTTACGACAGCCAGGCGATGATTTTGTCGCGCAGTTGCTGTTGATCGGAAGGTTTAACCAGAAAGTCAGTCATACCTGATGAGAGAATCTTCTCAAGGGTTGTTTTTGAATTGTCGCCGGTATGGGCAATGATAGGTATATCGGCATAAGCCTGAATGGAATGACGGATGCGACGGGAGGTTTCAAGGCCATCCATCACCGGCATCTCAATGTCCATCAGGATCAAATCAATGTTCTGCCCCCCGTTGGTTAAGGTTTCAATGGCGCAATTTCCATCTGGGCACTGGACCACGTTAAATCCCTGTTTTTCCAAAATAATAGACGTGAATTGGCGCAGTGTTTCGCTGTCATCAACAACCATGATGGTTTGTTTGACAATCGTATTGTTCTGTTTTGGAACGGTAGGTGCTACGGGATCGACTGTGTCAAAAAACAGCTTTTCCATTACAGTAGGGGTATTAAGCCGCCACACCAGCTCTTCTATCCAGATGGGGTTATAAACAGCGTGGGACGCGTGCTGGGTTGGCGGACCATGATGCAGGTAAACCACCTTCGCTTCTGTGAAAGAGAGTAGAGGTTCAATGTGTCCCAGAACATCACCGTTTGCCTTAAGGCTCTCTAAATCAACCACCACTGCATCGTATTCCAAATCAAGCTCATGCTTTTGCAACGCTTGAAGCACACTGATGGTCTGTAGTTTGAACCCCATGACTTTGCTGTTTTTTATGGCACATTGGATAAGATCATTGTCATCGCTGATCATCAGTAACGACTTAAGTTGGATAAGGTTGTGCTTGATATTTTGCACGACAGAGGAGTTCAACGCCGGGAAAGTGAGAGTAAAAGCTGTCCATTCCCCCAGCTTTGACTGACAGCTTATTTCCCCGCCGAAGGAGTGCATGACTTTGCGGCAAAAAGGCAACCCTAACCCAAAGTTTCCGTTTTTACCCGTGGTGTAAAAATCTTCAAAAATCTGATCAAGCATATCATTGGGAATTCCCTGACCATTGTCACGAACAACAATGCAGTTTTCCTTTTCTCCCGGCTCGACGAGGAGGTCAATGTTGAAGTTGTCATTTTTGCGGTGGTAAAACGCGTTTTTGAACAGGTTATAGATGACGTATTTCAGCAGGGTATCACTCCCCAGAAACTCAAAGGTTTTGGTGCTTTGTATTGTGATGGCAGATTTGTCGTCTTTGCTTTTGTACCCGAAGCTGTCGACAGCGTGTTTGAGGATATGCAGGGCTGAATGCTTTTTGAAGGTGGAGCGCGAAACACGGTTTTCATCAATTGAGGTCAACAGTAAGTCAATGGTTTCGTTGCCTGCCCGAATGATATTCATCGCATCGTCACTGATTTTCCTCAGTAATATCACATCCTCTTCGCGCAGTTGGTACATCCGTGCATTGTTGTTAGGAGCAGGGATCGTTGACCGAATAATGTCGATAGAAGAATACACTCCGCTGAGTGGGTTACGCATTTCGTGGGCGATTCCCGCGCCAAATACCTTGGCAATGGACACCTTGGTTTCATGTTCCTGTTGGTTTCGGAAAAAAAACAAATTACCGAACAAATAAATGAAAAGGAAAACTGGCATATAGGTCCAGTCGAGTAAAAATTCCAGCTGGTATCCCTTCGCTATCCAGGCGCAGAATGTAGCTGCAGCAATACCTATGATGGTTTGGGCAAACATCACCCAGGTAATGTGTACCAGAAGAATATGCAGGAATATTGCCGCCATGAAAGAGAGCAACCAAACGGTAGACCAACTGTTCATCAGCAGCATATAGAAAAAGAAGAAGGGCAGGACGACGGTGATGGCAATTTGGTAAAACCAGTGCATATGTTCCTGGAAGCGGGGGCTGAGTTTATCTCTTACCAGAACTGTGATGAAAAACAGGCAACAAAATAGTCGCAATGGCAAATTTTCATAGGCCTGCGGGTAGAGATCACGCCAGATGAAATAGTACGTCGGAAAGCCTATCAACCCCATCCAACCCATAAGAGTCAGGTTTGGCTTTGCGTACTGGTAAACTTTGCGAAATGCCGCTTCCATGCTTTTGATAAATTGCTGCCTTAGTCCAAACGTAAAAAGCCAGCCTGATTAAATGTAATTATTCCTATGGCATTGTTACTGGCGTCTATTACTTTTTGATTCAATTGGAATATGCGGATTTCATTCAAAGAGTTGAAAATGAAATGCGCTTATTTTCATAGTAAAGTTGCGGGAGATGACACTGTTTTCTTCCCGAAACATGAAGGAAAACTTTATACAAACCTGAGCTGCAAAGGTGTCTTATTCTTTGTACAAGGATGACCTTTATTCTCCGTCAGAGAAAATGTGAGGGATAACAGGGAGGTAGAATTGAAAACCCTGACTGAAGATCAGCATATTGATACACCTTAATACTCTCTTTATACCCGTGATCATTGAAGATGCTTGATTTTCATCGGTATGAGGATCATGCTACGCCCCATGAAAGTGACTCTGACCTACAAGCAAAAACATGAACTCGAAAACCAGCACGATAAAACGCGTGATGGTCGAGTGCGTGACCGCATTAAAGCGGTACTGCTTGCTTCTGAAGGTTGGAGTACTGCCATGATTTCCCAAGCCTTGCGTATTCATGAAACCACCGTTCTCCGTCACCTTCACGATTACGCGCAGTCCGAGAAACTCAAACCTGAAAATGGTGGGTCCAGCAGTCGCTTATCGGCTTCACAGACGATGGCGCTCATCGAGCACTTGACAGAGGTGACCTATCACCATACTCACCAGATTGTTGCCTATGTTCTGGCGCAATTCGGCGTCTGCTATACCGTCGCTGGCATGAACAAGTGGCTGCATCACCACGGTTTTAGCTATAAAAAGCCTAAAGGTGTCCCTCACAGGTTTGATGAGGCTAAACAGCAAGAATTTGTCGAAGCCTACAAGGCACTTAAGTCCAGCTGCGGCAAAGAGGAAACTATCCTGTTCATGGATGCGGTTCATCCCACTCAGGCCACCAAACTCTCTCATGGCTGGATACGTACTGGGCAGGACAAAGCGATTGAAACCACGGGAAGCCGCAGTCGCCTCAACATAGTGGGTGCATTAAATCTCTCTGAGATTGGCCGCACTGTTATCGATAATTACGAGAGCATCAACAGCGAAAATATCGTTAGGTTTTTGTGCAAGCTGAGAGAAAGCTACCCACTGACGCATAAGCTCCACCTCATTCTGGATGGTGCAGGGTATCACCGAAGCGACTTAGTAAAAGACGCCGCCTTTGTGCTGAATATCGAGCTTCACTATTTACCGCCCTACAGTCCCAACCTCAATCCGATAGAACGGCTTTGGAAAGTGATGAACGAGCAGGTAAGGAACAATGTCTATTTCAAAAGTAAACGGGATTTTGAAGTGGCTATTGGCCGATTTTTCACTGTGATCCTTCCACAAATCGCAGGCTCTTTAGCGTCTCGTATAAATGATAATTTTCAAGTGCTCAATCCTGCATCTTCAAGTTGAATGGGTATATGAAAACCTCCAACCGAAAGCGCTTATTATTACCCATATCGGTCATGAACAGGATTGCTGGCTGATGGAGAATAACGTGCAAACAGGGGTACTTGCGGGTTATGACGGCATGAAAATATGATGCTTTTCAGTCTCTTTTTATTGCAATATGCCGTTGGTTGTGTTGAGTGGTGATAGTGGTTATTTGAATAATGATCAATTGCTTTCTGTCACAGAAAGATGCCTCATAATTCATGAGGCATCTATATTGAACTGAGTATTTGTATTTAAAGTTTATTACTTAAACACACCAGAATTTTTACAACTTTATGTTATCTGGTGAATTTCAGTATTTTTTGCATCATTGGAGCACGATAAGAGTCTGCTTCTTGCACTAAAGAGTGCAAAGCACCTTCAATCATAATGCCTTTTGCGTTAGATTTTTCTATAAATTCACGGGTTTTTTCATTTTTTACCACGCCATCTTTCCCTGCCATAAAGACTAAGATGTCTATATTTTCGTCTTTTAATTTATCTGCATCTTTTAATGCAAGGTGAGTAGCCTTTTGCGCCTCATGAACCCAGCTAACAGTAGGTGGCATTGTTTTATGCTTATCTCTTACTTTTACGAGTTGATTGTATCTAGGTAATGATTGTGTGTAATCATTGCCATCGTAATAACTGTCTCTATTAGCAATATGTATGGCGTCCAAATTGACTCGACGATCAGTAAATGGCGATATTAGTGTGTTCGTCACAGACTCGGCCGTGTCTAAAATTATATCAGCGACTCTAGCAGCCAAGAGGGATGTATATGAAGCTTTAATTTCAAACAAAGGCGCTATCAAAACCATTTGCTTAACTGCAGGGTCTTTTGGATCTCCCTCGCAATACCGGGTAGCCGTCGTTGCTCCGGTTGAGTGAGCAATAATAGAAACAGACTTATGCTGAACACCAGTAATGTCATTTCTTTGTGCTATAATTTGTGCTAATCCTTTTGTGGTGTCTGAGAAATCTTCTAAATGCCCAGGATGACCAACATCGCCATTACCAGTAAAGCCGACGACGATTACATCTCTATTGGCTGCATTCAATTCGGAAACCATTTCCATGTAATTTTCCATCGGCTCCCCTCTTCCTGGGGCGATAACAACAAGAGGATGATGCTCACCCCTACTGCTTGCTGCTTTCACAACGTGATAGGCGGTATCAACACCATCTACGGTAACCTTCCCTCTAGTGCCAGAATCCCATAGCTTTTGTGCTTGAGCATCTTTACCTCGAGCTACTCTAGATTGGTATCTTGCTTCGGTATTTATCTTTCTGGCGAGAGTTAGATCTAATTTTTCTGCTTTTGTTAATTCTTTCTCATACTTTGTATATGTTTGATTTATTAAATTTCTTATTTTAAAATCATTTTCCCTTCCGCCATCATTGTTATTAAATAAAGCCTCTTGTAACAGCTTAGCCTTGAGCTTTGGGTCTGCCGTTGACTCAGCTTCTTTGAATGAGCATTGTGAATATTCCTTCCTGGCTTCCAATAATTTTTTCAATTCAGGGCTTGATGCATCAACATTTTCAGGTACTGCGGCTAGGGCATCTTTAATTTTTTGTCTTTCTTCTGAGCATAATAGCTTATTAATAGTTTCTTGATTGGATGACTTTTTTGAGTTTACACTTGTTACTGGTAGGGTGTTATGAGTTATTATTGGTAAAGTACTGTAAAGAGATGCGGCTGTCGCTACTGGTGTTGTAATCGTTGCTGTTGCTAATGAAGGCATTTTTTATACTCGGTGATGTTTAAATGAACCTTAAAAATACATTGATTTTAAAGGATCTTATTCATGAAAAAACATGATTTGAATTCCCATGATAAATTATGATTTTTGAAGAGGCGTGAAAATTCCCGTCAATAATGATAGAGGTGGGATTGTTAAGCACAATGGGTGTTGAGTTTTTATCTTTGGGAGGAAAAGTTAAGGAAAGTAAACAGTCAGTTGGGTACATTTAGGTTAATTTATGTTTAAGATCACATTAAAAGATAAAAGTGAACGGAGAGCACATGCCATTATTCAACAGTAAAGCAGTTGGCAGTTACACTACAACAAATATGGGTGTAACTAGTTGTGTAGCGACATCCTCATTGGAATTGAAAAAAATAAAACACACCAGAGAGAAACCAAGAGTTAGCATGCCTGGTTATAGCTTAACCGCTACCCGGAGATTAACTCAAAAAATAGAACACCACAGGAAACAAATACAGCTTTCCAATGAAGATTTAAACAGCATGAGGTTTATGGATGGAGGGGTGAATAAAGATAAAAACCTTGATAGCGGTGTACTATGTGCAAAAACAAAAACAGGGCAGCAGGATTTTATCAAAGAGGAAGGGTTAGCACTCTATTGTGAAGATAAGCTTGACTTGAAGAATATTGTGTCTCTACAAACAAAAGAAGGCCTCCCTGAAGGTCTAATGCAGTCAGGTAAGTATGCAACATTTGCGGTGTATGACAGCAGTATAAAAACGAGCATGTTGTCTGATGTTTTATCATCAGGGGTGAGCATGGAGCAATGTCAGTCATTAGCACGTCAGCTTGTGGATATTTTAAAAACACTCTATGTAAATAAAGTGTCGCATAATGATTTGCACAAAGAAAACATACTGATCCTGCAAGAAAAAGACCAAAAAACTATGTTAATGAAAATTATTGATTTTGGGCGTGCGCAGGCAGGTAAAAGATTCGAAAAAGTCAGATTTAAGGATATTGATTATGTATTTTGTTGCAAAGGAAACTCACCTATAGAAACGGTTGCTCGAAATGTACTCGTTCCATCTATGGCATCAATGAACTACCAGCCTGCTGTGGCGATCAAACAAAAACATAAGCCTTTACACAGCATTATCAAAACGTGTAGAAATACTAACGTGAGTATTGAAACCTCTCTTAACACTATAGGTATGCAACTTAAAGGAGAGCTAATGATGAACCCGGACAAGGTAAGTGCCTTTGATGAGGCCAAAGAGGCGGTCTGTCAGTTAATTTATCAAGCTTTTGGAAACGTCGAACAATAATAAAGGCATAGACAAGAGGTGCAAAGGCTTTGATGGCACCTCAAGGAAAATAGCCACGAAATACGAAGGTTTACAAAAGAAAAACCCGCTATAAAGAAGCGGGGTTAGTCAGGCAACGTGAAGGGAGCCAATAGGCTCCCTGTTAAGTTAGTTTGTTTCTGTGCGGTGAGTGACTGAATCAATCGACAGCGGATCGCGTGTCGGCTTCGGAAGTTTCAGTGCTTTCACTGCATCAATACCTTGTTTAGTAACACCGCCATCGTATTGTGGGGTATCAACACCTGGCAAGATATTGGCAACAACACCAGGGTTCCAGGCTTGGAAGAACTCTGTCAAATCTGTTTGTGCAGCGTAAGATGCACACAACATCAGCGAATCGCTCTTACCCAGTCCTGTGTTGTAACACTTGTTATCACCTTTCAGGTTTACACCTTGTTCAGATTCATTCCGTGTGAGGCGGTGCATCAGTTTAAACAAGTTAAACCCGTTCATATCTGGACGATCAGATGCTGAATAGAACGCTGGGATCTCGCTTTCTGAATACCAGTCAGAGAGATCAAACTCTGTGTCTGCCCATTCTTTCAGCTGTGCAAACATCACCAGACGTTCACCTGCACCGCCCGCACCCCAGGCATGGCCGTTCTCTGCTTTGACAAAATCAGGCGCGATTCGAATATCATGTTCTACGCGTGCCATGTAGCCAAGGTATTTTTGCTGCATGTAAAGTCCCACAAGGTTGTTGGCGACTTCTGTTGCACCTTCTACAGTGAATGGCGCTTCAGCAGCATTGTGGCCCACTTCGTGCCAGATCAGCCAATCGTTCAATGGTACGGTTGGGATGTTTTGACTGTTCGGGTTGAATGAACCATTCATCACCGGATAGCCAGAGTGGGCTGCACCAATACTGATTGCCACATCGTTAACAAAGGCATGACGGTTATTCGGTCTGTCTGCGTGCGTAAATGCCTTGTTAGCTTTCCCCTCTTTCCCTTCGTCACGCGCATAGAACTCGTTCAAATCACTGGCGAAGGTATCAAGATCCTGTGCAAATTTCTGAATACCGCCTTCGATGTTTGACGCCATCAGGTTGGCTTTCGGTGCCGAGTAAATAAAGGCGCCGGATACCACATCACCGATAGGGGCTGGAGAGCTGGCATCGTTAATCCACATCCCTTTTTTACTGTCGTACAAAGGTGCATCAACCGTGCCTGTGAACGTGATGTTGACGTTATTGCTACCGCCGCCCTGCACGTAAATCAGGCCACCATATGGAACGGTGAATGTTTTATGTTCATTTGCAGCTACAGTAAAGCTCTTTTGCATGCGAGGAGGACGTTTTAGCGCCAGCTCATGTTTTTCACGGCCTGTCAGGTCGTCATGCAAGCCAACCGTCACCGTTACTGGTGAGGTGTTTCCAGAGACTGACACAGTGAAAGGTTGATGCGCGACTGCCCACTGGCCCGTTGCCTGACGGTTGCCTGCAAAGTAAGCGGCCGTATTGTTAGTCATATCCAGTGTTATCGATGCGCCACCTTTTTTGTTGCCGATCGGCTCGCCCGGGAATTGACGAATATCGACTTTAACATCGTAATCCCAGTATGAACGGCCCAGCATCAGACGGGTCAGCGGCTTCTCCATATAGTTGAGCGGATAGCTCGGGTTCATGTACCCAGCATAGTCACCTTGCTCAGGTCCGTAGACCATGTTCAGCTTAACAAGCTGTGTGCCCAACTCTGCAGGGCAGGTTGTGCCCTCTGCACCATTATTCTGGGTGTAACAGTTCATAAACTCGGTATAGCGCTTAAAGCCGAGTTCGTCTTCAAGGCCTTCTTCATAGCGATAATCCAGATCGTTCCACAGCCACACAGACATATTGCTGTAGATACGGTTTAAATCAACGCTGCTTAGACGCTCACCTTCTTTACCTTTAGTGCGGAAATAGCGTTCATGTTGATACAAGCGCTCGATATTGGTACCGAGGTCGGCCGCTTTTATCATCGCTTTCGCTTCTTCACTGCCCAGATCGAGTTTGGTGTAGATAGGGCGATACATTCCGCCTGTTAATGGAATGAGATTACCTGGACGGTACTCAAGGCAGTTAATTTCGTAATGATAATCAGGCAGCTTACACAGTTCATAAGTGCGTTTACCATCAACTTCAAATTTTGAAAGCAGATCATCAATGGCTTTACGCAGGCCTTTCGTATCAACAACAGGGTAGCCGTTGGCGTAGTCCACCTTGCCGTGTTTGTCACGGACGAAGTAATCCTCTTCCCGGATATACGCTTTATGAGTCACTGACTCACCTTTATCATTTAGCTCAGTATACTGAGCAACTTCCAGGCTCGGCTTGTCGTCCGGTTTATTTTGTTCGATGTAATCCCACGTTACATTGCCGTCTTTGTCAATGTTATACGGTGGTTTGGGCTGTTTTCCTTCACCACCTTCAACGGCAGGGTAGCGTTCAATAACATAGAAACCAAACTCGCGCTGTGCACGTATTCTGTCGGCATATCCGTTATTTGGACCGTTTCCATTTGGCACCACGGATTCACCCATGCCAAATGCAATGCCTGCGGCATCTAACAGACGGCCGAGTTCACCTGCGTTATTGGTTCTGCGAACAGTTTCCATGACCAAAATACTGCCACCCTTGTTGACGTAGTCAATCAGGGCATTGACATCGTCTTGTGTCAGTTTTGGACGTGATGTGTTTGCTGTATGAGGTGGCAAATACGGGTCATGCGTCCAGCCGTTGTATTCAAACCCGTTCAGGATCAACAGCGGGAACTCTTTTGGATCGACACCCGTGAAGCTAGAAAGCTGGTGCGTTTCAACATTGAAGACATCATGAATTTTATATTCCATCTGATGCCCGAGTACTTGTCCACCACGGGAAAAGTACACATGCGGAATGTTGGTACCCACTTTTATCTTCTGGCTAATGATGCCTTGGTTTGCATCCTTATTGGTCAGATAGCGAATCACGTTATGGAAAAAGTTCTCCATGTCTTTGCCATCTTTGCCATCAGTACATGCCGTTGTTCCGCCATTCCAGGAGTAGTTATCCGGGCACACAAGGATAGAGTTGTAACGCGCATTGCCCATTACCATCACTTTTCCTTTACCCAGTTCACCAATGCTGACAAAAGGCAGGCCAAAGGTCGCGGTATTTGCCCCAGCCAGCTCCGGCTTCACCTTAGAGGGGGCTTCTGTGATATATGCCAGACCGCGTTCGTCATAGGCTTTGGGCTGGCCAAATGGGATCCAGTAATTCTGGTCATTGCGTGCCATCATCACAGGGAAAGCGCGGTTAGAGATATTCACAGCCGCTTGTCCACGTGCTTCACCCACACTGCCGTAGAAGTTGGTTGCGTCAGTGAAAACGTGGAATTTGTCGACCGGCTTCCAGCCTTGGCTCACGGCCTCATTGATGCCCCACAGTTTATTGATGTCAGCCTGAATGTTTGAGGTATCTGACGATGCGGTATGTACAACCGGTTCTGAGAAGAAACGCGTTTGATCGGTTTTGCCACAAGAGTTGCCACAAATTGCCTGATCGATTTGGGCGGCAATACCACTCTTAAACTGGTTTTCAAATTCAGCAGGAACTGTTTGTGTTGTACCGTTACCCAAAGAAAGTTCGGTGTCTTTGTCGCTCAGTGACAATGAAATGGCTTCATTGATCACGTTCGGGTACTGGGCAAAAACATTCTCTACTTTGTCAGTAATTGTCAGGCGGCCGTTCGCATTCTCTGCATAACGTTTGACTAACGCTTCTGCATTGCGGCCACGTTGTTCCTCGCCAAGGTCAGTCAGGGTAAAGGCAGTTTTATTGCCCCGGAAGCTACCGAGTTCGAAAGTGTCGATACCAAAAGAAATGGTGTCGCCCCAGACAAATTCGAATTCACCATTTTCATTGGTTTTCCCGCGGGAGGCACGGCTGAAATATGACAACCCTTTAACAGGGATCCCGGCAGAATCAGTAATGACCGCTTTCGACAAAATGGTTTCAGTCGGTTTGTATTGATAGGCCTCTTCCGCATTAGCGGCAACGAACTTGGCGTTGAGATCTGTTGATGTGCCAGGTGTCACCTCAGGCTTAATGTCCGGAACGTGTGTACTTGGCAGCTTATCCGTCAGGTTTTCTTCCGCAGGCTTGCCTTCCAGCAGTTTGTCGAATTCTTCCTTAGACAGGCTCAAGTCATTCTCATACATGGCCGAGAAAGCCAGTTTATCCTGTGTTCTCGACAACTGGATATCGATTTGATTGCCGTGAGCGGGTGCAACTGCTTTAAGCAGCGCAGTGGCGTTACGCAATTTATCTGGCTGATCTTGGAACTCAACAGCATTAGCCAGCGTAAGACGCTCACGTTTGGTCTCTTCACCGGTGAGCAAAGATGCATCGTTGTGTATGCTGTCAAATGATGCGAGCAGAGTGCTCTCGTAATAACAGGTAATTGCTTCTTCAGCGAAAACTTCGAATTGGTTTGCGGGTGCGCCATTACATGTTACAGAGGGGCCAAACACGAGGTTACCATCAAGAGAGAATTCACCAGGAATCTTGTTATTGGGATTGCCCCCATTACCTCCCCCAGGGATCTCGGGCGTGCCTGTTTCAGGAAATACGAAATTTACATCTTCGTTGTTGCAGCCAGAAAGAGCAGCAACGATTAAAACGGAAAGGAGTTTCTTTCTAACCATTCATGTACTCTCAAGCCTTAAGGCATTAATTACTTAGCTTTTAAATAAAATGTGACTCGTAAAAAGCGGCCTTTTTGTACAGAAAAACGCGGATAAATGCGAGAAAAAAATGACATTAATCTCAAAAAAATCATAAACAATTGACTTTGTTTAAATTTCGAAGGTTTTATTTGACTTGTAATCAAGAGTGAGTCTGCCAATAAATGTAGTCAGATTCTTGGTAAGAATTTATCCGTTTTTGTCCAAAGAAAAAAGTGGGTAGAATTAATCATGTTTGGTAATAATTTGTCGTAATTGTATTTGGGCTGAATTAACGTGCACATATCACTCTCTAACACGGTGGGATTTTGACGGTAGCAATGCAGAAGTGAATGAAAGTGTAGATGGTTTTCTTATCTAACTAATTGATAGTACAGCAAGTGTCTTGAAAAGAATGCGGTGCTGTATATTCTGTTAAAGATTTTTGTCTATAATTAACAATCGTTGTTGTTGGATGAAGAACCGGTGAGCGATGAGTGCATTAATGCGTTACCGATTAGGATGAGCTATTAAAAAGGGATGTGATAATGCGGATACCGTTCATTATTAAGATCATGTTTCCAATCTTGCTGCTGATGGGTTTAATGGCAAGTCCTATTCTTTCTGCATTTTAGCTATTGCGGATACGATTTGAGTTATCGAAAAAATACAGCCACCGCAAAACGGTGGCTGTATTTTTCATGCCGTTTCCAGCGAGTTTGGTTTGTCTAATGGCGAGATAGTCACGGCCAATTTGAAAGCTGCCGGGACGAAGTAGAAAGAAAGCAGGGTTGTCAGCAATGTACCGCCAGCAATCGCAATGGCAAATGGTGGCCAGAATCCGCCTCCCGCCAGAATCAGCGGCAGGAAGCCGCCCATGGTCGTAATAGTGGTAGAGGTAATGTGGCGGCCACAGCTGCTGACTGCGTTGATAATGGCTTCCTGATCGCCCGCTTTAGCTTCTGGGCTGGCTTTCAGTTCAGCAAGGATAACGATGGAAGCGTTGATCGCCAGCCCTACTAAACCTAACAGGCCGATAATCACAGTAAACCCAAAGGGATAGCCGAACACCCAGACGGACAGCAAACCTAATCCCGCCGCCTGCATGCCGACCAGAAAGATAATTGCGCTCAGCCGGAAAGAATTGAACGACACAACTACCACGGCGATAAGCAAGGTGATCACGATAGTTAGGTTTGCCAGCAACTGGTTAACCGAATCATTCCTCTCAGCAGATTCGCCACCAAATTCGATACGATAACCCGGCGGCAGCTGCAAACCAGCCTTGTCGAGTTTGGTTGTGAACGCATCCAGCGCGGTTTGTGGCAACACGCCGGCAGTGATATAGCCTTCAATCACGTTAACACGCTCGCCATTACGGTGCGGAATAGCGCCTCGACTGGGCACTATACTCAGATCAGCAATCGCGGAAATTGGCAGATCTGCCTGTTCCTCACTGCCAGCAAGGGGCAGCCGAAGTTTATTCAGTTCATTGATGCTAGTGCGGGATGCATCATCAACCCGCACGCGAACTGGGATTGACTCCGTTTCCTCAAGCACACTGCCTTGGACAATGCCCGTCATGGACGCGTTCAGAAGCATGGCGACATCACTGAGCGACATACCGGTTAACTGGCTGGCTTCTTCGTTCACGTCTACCAAAATTTTCGGAGTGCCGGGCTGTAGGGTCTCTCGTGTATTAATGACATTGGGCGTTGAGGCCATCAGTAACCGGATATTTTCACTGATATCGCGAAGGCGGTCGAGATTTGGCCCGTACACACGTACCTCCAGTGGTGCATTGAACGGTGGCCCCTGTTCCAGTTTCCTGACCAGAATTTGTGCGTGGGGAAAGCGTCTGGACAGGGTGTCCTGCAATATTGGGATCAGGGCATTGGCGGTGCGGAAATCCGTGGTTTTCACCATGGCCTGAGCGAAGTTTGGCGCACCGCGCTGGCGCCCCATCATGTTGTAGTAAAAAGACGGGAAATTTTCCCCAATTACCCAGCCAACCTGTTCAATACCTTCTTGCTGAACCATTACCGCTTCAATGTCACGGGTTGTCGCCAGAGTAGATTGAATGCTGGCTTGTGGTGCCAGATATACCTGTACCTCAAACATATCGCGGTCAGAAGGTGGGAAAAACTGCTCGGTTAACTGACTTGCAGCCCAGAAGCCGGACACGGGCACCACCAGTATAAGGGGAATGGCAAGCCAGGATCGCCGGATTGTCCAGCGGATAGATGCCCGGAAAGCGCCGCTTACCCGGGGGAGTGTCAGGCCAGCCTGATACCAGTGTTTGTTCTCTTCTCCTGAAGGTAGCCACCTGGCCGCAAAACCTGACACCAGAAAATGCGAGACAATATATGAACCGATCAAGGAGAAACTGACAGTGATCGCGATGGCTCCGACAAACTCACCCGCTGGACCCGGCATCAGGAAAATAGGGGCGAAGGCCAGAATTGTTGTCAGTGTAGAGCCCAGTAAAGGTAGCCAAAGGTGTTTGATGGCGTTTATCGCTGATTGCAGCCGTTTTATTCCCTGTTGGCGGTAATGCTGGATGGTGTCGACCATGACGATAGCATTATCAACCATGATCCCAAGTGACACGATAAGCCCGGTAACAGACATCTGGTTTATCGGTATGCCGGTAAAACTCATCATTGCCAACGTAAAGGCTGACGCAACAGGCAGCGAGAGTGCCACCAAAACGGCTGATCGAAAGCCCAGCGTAATAAACAATACAATCAACACCAGACCAAAACCAAGAAGCAGGCTGTCCACGAGCTCAGCGAGCCGGATGTCGGTATAGCCCGCTTGTTGGAAGATTGGCACAACGGTGATGTTTTCCGGTAAGTCGGCGCGAAATGCATCCAGCAATCTATCTGCCGAGGCCGTCCAGTTATCGACGCGGAATGTGTCCTGCATTCTGGCTGACACCAACACCACAGGTTTTCCGTCAATCAAGGCGATCTGTGTTTGTGGCAATGCCTGTGATCTTTCGACAGAGGCGATGTCTTCCAGCCTGACTAAAAAGCCATTGTCACCAATCGCCACCGGCACACGCTTGACACGGTCTACTGAATCCAGGTCACCGGAAACCTCTAACTGGAAGCGGTTTTTGTCGTTATGTAACTCTCCGGCGGCGCTTTTGGCATCCGCACCGGAAATCGCATTGGACAGTGAGAGGGCAGATTGACCGAGTACACTGGTAGAGGCGATATCCAGTGTGACGAGGATTTCTTCATCGGGTGCACCGTGGGTTTCTACAAACTCCGTACCCGGAAGGTTACGCCAGCGCTTGGCGAGCTCTTCCGCGTAACGCCCCAGAATGAGGAGATCGGCCTCAGTATTGCCGCGCCATTGCAGCGCGGTAATGTAGGTAAAAGCGTTCGAATGGTCATTATCAAATGATGGGGGCAAGGCGCCGGAAGGTAAACGGGGTGAGATGTCTCCCAGTTTGTCTCTCAGTTTCGACCAGACCGGCTCGGTGTTTGTCAGTTCATCATTCAGCTCGACAGTTATCACGGAAATACCCGGACGGGACTGGGATTCAATCAATTTGATCTCATCCAGTGCCTGGAGTGCGTTTTCCAGCTTTTCAGTGATCAGGGCTTCCACACGTTCTGCGCTGGCACCGGGGTAAACTGTCGTAATGGTTCCCCAACGGTTTGTCAGGGCTGGGTCTTCGGCCCGGGGTAGGGTTGATAGTGCGGAAAGTCCCGACACCAGAAGCAGGACAGTAAACAGCACCAGAAGTCGGGTATTTGTGAGTAACTGCTCCATGAAATGCTACTCCGAAGACAGGGCTACAAGCTGGCCGGAGACCACGCGGTGCACACCATCGATGATAACGTTATCCCCATCGGCAATGGCGCCTGACACATAGGCTTTTTTATCGTCAGCATAAAGAACCTGAACAGAACGGCGTGAAACAAAGTGCTGATTGTTATCTCCGGGCACGACAGCATAGACATTCCATGTGCCGCGCAATCCATCGGTTAACCCTGTCAGCGGCATCCAAAATCCTTCGTGGGGCGTATCGAAGGCGAATTGGAGATACGCAAGTTGACCATCAAGTGCGTTGGCATTTTCAGGCAAGAGATAGCGTAGAATGACAGTGCGGGAGCGCATGTCGAGAGAGGCACCGGGGTTTAGCAGTGAGGCATCATAGATGTCATCGCCCACACGCACTTTAGCCATTTTTTCATTGGCCAGGGACTGCAGATATTTGACAGGTACACCGATGTGCGCTTCTTTCAGTTTGTCG
The DNA here is from genome assembly GCF_059704325.2 of Grimontia sp. THUN1695. Lineage (NCBI taxonomy): Bacteria > Pseudomonadati > Pseudomonadota > Gammaproteobacteria > Vibrionales > Vibrionaceae > Grimontia > Grimontia sp. THUN1695. Next base: position 461,004 of record NZ_AP046576.1, on the reverse strand, counting down.
GCGAGCAGAGTCAGGGTCGGGGCACCGATGTTTACGACGTCGCCATGGGAAACAAAACGCTCACTGATTTTGCCTGCATAAGGCGCGTAAATAGTGGATTTTTCCTGACGCAGTTTATTGGAAGCCAGTGAGGCCTGAAGCTGGCGCACGTTGGCAAGCAGGGCATCGCGCTGACTGATCAGAGAGTCAGTTTCTGCATCGGCACTGAAGCCTTTTTTCTTTAACTGACGTTGGCGCTGGAGGTTTGTTTTCACCAGATCAAGTTGGGCATTCAGTTGTTCAAGCTGTGCTGCCAATTGCTGTGCTTCGGTATCTAACAGCTGGGTATCCAGTGTGATCAGTGGCTGGCCTTTTTCGACGGTATCGCCTACATCAACCAATAATGCATTCACTTTTCCGCCGAGTTCAAAGCCGAGCCTTGCACTCTGGCCAGCCTGAACGGTGCCGACATATTCGCGGTTAACCCGGTAACCGGGAGCGAGATCGACAGTTAACACATTGACGATAGGCAAGTTTTGAGCTTGCGCGTCTACGGCTTTTTCGGTTTTGGTGTTACAGGCGGTCAGTAATGTGAGGCTTACAGCAACCGCAAGCCATAGAATGCACTTTTGCATGGAAATTTTCTCGTTATCCATTAGGATCTAGGATTAGAAAAGATTAGACTGGACTGTCTAGTCTATTTAGAACAAAAATAAATCAATCAAACTAGACTGTCCAGTTTGATTTGTGTTTTTTATGTGCAATTGTCAATAAAGGAACACTATGGCGTCACACCATTTGCAGCGGAAAGCACAGAAGCGCCAGCAAATTCTTTCGGCTGCCGTCGAGCTTTTTTCAAAGCAGGGCTATGGCATCTCTATGGATGCAATTGCACTGCATGCAAATGTGAGTAAACAAACGGTTTACGCCCACTTCAGTAGTAAAGATCAGTTGTTTGAAACCTGCATTATTGAGAAGTGTGTCTCTGCGGGTTTGGAGATGGATCTGGAACACGAATCACGTGATGCCCATATCGTATTAAGAGAGTATGGTTGGTTATTCCAAACCATGTTGCTGGGAGAAGAAGCCAAGAACACCTTCCAAAACACAGTCAGGCAATCTGATACCCATCCTGAAATTGCCCGAATTTTTCTTGAGCAAGGGCCTGTCCGCAACATTGAACGTGTGAGTAGCTACCTGAAGAGGCTGGTGGAAAAAGGTGATTTGCCCTTGTGTGACGACACCGTCGATGCGGCGATGCAATTGCTTTTGATGCTGCATGGCCGGGCAGTGTATTGGGCGATGCTGGGCTTTGATGCTGGCGAGGATGAGAAGACTCGCCGCAACTATGTGTATTCCTGTGTCGATCTGTTTCTGCGTGGTTATGGTTATCCGGCGGAAAGGCTCTAGGGTCGTTGACCCTAGTCGCTGACGGTCAGGGTTTTGTATTCATCAAATGCAAACTGATCGGTCATGCCGCTGATATAGTCCTGGAGTAAACGGCAGCGCAGATAAAACTCCCATAGTCCGGCGTGGCTGATAGCGGCTTCTTCTTTCAGGGCAACCTCATAGGCTGCCACATGTTTGCGGGAAAGCTTGTTAAACAGCCTGCGCTCGACTGGGTAACACCGCCCTTTTCCGCCCACAATTTCCTGGAAGGCTTCTTTGTCCAGATCTAATAACGGGCGGTATTCATCAAGCAAACCGCCAATGATTTTGTACCCTTGCAGCTCAAGGTTTTCGACCTCAGGATCGTTAAAAACATGCTTAATGGCGACTTGTTTTAAAGCCTTGGCCAAAGCGTGAAACTGGCTGTTGTCTTCAATCAGCGCACGGTTCAGTTTGCCGTGATAGACCGCTTCGAGGTTGTCGGTGAATTGTTTTGATGCATGTTTCACCAAAGGATGGACCATTTCGACACGCAGTTTAATAAAAAACTTATGCGTGGGGCTGATTTCGTCATTCAATGCATGCCGGTAAACGTCATCCAGCAGGGTGCCAAAACAAAGCTCTTCTTTAATAGGGCGGTTGTCAGGCTCCAGTTCGATAAACGTTTGTTTGAGATGTTGGGTCAGCGTTTCCAGCGAGAGGATCCGTTTTTCTACCGCATCTTCTAGATCTGCCAGACAGTAAGAAATATCGTCTGCGGCTTCCATGATGTAGCTGAGCGGATGGCGACAGTATTTCTGGATGTCTAGCGCTTCCATCAGTGCGCAAACATAGCGGTTTTCGGTGATGTAATAGCCCACTTTTTTAGTGAGATAGGACTTGTCCGCAGGCACATCATCGTGTTGTTCAGTGGCCGGTCGGGTGTATTTCAACACAGCGGCTGACTGGCTGTAGGTGAGATTAAAGCGGTGCAGTGAATGTACTAACCGGATCGCTTGGGCGTTCCCGTCAAAATGACAAAGTTCATGGATAATCGGGTTTATTGTTGATTCAGGCAACTGGCTTGCCAGCTGTTTCATTGGTTCGAGTTGACTCAGGTTTTTTTTGAACCAGCGATTAATCGCATCTTCACCGCAGTGCCCAAAAGGCGGATTGCCCATGTCATGCATCAGGCAGGCGATTTCGACCAAGGATTCAATGGCACGTTCCAGATTGCTGAGACCAAATGCCTCTTTGTCTTGGGGAGAAAGGCGATCGTAGATGGAGTGAACGATAAAACGGCCCACCTGTTGGACTTCCATCGAATGGGTAAGCCGGCTGCGTACCGCAGAGTTTCGTTCTAGGGGAAAAACTTGCGTTTTTTGCTGGAGGCGCCGGATCGGGGCGGAGTTAATGATGCGCCCGCGATCGCTTTCCAGCGCCCGTTGTAAATCCGAACCGTAAGGGTGGGGGCGTGCGAGACTGACTTTCTTCCTGAAATCGATGTGTGACATGGGGTTTCCTACCGTCGAAGCGATGCTTTTCATAATCGATGCATTTTCATAACCTTAATGCTGTCACCTGTTGTTGTCGATAACCGGAATAAAGGTTTGCAGACAAAAATGCCGACGTTTACGGTGTCGGCATTTTTCAGGTTTTTCTGGTATTCAGGCGGTTTTGAACTGGGAAATGTTCGTCGAGAGGCTGTGCATTTTCTCCCTCAGTGATCTCAAATCAAGTTCAATAGACTGAGAGCCATCTCTCGATTCAAAAGAAATACCTACCAGCTGCTCGAGCTCACTCGATACACTGGAAACTGTCTGAGCCTGCTGGCGGGCTGCTTCTGCAATGTCCGCATTTTTATTTGCCATGTCATCAATATTTTCACCCAGCTGCACCAAAGAGACCTTTGATGTATCAACCGCCTTCTGGGTTTGATAACTGACATCACGGCTTTGTTGCATATTGGAAAATGACGATTCCGTGTTTTTGCGAATATCATCCAGCATGCCTGCAATTTCCTCTGTGGACTGTTTGCTGCGTTGCGCCAGATTGCGAACTTCGTCAGCAACCACCGCAAACCCGCGTCCCATTTCCCCCGCCCGTGCGGCCTCTATGGCAGCGTTCAACGCAAGAAGATTCGTTTGCTCTGAAATTCCAGTAATGTTGTCGAGGATTTCTTTTACATTAGTGGTTTGTTTTTGCAGCTCTTCCATCATACGGAAAGTGGTGTCAATGCTGGCGATCAATTCACCGGTAGTACTCGAAGACTTCTCCCCTGATCTTACGGCTTGGTGAGTGAAATCCCGGGCTGCCTCCGTTGCATTTTCGACTTCTTGGGCGTACCGGGCGACTTCTTCACTGCTCTGTGACATTTCAGTCATTGCGGCAGCCAGTGTTTCACAGCGTGATGAGGTTTGACGAGCCATGTCCACGTCTTTTTGAGCGATTTCCGCCAAACGCACCAAGGCGTTGTCGGCATCCATAGCCAGCTTCGCCGCATCATTCAGTAGCTGACGCATATTCACGATGAATTTGTCTATGTGTTTTTCAATGACAGCAATTTCGTCGTTGCCGCCGTCATACGTGAATTGGATAAGATCCTTATGTTCAACAATGCGCTTTAGGTTGTCTCCTAGCATTTTCACCCGGGAATTGATGCTGGAAACACTGAGGTAGGAAAGGGCCACAATAAGCAGCACGACCACCACCAGTGACGTCACAACAACCGTATTTATTGTTGCTGCATTGTCTGCGTCAGTTTTCAGTTTCACCTGAAGGACATCAATCATCTCGTTTTTGAGTTTGTTCAACGAGACAATGCGCTGGGTGGCGAGAGGAAACCATTTTGGAGGAGAAGGCCCTTCCAGCGCGTTCAGGTTGCCTTTTTGCGATAAAAAGCGTTGTTCTATCCCTTTGATTTCTCTCCAGGCTGGCATTCCTGCCAACGCCTTAAAATTGCTCGCATTCTGTCCTGAAAGAACCGATTGCACTGCAAAAGAGGAGTAATTAAATTCATCAATGTAATTTTGTACGCGCGCATACCCATCTAGGGTGGTACTTTTTCGTGCCCAGATACCATTCAGGGCTCCCCGTGATTGCCCAGCTTTTTCTTTCATGGTGATCAATGAAAGAAGTGCATTGAGCTCTTGGGCAACACTGGGATCAGCAGCCTGGGAGGCGATAATTGATGCGGCGATGATGGCGTGTTTGTTCAGGTCTGAATAATAGTTGAACGGGGAATTTGCAGGTTTGAGTGTGTCAACCTGCTGTCTCATGGCTTGTTTGCCTTGCAGTATCGCGATCACTTCTGCGGTGGCTTGGTGCCAAAGGACTGTGTCAATGTGTTCAGGTGTAAACGCGGTGAGTTTCCGCTGAGCGTCGTCGGCGTTGTTACGTTGCGCCTTAAGCTTGTCATAAATCCCTGCGTCACCTTTTGAGCCAAGAAAGCCTGCTGTTAATCCACGTTCTACAGCAAAATTATGGGCGACATTATCTAAAAGTAAGCATTCATGTATTTGTGGCGTCTGTTGGCTATTTGTTGTGCGTTTAGAAACATGACCGTGCGTGCTACCTTTATGGGCTGGCTCTGCATCGTAAACTTCATCAGTACAACTTGCTTAGTTCAAACGGGCGGTGTAATCCCTGGCAGGTGTTGGGGTTAGCGATAGATCCTTCCACCCACACGCACTGTTTCGGGTACGTCTTTGATGTTTGTTCCCCGAAGGTAGAGGTCACCGCCAACCTTCAGATCCGGTGGCAGCGCATCAAGCTGAGTGTTACCCAGATAGAGATTTCCCTGAACCGTTAACCTGCGGGGCAGTGACTTGATTGGGGTATCCACTAAGCTCAAATCTCCTTTTACCTGAAACCTTACCGGTAACACCATGACGTTTGAACCGGTGAGATTGATGTACCCGCCGACAGTAATATTAGGAAACCGGGCTAATGGTGTGTGCGATGCATTGACATAACTTTTCACTGAAAGCGTGTCTGGTAAGCGTGCTATCATGCTGCCTTCAATGTCCAAAAAACCTTTAACTTCAAGTGATTCTGGAAGTTCAGTGAAATGAGTGTTATTTAATCGGATATTGCCGTAGTTATCGATATAACCATGCAGCTTCAATGTGTCGATAAAATGCGGTGTTTTTTTGCCGAAAGCATAAACATTTTGAACAGAGATAGCGGAAAAAAACAGTAGCAAGAATAAGGATGGTAAACAGGCTTTATTTCTTTTACGTTTAGTCTCGATAAGCATCAGGTTTTTTCCTGCCTGTCAAACTCGCTGAATTCTGCATTTTCAGGTTGCTTGGGTATCAATTGTTATCACCGATTTCCAATACGTTGGATGATAGCGTAAATAAACGGTAGAGAGTGATATCTTTCCTTTATTGCTGTTTATGTCCGAAAGCATCATCGAGTGCATTTAAGAGACGTTCTCCCTGTTTCCCTGTCAGTTCGATATAGCGCTCGCGAAGGGGGGATGCCAGTTTCTTAAAGGCGTTTCGCTGATTGCGGGTGAGCGTAATAAAGGTCATGTGGGGTTTGAATGACTTTATCTTTGTCAGCTGTGCTTTATTCAGGGCTGTTTGCTGCTCAAAGATATAGCTTGTCAGTTCGTTAACGGTTTCACGAAGCAGGGACTTGTGCGCCTGTGATAACGATGAATACCACTGCTGATTGGCAATGACTGATGTGGTGAATTTATGCCCGCCAGGCCAAATCATGTAATCCGTCACTTCATAGAATTTCATTTCTTCAATGGAGAAAACGGGATTCGTTTGCCCATCTATAATCCTCGTCAGAAGTGCGCCATAGACTTGGGAGTAGGGAAGAATTAGGGTATCTGCACCGTAAAGCCGGAATGATTCAATCAGTAGTGGTGAGTTCATCACCCGCATACGGAAACCTTGAAAATCATCAGGACTGACGACTTCCCAGTTGGTAGACCACACCATATCGCCTTCAAGGTAAAGCGTTATCAAATGCAGACCCTGATCGCTAAGGGCATTGCCAATGACGTCATACACGACAGGATTACTGGCTATCACTGACTGATTGAGTGCGTCGTCGTGAGAGTATATATAGGGAATGTTAAAAATCTGCATTTCTGGCACCAGATTGCCGATAATGCCGACAGAAGCATGAGTCAGCTGCAGGGTGCCCAGTGCCGTGAGTGCTGTGAGATCTTCAGATTCGCCCAACATGCCGTAAGAATAAATGTCCACCAGGACGTTACCTTCTGATTTTTCCTCAATACGGCGTTTAAACTCCTGTGCATAAATATCCTGTACCGAACCTTCAATTTCTTCTAAGCCAAAGCGCCAGACAATCGGTTCTTTCCCGTTTTCGGCACAAACAGAAAATGTGATGAAACAGACGGTGGCCAACATGGCGCATGTCAGCTGTTTTATCATGCCTCGCTTCCCCGCAGTGTTGAATGCACATGAATCCGCGTGGTTGTCATATCGTGCTCACGGTGATCTAAGTATGCTTGGATATAAGTGTTTTTCAAACCAGCTGATTTATCCATGCAGTGATTGAGATTTTGGAACCAAAAAGCCTGGTGATGGTGTCACCAGGCTTTTGCTTTATACATGCTTTATCTTAGAGGGCGGGGTGACAGTCTGCCGGCGTTGAATTATCCCGTGGCCATTTAGTTGTGCCGTTGTCGGGTGATAATGGCAGGAAATCTAAACCCTCATTCATACCGCGCGGCGGCAAGTCTTTCTCAAGCACATACATGCCCATTGGCAAGGTTTTGCCATTGCCATGCTCAGCAGCTTGCTGTTTCGCCAAATCAGAGTATCTCAGGCCCAACAGGTCAAAATGTGGGGTCCAGTCATACCCGGTGTAATAACTTAACGTCACCAGCATAAAATCGTTACCCGGCATATGTTTCACTTCACCGGAGGTTGATTTGTAGTTGAACTTCGAGAAACCTAAGCGGTCACGGTTTTCATTCCACATTGCCTCACTCCCCGCGTATTTATCAAATATACGTTGGTGCAGATACAAAATGGTGAAGATATCGAACCCGTTTTCTAACTTAACTTGGTTTTTCAGTTCCATGCCGTGCGCACGCAGGGCCATCTGGATATAAAACGCCATCCGTGGACTGTTATGCACTGCATAACCACCGTTTGCCCAAAGTGCTTCGTAGCGACTTTCGCCTGCGTCTGCCACTTTACAGCCGGGGTATAGCACTACGCGCTTGCCCGATTTATCTTTTACCTGTGCCGCATCAGACATAAAGGCAAAGAACAAATCTTTGTGGTTCATATGTCCATCTTCAATCTTTGTCACTTGGCCGTCGCGGATATAGTGCTTACGCCACAGCGACACATACGGGAAGATGTTGTTTGAGTTCTCACCCGCCCGGTTCTGGTATGCGCTCCAGGTATTTTCACTGCCTGCTGGCACATAGTGCACATTAAGTTTTCCGGTTTGCAGGTTGTGGCCCAGTTCGTGGTTATCCAACCAACCTGTCGGTGAAATTCTGTCACTGGAATCCCATGGGTTGCCTGAACACCCGACGCCGCAATGTGCGTTCTGATCATAGTTGGCATGCTGGATAATCGCGCGAATATGTAATGACTCATCCACACAATCTTCACCCATCACGGATTTACATGCGGCAACCACTTGCGGCGACAACGATTCGTCGAGTGTTTTTCCCTGCACTTTAAAGCCTGCGAGGTTATACACCGTTTCTAAATGGTCTTCCCTGATACCAGTGAGCAATGCTGATGTTGACGCATATTCTTTGCCTATCGCACCTTCAAAGCGGTCGCGACGCAAGTGCTGCTCTGCTGAATCGGTACGCAAGTCAACATGTGGCAGTTCTGTTTCCTGCAAACGTTGTTCAAACTCTACATGTTGCTTTTCGTCAGAAAAATCCATGATGGTCGGATGTTTGGCAACGCCAGACGCTTCGATCTCGGTTGTCAGTGCTTCACCTGCGCCATTTTTGTAAAAGCTCAGGTAAATGGGTCCACCGTAAGGGGTTGAAAACGTTGCACTGCCGCCTGCGGGAATTGAGATGCGTTCGCTGAGCATTTCCAGCGGGCCACGGTATACATGCTGTTCATACGCGCGGTTGGTGTTGTATCTGTGATAGTTCAGCTTCACTTTTACCTGATGGTTGCCATTATCCAGACGCTTGAGCGTGATTGTTTGTCCCGGCAGTGCGTACCAACCGGTAGTCGTCCACTGGTTGGGGTACATCACACTGATGGTTTTGCGCTCCGTAACAGTCTCTGGATAGCGATAGTGCGCGTTAATCCCTTTTTTCAGGTTAGACCTGTCGGTTATAAACTCGCCCAAATCCGGTTGGGCGCGGTTGTCTGCACGGCTATAGCTGATCACCCAGTCGGCAAACATCGCGCGATACCATTCCGCAACGTCTGTAATTTCAATTGGATAGTCAATGGCTGCGCGATATTTATCGGCCAGCAGAAGCCCCAGTTTCAACAACAGGTGATTATCCGTTTTAAACGGATCCAGATTTTGCTGATCGGCAGCTTGTGCTGCCCATCGGAACCAGTCTGCGGCCGTTTTAAAAGCGTTGTTGAAAAGGTCTGAATTACAGGTGATAAAGTTACTGCCACACGCTTTAAGCGCTTCAGCATCAAAGTGTTCTTGCTCGAAGGCCTCAAGTAACTGACTGATGCTGTTATACAGCGGCGTTTCCGTAATCAATACATCATGGGTGGCGTTGTTGAGTCGGTATTTGCCCCAATAGTTGGTGTCACCAAAGATCATCTGCTCTTGGTAGAATGCCTCCAGCATAGGCTGATCCGACGGGAACTTGGCATTATGTGACGTCATGTATGGGATGTTATGTTGTTCCATATACCGAATGGCGTCACGGATGCCTGCGTAGCCTTTCTGTTCGTAATCATCACCGCCGATCAACACCAAATCTGGCGATTGCGTTTGGATACAAGAGAGTAGATTGCCGTAATCACAGGTTTTGTGCTCATTCAGCACATACTGACCCGGATAGTTGTTGTCTAACCAGGTTTTAATTTTGGGGTAATGTGGAAAATACGGAGGACGATTTGGGATGTGTGCAGCCACAATAGACAACGGTGTTTTCGAACCTTCAACCTCACGGCCGGCCAGCCACTTGACCACATTTTTGGCAAACTGGTTAAAGTCAGAACCCGCCGTGCCAGACTCCGCGAGAGCGAGAATGTTCGCACCAGACACGATAGAGCGATGTCCGTTTTTACCAATGCGGTACAGGGCGAGTACCTTGTCTGCCGGGTTTCCACTATGGTCTGCGTTAGCCCGGAGCAGTACGTCAGTGTTTTCGATATTTGCGAATTGAGGAAAGTGGATGGAGTCGTGGGTTGGGTCCCAGGTCAGGGTATTTACGCCTTCAAAAAACGCAGGCAGTTCAGTTCGACGTGATGTTTTGATATTTTCAATCGTGGCATATGCCGTTTTCAACAAACTGCTTTCTGCAGCTAACGCGTGATCAGCATGTGCCAGAGCCTGTTCTACATCAGATATAAATGAAACAGAGATCGTGCAGTCTTTAGTCAGCACACCTGTTGTATATGTATGCCCATTGAGTGTGCCATCACACCCCTCAACCTTATCAATATAAAATGCTGGATTAGGCGTAACACGGAACTCGGCAGTCTCACCGTGTTTTACCAATGCTTCGGATGGAAAAATAACACCGTTTGAAGATGCAAGTACTGTGTTTACGCGATACGTCTGGGCATTTTCGGGTTTGTTTGCATTTGCCCCAATCTCGTTATTGTCACCACAGCCCCATAATACAAATGAACTGGCGACTAAAATCATTAACTTTTCCATTTTTTGCCTTGTTAAACAATGTGTTACCTTATGAGTAGTTGTCTTTAACGTTATGTGTATTTTTTTGAGGATGATGAATATAGCGCGACGTGGATCTCAGTTCAATATGCGAAGAACAATCAAGGCAGAGATGGCAAACACAAGAGATGTGAATAACAAATACACACTGTTCCATCCCATTGTCTGGGGGCGATACCTAGGCTGTTTTAAGTCACATTTGTCTCATATTTGCGACTCAAATCAGAATTCGTGTCTATAATTTCGACAAGTATAATGTGAGAGGCATCCTAGATGAATACATGGAAAGAACAAGAAGTTGCTGAGTTTTATGTTGAAATTTCGTCTAAGCGTACTGTTAGTGATGTAGGCGCTGAGTACGAAATAACAGGCACAGGCACTGATTGGCACGACTGTATGACTTTGTCGTTTGAAGGTTTTAATGATTCACGCATATTGTCGCTGGACAATATCTGGCGTGACCTGATTGAAAATAAGAAAGCTAAATTTTCCGGTGAAGTGCTGGCGCGCGAAACGATAGTAAAATTTGGCGACAATATGCAATTAGAGACACCGTATAACGTGGAAATCAGGATCACTCACCAAGTTCATTGAATGAAGGCAGTGAATCGTTGACGAGCGGTTATCTGGGCAAATCATGACTTTTTGCCCGGGTAACCTCCATAAAAATGCCGCTATCTGTCGTCTGTCCTCTTTTTTGTTTCTGCTTATCTGCGTCGATTTATCCGCCACAAATTTCTCTTTGCCCGAATAAGTCAAACCGTCACGACCGAGCGGAAAAAGAGCTGCTCGTAACGTTTACCTTCAATCAACCGCATGAATCTTGATATGACACCAACTAATATCAGCGCAAACACCAGCCGTCCCCAGAATATCGCCATAAAGTCAGCGCCAATCACCAGCATCAGCAATGTATCTTCAATCAGGCTGTGAAGCAGTCCCAGCAAGGTAATGGCAGTGAATATATCTTTCGGAGGTATGTGTCCTCTCTTGGCTTCGTTGATCAGCAGACCGCCGCCGTATGACAGACCAAGTGTAATACCAATCAGCGTCAGGTTGGTTGCCTCTTTGCTGATGCCGAGCAGGCGCAGAAATGGGCTTAGTGCTTTGGCAATCAAACGTTCTATACCCAACACTTTCAGCAGGTTAAGTACGAAGATTAATACGGTGATAATGACGAAGACCAATATCAGGTTCTGGAATTGGCTGATGCCCCATGCTGTCAGTGAAGTAGCATTTTCCATTGCTGGCTGCCAGAGAATCTGTGTCTGCTCTTGAAGTGAACCAGTGAGACTGTAGATTTCCTGCAACAGTTTCCCCAGCAACAATGCACCACCAATGCGCGTCACTACAGACCACCACGCAGAAACGCCTGATTTCTTTGCTAACCCTACTTCAACCGGCATGGAGTGTGCGAGTAATATCATGCAGCTTAAAATAGATGCCTGGGCGACAGTCATGGTGACCTCAGTGTTAATAAGTACCACCAGGGCGGAGTATATATTAATAAAGATAGCGGTTGCCCATACCAGCCCCATTTCGGCAGGCAAGCCGACAGCGTTCATTAGCGGGGAGATAAAGTGTGCAAACCAAACCACGCCTCCCAACTCCTCAAAGACTTTCACGGCAACAATAGTCGGGATCATCACTTTATAGAGTGTGATTGCCACGTTGATACTGTCAGTTAATGTACGCTGGAAAAATGCCCCAACCTTTTGCATTGCTTACTTCCCTGTGAACTGTGTAAGTTTTTATAGTAACCCGTTTAAAGTTAACAGAATTTCTATTTAACAATAGTATTTGCTTTAAAATTTCTTGTTAGTAAAGTTACAAGAAATTATGACGGATATTTAACTGGATTTAAGAATCATGGACATTGATAGGATCGATAAACGCATTTTAGTCGCACTGCAACAGGACAACCGGATCGCAAATGTTGATTTGGCAGAGCGTGTTGGGCTTTCACCACCTGCATGCCTCAAGCGTGTGAAGCGTTTACGTGACGAGAAAGTGATCGCACGTGATGTGGCTATTTTGGACCCGGGGTTAGCAGGGGTAAAAATGACAATGATTGTATCGGTGGAAATGGAAAGGGACCGTCGGGATATTTATCAGACGTTTCGCGCTTCAATCCTCAAAGCCCCGGAAGTGACCCAGTGTTACCAAACGTCTGGTAGTTATGATTTCGTGCTGATCGTGAATGTCACCGATATTAAAGCTTATGAAGCGTTTGTTGAAAGGGTACTGCACACCGATCTCAATATACGCAAATTTCATACGTCTGTGGCTATGCGTCAAGTGAAGTTTGAAACAGCAATAGGGTTAGAAAATATATCACTTTAATTTTTCTATAAAAAAGCAGTAAGAGCTGCTGCTTTGGAATACACTAAACTGTCGACGTAAACAATGAAACTTTCCCGCACCCCAATCACTCGACACACGTTTAATGGCGACGCTTTTTACTTAAAGCGTGATGATCTTTTACACCCCTATTTTTCCGGTAACAAAGCGCGCAAACTGATGGCGTTGCTGGAATTGGAAGATGACACTATCACACACTTGATTGGCTATGGCTCGTCGCAGGCAAACTCTTTGTTATCGCTTGCAGCGCTTGCCCAAATCAAGGGATGGCAATTGGAGTTCTATGTTGACCGTATTCCGCAATGGCTGAAAAAACACCCGATTGGTAACTACCGTCAGGCACTGGCGTTAGGGGCGGCGGTTATAGCGGTCTCTGACGTTTCTGATGTTCCTATGCATCCCAGGGATTACATTGGCACCTATCGAACAGGGAATAGCTGTCTGTACGTGCCGGAAGGCGGGCGTTCACCACTGGCAGAAAAAGGTGTTGCCACGCTTGCCCAGGAGATTCTGGACTGGGCGCAGACCCATTCAATCAACAATTTGGTCGTCGCTCTCCCTTCTGGGACAGGCACAACAGCCCTATTCTTGCATAAACATCTAAAAAAGCAGGGGATTGGCGTGCTGACCTGTCCGTGTGTGGGCGGTAAAGCGTATCTTGTTGAGCAATTTCGTGAGTTGGGAGAACACTGTTTTCCCACTGTTGTTGAGCTACCGGCTAAACACCATTTTGGTAAACTTTACCAAGATGATTACCGGATATGGAAAGCGTTACTGGATGAAACCGGGGTCGAGTTCGATTTGTTGTACGATCCGCTGATGTGGCGTTGTTTGGCACAATGGAGGGCAGCGAACAAGGATAAAACGCTGTTGTATATTCATCAGGGCGGGCTTGTTGGCAATGAAAGTATGTTGCCGCGCTATCAGCGGAAATATGGCCTCTTGAAATGACAGACAATGTACTACTCTGACCAGCAAAGAGAGCGTTGAACAATCGAACGTTCGTGCTATTTTTAGATGTCAGGTAAGAGAAATCGGCGAATGAGTAAAAAGCAACAGACACGCGAGCAGATACTAAATGCTGCATTTGAAATGGCGAGCTAGGAAGGGCTTGAAAGCCTGACTATCGGTGAGCTGGCAAAGCGTGTGGGAATGTCGAAAAGCGGTTTGTTTGCCCATTTTAATTCGCGCGCCAATTTGCAGGCAGCGGTGGTGAGGTATGCAAGTGAATGTTTTGTCGCGCGCATTATTGAGCCCTGTCGCGACGCGTCGCATCCCAGCATTGAGGCCAAGATCCGCCATATGCTGGATAACTGGTTAACCTGGAACGATTCCTTTCAGGGAAGCTGCATGTTTCTTGATGCCTGGCGAGAGAGCCATAACGATGATGACCCAATGCAACAGGCACTGGAAGGTACGATTAAAACCTGGCTCAACTACCTGCGAATACAGTTTGAGAAAGGCATTGAAACCGGTGAGTTTCATGATGATCTGGACTGTTGGCAGACGGTTTATGAGCTGTATGGCTTGTATCTCAGCAGTCACCTGTTCCGGACGTTGAAACTGGAATCGGAATGTGCCCAGAAATTCTGGAAAGGCATTGACGATTTGTTCGTTAAAGCCCGGAAAATATCATAATTAAGCAGATGGTTCGCAGGTCTGCTTTTTCTTTGAGTTCAAATAGCACGACCGTTCGAAAAATAGAGGAACACCCATGAGTAGCAAAATCTACTTCGGTAATAACAACCGGTTCAGCGTCCGCAAAAAAGCGTTAAACATCGCAAGCCGTTTCCACCATAAAATCGCGCCCAAGCATGCGCTGAAGACCGCTCGCAAACTGTTCCTGACCCCAGCGAAAGGGCGAGAGGTGAATCCAGTGCCTGCAGGCATGGAAATTGAGGCAGTCGAGACCGCGCAGGGCAAAATGATGACGTATAAGCTGGGCTCTGGCCCAACCTGGGTGTTAACGCATGGGTGGTCGGGATCCTCAAACCAGTTTTTCCCTCTGATGGAATATATTGCCGCAGCGGGCTTTACTGCGCTGGCTTACGACCATCCGGGTCATGGGAAAAGTGACGGGAAAGAAGGCAGTATTCCCGCTTTCCTGAAGGCATTGGACGATATTTTGAACCAACAGGAAAACATTGATGGTGTGATTGCCCACTCTATGGGCGGGGCGACCTTGCTGGAAAGTGAGCATCCTGTGTTGATGGGGAAGCCCATTATTCTGGTCGCCCCAGTGCTTAAGTATTGGGACAATCTGTTTGGCACGGTTGAAGCGTCCGGTTATTCAATGAAGCTTTTCAAAGAAGTGGTGGAGACAGTGAGTGAAGAATACGGGGTACGCATTGAAGATATCGATCCATTTAATAAGCTCGTAGCCCGTCAATCACCGGTATTTATTGTCCATGACAAAAGCGACAGGTTTGCCCCGTTTGGCGTATCGAAAGAAGCGTCTGAGCATTTTGGGCATGTCACTTTGGTAGAAACTGAGGGCATGGGGCATGGCCGGGTGCTAAAAAGTGACCTGTTGAGAGATGTCTTTATCAAAGCTGCATCGCAGGTGCGCTGACGGGGTTGTAAACTCACAGGTTAGGCGGAAATGGCGGTATCTCTTTTCTGCCCCCCCGTTTTTTGCTTCATGCTGTGTTATCCTCGCCGTGAAATGTTACGCTCACAATGGATCCTCCCTTGAAAAAAATCGCTGTATTCGCAGATGTTCAAAACGTGTATTACACCACCCGCCAGGCATATGGCCGCCAGTTTAACTACCGGAAATTGTGGCAGAGCCTTCAGGAAATGGGGGATGTGGTTTGCGCCAATGCGTACGCCATCAAGCGTGATGATGACCAGCAAATCAAGTTTCAGGATGCCCTTCGCCATATTGGGTTTGAGGTGAAGTTGAAGCCTTACATCCAGCGCAGCGATGGCAGTACTAAAGGTGACTGGGATGTGGGCATTGCTATTGATGTGATGGAGATCGCGCCAGAGGTGGATGCCGTGGTTTTGCTTTCCGGCGATGGGGATTTTGATTTGCTGATGAACAAAGTACGTGAGCGCTATGGTAAAGAAGCCATTGTATTTGGCGTACCCATGTTGACGGCCAACTCATTGATTAACAGTGTCGACCGGTTTATCGGTATTGAAGACGATTTGCTGCTTTAACGCCTGCCAGATTTCTATGTGAAAAGAGCCCGATATCCCGGGCTCTTTGACGTTTTATCGGTTACTTACCGGCAATATTCAGCCGCGCAAAGCGGATCAGCGGTGAATAGAACTGGCCAGCATAGTTTGGCACCACGGTATTACCAACCGCTTCCACTTCCTTGATCATGGTGTAGAAGTTACCGGCCACCGTGATACCACGGACAGGCTGGAGGCGTTTACCGTCACGGCAAAGAAAACCGCTCGCTCCGAATGAGAAGTCACCGCTGATGGCATCGGCACCGGAGTGAACGCCCTGCAATTCAACCAGCTCAAGGTATTCACCGGCCGTCACTTCCGCTTCACTGCTGGTGCCTGCGCCAATCACATCATGACGGGAGCTTACGCTCAATGTGCCTTTGGGTGAACGACCTGCGTTGGCCGTATGCGCCACACCAAAATACGCTGCTGTGGCCGAGTTATGTAAAAGGCCAACCAGCTCGCCATTCTCAATCAGCGTGGTATCACCGGTGGCAAAGCCTTCATCGTCAAACGCCTTGATCGCATGGCCGCCCGGCATATAGGCAACATCCCGGAATGTTAGCAACGGGCTGGCAACCTGTTGGCCTACTTTATCGCGCCAGGGGTTGGTACCGCGTTTTGCCGATTCGCCAGAGAAGCAGCTGCCGAAGGCACCGAGTAACTCGTTTAGGCAATCTTGTTCGAAAATCACCGAATATTGCCCTGTGGCAATTGGCGCACCTTCAAGCAAGGCTTCCGCCATTTCGTAAGCATCGTTGATCACTTTCTCTGGTGTCAGGCCGTCAAAGGTCCGGGCGACGGAAGCGGCGACATGCATGGCTTGTTTATCATTGTGATCCAACAGTGCTGCGGTATAACAGCTCAGAGAGCGTGACTGGTAGAAACAGCGGGTCCCCAGCGTATTGCCCAACAGGGTAATACCGCTGCTTTCACTGTAACCATTGTACGGCGCGCCTTTTGCCAAAGGTTTTTCCCGGATCTTACTTTCCAGCGACAGGGCCAGTTCAATTTTCTGCTCTGGCGTGGCATTGTCCTGTTGGTAGATTTCAGGATGATCCGTGCGGATGTTCAGCCCCTCAGCGCGGATTTTTTGCAGCGGATCTTTCTTGGTAAAGCTGGCGTTGGTCAGCGCCTGATCGACCATCTGGACGAGATTATCCGGCTCCAGAGATTCGGAGTAGCTGATGGCGACGTGCTCGTCTTTGATCACCCGAACGCCAATCACCTGACTGGCAGTGACCTTGTATTCAGACAACTCACCCTGATCCGCTTTCAGACTGAAACTTTCGCTGCTGGAGGCAATCACATCTGCCTGGGCGCCACTTTTTTGCGCCAGCTCAAGCACCAGCTCGATGGCGTTTTCCAATGTTTTTTGCTCACTCATCAGTTGCCGCCTCCCACCAGAATGTTATCGACTTTAAGTGCAGGTTGTCCCACGGTGGTTGGCACCGAACCACTCACTGAGCCGCACATGCCGGCGGCAAGTTCAAAATCTTTCCCTACCATGCTGATCTCTTTCAGCACTTTGGGCCCGGTGCTGATCAGCGTGGCCGATTTCAATGGTTTGGTGACTTTCCCGTTCTCAATCAGGTAAGCCTCCTGAACCGCGAAGTTGAATTCACCGGTCCCCGGTTGCACAGAGCCGCCGCCCATTTTCTTGGCATAGATACCACGCTCGACGCCGCTTATCATGTCATCAAATGAGGCATCGCCCGGCTCGATAAAGGTATTACGCATGCGTGAGGTTGGGGCATATTTGTAAGACTCGCGACGGCCTGATCCGGTGCGCGCGTAGCCGGTTTTCAGGCTGCCCATATGGTCAACCATAAAGCTGGTGAGCTTACCGTCTTTAATCAGCTGGGTACGCTGGGTTTCCATGCCTTCATCATCAATGTTGATAGAGCCCCATTCATTTTTCATCAGGCCATCATCTACGGCGTTCACCACAGGATTAGCAATCATTTCACCCATCTTGTCGTGGAAAACCGAGGCTTTTTTGGCAACAGAGGTGGTTTCCAGCAAGTGGCCACAGGCTTCATGGAAAATCACGCCGCCGAAACCGTTGCCAATTACCACTGGCATTTCGCCAGACGGGCAGGCGTCTGCGCCCAGCTTGACCAGTGCCTGTCTTGCGGCCATCTCACCCAATTCTTCAGGATCAATCTGGGTGTTAAATTCCCAGCCTGACAGCATCCCCGGCGCTTCGTAACCGGTAGATTGCTCATTACCATACGTTGCGACTACAGACGATGCGATACGGGTATAATGACGGGTATCCTGCACATAAAGGCCGGTCGAGTTGAAAATCTCGATTTGTTGCTCACGCTGGGCAATACGGCCAATGATCTGTGAAATCTTGTCGCTTTGCGCACGGGCTTTGGCATCAACACGTTTCAGAAACGCAATTTTTTCCTCCACGTGGTTGTTGGCAGAAAAAGGCATGCTCACCGGATGACGCTCATCTGGGCGGGTGAAATTCAGTGCCCCGGCTTGCGCAATCTGCTCACGTTTGTCTTTGGCACAAAGCAGGGAGGTCACCTGCTTAAGCTTTTCTTCATCCTGGCTGTTGGTGTAGCCATAAAGCACTTTGTGGCCAAAAAACAGCCGGATGCCGATACCGAAATCGATACCTGAGTTGACTTTGTCAACCTCACCGGAAAGCAGTTCTACGCTGCCGGAATGGTGCCGCTCAACAAACAGTTCGGCAAAATCCGCCCCCAGAAACAGGGCGTGGTCTATCACTGCTTTGGCAGTGCTGGGGTTTAACATTCCTTCCTCCTAGAGAGAGTCAGTTTTCTATTACTTTGAGGTTATCAGCTATACGTAAAGGCACCAATCATCTTTGCCTTTTAGTGACATCGGTGAAGACTATCTGACTAATAAACACCCGTCGTTATGTCAATAACTGCGCGTTAGACCTAGGTGCGCTGAATTCAGCGTTTTCAGGTGGTTTGGCTGCCTATGATGAATTTACACTTTCGTATCCCTGCTGGATTGATACACTGCTCAGCCTATACCCAAGCAACCTGAATCCTGCACCCTAAGGTCGCTTGGGTATAATAATGATCAGTACACGGATAGGAATTTTTATGGCCGAAAAGCTAACTAAAAAAGTCCCCACCAATATCATCACCGGTTTTCTCGGCGTCGGTAAGACAACTGCCATCCTGAGTTTGCTCAAACAAAAACCGGAAAACGAAAATTGGGCGGTACTCGTGAATGAGTTCGGCGAAGTTGGGGTAGATGGTGCATTCCTGAGCGAGCAGGGCGCAATCGTGAAAGAAGTGCCTGGTGGTTGTATGTGCTGTGTGGCAGGCCTGCCAATGGCGATTGGCATCAATGCGCTGCTTGCCCAAAACCCAGATCGTTTATTGATTGAACCAACAGGATTGGGTCACCCCAAAGATATTATCGGCAAACTGCTTTCTGAACATTATGAGAACTACATTGCGCTGAACGCCACCATCACCCTGGTCGATCCGCGTAACTTTGCCGACGAACGTTACACGGAAAACCAGAACTTCCAGGATCAGCTCGCCTTGGCTGATGTGGTTGTCGCTAACAAAACAGACCTTTGCTCACCGGCTGATCTTGACGCGTTTGACCGCTATGTGCAGAGCTCAGAAATCGCCAAGCTGGCATCCGGGTACGTCGAGCAGGGGCAGCTCAATCTGGAATGGCTGGCATTGCCCCGCATTGATCGTAATGCGCAGTTTGGACACCACCATTCACATGATAATGAAATGCCTCCGTTTGAGCTGGAACCCGGAGAGAAATACCGTCGAAAAGAAAACAAAGGGCAGGGGTATGTCAGCTGTGGCTGGGTGTTCGAGCCCAACACGGTGTTTCCTTTTGATTCGCTCTATGGTTTGTTTGCCAACCTGAATGCAGAGCGTGTAAAAGCGGTGATGAATACGGATGGTGGCATGTATGCATTCAACGTGGTCAACCAGGTGGTGACAGTCAGCCCAATCAGCCTTCATGGCGTTGAATCGCGGGTGGAAGTGATTGATAAAACGCCACTGCCTTGGGATGAGTTGGAAGCGATCTTACTGTCCTTTATTCAATAACTATAAAGATGCCCGATGACAAGTCGGGTATTTTTTGCCTGATTGGCATGAGTGGGATGGCGACGGCAAATCTGTCTATGTTTGATCGTTACTTAGCCAATCCTGATCTCTGATATAGCCATTAATCATAGATGCATAATAATCAATAGTGATATCTTATTGATTTTTAAATAAAAATAACATTTTGTTGAACCTCCAAAAAAAGGCTTAACCGGAGGTATATTCACGCCTCAATAATTTTGTTGCGCACCAAGGCGCGGCGCACGCTGGTACACATCTTCCCAAAGCGGCGGATTTCATCAAATTGTGGGGTAATGCCGCGAGACATGGCTGATTCCCAATAGGTCAGTTCAGAATCCACCATTTCCAGCAGTTTTTTCGGGCAGCCAATACAATTACCGTCAGGACCGCAGACAAAGGTGTCAGATTCATAGAGCGGAAGTTCCTGCTTTACCTGCTCAATGATTTGTTTCATTGCATCCATGCGAGTCGGTTTTTTTGCCATACCGTATGACCCGCGATTCAAAGAAAACCAGATTTTATGCCTTCTGTTGACGCTTGTCGATGCGTGCTCTTAGGTGCAGGATGGCTTATTCCCTTACATTCTCCATCACAAAATTCGGTAACACTGCGCCGCGCACGTCTACCTGCTGCTCTTTTACCACGGTAAAACCCATATGCTCGAAAAATGGACGTGCTGTTATGCTGACATAGGCGTAGTAACGGGTCACGCCCAACCGGCGACCTTCATCAAAGAGTGCTTCCATCAACGCCCGGCCAATGCCTTTTCCCTGACACGACATATCACAGAAGAAATGGTCGATAAGCCCGTCAGCCTGCACGTCTGCATATCCTGCTATCTTGCCTCCCCATTCGGCCACGAAGGGGTTAATCTCTTGTATCTTCTGTTTCCAGATCGCAGGATCAACATCGTGTGGTGCCCAGGCTGACACCTGCGCCAGTGAGTAGTCCCGGATGTTGATGTTATGCACTGTGTTGAAAAAAAGTGTCCAGAGCAAAGGTTCTTCGCCTTTGCGATAACGGCGGATGGTGAGCATGAAGATTTTTCTCAGAAGGAACTTGTGCCCCAGTGTAAAGTGGTGAACGGCTTAAAACAAAGGGCTGATTTCACCGCCCTTTGTTTGAATAAGCGGTTTAAGTGAAAAATTACGCGTATGCCGCAGCAAGGGTCATCCAATTACGTTTTTGCTGTTGGAAGTCTGACTTCAGGATGTGGAGCTGTTGAACCAGAATCGCTTTTTCATATTTTTTCAGCAAATTCTGCTTCTTTAAATCAAGCAGACGCTTTTTTGCCTCGTAATAATCACTCATGCGGGCAACCAGGGCTTCATACTCTTGTTCAACGATTTGTAGACGATGTTTGGCATTGGGGGCCAGGTTCAGGCGTGCCTGAATGTTTTTTAGCACCATAGCTGCACGTGCCTTTTCAATGCGATCTTGCGGTGTCACGCGCAGCTTCTTGGTCAGTCCAAGCCAACTGCTTGCCTTAATCAGCCACTTGGTTGGGTCGAATTGCCACCAGTGAATGCCATTTCGGTAATCGTTCTCAAAAATATGGTGGAAGTTGTGGTAACCCTCGCCGAAGGTCAGGAACGCCAGGATACCATTGTCACGTGCGGTGTTTTTCTCGGTGTAGGGTTGGTTACCCCAAACGTGGGCCAGTGAATTGATAAAGAAAGTGCAATGATGGTTCAACACTAAACGGGTAAAGCCAATCAGGATAATCGCCCCCCACAGGTCACCGTGAAGCAAGCCAAATGCGATGGGAATACCGGCGTTGGTAGCAATAACCAAAGGCAGGTAGTACTTGTGCTGCCACATCACTATCTTGTCTTTTTGCAGATCGCGGCAGTTGCTGTAGTCCGTATAACGGTGTTGTTGATATTCACGCAGCATCCAGCCGATATGTGAATACCAAAAGCCGCGTTTGGCTGAGTAGGGATCAATGTCATTGTTGTCCACATGGCGGTGATGTACGCGGTGGTCAGAAGACCAGTGAAGGATGCTGTTTTGAACAGCAAATGCGCCGCCAAGGGCAAAGATAATTTTCAGAAAAGGGTGGGCTTCGTAGGTTTTGTGGGACCATAAGCGGTGATAACCAGCGGTGATAGACATACCACAAAAGGTGAACGCAGTAAGCAGCATTGCAATTTGTGGCCCATCAAAACCGTGATAATAAGCCCAAAGGGGCGTTCCAATGACGGCGACAGCAAAAGTGATAACGAATACCGATACATTCAGCCAAATGATCGGGGGTTTATTGGTGTTTTTTGATTCCATTTCAATACCGCAAATTCCAGCGTACACATGTACGCTAGAGTAGTGGTCGAGAAATAGGTGGTCAAGATAGCTGTTAACAATTTGTTTCAGTTTTGCCTTTAAATTGCGCGAAGCGTTTCAAAACCACAAAAAAAGGTGAAGTGCGATGAAAGCACCTCACCCTAAGTGTGGCAGTAAGCTAAAGCACAATATGGCCGCGCTGGTACTGCAAACCGCCTTCAACATCATCGCTGAGAAGGAATGCTCCATCTAAATCCACCAACGTGGCTGTTGCAGCAACCGGCAGCGCTGCGCGCATTGCTAGTGAACTTCCCAACATGCAGCCCACCATGATTTGCATCCCGTTTGCTTTGGCAGTCTGCGCCAGCGTAAACGCCGCTGTTAATCCGCCGGTTTTGTCCAGTTTAATGTTCACCATCTGGTATTTGCCAATCAGATTATGGATATCATCGGCTGTGTGACAACTTTCGTCGGCGCACAAAGGAATGGGGCTTGATATTCCCCTCAAGGCTTCATCGTCGGTGGCCGGAAGAGGCTGCTCAACCATGGCAATATTGAGCGGCGCGATGTGGGCAAGTGTTGCTTCAATATCCAACGCTCCCCAGGCTTCATTGGCATCCACGATCAGGGTCGCGTCCGGCGCGGCGTGCCGCACAGCAGACAGCCGCGCATACACGTCTTCGCTATTCAGTTTGACCTTGATGAGTGTCGCCCCCTGCTCAGCATAGGCTTTTGTTTCTTCAGCCATTTGCTCAGGTGATGCGATGGAAACAGTCATTGCGGTTTCTATTCTCTCCGGGAGGGGAAAGTTGTTCGGGAATGTCTCCGATTCCAAATCCCAAAGCGCGCAATCCAACGCATTCCTGGCGGCGCCGGCTGGCAACAAGTATAGTAACTGGTCGCGATCAAATTCTTTCCCCTGAACGGAGCGGATTTGCGCTAGCACACTGTCAAAACTTTCCCCATAGCGGGCGGTCGGCGAGCATTCACCTTTCCCGGTTTTACCCGCTTTCTCTATGGTGACCTGAATTACCTCCGCCTTAGTGCGGCTGCCACGAGATATGGTGAAAGGGCGCTTGAGTGTGTAACTGACAATGTCGGCGTTAATCTGCATGTGAATCCCCGAATGTGTTGATGAGATTATCGACGATACTTTCCACACCGAAACGAACCGGGTCCGTTGCCGGCAGGCCATGTTTTTCTTCCATGGATTTTAGGTAGGCCTTGGCTTCTTCTTCACTGAGTGAGGAGGTATTGATTGCCATGCCGACAAAACGAGGGTTGGGGTTGGTCAGCTTTGCCAGCCTCAAACCGAGCTCGATGATGTCTTCTACCTTTGGCATCGGCATATGTGGCATATGGCGGGTATGGGGACGGTTTGCTTCATGGCAAAGCACCAGCGCATCCGGTTGGGCACCGTGTAACAGCCCCATGGTGACACCGGAAAATGCAGGGTTCAGCAGCGAGCCCTGGCCTTCAATCAATTGCCATTCGTCGTCATCACAGGCTGGCGAGAGTGCTTCCGCGGCGCCTGCGATAAAGTCTGAAATTACCGCGTCCACGGCAATGCCTTTGCCCTCAACCAGAATGCCGGTTTGCCCGGTGGCACAAAACGTTGCTTTCATACCGCGTTCTTTCATCGCTTTTTCCAGGGCGAGGGTAGTGAACATTTTGCCGACGGAGCAATCTGTGCCGATGGTTAACAGGCGTTGCCCTGAGCGTTTTTTGCCGTTACCGACGTCAAGCTTGTCGGCATAGTGGCGAAGGTCGAACAGCTGAACGCCAGCAGCGTTGGCGGCATCCGCAATTGCTGGAATATCCGCCAGACGCTGGTGCAGGCCCGATGCGACATGCATGCCCAACTGAATGGCTTCCACAATCATCGGGATCCAATGTTCTGCCAGAATCCCCCCTGCATTGGCGGTTCCCAATACAAAAGTTTTGGCGCCTTTCGCTACTGCTTCCCTGGCATCCATTTCTGGAAGACCCAGGGAGGGTACGCCATCATTCAGGCGAAGCTGGCCGAGGCATTTTTCCGGACGCCAGTAGTGAATACCGCGCGCCGTTTTAATCGCAAGGGGATCATGGCTTTCACCAAGCATCAGCAGGTAGGGGGATGGGATGTTCATGGTTCTCCGGTCTCCGGTAAGTGTTCTTTTGTTGATGTATTCACTATAGGGCTGAAAGGGAGGGCTGGAAAAATGCCATTTCTGATTTGGTCATGCCATTTTGTTATCAAACTTGCTAATTATTGTGAGATTGGTCAGTTTTTGATTTTTATCTGGCATTAAAATGCCGATAGAAAAAGATGGACTGAAGGACAGGATGTGAATATTGAGAGTAAATGGCTGGACGATTTTCTGGCACTGGCCGAGACGCGGAATTTCTCGTCTGCGGCGGCCCTTCGTAATATCACTCAGCCGGCATTCTCACGCCGCATCCGTTTGCTGGAACAATCCGTCGGTGCAGAGCTTATCGACCGCACCCAAACCCCTGTAGCCCTGACCGCCAGTGGCCGTATTTTCCGCGTGACCGCCCGAACCCTGTTGCATCAAATGGAAGAGGGGATCAGCCAGATTTCCGCCCTGAATTATTCCGACGGCAGCGTTGTTCGCATTGCTTCCGCGCATTCGCTGGCGCTGGACATGACGCTGGCTATTCAGCGTGCTTTTACACCGGAAACGCTACCCATGCTGAGTGTGGAGGCCATGAACGTGGACGAGGCGGTTGATGCCTTGCAGCAAGGGGAGTGCGATTTGCTGCTCGCGTTTGAAAACGAGCACCTTAAGCTTCCGCCGTTTGACTACATTGAAGTGGGGAATGCGGATTTGTTGCCTGTTTGCGCCACCGATGAAAAGGGAGCGCCGCTGTTTGCGCTATCATCCGACATACCTGTCCCCTGGCTTGCCTACAGCCCTGCCTCATATATGGGAAGGCAAACAGATTCCCTGCGTTCAGTGCTTAACCTCAGAACCGTGTTTTTGTCCTCGATGGTAGACATGCTAAAGCTGCAGGCCATCAATGGGCAGGGCGTGGCATGGCTGCCGGATTTCTCTATTCGCCAGGAACTGGGGGATGGCCGGCTAACCGTGATTGGCGAGCAGTGCCATGTTCGTGAAGTGGCGTATTACGCTTATCGGTATCAGTCACGTTTGCACGCATCCGGGGAAAAAGTGTGGTCGGTGCTGAAAAAAATTGCGTCGGATAAGCCTTTATAATGACGTAACAAATTCGTATTGCGGGGGATTGGTGTGGCAGAGTAATACCAGCTTCCTGCTATATTTTCCTAACGCGCTGCCGATAACCATACCAATAACAACGCCAAACAGCCTGCCTTGATGGAAAGAGAGATTCACTGGCCTTCTGTCACAGCTGTTTGGGTAACGATTCTTCCGCAGAATAGGGTGTTGCGGAAGAGGATTGACGCTGGGGGTGATATGCCGTTAAAAGAACCAATCCCGAATTTCGTCAAAGCCATGGGGCATCGCGTTGTCAGCTATATCCTGAACATTTCCGAGTCTGATGCCCGGTTAGTGCTGCAACACCAGGGACGGCTGAATACCAAACAAAAAGAGACGCTTTCTTCCTATATCCAGCTTTGCCGCCAGATGCGTTCCGTCGCGGTGGCGCAAGGGGACATTGAACAATCGTTTTTCCATCGCCTGCCGCATGTGCTTCAGAATGGACAGCATATTTTCTCCGTCTGGCGACGCCAGAATGGCGGTATAACGCCTGCAGTTAATATCAGTGATCCTCTCGCCAGAAGCTTGTCAGCGGTCGCCGCAGAACTCTATCCTTTGTTTTTAGTGAAAGCGGGCGCACGCCCACACTTGTTTTATCGCGCGTCAGGCCATTTGAGTGCGGCAATCATGCATCTGCCGGGGCATAAGGCCTTATTCCGGCATTTTATCGAAGATCATTCGTTTGAAAGGGTGTTTGAAACCATTGGCAATGAACCCAGCGAAACCTTCGGCCACTATGCAGATTCCAAGGGAGGGCGAGGTGTTATTACCCTTTCTTCATTGCCAGCAGCGTTATTGATCAACAGCTACGACCTGATGCGGGTGCGCGGGCCAATTTCGGCAGATATCTTCGTTGAAACGGTATTGGAAATGCTGGAAATTGCACGCAGTGTGGCAGACGGTGAGGTGGCACAGATACCGCTGTTTGTCGGCTTCAGAAACGCAGCGTTGGTAGACTTTGATGCGCTGGATACCCGATGGGGAACTCTGCGGCGCTACACGCCAGCGATTGCAGAATATGTGTTGCAACAGCCAAGCCAGATGGCAAAACGCAAAGATAGCGGGTTTATGTTGGAGTCCGGCTTTGCCTATGCCATTAATGTCGGTGATTTGCTTGAAGACGATGAGTGGCCCGACGATGTGATGGATGCTGAAAACGACAAAGTTGCCACCGAATTAAACATCACGCTTTGTATGGCGATGTGTTTTCTGGACCAGACCCCACCGTTTGTTGCACCGGAATGGGCATGGCATATCGATCCTTTCTCATTGGAAGGTGCTAAACAGACAGTTGATACCGTGAAAGAGGCAGAAGAGCCCGTCTCTGTTACCAACGCCGTGTTGGATGATCTGGAAAACTGGAGCGTGCTGCTGGAAGACACCGATTCAACCGGTATCCGGTTAGCCTTTGGCCGCTTGTTCAGTGCGGCGCGACAGCCTGATCGCCTCGATGGTTTGCTGGACGCTATTCTGGCATTGAGGAATATCTTTGGGGCAGGTGCCCATGCTGAAAGTGTTGCCAACGCCGTGAATGTGTTGGTGAAAGGCAATGTGGAAGGTGCGGTAGCGCTGGCTGAAAGCTTGGTGGAAGATTGGAACCTCATCCTGTCCGGTGAAGCCTGGTGGGATGCGGATGAAATCCGGGATAAAACCAACAACTGTATTGCTCTGTGCCTGACCTGCCTGCATCATCTGTATCTTAAGTTTCCTGCCTTGGTCAGTGAGCCAGATCGGCTCAACCGGATCATCGCGTCGAAACAGGAATAGTGTCAGGCGGGCGGTGTGTTTGTTACTGATTTAACAGAAGGACTCTGTACAATACGGAACTGACATTTATTTAATAACAAAAAAGGAGTCAGTGTGAGCGCAACAGTCAGCCAGATAAATGTTTTTCCAGTGAAATCGGCAAAGGGCATATCACTGTCCAATGCATGGGTAGAGAAAATCGGCCTCAGCTTCGACCGGCGCTTTATGGTCACCGACAGCACCGGCAAAATGGTCACTGGCCGCACCGAACCCAAACTGACCGAAGTGACCGTGTCTATCCAGTCTAACGGTATTACGTTGACTCATCCCACCATGTCGCCGTTGGTGCTGAAATATGCCCAGTTTTCAATGAATGAGATCCAAACTGGCGTGTGGAAAGATGAATTTCTGGGTTACGCGACCACCTCCACCGCGAATGCCTGGTTCAGCCATTTGCTGGGTGGCAACAAACAGCTGTTGTTTACCGGGGAAGAGACGTCACCGCGTTATTCCCAAACTGCCAAAACTGAGGTGAGCTTTGCGGATGGTTTCCCGCTGCTGGTGATTTCAGAGGCGTCGTTGGAGGCGCTGAACGCGCGCTCGCCAGACCAGCACGTGATGGATCAGTTCCGCACCAACATTGTGGTATCAGGCTGTGAAGCCTTTGAAGAAGACACCTGGGGTAAAATCCGCATTGGTGGAGTCACTTTCAAGGTGGCCCAGCCTTGCAGCCGTTGTGTGTTTACCACACTGGATTTGGATACCGGCCGCTTTCGCGCCAATGGTGAGCCAATCACCACATTGAGCCAGTTCCGCACCGACAAAAACGGCAACGTCAATTTCGGCATGAATCTGATTGCGTTGAATGAAGGTGTTATTTCAACCGACGATGAGATTCAGGTGTTGGAATACCGCGAGCCGGAAGTCTATGAAGACAATACGATTCCAAAGATGCAATTGACCTGCAGTGAAGTGGAAGAGGTCGCAAGGGATTTAAAAACCTTCTGGTTTACCTGTCAGCAGGGCACATTGCCGGAATACAAAGCTGGCCAGCATCTTCCTGTTGAACTGGAAATCAATGGTGAGCGCATCCATCGGCGGTACACCTTGTCTTCCTCTCCAACCCGCCCAGACAAACTGGCTATTTCGGTGAAACGTGTCGAGGGTGGTTTGGCCTCAAACTGGCTGCACGACCACATGACAGAAGGAACAAACATTAAAGCCCAACAACCCGATGGTCAGTTTCATCTGGATGAAGATCCCGCCAGGCGTCAAAGGTTATTGCTTCTTTCCGGTGGCAGCGGTGTGACGCCAATGATGTCTATGTTGCGCGCGTTGGCAGACAACAACGACATTCACGATGTGATTTTCTTCCACCAATGCCGTTCAGAACAGGATATTCCATTTGCAGAAGAGCTCAGGGCACTGGAAGCGGCCAATCCGGGCCTGAACGTGATGCTGCTGCTCAGCCAACCTTCTGACAAATGGCAGGGAATGTCTGGCCGTTTGGGCCAGGAACACCTGGCTTTATTGCCAAAATTGACCCAGCGCGAGGTCTTTGTCTGTGGGCCTGAAGGCTTTATGGCGTCGGCAATGCACCTATTGGAAACATTAGGTGTGCCGGAAGCTCAGTGTCATCAGGAATTCTTCACGCCGCCAACCCTGGGTAATGATGCGCCCGCGATGGATGTAAACATTACGATTGAGGGGGAATTTATCCGCGGTGAAAACCAGCGCCCCATTCTGGTTCAGGCAGAAGAGGCTGGTGTGTTTGTCGATTACAGTTGCCGCGCTGGTGTGTGTGGTTGTTGTAAGCTCAGGTTGGTAGAAGGAGAGGTAGAGCAACCCGATATGCCCGCCCTTTTCCTGGGGGAAAAAGAAGAGGGGCTGGTACTGGCCTGCTGCTGTGTACCTAAAAGTGATGTTATCTTGACTAAACCTTGAACAAACAACCGAAATTCAACGACTTTTTTCCTTACGCTAACACGAACAACTGCCATCATGGTCTATCATGAAGGCAGTTTTCGGGGGACAAGCAATGGTGCTTGCCAGTATAACCGGTGCGAGGAATACTCAATGACAGATGCAAATAAAAAAGGGGCATTACTGTTTGTTGCTGGGCTGGTTTTAGGTGGCTTAGTAACATCCAACCATTGGTCTTCTGCTGAAGGTAATACCCAATCTGAGCTAGGGGATACCCAGGCAGAACTGGCGCAAAGCCAGTCAGAGCTGAATGAGGCGCAACAACACATCACCCAGCTTGAGGCGTCAAACCGGCAGGCCGGGGAGAAGGCTGCTCTGTTAACTGAACAACTTGATACCAAAGCGGCAGAGATTGTCAGTCTGAAAGCCGAGCTTGATGAAAAAGCCCGAAAATATACCGAGCAGGCTGATCAATGGAAAAAGCAGACAGAAAAACAATCAGTTGCGATTATGCAGCTGAAAAATCGGATAAAGGACGCCGACCAGCTATATGCGGAGCGTCATCGCCTGACCGAAGCGATCAATGAGCTCAATGAAAAAATCCTCAAAGGTGCACACAAGCTGGAGCTCAGTCAGCAAGCCTGCGCCGAGTTCAAAAAAGGCGACTCATGGAATAAGGTCTCCCAGACCGATTGCGACAACTTCGATGAACTGAAATCCCAAAATGATGCGATGATCGAGCAGTTTGATGATTTGAGTGCGGAACTGGATAAAGTGAAGCGGGCGCTTTCTGCCTTTGGCAATATGCCACTTCCAGAAGAACAGCCTTGACCGTGTAGCAGGCGGACACATTCATTTCGCGGAGATTCCTACCCGATTTAATTTTTTATCTTTAAAACCATTAGGCATGTTTAGCAACTATGCTTATGGAAGTAAGGCTCGTTGCTTTGCAAATTACGTTATATTTCTTTGCCTTGCTTACGCCAACCATGAGTAACTGCCGCCGGAATTAGGGATAGAAATTTTGACAACCCGAGTATTAATCACCGACGATTCTGCACTGGCCAGAAAGCAGCTGGCCAGATCGCTGCCAAGCACTATCCATGCCGATGTGACGTTCGCGGAAAATGGCAAAATTGCTATCGAACAGCTCCAGGCTTCCCATTTCGATGTCATGTTTTTAGATCTCACCATGCCAGAGATGGATGGATTCGAAACACTGGAAATGATGCGCACAAACAATATCAATGTGCCTGTGTTTGTTGTTTCCGGTGATATTCAGCCCAAAGCTCAGGAAAGGGTACTTTCCCTGGGGGCCAAAGCCTTTGTGAGAAAGCCTATCAGTCAGGAAAATCTGGCGCAGCTTCTGGTTTCTTTCACAGGCAATGCACCGTCTTCACCCACGGATGAACCCACGCAACCTGCGTTGGACATGAAAATTGGCCGGCGTGAAATGTATCTGGAAGTGGTAAATGTTGCTATGGGGCGTGCCGCAGATTCACTGGCCCGTTACTTCGATGTTTTTGTCCATATGCCCTTACCCCAGGTGAACGTGCTTGAAGTCAGTGAGCTCACCATGACCATCAAGCATCTGGCGAACAACGACAACATAAACGGTATCTGCCAGGGTTTCAGCGGCGAGGGAATCGCGGGCGAAGCACTCATGTTGATATCAGACTCTTCGATGAATGATTTGCTTGGCATTCTGGATTACCCAGATGATGGCAGTGTTGATAATGACCTTGAAGTGCTGGTGGATGTCAGCAATGTCTTGATCTCTGCATTTTTATCAGGGATTGGCGAGCAGGCAGGGCTGGTGTTTGCCCAGAGCTATCCTGTGATTATCGGTCAACACCAATCCGTTGATAAGCTGGTTGAGAAAATGCATGGCACCTGGAAGCGAACGGTCACCATTGAAGTGAGCTATGCCATTGATGGCACTCATATTAAGTGCGATTTATTGCTATTGCTGGTGGATGAATCTTTGCCACTGCTTGATGCAAAACTGGCGTACCTGATGGATGATGAGGAGTAACCATGATTGACTCACCAGAATTTGAACAATTCAACTGGATGGTCGATATGGTTCAGAATATCGACATGGGCTTGATTGTTGTCGACCGTGATTTCACTATCCATATGTGGAACGGCTTTATGGTTCACCACACGGGCAGGCACCCTAATAAAGTCAAAGGTCAATCTTTGTTCACTGTGTTTCCGGAGATCCCCGAAGCCTGGTTTCGGGCAAAGTGTCGCCCGGTCTTTGAATTAAAATGCCGCAGTTTTGTGGTGTGGAAACAGCGTCCTTACCTGTTCCATTGCCGGAATGTGCGTCCTATCACCGGGCAGGCCAGTTATATGTACCAGAATGTCACGCTTAACCCCATCGTCAATCTGCGTGGTGAAGCGCAACATATGTTTATCTCAGTAGCTGACGTTACCGGCGAGGCGCTAGCCTCCCAATAACCGTTATTTCCAGATATCTTAAAGACGAAGCCAGCGTTATTGCCGGCTACGTTCTTATTTGGCTGGTTACCCAAACAGGTTGGGACTGCCGCAATTGGGTGCTCTTCGCGTTGGCGGCGGTAGTTGCTTGATGGCTGTTTTCAGGTCAGAAATCCGTGTGTCGTGGGAAGGGTGTGTGGAAAGAATTTCTGGCGGCGCGCCTTTGGAGGCTTTTGCCATATTGCGCCACAGTGCCACGCTCTGGTTTGGATCAAAGCCCGCTTTATTCATTAACTGCACGCCAATCAAATCAGATTCTGATTCATGGGTCCGGCTAAAGGGCAGTAACACACCTACGTTCACCCCTAATCCCAGACCTGCCATGATCAGGTCAGCATTCTGCGAGCCTGCCGCGCCAAGCGCCACACTGGTGATTTGCAGGGCGCTGTTTGCGGCCAGTGAACTGGAAACGCGTTCGCTGCCATGATTAGCCATTACATGGCCGATTTCATGGCCAATCACAGACGCGAGCTGATCTTGCGTCCGGGCGACCTTCAACAGGCCGGTATACACCCCGATTTTCCCGCCCGGCAAGGCAAAGGCATTCACTTGATCACTGTCGAATACGACTACTTCCCATTTATCAAAGTCAGGTTGTGGCGGTGTGACTTGCAAAATGGCATCAGTTACACACTGTACATATTGGATGGTCTTTTTGTCTGTACTGATTTTCTCGTTCTTTTTCAGTTCAGAGAAAGACTGAGTGCCCAGTGTTGCCATTTCCGAACCTGACACCAAAATAAATTGGCTGCGCCCAGTTGGGGACGTGGTGCAACCCGCCACCAAGGCACTCAGCAATGCGGTAGCAAGAATGGTTTTTATCCTGTTGAGCTTCATTTAGTATCCTTTTAAGCCCTTTATCGCTTGGGTAGATATCTTAAAGTATTTACAGACGCAAATTAAACCATAAGACTGTCGAGATCTTCGCTTCGTCATTCGCAGTATTGTCATAGTTGAGATAAATGGCAGTGGCGAAAGAAATCAGCAACAAAGATAATAGTTAAAAATCAGCAAAACGCCGTAAGGATCCATTTTGTCTATCTGGAAAAAAACGATCTCGCTGGAAAGCCTCAACGCCACCTCCAAAAACACCTTGGTTGAGCATTTGGGGATTGAATATACTGCATTTGATGACAACAGCCTGACAGGCACGATGCCGGTAGATACCCGCACCCATCAACCCCTTGGTATGTTGCATGGTGGTGCGTCTGTCGTCCTTGCCGAAACACTGGGCTCGCTGGCAGCCAATATGGCAGTGGAAGAAAACAAATACTGTGTTGGTCTGGACATTAATGCCAACCATATTCGTGCGATGCGCTCGGGGTTTGTTACCGGCACAGCGAAAGCGGTTCATCTGGGAGCCACAACCCAGGTATGGCAGATTGAGATCACCGATGAGCGGGGCCGTTTGGTGTGTACCAGCCGTCTGACGATGGCTGTACTCCAGCACAAAGGAAAATCACCATGGTAATCAGTATTCCGGGCGGTAAAGTGATTGCCACCGCACATGAGGTAATGGTGAAGTTTCAGGAGCATCAAATGACGCTTCAAGCGCAAACGGATGATATTACCCTGCTTGGCGCACCTTGTATGCTGGTGGCCAATGGCGGGACAGTAAACTGGAGCCTGACATTAGGATCACAAGAAAATCTTATTGCGATTTCTGAGGCAACAGGAATCGCTATCAAACGATAGAAGGAAGTATGGTGAAAGGACTTATCATGCTGTTATTTATGGTGCTCGCCGGCAATGCGTAGGCAGGAAAAGCTGATGGGATGGAAAGCGGTTTTAAAATAGCCAAAATAAAAGGAAAGCCCCCGCTGCAATGGCGAGGGCTTTTTATCTAGTATTCTGCAGTCACTTCGTAGCTGGTGAATTTGCGGATATTAATCACGCCAGTGTCAAATATCAGGTATTGGCCTTTAATGCCTTGCAAAATCCCTGACACCACAGGGTTTTTGTCAAAATTCAGCGATGTAATTTTGGTTGGGAATGCGTCAACCGGATAGCTGATATCAACAATGTCATGTTTGATTGGCTCAACAGCATCATAGCCGTATTGGAGGCGCAGGCTGTAAATCCGGGCATCAATTTGTGGCAGCAGGCGACGTGCCTCTTCATGCAAATCCAGTTCAACATTGTCACCTTTCAGCATTGCGCGCCAGTTGGTTTTGTCTGCCAGAAACTCCGCAATCGCGATTTCAACCAAACCTGACAAATGGCGGCTTTTGACTTTCAGAATAGGCAAAGCCTGGGTTGCACCCTGATCGACCCAGCGGGTTGGGATCTGGTTGGCACGGGTAATACCGACTTTTAGGCCAGAGGTGTTGGAAAGATACACCACGTGGTCAGTCATACAAAACTGTCCAGCCCATTCAGGCTCACGGCATGTCCCTTCGGCAAAATGGCAGGTCTCCGGTTTCAGAATACATATATCGCAACGTGCAAGGCGTTTCGTGCAGGGGAAACAGTGTCCCTGGCTGAAACTCTTGTTGGTTTTGATGCCGCAGGCGTCGCAATATATATTGCCGGTATAGGTCAGGGTTAGGCGTTTTCCAATCAGTGCATTGAGGTCTATCTCTGCGTCACCAACGGGAAGAACGTATTTCACGCCGTTATCCAGCGTGCTTTTCATTTTGCTCAAAGTGCCAGTAGTCATTTATGTTTTATTGTTGTCCTTCACGTGCCGGGATTCTACAACGAAAGGACAGGCACTAAAACCGTGTTTGCTGGCAGTAATACTTATTTGATTGTCACGATACCCTGATTGAGATCGTTGTACAGTGACACATTCAATACCAGCATATTGCGCTCAATGTCTTCACTGATTTCGTCGATAACAAACAGATCTGCCTCATTATCGGTCAGCCTGTTTTCTGCCAAATTGACGATGCTTTTATTGATATCACCCGAGATGGTGATTTCTTCAACTTTTTCATAATGGCCATATGCCAGCAAGGTTGCAGGGACAAGCTCTGGCGCAGCATGGGTAGGCAGGGCGAAAAGAAGGGAAGCTGCAAGCAAAGGGGCTTTGAAGTATTCCATGATGGTATTCCGTCTTTCTCGTTTACCGCTATTGTAGACAGGACTTGTGCCTATTGTGTCAGTAGAAAGTCAGCACAAAATGATCGCGGTGTTAAAAGGGGAGTTTTGTTTTGCAGAACGTGATATGGATTCATTAAATCATAAATCAACCACTATCGGGCAGTGATCTGATAGTCGGTAAGTGGCAACAGCGTGATAGGAATACTGATATTGTCTGGCTTGTGGCGGATCCAACGCTGACACCGCACCTTTGCTCGCGATGATGTGATCGATCAGTTTTTGGTATACCACGTGCTCCCAGCGCTTAGTGCGGTAATTGTATTTTCGGGCTTTACATTTAGCCAGTGTGCCTTTGGTCAGCTTCACCAGGTTGTCATCACCCACATCTTTGATCAGTTGCTTCCAGACCCACTCGTTTTCCTCGTTCAGGTAATGGTTGAAATCACCGGCAATAATGAACTCCTGACCGAGTTTGAGTCGGGCGTTTATCCAGACAGAAAGTGCTTCAATCTGGTGAACCAGTTTTTTACAGCTGTTATTCCGGCGGATTGGGGTCTCGAAACAGCCGGATTTCAGGTGGATTGACAGCAAGTGCAAGGGAGGTTGGTTTTCCCTTTTCACCTCGATATACGCGCCATATCTCAAGTTACCTCGGGAGAGAAATGTCGGTAAGCCCAGCGGTTGGTAGTCTTCGTGGTCAACCACCTTGATACCTTTCTTTACTGCCCAGCCCGTAAACTGGTGACTGCGACGGCTGTGGTTGAAATGTTTAGTGCGATCCGAAAAGTAAAAATCGTATGCCGTGGGATTGAGTACCTTGGACAGTGATGCTTCACTGTCGACTTCCTGAAATGCCACCAGATCTGCGTCAATGATCGATGAGACAGTCTGCATCATCAAATAATCATCCGCCGTTCGCTGGCCTTGTATCATGTCATTCTTGTCACTCAGCCATTCCATATTCCACGTCGCAACGGAAAGTGAAGCGTGTGCGGCTATTGCGTGAAAAAGAAATAACACAGGGACAACAACACCAAACCCGATCCTGGACGATCGGCTGAACATGGTTTGGCGACGTGGTACGTATGCTGAATTCATGAAATGGCAGATAAGCGATTGTTCTTATGTTGGAAGCGAGAAAACTCAGGACTATCGCAAGCATAGTAGTGCATATGGTTTCTCGCTGTTTTTGTGAGGTGAATATTTTGCGTTATCAGTAGCAATTTGGAGCGCTATTTTTTCATTTATTGAAGGTCGTCCACACTAATCGAATAGATAAAAATCGCATGCCCCCTAGCCATGATCTAAATCAAAGTATCAAAGGCATCCCAGCGGTCTAATGCACCACATATTGTAGTCTTAGCTTTAAATTTACCCATATTTGGTATTTGTTGACGCCATTCACATTTGTATGCAGGCCGTGAGGATTTTGCGTAATCCTTGTTTGATATCGGTCAATTAACGTGAAATTACGCGTTTTTCGGGATATATAGCTGGCTACGTTTCCATACTTACACCGACCATGAAACTGTGGTTGTGTCGTCTTTCTCTCCCTGCACTGAATAGGGCCGTTTTTTTGAGGAGCTACTTGTGAAACCTGTTGTCATCAAACGCGATGGAGGCCGCGTACCTTTCGAGCGCCAACGTATTAAAGATGCAGTTATGAGTGCGGCGTTTGCAGTAGAAGACATGGATGAAGCTTACGCAGCAGCCGTTGCAGATGGCGTTCTGGCGCAATTCATGCGCGATGAAGAGGTGGATATCCACCAGATTCAGGATGCCGTAGAAAACCATCTGATGGCCGGCCCTTACAAAGCCGTGGCGCGTGCATACATTGAGTACCGCCACGACCGTGACAGCATTCGCGAGAAAAAAAGCCGTTTGAGCAACGAGATCCGGGGCTTGGTTGAACAAACCAACTCAGACATCCTCAATGAGAATGCGAACAAAGACAGTAAGGTGATCCCAACCCAGCGTGATTTGCTGGCGGGTATTGTTGCGAAACATTACGCCAAGCAGTACATGCTGCCGAAAAATGTCGTGCGTGCCCATGAGCAGGGTGACATTCACTATCACGATCTGGATTACGCACCGTTTTTCCCGATGTTCAACTGCATGTTGGTTGACCTTGAAAATATGCTGACTCATGGTTTCAAGATGGGGAACGCGGAAATCGATACCCCGAAATCAATCCAGACTGCCACCGCCGTTACTGCACAAATCATCGCGCAGGTAGCGAGCCATATTTACGGTGGCACCACCATCAACCGTATTGATGAAGTTCTGGCGCCGTATGTCGAAATCAGCTACGAAAAGCACCTGATGGTCGCACGCGAATGGGATATTCCCAATGCCGAAGCCTATGCCCGTGCCCGCACGGAAAAAGAGTGTTATGACGCATTTCAATCGCTGGAATATGAAGTCAACACCCTACACACCGCAAACGGACAAACCCCATTTGTGACGTTCGGTTTTGGTCTGGGTGAATCCTGGTCTGCGCGCCTTATTCAAGAATCCATTTTACGCAACCGCATTGCTGGTCTTGGCAAAAACCGCAAAACCGCCGTCTTCCCGAAACTGGTGTTTAGCCTGAAATCGGGCCTGAACCTGAAAGCAGGTGAGCCAAACTACGACATCAAACAGCTTGCATTGGAATGTGCGTCCAAGCGCATGTATCCGGACATCCTGAACTTTGATCGTGTGGTTGAAGTGACGGGCTCGTTCAAAACGCCGATGGGCTGTCGTAGCTTCCTGTCTGCATACGAAGAAAACGGTGAACTGATCCATGAAGGCCGCAACAACCTTGGCGTGGTGTCAATTAACCTGCCACGCATTGCCATTCGTGCCAATGGTTGTGAAAAAAACTTCTACAAACTGCTGGATGAAGTGTTGGCCGTGGCACGAGAAGGGCTGGATACCCGTATTGCCCGTCTGCAGGGGGTGAAAGCGCGTGTTGCACCGATCCTGTATATGGAAGGGGCATGCGGCGTTCGCCTGAACCCGGACGATGATATCAGCGAAATCTTTAAAAATGGCCGCGCGTCGATTTCCCTCGGCTACATCGGTATTCATGAAACCATTAATGCACTGTACGGCACCGAAGAACATGTTTATGACTCAGAAGTCCTTCGCGAGAAAGCGTTGGATATCGTTAAACACCTGAAAGCTGCAACAGACAGCTGGAAAGAAGAAACTGGCTACGGCTTCAGCCTGTACAGCACGCCAAGTGAAAACCTGTGTAGCCGTTTTTGCAAAATTGATGCAAAAGAGTTTGGTGTGATTGATGGGGTGACTGATAAGGGGTACTACACCAACAGTTTCCACCTCGATGTAGAAAAGAAAGTGAATCCGTACGACAAGATTGATTTTGAGATGGCGTATCCTGCGATCGCAAACGGCGGATTTATCTGTTACGGCGAATACCCGAATATCCAACACAACATCGAAGCGCTGGAAAACGTGTGGGATTACAGCTACGAGCGTGTGCCTTACTACGGGACTAACACGCCGATTGACGAATGCTATGAATGCGGTTTTACCGGCGAATTTGATTGCTCAAGTAAAGGCTTTGTGTGCCCACGCTGTGGCAACCATGATTCGACCAAAGTGTCCGTAACCCGCCGCGTATGCGGCTATCTGGGCAGCCCGGATGCGCGCCCGTTTAACGACGGGAAGCAAGAAGAGGTGAAACGTCGCGTTAAACATATGTAAGTGAATGAAAATGAACTACCACCAATACTATCCTGTCGATGTGGTTAACGGTGAAGGGACTCGCTGCACTCTGTTTGTCTCAGGGTGTGAGCACCAATGTCGGGGGTGTTATAACCAAAGTACATGGTCGCCCTCATCTGGCGAGCCGTTTGACCAGCAGATGGAAGATCGCATTATTGCCGATCTGAATGACACTCGTATTAAGCGCCGTGGATTGTCGCTCAGTGGCGGCGATCCTTTATTTCCTGCGAACTTGCCCAGTGTGTTGAAACTGGTTCAGCGCGTAAAAGCAGAATGCGAAGGCAAAGATATCTGGATGTGGACGGGGTATACGCTGGCGAGCCTGAGTGAGGCACAGCAGGAGGTGGTGTCATACATCGATGTGCTGGTAGATGGAAAGTTTGAACAGGCATTGGCCGATCCCTCGCTTCCCTGGCGGGGAAGTGCCAACCAGGTTGTTCACCGTTTGACGTCACGTTAACAAACGCCTTCCGATCATTTAATATGCTTCACCAACGCCGCTTAATTGCGGCGTCGTTCTGTTATTCTCACCTCTGGGGAAGTTAACACTTAGTAAGCTCAGCTAACCTGACGTAACAATCAACCGTTTTTGTAACTCCACATTGTCCACGCCTTTGCATTTGCTTTAACTATAAGGACTCCGCAATGAAACAGCGTATTGCAGCTTTTTTTCTACTTATTATCCTCAGTCCATTTTCTTTTGCCCAGCCCAACGAGGCCTCTCAGGATTATGAGCGCCTCCCTGACGGTAAACTGGTGATGGGTGAAAAAGAGTGGGTGAGGGTAGATATTATTGATGTGGTTGCCAAAGCACGTATCGATACCGGCGCGACAACCTCTTCAATCAGTGCCATTGATATTCAGGAGTTTGAGCATGATGGTGAAGAGTGGGTCAGTTTCCGTCTGGCGCATGACAATAAGAAGAGTAATATAATCAGGCTCCCGGTTGTCAGGACAGTACGTATCATTCAATCCAGCGCGCAAGGTTATGATCGTCGTTATGTGGTTGAGATGCCTATCACCATTGGTGATTTTACCGAAAATACAGAGTTTACCCTGCGTGACAGGCATCATCTGAATTATCCTGTCTTGCTTGGTCGTACGTATTTGAAGGGGGTTGCGGTGGTTGATGTCAGCCGAAAATATGTGCAGCCAAAACCAGAAAAACTCAAAAAATAACCCCTTGTTTGGCGATATTACCGCCAAAAGCGCAACAGGTCATACGTTGCGCTTTTTTAGTTGCGTGGCGCTGAACTTTTAGTAATGTAATCCAGATATTGTCGTTTAATAAGGAAGTTATCGAATGTTAGATTTGCTCTCTCCCGCACAACAGGATCCTATCTTGTCTCTATCCGTCGCTTTTCGTGAAGACACGCGCACCGACAAAATGGACCTTGGTATTGGTGTGTATAAAGACAGTGAGGGACAAACACCGATTATGCAGGCGGTAAAAGCTGCGCAACGCCAATTGGCTGATACCCAAACGACCAAAAGCTATGTCGGTCTTGCAGGCAGCGAAGTGTATAACAAGGCAATGATCGATTTGCTTCTGAAAGGTACCGATGGATACACGCGTAGTGCTGCGGTTCAAACGCCGGGGGCAAGCGGTGCTTTGCGTATGCTGGCAGACTTGATGTATCTGGCCAAGCCCATTTCTACGGTATGGATCAGCAACCCAAGTTATGTCAACCATAAGCCTGTTATGGAAGCTGCAGGCCTTACCGTAAAGTTTTACCCGTACTTTAATACTGAAACTAAACAGGTTGATGCCGATGCCATGCTGGATACGCTCGCTACAGCGGGCCCTGATGATGTGGTGTTGCTGCACGGGTGTTGCCATAACCCTACCGGTGCGGATATCCGTTCTGAACATTGGCAGGCCATCAATCAACTGGCGCAGAAAAAGGGTTTCACTCCGTTTGTTGATATTGCCTATCAGGGCTTTGGGGATGGATTGGAAGAGGATGCCTATGGCCTTCGCCTGCTGGCAGATTCGGTGGAAGAAATGTTAATCGCAACGTCTTGCTCAAAGAACTTTGGTTTGTACCGTGAACGTACGGGGGCTGCGATAGTGATTGGAAAAAATGCCCAGGAAGCGGAGAATGCCAAAGGCCGTATTCTCCAGTTGGCGCGTGCGACCTACACCATGCCACCTGATCATGGTGCCGCCATTGTGGAAACGATCCTGACCAGTGATGATCTCACCAAACAATGGAAAGAAGAACTTGATGCAATGCGTGGCCGTATCGTGACCTTGCGTAAAGGGTTAAGTGCGGCACTGGCAGCGCGCACTGGCGACAACCGTTTTGATTTTATCAAACAACACAAAGGCATGTTCTCTATGTTGGGGCTGACCCAAGAGCAAGTTTGCAGATTGCGTGAAACGTTTGGCATCTACGTTGTGGGTGACAGCCGCATTAATGTGGCAGGCCTGACTGAGTCACGTATTAACTATTTGGCAGATGCGTTAGTGGCCGTCACCAGATAGACAAATGACCTGAAGATGATTGAATTCAGAGGTTGGTTGCTTGGACTAACAGCATGAAATAAAGAAAGAAGCCAGCAGTTGCTGGCTTCTTTTATTCTATACAGAAATGTATTTTATTCCTAAGTATGCTTAAATAGCTTGGAATATTTAATTTCGATTTATTTTTCTCTAAATATCAAGTTGACATTCACAGGCACAGTATCAGAAATAGCGATATTTCCAACGGTTTCAGCAACTTTCTTAAGATTTTCTTCAGGGATACCGAATGTAGCACCATTAATAATGACAGGTTTATAAGTGAATGCGAATATATCATCCTCTGATTTAATAATATTCATATTCAACGTGACATCTTGGGTGTTCCCAAACAAGGTTACTTTGGCTGGAATGGCTTGCTGTAACAGCGCATTAGATTTGTCCAAATCGGACATAGAGACGGTGCCTTCCACGCTTAACATTGGGAAGTTTTTCGTTTCAAAGAAAAGATCGTTTAGACGTTCGTCGCGGATAGGAATACCTGTGGATAATGAAGAAAATGGGACAGTAATGCTAAAATGCCCCGTTTCATCAACATTGCCTTTAATACCACCGAGTGTTGCTGGTTCTACGATATACGATTTTTTGATGGTAGCGAAACTGATCGAAGACGCATCAGAATCCACGGTATATTTATTTGCAGCAAAAGAAAGCGAAGGTATTAAAGTGAATGCTAAAATAACTGAAGATGTAGAAAGCTTCATTTTACTTTTCCTTGTTTTGTACTGTTTTTAAATATCGTACCTGAGCACTTAACACATGTACAATGCTTTATTTTGATTATGGTGTTTTGAGATTTTGATTGAGAGTAAATATGTTTTACATGGGTCATAATTAAAACAGAAGGGATAACGTGTTTATTTTAGTTTGTCCCAATAAATAGACGTGATAATAGTGATGACGCAAAGAAATAGATTCTGTTACTATGTGATATCGAACTTAATCTGGTAGTAGCTCAATGAAAATACATCGAATTAATCCGACAAACCGCTGGTCAGATGTCACCGTATTCAATGGCATTGCACACTTCGTTGAAGT
The DNA here is from genome assembly GCF_059704325.2 of Grimontia sp. THUN1695. Classification (NCBI taxonomy): domain Bacteria; kingdom Pseudomonadati; phylum Pseudomonadota; class Gammaproteobacteria; order Vibrionales; family Vibrionaceae; genus Grimontia; species Grimontia sp. THUN1695. The sequence continues at coordinate 419,134 of NZ_AP046576.1, read as the reverse complement.
ACCTGAAAGTGATCTGAATGCAGATATCAAAGGTCAGACTGAGCAGGTTCTGGCACAGGCAGAAGAAATGCTGGCGAGTGTTGGATCAGACAAAACCCGTATCCTGTCTGTGACAATCTACATCACGGATTTTGACAACCTGCCAGCGCTGAATGCAGTGTGGGATAACTGGTTTGAGCCTGGCACTGCACCAAGTCGCGCGTGTGTGAAAGCGGAGTTGGCTGATCCGGATTATCTGGTTGAGATGGCTTTTGTTGCCGCTGCCGGAGAAGAATTTCAGTAAACATTTCCGGTAAAATGCCTCATCTGTTGTGAGGCATTTGGGCTTCAAAACGAGACAAAGATGGCTATCTGAGTCTCGTTTTGATAATGGAAAGGGTTGTTAAATTAGACATGCATAACTCAACTTCATGCTGTTTGGGTATACATGAAATACGAATAAGATAAACTTTCTTCAAACGTATTCAGTTGCATATAGGGAAAACATGCTCTGGCACAAAGTCGAAAACCAACTCAAGCTTCATGACATCAGTCTTATCGTAGGTCCAAACCGGTCAGGTAAAACCAAATTTCTCGTTGAACAGTACGGCGACACACCATTTACTGTTGATATTGCTAAAGCCAAGCTTGCGTACTGCGGCGGTGACACCACGATTACAGAAGTAGAATGGAGGGCTATCTATGAGCGTGACTGCCCGTTTATCGCGGTTGATGATGCCCATCTGCTGAAAACCAGTGATCTGTTAAAACTGGTTGATGTTGCTGTTGAAACCAGTAAACGTCTCTATATGTCCTGCAATGAAAATATTGTCGCCCATTTACCCGCACTGTTGACGCATATCAGAGGCTACAATCTCTCCGTGGTAAAATTGGAAAAGTTGACCACAACGGAAGTATGTGCTTGGGTGTTAGGTGAGCTTGGGTAGGCCTTCATTTTACTCCCCCCAGCTTTCTTCTTCAATCTTGGCAAATGCCTGGGAAGCTCTTTGCAGGGCTGGCAAGAAATGTAAGGCCTGTTCTGCTTTTAGTCGCATGATCGGTGCTTGGATAGCGACAGCCAGGTTCGATCTTCCACGTTTTGAAGGAACCAAGACTGCTACACATAGCAAGCCGGGCAGGAATTCTTCATTGTCGATGGCATAACCACACATTCTGACGTTTTCCAATTCTTTTTCCAAAGACGGAATATCAGTAATGGTTTTCTCGGTGAAGGCTGTCATGTCCGAATTGCCTAGAAGTCTGCGGCGTTGTGACGGTGTCATGTTTGCCAAAAATAGCTTGCCCGTTGCTGAGCAATGGACCGGTACCCGCGAGCCTGGGTGTAAATGGAAACGCAGCGGCGCTTCTGTTTCAACGCGGTCAACATAAATGACCTCTCCGCCAGACAGGGAAGTGAGATTACAGCTTTCTCCAACTTCATCCCGCAACTGGCTTAGCACTTGGTGTCTGGCGCTATGGGTTGTTGAATTTAACAGCACATTTTCTGCCAAATGACGCAATCTTGCCCCTTTGCCATAATGGCGTTCATCGCCATCACGCTGGATGATGCCTGCGCTTTCCAACTGTTGGAGCATTCGGTGCAATGAAGGTTTTGGGATACTGGTTTCTTCAGTAAGATCTTGAAGTGAAAAAAACGCATCTTTTTGGGCAATGAGTTCCAACAAAGAAAATAAGCGCAGAGTCGGCGTGTCGCCGTCCACAACCTTGATGTTAGATTTATTCTGGGTTTTCATGGCTATACCTTCCTTATATACACACATGTATATCAGAATTCTTGAAAATGACAACAAATCATCTTGGAAAATGAAATTTAGCACCCTGTATTTGCGGATAACTTGGCTTCTGTAAATCGGGCAGTTGTTGTTGCAACCTCTCTCAATGGTGTTTTGTTTCTGGTTTCTTCCTTACCAATGCACTGATAAGTGCAATGATGTCGTTGAACGTTGTGCTATCGGGTTGAAAATCGTTATCCAGGGTTAAGCTAAGCGGGTAGAAGCGGCTGAGATCCACGCCGACACCGATTGCTGCAATGCTGTCTCCCTGTTTTTCCCTGCTGGTGATCACCTGTTTGAGGTGATTGTCCAGATAGGCGTCACCGTTGGCTAGATGGGTTGCTGTGTCCATTGGGCTGCCATCAGATAGAACCAGCAAGATACGTTTTGATGCGTCTGATTGCTGTAACCTTGAACATGCCCATTCGATGGCTTCGCCATCGATACCCTCACGGAAAATGTCTCCTTTCATCAGCGCTGCGATATGTCTGGAGCCTTGCCGCCAATCTGTCGCGGCATCTTTAAAAATGAGATGGCAAATCTCATTCATTCTGCCGGGCATCGGCGTTTGAGCTGTCGTAAGCCATTGTTTATAAGGACGGCCACCATGCCACGTATTGGTGGTATATCCCAGCACTTCTGTACTCACACCTCCGAGGCCGAGTGCCCTGATCAATCCATCCACAAGATGGATAATGTTTTCAATGTGTTGCCTCATGGAGCCGGAACAGTCAATCAATATCGACACTGCGCAATCAGGTTTGTTAATGAAACGTTCTTTGACGAAAATACGCCTCTCCATAGGGGACGAGACGACCTGGGTAAGATGGCTTCCGTCGATATGCCCTTCTTCTTCATCAAATTGCCATCCATCCCGTGTCGGTTGACTTAAACAGAGCAACAGCCGCCGGGCCATTTCCCGCACGTTAAGCCCCAGATGGTTAAAGCGCTTATCAAGATATGCACGGAATGCTTCCAGCTGCGCTTTTCTGATCAAGGTACACGCATCGATCTCAGTATCAAATTCACGATTAAATACCTGGTAAGAGGGAAAGTTTGCCTCAAATGACGAATTGTTTTCACCATGGGCTGATGCGCCGGTGTTGTCAGTCTCGATATCGGTGCTGAGTAACAGGGGGAAGGCGTTGAATCGTTGTTGTGTTTTTTCGTCTTTCCCATCGTTCCACTCACTCTTATTGATCATTTTTGATATTTTCTCGGACAGCATTAAAGCAAAGGAAGCATAGTTTTTTTGAGATGCAATATGACGGCGAAGACCGGAAAGTTCAGCGCCGATATCGGATACGATCCCGGCGCGTGTGGCTTCGATGGTATTTTCAATCTCTGAGTCTACAGGTGTTGAAAAAAGGCGTGATCGGACGGTTTGGATCACCGTAAATATCAGAATGCCGAGTCTGGATTCAGTAAGGTTTGCATGCAGCACCTGTTGACTCCAGGTGTCAAACCGGTAGCGAAGATTTTCTCGTACGCCCAGCTGATGGCTTTGGCCATACAGGGCTTCGGTGCGGTATTGCTCCAGCAGATCAAAGAGCATGCGTGCGATAGGATCGACTGGCATTGCTGATTGATGGACTTTTACATCACTCAGCATAAGGCGTGCAGAAATGGCATCGGCACGCCCACGAAGCGCCTGAATATCATCGCAAAAGTCATGGGGCTGAAGGTGGGAGGCTGCTATCGGTATAAAAGTATGCCCTTGGTAAAGATGTTCTCCCCGGAACCTGAGATCAGGATTGCCTGTCTCAGAGCGAATGGTTGCCAGTGTCAGCTCGCGCCTGTGCTGCTCAGCGCGGGTGAAAAGTGGTGGTTCGCTGAGGATGCTTTTTTTCATTTTTCCGTGCCAGTCAGTGAAACAGCATCATCCAGCGCCTCTTCGTTGAAGCAGCGTTGATAGAGCTCGTTAATTAATGGCCACTCGGCTTCGTCACATTTGTTGAGAAAAGTGAGGCGAAACGCAACCTTGGGATCGGTGAATATTTCGCAATTCTCTGCCCAGGTGATCACCGTTCGTGGAGACATCAGCGTAGAGATATCGCCGGTTGAAAAGGCGCTGCGTGTCAGGTTGGCGATTTCGACCATTTGGGCAACGAGTTTTCGCCCCCGTTCTGTGTTTTTAGAAGGAACACGCGCAAGGACAATATCGGCTTCGGTTTCTGGCGCCAGGTAATTAAGCGTGACAACAAGGTTCCATCGGTCAATCTGGGCTTGGTTTAACACCTGAGTGCCATGATACAAACCCTGCAAATTCCCCAACCCCACCGTGTTGGCTGTTGCAAAGAGTCGGAATGACGGGTGTGGTTCGATTACCCGGTTTTTATCCGTCAAGACAAGCTTTCCCTCTTTCTCAAGCAAACGCTGAATAACAAACATGACATCAGGCCTGCCCGCATCGTACTCATCGAGGATCAGAGCAATAGGACGGGTGGCTGACCAAGGCAAAATGCCATCTTGAAATTCTGTTATCTGTTTGTTCTCACGGACGACGAGGGTGTCTTTACCTACCAGATCCAGCCTGCTGATGTGCCCATCCAGGTTAACTCTCATGCAAGGCCAGTTTAGCCGGGCTGCAACCTGCTCTATGTGGATGGATTTGCCCGTGCCGTGAAGCCCTTGAACCAGAGTTCGTCGGTTGTATGTGAAGCCAGCAAGGATAGCCATGGTGACGTCGGGATTGAACACGTATTCAGGATCGATTTTAGGCACCAGCTCATTACCTGCTGAGAATGCAGGAACCCGTAAGCGGGTGTCGATACCAAATACTTCCCTGGCAGACACCAGGATATCTGGTCTTTGTTGTGTTGTTGTCTGCATCCTTCCTCCTTGAGTTCGCCCTTCAGCGATGGGTTCTCGATGGTGAGATTTTAAATATCGTTTGTTTCGCTATTTGAAATTTTTATTGATTAATCATCCATACAGTACTAGCTTAATTTTATATTCTAAAATATGAAATATTTAATTCCATTATATGAAATATAGCAAGGAGGCTTTATGAGCGAATCAACGATGCGCACCGTTGTTGAAGGTCCAACCAAGATGACGCCATCAGAAGCATTTGTGGAAACACTGGTCGCAAACAATGTCACAACGATGTTTGGCATCATGGGGTCGGCGTTTATGGATGCCATGGACATCTTTGCGCCAGCCGGGATTGAAATGATCCCCGTGGTTCATGAGCAGGGGGCGGCGCACATGGCAGATGGTTACTCGCGTGTGTCAGGTAACCATGGTGTAGTGATTGGCCAGAATGGCCCGGGGATCAGTAACTGTGTTACCGCGATTGCGGCGGCTTACTGGGCTCATAGCCCTGTGGTGATGATCACACCGGAAACCGGCACCATGACAATGGGGTTGGGAGGGTTTCAGGAATGCAACCAGCTCCCAATGTTTCAGGAATTCACCAAATACCAAGGGCATGTCACCCATCCAGCAAGAATGGCGGAATACACCGGACGTTGCTTTGATCGGGCGATGAGTGAAATGGGCCCGACACAACTCAATATTCCGCGCGATTACTTTTATGGCGAAATTAACTGTGAAATTCCAAAACCTGCCCGTCTGGACCGGGGACCAGGTGGTGAAAACAGCCTGAATCAGGCTGCTGATATCCTTGCTGACGCCAAGTTCCCCGTGATCATTTCAGGCGGTGGTGTTGTGATGGCCGATGCGGTTGAAGAATGTAAAGCGTTGGCAGAACGTTTAGGCGCGCCAGTCGTTAACAGCTATCTGCACAATGATTCCTTCCCCGCCTCTCATCCGCAATGGTGTGGTCCATTGGGCTATCAAGGCTCAAAAGCAGCGATGAAATTGATCTCGCAAGCAGATGTTGTCGTTGCCCTGGGCTCCCGTCTTGGGCCGTTTGGTACGTTGCCACAGCATGGCCTCGATTACTGGCCAACAAACGCCAAAATCATCCAGATTGATGCCGACAACAAAATGCTGGGTTTGGTGAAGAAAATCTCTGTTGGTATCTGTGGTGATGCGAAAGCGGCCGCTGTTGCACTGACCGGGCGTTTAAATAGCCGTGAATTGGCCTGTGATGCCAACAAGGAAGCACGCTTAGGCATTATGAAGCGGGAAAAGGCCGGGATTACGCGCCTTCTTACTGGATTGGGACAGCAGGCCCTCCTCCGCAAGACGATGGGCCTTTGCCCGGTGACACGGATGCCGATGTTGTCATTGTAGGGTCAGGATTTACCGGGCTCACCGCAGCCATTTTTCTGGCACAGAACTACGGCATTCGCGCAACGGTTTTAGAAGCAAACCGCACCAGTTGGGGGTGTAGCACCCGAAATGGCGGTCAGGCCCAGTGTGCGTCAGGTCGTCTAAAACGATCGCAATGGATAAAACGGTGGGGATTGGACACGGCACTTCGCATGCACCAGGAGTGTGTTGAAGGTATGGAAAATTTTAAGTCGCTGATCAAAGACATTGATTGTGACCCCCAGCCCGGCGGACACCTTTATATTGCCCACCGTGCGAAGATGATGCCCGGATTGGAAAAGGAAGCCCGCCTGCTGCGTGAAACTTTCAGTTATGACGCCCAGATCTTTGACGCTCAGACAGTCAAAGAAAAGTATGTCAATGATAGGGAAGCGGCGGGTGCCTTGCATGAGCCAGAAGGGATTGGCATACATGCAGGTAAGTTGGCCTTTGGTTATCTGAAAAAAGCGCGGGTTTTAGGGGTGAAGGTGCACCCAGCCACACCCGTCACCGGATGGGAAACACGAAAGGGCGTCCATTACCTACAAACGCCACACGGTACAGTAAAAGCCCAGGCTGTTGGACTTGTGACGGGCGGATATACGTCCCAGACACTCCATGCACAATTGAAAAACCGCTTGTTGCCTATCCTGTCAAATTCCATGGTGACACGGCCCCTGACACCCACAGAATTGGAAGCATGTAATTTTAAGACCACACAAATCATCACTGATACCCGGGTATTGCGACATTACTACCGGCTGCTTCCTGATAACCGGTTGCAGATTGGCTCGCGCAGCGCCATTACCGGTATCGATGCGCCCAAACAAAAATATGAGGATAAGTTGTATGCGGATATGGTCCGCAAGTTTCCTGCTTTAAAGGGGATCGGTATTGATTATTCCTGGTGGGGGTGGGTGGATGTCAGCCACGACATGATGCCCAGAATCTTCCGGCCGGATGCCTCAGAAAGCCTCTATTACGCATTGGGGTATGGTGGCAACGGGGTGATGTATTCCGCTCAGGCTGGAAAGCGGCTGGCACAATGGATTGCGGGTGATACCGGGGAGCTAAACCTGCCTATTTTCCAGTCAAGATTACCGTATCCCAATGTCAGGGAAGTGATTGAATCAGCGTATTTTGCGCCATTTCGGCGCCTTGGACAGCGTTTTCTTTACCGCTGGTATCACCTGAAAGATGAGGTGCTTTAGCTGTCAACAACCGGCGTTCAAGTGCCAAATTGAACACTGCGTTCCCAACTTAAACGATCCGTAATTTCAGGTAGTTTGGGTATACAGAGCCTCCGTTTGAAGTGGCCCGGACGCAATATATTGACATTCAACGTAACGTTTTTGCCCCTTTGTTAGGTGGCTGACACCCGAGGAAAGTGAGAATTAACACATTAAGTTAAGAGGTTAACGTCATGAAATGTATTCGAAACAATGTCCTCGCAATTGTCACGGCTTTTTGCATGGTCCTAATGGCTCCGGGTTTATCGGCACAGACATTTAAAATGGCGCTGGGTGATGCTGCCGGTGGCACGCAGTGGGAGCTGGGTAAAACGTTTGCTGAAAAGCTCAGTGAAAAAACAGGGGGTAAAGCCAAGGTTGACCTTTTTCCGAATGGGCAATTGGGTACCGAGCAAGATACCGTGAACAATGCGGCGATTGGCTTGCTCGATTTTTCTGTGTTGGCCATTAACAACGTGACACCGTTTTCTCCAACTGTCGGTTTGCTAACGCTTCCTTACGTGATTCAGTCGGCGGAAGAAGCAAAACTGCTGACACAGGGGGATATCGGGAAAGAGCTGGTCGAGAACACCATCCGGGATGCGGGGGTCAGAATTATCGGATGGGCCTATTCAGGGTTTCGCGTCCTGACCAATTCCAAACGTCCAGTCAAAACCCCTGACGATCTTAAAGGCCTGGTTATCCGGGTGCCCCGTAATGAAATCATGATTGCGTCTTATCAGGCGCTTGGGATCAACCCAACCCCCATGGCGTGGTCAGAGACATTTACTGGCCTACAACAAGGCGTGGTTGATGGACAGGACAATCCCTACATCACTATTTCTGCTATGAAGTTCAATGAAGTGCAAAAGTACGTGACGAATCTCCGTTATATCTTCTCGATGGAGCCTCTGATCATCAGCGAGTCGGTGTTCCAGGCTCAGTCACCTGACATGCAAAAGGCCATTCTGGAAGCCGGTCATGACGCGACGGCACATAGCTTTGCGTTTCTCCACAACACGGAAGCACGGATTAAGAAAGAGCTGGTCGTCAAGGGGATGGAAATCGTTGAGCCAGCAGATAATGAGAAAGCGTGGATTGACAGTGTGACCAAGGTCGTTTGGCCTAAATTTTACAACAGCATTGGAGGCAAAGAGAAACTGGATAACGCACTAAAACAACTGGGCCGGTAACTGACCTGTCAATCGGGTGTGGAAGCGTCCGGTTGACGTAGCGGTAATCTGACTTTTAGACCCTGAATGTTGAGAGTAAGAGCATGCCCATCATGTCCAAAATGCGTAGTCACCTTAAATACATCTGCTGCTTATTTTTGGCGATATTTGTGACGTTGTTGTTTACACAAATTATTGTCAGGCAGTTTTTTCAATACTCCATTCCTTGGGGAGATGAAGTCGCGACGTACCTGTTTGTTTGGTTTACTTACTTTGGTGCTGTGGTTGCGGCGAAGATGTCTGCCCATAACCGGGTCAGTTTTCACTTCAACTATTTTCCACCTATGGTGAAAACGGTTTGTGAAACCATCGCCGATCTGCTCTGGATCGCGTTCAACATGTACTTTGTTTACCTCAGCTACGACTTTGTGTTCAACAAAATGAATCTGTTTTGGAAATCCCAAACGACTGGAATTCCAATGAAGTATATCTACTTGATCCTACCCATCGCGTTTTTGCTTATGTCGATAAGAATTCTATGGAACCTTGTCGATCGCATAAAAGGGATTGAACACGATGATCCTGAGGTAGAAGAGTTACGGAAGCTCAGCAAAAACAAAGGACGATCCTAAGCTGCCATAAGGTGCACAGGGACATCATTGAGAGAAAGGACGCGAAGTTATGGAAGCCTATTTAATGCTCATTTTATTCGGTGGTTTTTTCATTCTTCTGGTGCTCGGTGCGCCCATCACTGTCTCGTTAGCCGGCGCTTCGATGGCGGCATACCTTATATTGGACAAAAATCCCATTGCGCTGGTGCAGATAGCGTTTACTTCTGTGGGAAATTTTCCGTTGATGGCGTTGCCGTCATTTGTGTTGGCGGGTGCGTTAATGGAAGCATCTGGTATATCACGCCGCTTGGTGGATATTGCTGAAAACATGGCGGGCCCGGTGACTGGAGGGCTGGGAGCGGCGACGGTGTTTGCTTGTCTTTTCTTTGGCGCGATATCGGGTTCGGGCCCGGCCACCACTGCCGCTGTGGGTATGTTGATGATACCCGCCATGGTAAAACGTGAATATGAACCCAGTTACGCCTCAGCCGTGACCGCGGCGAGCGGTGGCCTTGGCATTATTATTCCACCCTCTATTCCCATTGTGATTTTCGGTATTTCCGCGATGGGGTTGATGGCACCGCCAGAGGCCATCTCTTTGCATGGCGAATTTGATTCTGTCTCCATTCCCAAGCTGTTTATCGCAGGTGTGATCCCCGGGTTGATCATGGCATCCACCCTTATTTGCACTAACTACTACATCTCGAAACGCCGAGGCTATAAAGGGCTGGTGGAGTCTTGGTCGTTACCCGACATTAACCAATCCTTGCGCCGTGGGATATGGTCTATTCTCGCACCTTTTCTTATATTGGGCGGGATTTACAGCGGTATTTTTACGCCGACTGAGTCTGCAGTGGTAGCTATTTTCTATTCGCTGTTTGTTGGCTTTTTTCTGCATAGAGAATTAAAGATTAAAAATGTCTTAAAGTCCCTGACAACCACAACATGGATTACCGGACGGGTTCTGCTCATTCTTTTCGCTGCCACGGTATTTGGCCGTCTTCTCATTGAACAGCGAATACCGGTTCATGTCGCTGATGCCCTATTGAGCGTGACAGACAACATGTATCTGGTTTGGGCGCTGACCATCATGCTACTGCTTTTTATCGGTATGTTTATGGAGACACTGGCAGCCATCATGATCATCGTCCCTGTGTTACTGCCGATTATGTATATGTTGGGAGCCGATCCCACGCACGTTGGTATCGTTGTGGTGTGTACGTTATCCATTGGCTTTGCCACACCCCCTTTAGGGGAAAATATTTTTGTCGCTTCCGGGATAGGTGGGTCGAGCGTTGAGCAGATCACGTCACGCATTCATCCCTTCGTTGTTGCGTCCGTACTGGGTGTTTTTGTGATTGCGTTCTTCCCGCAACTGACTCTGTGGCTTCCTTCATTGGTGGGTTCGTAAGGCAGCTTTGCCGGATGGCTCGGCGCCAATAAATATGCCAAACCCCGCATTCGCGGGGCTTTGCAATCGTCATCTCAGAGCCTCAATGCCTGGGGCTCACTCAGCGTTTATTCTTCAAATATCGCTTACGGCGCTCTTCTTTGTGTCTGGCTTTTTCTTCCGCCTTACGCGCCGCAGCTTCTTCCACTTCTATCAGCTCCTGGCTGATCATCGCTGGATGCTCAAGGGTGATAAGACCCAATGCGCCGTTTCGAAGGTCATTAATGAGGATTTCGGATGCCTTGTGCAGATCAATACGGCCGCCTGAACGTAAACAGCCGCGCTTCTCGCCAATGGCTTCCATCAGTTCCACTTCGGTTTCTGGCAGCTCTTCAATGTTGTAGCGTTTTTTCAGCAGCTCTGGATACGCTTTTGCCAGGTATTCCACGGTGTAAAACGCGACTTCATCGTATTCCATGGCGGTGTCTTTTACTGCACCGGTTGCGGCAAGGCGGAACCCACTGTGGGGATTCTCTACTTTCGGCCACAGGATTCCCGGCGTATCTGACAGCACTACGCCATTTTGCAGGTTAATGCGCTGCTGTTGGCGTGTTACCGCTGGTTGGTTACCGGTTTTTGCCACAACACGGCCAGCTAATGTATTGATAATGGTAGATTTACCCACGTTCGGGATACCCATGATCATGGTGCGAATATTTTTGCCTATTTCCTCGCGGTGCGGGGCAAGCTTGCGGCAAAGATCCATGATTTTGTTCACTTCGCTGGCGTGTTCTGTGGTAATGGCCATGGCTTTAACGCCTTGTTCTTTTTCAAGGTGTTCCAGCCAAAGAGCCGTCATTTCCGGATCGGCCAAATCGCGCTTATTCAGTACTTTAATAACGGGTTTGTCTTTACGGATACGGCGAATCATTGGGTTTTCGCTACTGAAAGGAATGCGTGCATCCAATACCTCAATGATCACGTCAATCTTGGGTATCACTTCTTCAATTTCTTTACGCGCTTTATGCATGTGGCCCGGGAACCACTGGATGGAGTTGTTAATCATGTGAATGATTGCCTTTGTAATTCGGTATATACGCCGTTTTTAGGCTAATGAGCCCCGACGAAAAGTGGTCGGGGATTTTAGCACTTAACCGGGGTGAACGAAAAATTAACTGGAGGAAGGCAGACAGAGCGTTCAGTGGTTGTCCAGTTAAGGTGAAAAAGGCCAATCGTCACTCAACTTTCAAGAGTGGGCCACGCATTGAGGGGGTTTCGGCAAAGAAGTCTTCAAGACGCTGCGGCATACCGAGATGGAAACCCTGGAAGTAGTTGATATGCAGGGTACGCATGGCGTTATATTCTTCCTGGTTTTCAATCCCTTCAACCAGGACTTCTGCATTCACTTCTTCGGCAAGGGCAATAGCTCTAAGCATGGCCTCTTCGTCACCTTGCATGTATTGCTGCATCAGGGAGCGATCGATTTTTATCAGACTGGGTCGTATCATTCGGGCACGCATTTCTACAGATCCGGCAACGCCATAATCATCAATGGCAATCTGGAATCCATTGTTGATGGATTGCGTCGTCGCAGCAGACAGCGAGACAGTATCAGAATGTAAGTGCTCAACCACTTCCAGCACCACATGATGGCGTTGAATCCCCAGCTCGGCGAGGCGTTTTAGCATCAGGTTTTGATTTGAAAAAGTTTCAATAGAGGCCACCGCGGAAGACGGTAGCATATTAAGGAAAATGGAATGGTTGCCAGCATATGTACAGAAGTTGCGCAGATGAATGACGCGGGCGAGTTTATCAATGCTGACCTGGTTGACATAATCAGGATCGCTTTGTTCAAGATAGCGGAAAATGTAGTCGGGGTTGACGGGCTCACCGTCGAGCGTTTTCACCCGCACTAACGCTTCGAAACCTAATACTGTGCCATTCGCTCGGTAAATGGGTTGATAAACACTGCGAAACTCCAATCCATTGAAGACCCCCATTACATCACCATTGGTGTCAAATTGTAGGCATGCTTCGAATTCTGATTGTGTTTTTAAGTGCTTAACCACGACGACCTTACCTCTTAATCACTAAAAACCATGTTACGCGAATGGTTGTTTGGGACAACCAAACTATCATCCAAAGAGTAGATTATTGTGATCTTGTCCGAGGGCCTGTAATCACTGGGCAAACGGTTGGTAATCACTTCCCATCATAACGTTGGAAGACGCTGGTGTTGATGTCTCACCACGGTAGTACATGCCTCAATATACAGTGTATGCGTAAATGACGAGACAGCAACCTGCAACAAATTAGAAAACGCAACTTTCTGATCTCTAAGTTACTTTATTCTCTTTTGCTGCCTATTTTATGAGTAATTATCTGGGCGGCATTGTCTCATGTTTGAGATAAGAATATTGATGTAAAATAATTGTTGCAATCAATGGGTTCTGTTATGCGGCATCGGGAGTTTTCGCCTGTCAGGCAAAAGGCTATCGTCAAATAGAGACGAAACAGGGAGCCGTAGCGATGAAAACGCATCAATACGAATCGAAACCGTTGGATAAGCATGGGCAGATCAACTGGACAGATGAAGAACATGAGGTGTGGAGCTGGCTTGTTTCCCGCCAACTGGGTTGCATAGAAGGGAAGGCGTGCCGTGAATATTTCGATGGCCTGAAGCTACTTGGGTTGCCAACAGACAATGCGCCACAAATTCCGGATATTAACCGCGTGTTGGGTGAAACAACGGGCTGGCAACTGGAGCCTGTTCCAGCCTTGATTGATTTCGACCATTTCTTTTCGCTGCTGGCGTCGAAGCGTTTTCCTGTCGCCACATTTTTGCGCACCGCGGAAGACGTTGACTATTTGCAGGAACCGGATTTCTTTCATGAGATCTTTGGTCACTGCGCCATGTTAACGCATCCCGCTTTTGCGTTTTTTACACAACACTACGGCAAGCTTGGCGTGAACGCATCGAAAGCCGATCGCGTATATCTGGCAAGGTTGTATTGGTTTACGGTCGAATTCGGCCTGATTCAAAATGACGCAGGATTGTCGATTTATGGCGGAGGTATTTTATCTTCACCAGCAGAAACAAAATATGCTTTCAGCAGCGACGAACCCATCCGTAAAAAACTCGAGGTGGTGGATGTTATGCGAACCCCATATCGCATTGATATCCTCCAGCCCATCTACTTTTATTTAAACGCACTTGATGAGCTGTACGAACTGGAAAAACTGGATTTGCTGGCTTGCGTGAACAGAGCCAAGATGCTCGGGTTACACGCGCCGCTTTATCCGCAAAAACTGGCGCAATAGGGAGACTCAAATGGAACAACTGACTGAACTGCAATGTGAAGCGTGCCGTGAAGATGCACCTCGTGTCGATGGGGATGAAGCGGCTGGCCTGTTAACCACCTTGCCGGATTGGCAATTGATGGAAGTCGATGGCATTGATCAACTTCAGCGGGTGTACAAATTCCGCAACTTTAAATTGGCGTGGGCATTTGCGGACAAAGTGGCTGAACTGGCAGAAGCAGAAGGACACCATCCGGCCATTCTTTTAGAGTGGGGCAGTTGTACCGTCACCTGGTGGACGCACAAAATTAAAGGTCTGCACAAGAACGATTTTATCTGTGCCGCGAAAACAGATGTGCTGTTTGAAGGCTGATTCACAGCTCCTGTAAGTTCCCCCCTGACTAAAGGGGGTATTCCAATCACGCCCGCTTTACCTGCTGATCCCATCGTTGATAGTTCGATATTCGAGGCGAGTGGTTGTGACGTTGTCTGTATTTCGATTGCTGGTTTTAATCTTGCCTTTTCATGGCCTTACGGTAAACATCGCTACGTTCGCGTTTTCCGACTGCTAAGACAGTGACAATGATGACATCATCTTCAACTTTGTAGACGAGGCGGTAACCCGATTGGCGCAACTTAATTTTATACATGTTGTCAACGCCAGAAAGCTTTGAAGCTGGAACATGTGGATTTTCCAGGCGTTCAATTAGTTTCTTCTTAAACTGTTGTTGCAGCGTTGAACCAAGCTTTTTCCACTCTTTGAGTGCGCTCTTTTTAAAGCTGAGTTTATAGGTCATCAATATTTACCGAAATACTCTCCTCAGATTCACGTTCTTTAGCAATAGCAAGCAGCTCAAGATCTTCGAGTTTATCCATCATCATTTCGTACGCTTCGGCAGGTACGCAATAAAATGCTGGTTCATTTCGGTTTAGTACAGCAACAGGTTCGCCATAAGCACTGGTTGCAACTTTCATAGGGTTAGCTTTCAATTCTGTAATGCTTGCAGCAACATCAGCTAAAATTCTACTGGTCATATAATAGGTCTCTTAAATGGTCTCTATATTGGTCATTTTATCCTCAGCCAAGCGGTATAACAAATAAGAATAAGTGTCGCGCAGCCGACACTTTATTTGGGTGTTGAACAAGCCCGTCGCTGCTTTATTAAGTAAATTGCTCGGATGAGCACAGTGTGGATGTACGCCCGTCACTGATTGACAGGCGAGCGCCGCCAGGAAGTTATCAGGTATTGCATAACTTCAATGGGTTACGTGATTGTGTGTCTCTTTCTCTGCGTTTTCTCCTTCGTCTAAATGGTCGCCATTCTCCTTATTCTGTTCGCCTTTCGGCTATCTCGGTCGTGTTACGCCTACGCAGACCAAGCGACGCTCCCCACACGTAGGGCAGCATCGCGTAGTGTGCTGTTTGACGGGGACGTCAATCGGTAATGTCCGGTGCGCCATGTGAAGTAGCATCAGCTGGATAGCATGGCGTTTTTGCTTGGCGCTGCCATGCAACAGGCCATAGTCGCGTACCCGTTGTAGCCCTTTGGGTAATACATGCTGAAGGATCAACATCAAAAAGCGCTGAGTCGGCAAGGTGCGCGTCGCCGATTGCTCAGTTTGGCTGTCGGTGTAGCGGAAGGTCACCTGATTATCGCTGATATCGAGAATGTCCCTGTCCGGCAACACCCCACGATACAGATACCGGGAGAGGTATTTGAGGGCGGGTAGCCCCTGTCCCACGGCGCGACAGTCCACAACCCATTGCGTTGGCAACGAGGGTGGCAAGGTCAAGGTGGGATGGGTGTTGATGGCGGCCAACAGCCGGGCGCGCCAGACCGACGCCAGTGCCGCATGAGGGTAAAGGAACTGTTTATTGCCCTTATGCCACTGGCGGCGCGTGGGGTGATAAAACCCCGCAGGCACAATGGCATGCAGGTGCGGGTGCATATCCCGCCGTCGGTTGTGGGTGTGGAGCACCAGGGTAAACCCACTGTCGCCGCCATGTTTGCGCTGGGCAAACGCCTTGAGTACAGACGCTGCGACCGAGAACATGAGCGAGTACAGTGTCCGCGCGTGTGTGCGGGCCAGCGGGCGCAGAGCCGCAGGCAGGGTAAAGGTCACCATAAAATACGAGGTCGGCAACAGCTTAGCCGCCTGTCGTTGGAGCCATTGCACCGTGTGAGGGTGTTGGCATTGGGGGCAGTGGCGATGCCCGCACGAGAGCGGTGTTCGCTCGTCATGGTGACAGCCCTGACATGCCCATTGTGATGTTCCCAACGCTCCGGTCCGACAACGGGTCATGGCAAAGATAGCCCGCCCGATATCCGGAGTAAGGTGTCGAGTATCTAGGGTTCCTGCATGCTGTTGCAGCAGTTGGATAAAGGCACTCATGGCGCCTCCCACATGATGGTGAGGCCAGACGCGAGTTGATTGACTGCCTGATGAAGTTGGGCGTGCTTCACGTCAGTGAGTTGGGTGTAGCGCGCCGTGGTGGTGAGGCTGGCATGACCGAGCAGGCGTTGCAGAGAGCGTAAATCCAAGCCTTGTTCGAGCAGGTGGGTGGCATAACAATGGCGCAGGGAATGAGGACTGATGGCCTTATGAATACCGACGTCCCGACAGACCTGCTTCATGGCTTTTTGCACGCCGCCGCGGTCCATCGGCCCTTCATTGCCAATACCGGGAAAAAGCAAGGTTGGGTGGCGATGGGTGCACCAGTATTGACGCAACACCGTGAGGGTGTTGTCGGGCAGCGGCACCAAGCGGTCTTTACCGCCCTTGGCATTGCGGATATGCACTTGATGGTGGGCACTGTCGATATCCCCGACAGTGAGTTGCAGTCCTTCGCCCAGACGCAATCCGAGACAATAAAGGGTGTAGAAGAAGCGTTGATAGCGGGGTTGTCGGGTAAAGGTGATGAGCAGCCCGACTTCGTTGGGGGTTAAGATATCTGGCAGGCGTTTGACCTGAGGGGGCTTGACGATATCGAGCCATTCCCACTGCTTATTGAGGGTATAGCGGTAGAAGAACTGCAGGCCATTACGGTCGAGCTTCACGGTGCTCCAGGAATGGGATGCGATAAGGCGCACGAAGTAGGTTTTGAGCTGTTGCTGAGAGAGGTTGTCGGGGGGAGAATCGAAGAAGGCGGCAATACGCCGGACAGCGCGGGCATAGGCGTCAATGGTGGCGGGACGTTTGCCTTGAAGGGTTAAGTTGTTGAGGTGCTGTTGGTAAAGGGCCTCGAAGTGCTGTTGTTGTTGCGGGTTCATGGTGTTTCTCCTGTCTGCTGGTGATGGGCAGGGTTGGGAGAAACGTAGGCGGTCAGGCGGCATTCTGCCGCGTAGCGGCTTCGTTCAACAAGTTGCTTAAAGGTGATTCGCCCCGCGTGGCATTTTTACTCTGTGTTGGTTTACTCCCTCCAATCTGGCCGTACGATGCCTCGTAGTAGTGCATTGATAAAGAAGTGACTAAAGTGGTGCGCTTGTTTGGCTTTCATGCACCAGTTCAAGGCAAACGGCTCTCGGATACTCTCTTTTTTAGCATCTGCTGTTCTGTATAAAACCCATATAAATTCAGCTTTTTACAATTTATTTGCGAGACAAATCTCTTGTTTGGCAGGCCTCTTGCTCTGGGTATGGCAGGTACTCAAAAGGAGCTTTGCAATGAATGGAAAAAGGTTTGCATTACATTGGGTAAGTGCTGTTGCACTGGCAGGCGCTGGAATGTCGTTTCAGGCAGTCGCTGATGAAGACACCATCAAAGTCGGCGTGTTGCACTCGCTGTCAGGGACAATGGCGATCAGTGAAACCACACTGAAAGACACGGTGCTGATGATGGTGGAAGAACAAAACAAAAAAGGCGGCTTGCTCGGTAAAAAACTGGAAGCCGTGGTGGTTGACCCTGCGTCAAATTGGCCGCTGTTTGCAGAAAAAGCCCGGGAGCTGATCGAAAAAGAAGATGTGGATGTAGTGTTCGGCTGCTGGACATCCGTCTCCCGCAAATCCGTATTACCTGTGTTTGAAGAGCTGAACAGCCTGTTGTTCTATCCAGTTCAGTATGAAGGTGAGGAATCGTCGAAAAACGTGTTCTACACGGGCGCTGCGCCGAACCAGCAGGCGATTCCAGCCGTTGATTATCTGAAAGACGAATTGGGCGTGAAACGTTGGGTATTGGCAGGCACCGATTATGTCTACCCACGCACGACCAACAAAATCCTCGAAGCTTATCTCATCGACAGTGGTGTCGCGAAAGAAGACATCATGATCAATTACACCCCGTTTGGTCACTCTGACTGGCAGTCGATCGTGGCGGACATTAAGAAGTTTGGCGCTGCCGGTAAGAAAACTGCTGTGGTTTCAACCATCAACGGTGACGCCAATGTGCCTTTCTACAAAGAACTCGCTGCGCAGGGTGTTGAAGCGGAAGACATTCCGGTGGTTGCATTCTCTGTGGGAGAAGAAGAACTTTCCGGTGTGGATACCTCAGATCTGGTGGGGCACCTTGCGGCATGGAACTACTTTATGAGCGTTGAAACTGACGCAAATGATGAGTTTGTCGAGAAATGGCATGCTTACATCAAAGACGACAAGCGCGTCACCAATGATCCCATGGAAGCCACTTATCTGGGGTTCAACATGTGGGCCAAAGCAGTAGAGAAGGCTGGCACTACCGATTCTGACGCGGTGCAGGAATCGATTATTGGTGTGACGGTTCCCAACCTGACAGGCGGTTACGCCACCATGATGCCAAACCACCACATCACCAAACCCGTGCTGATTGGTGAAATTCAGGACGATGGACAGTTCGTGACAGTTTGGGAAACGCCAGATGTGGTGGCGGGGGATGCCTGGTCTGATTATCTCTCAGGCTCTAAAGATCTCTTCGCAAGCTGGCTGAAGCCCATGTCCTGTGGTGCTTTTAATGTCACCACCGGGCAATGCTCCGGTGTAGCGGCTGAATAACCCAGCTACTACCGACGAGTTTGGGTAAGGAAAGACAGGGAGCAGGGAAGCGAAGAGATCCCTGCTCGGAAGCTGACTTCCAACTTGCCTGCCATTGCGGTGTCATCTCCTTGTTACCAAGCCGCATTGGCAGGACTTTTTCAAAGGATTGATTCCATGCAACGTTTGACAGCAAAGCTTCACGGCTTTTTAAGCGGATGTCGTGTGTTTGTCATCATTTGCAGTCTGATCATGGTTGGTCAGGTCAATGCACAGGTGATGAATATGGAGCAGGCAGCAACCTTGCTTGCGGGCAAATCATTTAACGACAAAGAAGCGGCGATTGCGTTTATCGCAGCGTCAGACCTCCCCAGGAAAACAGATATTCTCGAGGGCTTGCTGGAAAAGCAGGTTCTCTATGATAAGAAAACCCAGTCGGTTTGGTATCTGGCTTCGCCTCCGTTTAAAAAGGGCAGTGAGTTACAAAATATCCTGACTGATGAAACCATCACCGTTGAAAAGAAGCGGCAATATCGTGCGGTGACCATCAACAACACAATCCGCAGTCAGATTAAAACAGCCCTGGCGACAACCGCACTTTCCAGTAGCGATGCGGAAACACGTCGCATGGCAGCAAAGCGGATGATTGGCGAAATTGATGCATCAATACGTCCGGTTGTTGCCAACATTCATGATTCAGAAAGTGACGCTGTCACAAAAAGATATCTGACAACAGCAATGTCGGTGTTTGCCTTAGAGGGCAGTGCCGGGCCGGAGGAAAAAGCGGAAGCCATCGCTTTTCTGACTGATGTTGGCATGCCGGAGGCATTTGATGCGCTGCAATCTGCGAGAGCAAAAGCCGGCGATGATGAGGCAGGCATCACCGCGGCGCTGAATGCTGCGATAGAGGATTATCAGGAAAATCAACGCGTGGTTAACGCCGCCCAGACCCTGTATTTTGGGTTAAGCCTTGGTTCTGTTCTGGTGCTGGCGGGGATTGGCCTTGCTATCACCTTTGGTGTAATGGGCGTGATCAACATGGCGCACGGCGAACTGATCATGCTGGGTGCCTACACCACCTATGTGCTTCAACAACTGTTTCCGGCACAGACCGGCATGGCACTTCTGCTCTCCATACCCTGTGCGTTCATGGTTTCCGGATTGGTTGGAATGGCGATTGAGCGCTCAGTGATCCGCCACCTTTATGGCCGCCCGCTGGAAACCCTGCTGGCGACATTCGGAATCAGCCTGATCCTGCAACAGGCGGTGCGCAGCATTTTCTCCCCTCTTAACCGCTCGGTCAGCACGCCGGATTTTATGAGCGGCATGATTGAAGTCACGCCAATGTTGGCGCTGACCGCCAGCCGGATGTACATCATTGTGTTCTGCCTGATGGTGTTCTTTGCGCTGCTGTTCATTCTTAAACGCACACCGCTGGGTTTGCAGGTTCGCGCTGTGTCGCAAAATCGTGCAATGGCCCGCGCCATGGGCGTGCGCTCTGAATGGGTCGATATGGCGACCTTTGGTCTGGGTTCCGGAATCGCCGGTGTCGCTGGGGTGGCATTGTCGCAACTGACCAATGTTGGCCCGAATATGGGGCAGGCTTACATCATTGATTCCTTCATGGTGGTGGTGTTTGGTGGCGTTGGAAACCTTTGGGGAACGCTGGCAGCAGGGCTGAGCCTCGGGGTGTTCAACAAAGTGCTGGAACCCTGGGCCGGTGCAGTACTGGCGAAGATTCTGGTGCTGGTGTTCATCATCCTCTTTATTCAGAAACGTCCAAAAGGGTTGTTCCCGCAACGTGGACGCATGGCGGAGGAGAACTAAATGGTCACAAAACCGCTTTTCGACCGTTCAACGGTCATGATGATTGTCGTACTGCTGGGCATTGGCTTTGTGGTTCCTATCCTGAATCTGGTGGTCCCTGCGGGCAGTGTTTTTCATCTCGAAACCTATACCGTCTCTTTATTGGGTAAATACCTCTGCTTTGCGATCCTTGCGCTGTCAGTAGATTTAGTCTGGGGGTACCTCGGTATTTTGAGCCTGGGACACGGCGCGTTCTTTGCGCTCGGTGGTTACGCCATGGGGATGTACTTGATGCGCCAGATTGGTGATCGCGGCGTTTATGGGAATCCCGAGCTTCCCGATTTTATGGTGTTCCTGAACTGGCAGGAACTGCCTTGGTTTTGGTCTGGTTTTGACCAGTTCTGGTTCGCCTGCTTGATGGCGATTGCAGTGCCGGGTTTGCTGGCGTTTGTTTTCGGCTGGCTGGCGTTCCGCTCCCGGGTATCCGGTGTTTATCTTTCTATCATGACGCAGGCGATGACCTTCGCGTTAATGCTGGCTTTCTTCCGCAACGAAATGGGCTTTGGTGGGAACAACGGACTGACGGATTTTAAAGATATCCTGGGTTTCAGCCTGCAAAGCGACGCCACGCGAATTGGCCTGTTTGTCGCCACGGTATTTGCACTTTTGCTGGCATACCTGCTTTGTCGCGCAGTGGTGGTAAGCCGTCTTGGCGCGCTCACCATCGCAATTCGCGATGCAGAATCCCGCGCGCGTTTTGTCGGTTATCGCGTTGAAAACAGCAAGCTCTGGCTGTTTGTGCTTTCAGCCGCGATTGCCGGTGTGGCTGGCGCACTCTATGTACCTCAGGTCGGCATCATCAACCCCGGTGAATTTGCGCCATTGAATTCGATTGAAATTGTGGTCTGGGTAGCACTGGGCGGCAGGGCAACCCTTTATGGTGCGGTGATTGGCGCTGTGCTGGTTAATTACGCCAAAAGCTGGTTTACCGTGGAGTTCCCGGAAGTCTGGCTGTTTGCCCTTGGCGCATTGTTTGTCTTGGCGACCTTGTATTTACCGAAAGGAGTCAGTGGTTTGTTTGCAAGGAAGGAGGTCAGTGCATGATGTCAGGAACACTCAGGGTAGCAAGCGTTAACGAACAAAAACAGCAGTTGTCTGAGCCCGTCGGTGCGTCAGATTTGCTGACTGAAATTACCCGCCGGGATCAGGTGTTCAGTTTCCTGAAGCCACCTTACAACCCGAAAGTCGATATCAAGAATGGCATGTTGCTTTATGTCGAAGGGGTGTCTGTTTCATTCGATGGCTTCAAAGCCATCAACGATCTCAACCTTTACATCAAAGAAGGGGAGCTTCGCTGCATTATCGGTCCGAATGGCGCAGGCAAAACCACCATGATGGACATCATCACCGGTAAGACGCGTCCCGATCAGGGTGACGTCTGGCTGGGGCAGCAATTGAATCTGCTCAAGATGGATGAAGCAGAGATTGCCAATGCCGGTATCGGGCGCAAATTCCAGAAACCAACGGTGTTTGAGGCGCTGACGGTGTGGGAAAACCTGGAACTGGCGATGGCAGGTGAAAAGTCGACCTGGTTTCTTTTTCGTGCGGTTTTGTCCGGGGAGCAAAAATGCGACATAGAGAAAGTGTTGGAGCTTATAGGCTTAGAAACACAGTCCAAAATGCTGGCAGGCAAACTCTCTCATGGCCAGAAACAGTGGCTGGAAATTGGCATGTTGCTGATGCAAAAGCCCAAGTTGCTGCTGGTGGATGAACCGGTAGCCGGGATGACCCATCAGGAAATGGATCGCACGTCGGAGCTGCTGCTTTCCCTTGCTGGGGAGCACTCCATCATGGTGGTAGAACACGACATGGATTTTGTCCGCAGTATTGCATCGACCGTTACCGTGCTCCATCAGGGACACGTCCTGGCGGAAGGCGCAATGACGTCGATTCAGGATGATCCGCGTGTGCGTGAAGTCTACTTGGGACAATAGCAGGGAGGGCGAAACATGCTGACAGTCAACGGACTGAATCAAAGATACGGAGAGAGCCAGACGCTGTGGGATCTCTCCATCGACGCGCCAAAAGGGCAATGCACCGTGGTGATGGGGCGCAACGGCGTCGGTAAAACCACCTTGCTGCAAAGCATTATGGGGCTGCTGAACATTGATAACGGCGAGATCCTGATGGAAGGAAAAGATCTTGCGCCGTGCCGGGCGGAAGAGCGTCCGCGTGTTGGTGTGGGGTATGTCCCGCAGGGCAGACAGATTTTCCCCCGCTTAACCGTGGAAGAAAACCTAGAGATTGGCCTTCCCATCCGGCCAAAAAACGACAGAAAAATCCCGGATTATATCTATGAGTTGTTTCCGGTACTGGCAGAGATGAAACGCCGCTTTGGTGGCGATTTGTCAGGCGGTCAACAGCAGCAACTGGCGATTGCCCGGGCTTTGGTCATCGACCCGAAACTTCTGCTGCTCGATGAGCCGACTGAAGGGATACAGCCCAACATTGTACAAGAGATTGGCGACATCATTTGCAAGCTCAATCAGGAGCTGGGCCTAACCGTGATTCTGGTGGAGCAGAAACTGCCATTTGCCCGAAAAGTCGGCGACCGGTTCTGTCTGCTTGACCGGGGCCGGAATGTTGCCAGCGGGGGGATGGATGAACTTTCCGATGATCTTATCCGCCAATACCTCACGGTTTAGGAGTGATTGAATGGTGCAAACCCTTTCAGCATTCACCGACGAGCCCGTCGAACCCACTCAGAGCCACGGCCGGTGGGAAGCGGAACTTCGCCTTGGTTATCGTTACAACGGGCATAAAACCGTACTCAGTGAGTGCCACCACCGTGGGCCTCTCGCGGTGCAGCGGGCGCTGTATCCGGAGGGAGGCGTATGTCACAGCCATTTATTGCATCCGCCGGGCGGTGTGGTGGGTGGAGACAGCCTGACGGTTGCCATCGATGTCAAAGAAGAAGCACAAACGCTGGCGACCACGCCGGGCGCGACCCGTTTCTACCGTTCCGATGGCCGCGTGGCGACCCTCAACCAATCTCTGACAGTAGGCGAGAACAGCCGCCTTGAATGGTTGCCACTGGAAAACATCGCTTTTCCCAATGCCCATCTGAAATCCCGGACGGATATCCAGCTTTCATCCCGGTCACAGTTTGTGGGCTGGGAGATCTGGACACTGGGGCAACCTGCTTCCCACCAAGGCTTCGATAACGGCGTGATCGACGGCTTGACCACTGTTTCGGTTGATGGCCAGTTGATCCTCTGTGAACGCCTTCGGGTTAATCCTTCCACGTTAACGCACGCCGAGGCGGCACTTCGGGGCTTTCCTGTTATCGGCTGTTTGTTTGCCTATGGCGATGCCGAAAAGTTGTCGGCGCTGCTCAAAAACTGGTGGACGGAGCGGGAGAAACCCCAAGCGCTGACGCTTGGCATTACTGATATTGACGGATTACTGGCGGTACGCGCATTGGCGCAGGATACAGCATTGATGTTCCAGATCATGAGTGAATGCTGGCTGCGAATACGCCAGCACTGGACAGGAAAAACCCCGGACGTGCCGAGGATCTGGCGAACCTGATTTTACGCAAGCTGCAATCTGACTGCAAAAAAGCGAGGAGCGAACACATGGAGTTAACCCCGAGAGAAAAGGACAAGCTGATGCTGTTTACTGCTGCTTTGTTGGCGGAGCGGCGCAAAGCACGTGGCCTAAAACTGAATTATCCCGAGTCAGTCGCCCTGATTAGTGCCGCGATTATGGAAGGTGCCCGCGATGGCCGAACCGTAGCAGAACTGATGGATTTTGGACGCACTATTTTAACCGTCGATGATGTGATGGATGGGGTGCCGGAAATGATCCACGACGTACAGGTTGAAGCGACATTTCCCGATGGCACCAAGCTTGTCACTGTTCACGATCCGATTGTGTAAGGAGGCGATGATGAAGCAGAAAACAGGTTCATTTACGCCCGGTGAAATCCGCGTTGCTGACGGTGAAATTGCGCTGAATGCAGGCCGCCAGACGGTCTCTGTGGATGTGGCGAACACGGGGGACAGGCCGGTTCAGGTAGGCTCTCATTATCACTTTTTTGAAGTTAACGACGCACTGGTGTTCGAGCGCGCCAAAACGCGAGGTTTCCGTCTCAATATCCCTTCCGGTACGGCTGTGCGATTTGAGCCGGGGCAAAGCCGGACCGTAGAGCTGGTGGTATACGCGGGTACGTGCACCATTTACGGCTTTCAGGGGCGTTGCATGGGCCAATTAAGTGGCGGGTCAACCGGCGATAAGGACCGTTGAAATGAGTAAGAAAATTTCCCGAAACGCGTACGCTGAAATGTTCGGCCCAACAACCGGGGATTGCGTGCGCCTTGCTGACACCGAGCTTTGGCTGGAAGTGGAAAAAGACTTCACCGTATACGGCGACGAAGTGAAATTTGGTGGCGGTAAAACCATTCGTGATGGCATGGGACAAAGCCAGCGGCTCAGCAGTGAAACCCCGGATATGGTGATCACCAATGTGGTGGTGCTGGATTACTGGGGCATTGTCAAAGCCGATGTGGCCATTAAAGGGGGCCGCATTGCGCATATTGGTAAAGCCGGCAATCCGGATGTTCAGGATAACGTTGATATCGTTATTGGCCCGGGCACCGAAGTGGTTGCGGGGGAAGGGCAGATCCTGACCGCGGGCGGTATAGATACCCATATTCACTACATTTGCCCGCAACAAATTGAGGAGGCGCTGACATCTGGCGTCACCACCATGATTGGTGGCGGAACCGGGCCAGCTACAGGCACCAACGCCACCACCTGTACGCCGGGGCCGTGGAATATTCATCGCATGCTGCAATCGCTTGATGCGTTCCCGATGAACGTTGGCTTGTTGGGCAAAGGGAATGCAAGCCTGCCGGGGGCGCTGGAGGAACAAATTGCCGCCGGAGCCTGCGGGCTGAAACTGCATGAAGACTGGGGTTCGACCCCGGCGGCGATCGATTGTTGTCTGGGCGTAGCAGAACAGACGGATATCCAGGTCGCCATTCATACCGATACCCTGAACGAATGTGGTTTTGTGGAAGCGACACTGAATGCCATTGGCGATCGGGTCATTCATACCTATCACACCGAAGGTGCAGGCGGCGGACACGCACCGGACATTATGAAAGCGGCGGGACTGGCGAATGTATTGCCATCGTCCACCAACCCAACACGTCCTTACACTGTGAACACAGTGGATGAACACCTTGATATGCTGATGGTGTGCCACCACCTTTCCCCTTCAATCGCAGAAGATATTGCCTTTGCTGAATCCCGCATTCGCCGGGAGACCATTGCCGCCGAAGACATGCTGCACGACAGGGGGGCATTTTCGATGATTTCTTCTGATTCACAGGCCATGGGCCGCGTGGGTGAAGTAGTGCTGCGTACCTGGCAAACGGCGCACAAGATGAAAGTGCAGTTTGGACCATTGGAGGGTGACAGCCGGTACAGCGATAACGCACGGATTAAACGGTATGTGGCGAAGTACACCATCAACCCGGCCATTACCCACGGTGTGGCGCATGAAGTTGGGTCGATTGAAAAGGGCAAGCTGGCGGATTTGGTACTGTGGAGACCGGCGTTTTTTGGCGTGAAGCCCTCGCTGGTGATCAAAGGCGGGTTAATCGTCACCGCGCCGATGGGGGATCCAAACGGTTCTATCCCGACGCCCCAGCCGGTTCATTATCGCCCTATGTACGGCGCATTTGGCGCGGGCCCTGCAAACAGTTCTCTGCTGTTTATGTCCCAGATGGCAATAGATAACGGTGTGCCGGAGATGCTGGATTTGAAAAGCGGGACGGTGGCTGTTAAAAACTGCCGCAATATCCGCAAAAAAGACATGAAACTGAATGACTGGCAGCCAAACATTGAAGTGGATCCGCAAACTTATGAAGTGCGTGCAGATGGTCAGTTGCTGGTTTGCCAGCCTGCGAATGTATTGCCGATGGCACAACGCTATTTCCTGTTCTGAGGTGAACAATGCTTGAGTTTACAAGGGTGATCAATGCGGCGGACGTGCGCGACAGTGATATCGCTGAACTGTCGACGGTGCGCCTTGGCATTGATTCACGAAAAAAAAGTCGCCTTCGCATAACACTGGATAACGGCAGTGAAGCGGGCCTGTTCCTTCCCCGGGGACAAATCCTCCGCGGTGGTGATGTGTTGGTGTCGCCGGGGGGCGAGCGGGTGCGGGTGGTCGCGGCGAATGAGCAGGTGTCAACCGTGCATGTCGGTAACGGCCACCTGTTGGCAAGGCTTGCGTACCATCTGGGAAACCGGCATGTGCCACTGCAAGTGGGGGACGGCTGGGTGCGTTACCAGCATGATCATGTTCTGGATGAGATGGTGGGGCTGCTTGGCGGGGACGTGGTTGTCGAAATGGCGCCCTTTGAACCGGAAGCCGGCGCCTATGGTGGCCATTCATCCGGGCATCATCACCATCATTAAATGTTCACTATTCAGCCAAGGAGATAGCTTAATGAAGAACAGAATCTTAGCGGCCATCACTGTCGCACTCTTTCCGGTAGCATCTTACGCACACGTTACCGCAGAGCCGCACGCCGAAACCTTCCACCATATTCTGGAAACAGCACTGACACATCCTTTCGAATCCGTGTTGATGCTGGCCGCTGTTGTTGGAGCCGTGCTGGCACTTCACCACTTTTTCAATGGCCGTGCTTAATGAAAGCAGATTACCGTCTGTTCCAGCTTATCAGCCCTTCCTTGCCGGTGGGGGCGTTCAGTTATTCACAGGGGTTGGAGTGGGCGATTGAAGCCGGTTGGGTCGACAGCGAAAGCACGCTGAAAGCCTGGCTGGTGAGTTTAGCGACCGACAGTTTACAGCAACTGGAATTACCCATATTGCGTCGTGTTTACGCCGCGTTCAACGCAGGTGATATCGCCGATGCCCGGCACTGGTGCGATTGGCTCTATGCCAGCCGTGAAACCAAAGAGTTGCGGATGGAAGAATACCAGCGTGGCCGCACCATGCTGAAGCTGATCCAGCAACTTAACGTTGTAGGGACAGACACTTTATCGTTAGGGATTATCGGGACAGACACTATTGCTGATATTGCTGGGACAGACACCGAACTGGGCAACTTATTGGCAAAAAGTCAGATTGCGGGTTTCGCCTTTGCCGGGGTGCAATGGGAGATAGAGGAAGAACCCCTGTGTCACGGCTATGCCTGGAGCTGGCTGGAAAACTGTGTGATGGCGGGGGTAAAAATGGTGCCGCTTGGGCAAACCGCTGGTCAGCGGGTATTGATGGCGGTGTCTGACACTCTTCAGGACGTGGTTGAGGCATCACGCTTTGTTGCTGATGAACACGTGGGGTCGTTTGCCCCTGCGCAGGCGATAGCCTCCAGTTGCCACGAAACACAGTATTCACGGTTATTTCGTTCATAAGGAGACAGTTAATGGATTACAAACAACCTTTGCGGGTCGGCGTTGGCGGCCCTGTTGGGTCTGGGAAAACAGCTTTGCTGGAGGTGCTGTGTAAGGCGATGCGGGATACCTACTCGGTGGCAGTGGTGACCAATGATATCTATACCCGCGAAGATCAGCGCATTCTGACCGAAGCAGAAGCCTTGCCCGCTGATCGCATTGTTGGGGTCGAAACCGGGGGTTGTCCGCATACCGCAATCAGGGAAGATGCGTCGATGAACCTAGAGGCGGTAGAAAGTCTGGCTCAGTACCACAAAGAGCTCGACGTGGTGTTTATTGAAAGTGGCGGTGACAACCTGAGTGCGACGTTCAGCCCGGAGCTGGCGGATCTGACGATCTATGTGATAGATGTGGCTGAAGGGGAGAAAATTCCGCGCAAAGGCGGACCGGGGATCACCCGCTCTGATCTTCTGGTGATTAACAAAATCGATCTGGCACCTTATGTCGGTGCCGATCTTGCAGTGATGGACTCAGACACCAAACGTATGCGCCCGGTGAAGCCGTATGTGTTTTCAAACCTGAAGGAAGGTGTCGGATTAACTGAAGTGATCCATTTTCTGGAAACAGAAGGCATGCTCAAAAAAGCGGGTTAGCCAGCCCGCTTGCTATATATCATCGCAGTTACTTTCCAAAACCATAGTGCCGGATGTAGCCAACGCTGACCCAAGTCACCAATAAGCTCGCCACGGTGAGTTCAATCAGCCCCAGTGTTTCCAGCCATCTCCAATGGGGGAAATCTTTCCCCAGCCAGATCATCAACCTTTCCATTGCCACTGCGCTGATCACGGACGGGAAGGTCAGGGCGGCGAGCGTTGGCTGGAACGGCTCTTTGAGCAGATCGATATAACAAAGGTACACAAACAACGTCATCATAATGCCGACCCCGGCCAATGCGCCTGCTAGCACAGGGTCTGGGGTAGGGAGATTCACCAGATAGGCTGTTAAAGCCAGGTTGACCGGCGCTGCCATGATAGCGAGCACTGGCCGGGAGTTTCTCGGTAACCTGTCCAGAAAGCAAAGACGGTAAAGCACAAAAGGC
Source organism: Grimontia sp. THUN1695 (assembly GCF_059704325.2). Lineage (NCBI taxonomy): Bacteria > Pseudomonadati > Pseudomonadota > Gammaproteobacteria > Vibrionales > Vibrionaceae > Grimontia > Grimontia sp. THUN1695. The sequence goes on along the minus strand of NZ_AP046576.1, from coordinate 390,160 downwards.
AGCATAAAAAAGTATGCCCCAATACAAATGTGCGCAAGCAGCACCGACTCTTCATTAAACCCAAGCTTAGGACCAGCCAGGGTGCTACTGATCAACCCAACTGGGTAGAGAAACCAACTGGGATAGATGTGGCATTTATCAAAAGCTTGAAGCTGATGAAAGAAGAAATAGCACATCATGAACACGTGCATAACCATGGCGGGATACCAAATGATGGCAGCCATGTTCACATTCACTTCGGCAAGGAAGTCAGCCATCAGCAGGAGTGACATCGTCATGGGAGCCATCAGGCTACCGTAAAGCGGATCCCGTAAATCCTGGAAAAATCGCTTTGGCTCGAAAACGTATTTCAGCCAAACCGGAACAATCAGCATGATGCCCAACGCTGACAAAACCGGGCGGGTCAGCAGACCTGTCATGGGGTGATACAGTGACCAGGCAACACCAAGGCCAAAAAACGCCATCGCAAGGGAGGCCTGCGCTGTCGGCACGAAACGAAAAGGGGAGTGAAAAGCAGTCAATCTAACATCCATGATTATATTGTAATCCGTGTATTATACGCGCGCAGGTTGACGATGTGATAAGCAGACCGGATATTCTTTAATACATTCAGTGAGTAGAAGCATGCCAGTTTTTCTTCATCGCTTGAAGCCTTGCTATGTCTGGTTTTAAAGCATATTTCCTGCCGGAAATTCATCCTAAAAGAGTGATATTGTCGAAAGCGGAAACCCGGTCACATTCATCGAAACGGAATCTAGACCGCGTATCAGCCTTATCTATACTCAAATTGCACCCAGAAATATTGACGAATGAGGAAGAGTTTTAAGCTCGGGTTCGCTGGGCAAAAGTGCACTGGCGATGATGTTGGGTTGCATAACAATTTGGATTGTTACACCTTGTGTAGGAATACACTGAAAACGTGATAAGTCCTTACGCACCACTGGGTCCATGTGTTACAAACACACGAGACCAGGAAGCTCAACATAGTGAGCAAGTAAGGCACCAGAAATTTACGATAACACCACAGTATTCGATTTCAACCATTAGAGTTAAGCAAAAGCCACCGCTTCGGTGGCTTTTTTTATCGATGCTGGAAAGTGACAATCAGAATGAAATCTTTCTTCTGCCGTTTGCCGCACGTTCTTCAGGCTGCGAGCTTTTGTTTCTGGCTGTTTTTGAATGCTTACCCTGATTTTTTTTCGTGCTTGTTTTCTCTTGGGGATGTTTATTGTGCATTGTCTGTTGGGCGGCGACGTTGGTTTTTTTAACGTTGGGTTCAACAGGTGTCGGTGGCGTGTCGCAAAGCACAACATAGAATTCTTCATTGAATGCGATGACATCGCCATCATAAATTTTGCAGCGCTTACGCGTTTCCACTTCACCATTCACGATCACGTAGCCTTCTGCAATCGCCATCTTTGCTTCACCACCACCACTGACAGCATTGGCCATTTTGAGCACTTTGTAGAGCTCAATCGGTTGGGATGAAACTTCAATACCCATCGCTTCGACTTCGATCTCTTCATGAGACATACAGGTTACTCTTACTTAGGGATAACTAGCCGGAGTGTAGCGCAAGAATGGGTGGCAATACACTCGGAAACGCCTATATAGCAGGGGATAGATCAGTGTGGTGGAAACGTATACAGGTTGGTTGTTGTTACCGCAGAACTGTGACGTAGGCAACATGGAAGTGCGTGGGGTCTCTTGAAACTTGCAAAGGGATGTAATAAAAATATTGTTGTTGTGACGATATTCGGAATTTTTTCCTGTTTTCACTGTCATATAATCCACTCACCTTGTATCACGGAATGCATTTTTCATGCAGGAAAAAGTGTGCTCTTCTAGGCAATTAAAGAACGGGGGGACAGCCAACACATTGGCAAATACAGGTGATGTATTGTTAAAAATCATCAGGAATGTAATGCGTGCGCGCTTTAGGTCTTATAAAGCCAGCGTATTTTAACCTGAATAAAAAAAGAGGTGTTGTACATGAGTAATAAATCAAGACGCCTGTGGTTTTACCACCAGAGTAAAACGAAAAAAATGCGTCCATTAAAACTGCGTTAACCGCAAAGAGGCCAGAAGCGTCAGATGGCGTTTCTGGTTCCAACGTTTTCTTCTCAGATCTACATTCCTACCCGCAACCTCCCAATTGTTAATGGTATTGCAGAAAAATTGGGGCAACTGTCAGAAATTTATACTCAAAATCGGTTTCCTGACTGCGTGATGGCTACACTTTAGTCAATGGGAAATTGCGTGTAGTTGAGGTTTTCAACACGCGCCTGTCGGGAGAAATAAAATGAATGTATTGTCTTGGGAGAACATCTCTAAGCTGGCCGGACAAACCGTTCAATTGATTGATGGTGCAGAAAACGAATATGACGTGTTGGTGGAGTCGGTTATTGAAGGCGAAGGAAACGGCACCACAAAAAACGATTGTCTTGTTGAGCACTATACTATTGTGCTGGCTGGCCCAGAGGAGATGGAATTTCCGCAGGGGAATTATCTGATTTCCCACCATTCTATGGGACAGCAAATCCTCTATGTGATGCAGGCTGGCGATAACCGCTACACCATTACGATTAACACCGAGGCGTAACTCGCGCCTCTTTTGTGTGTTTTGTCATCAGATAGTCACACGCTTGGCGCTTTAAATACCCCCATTCCCAATTCGTTGTTATGATAATCCCATTCTGTCGTATTCTAGTCAGAGGTCGTATGCAACGCATTATTCTCACTTTTTTGTCTGTTTTCTATTTATTTTCGTCCACTGTATCTGCACGTGAGGACGTGTTGGTGTTTGCCGCCTCTTCGATGACGACGGCGTTAAGCCAGATTGTCCGTGATTATGAAAAGCAGACAGGTGAAAACGTGGTGGTTTCTTATGCCTCTTCTTCTACATTAGCGCGCCAATTGGCTTATGGTGCACCTGCTGATATTTATATTTCGGCGAATGAAAAATGGATGGATTATGCAGTGGATCAGGGGGGCATCGAGTCTGCGGCTGTTTCTCCTTGGGTTGCAAACCAGTTGGTGTTTGTTGCACCGGTCAATGGGGTGAACACATTGTCACTTGAACCCAAAGGTTTATTGCAGGCAATAGGTAACAGCCGGATTGCCGTGGCAGACCCAAATCATGTGCCTGCCGGGATATATGCCAAAGAAGCCCTTGAGTCGCTCGGTTTGTGGGCAACCGTTGAGGATAAACTTGCGCTGTCAAACAGCGTAAGGGCAACGTTGGCGTTGGTGGAGAGGGGAGAAGCGTTGCTTGGCGTGGTTTACTATTCCGATGCGAAGGCGTCCAGTGCTGTTCATGTTGCTGCGCCAATCCCTGATAATTCGCACGCACCGATTGTGTTTCCCAAAGCCCTGACAAAAGAGGCTTCTGAATCAGCGAAAGCGTTCTTCCGCTTTTTAGATTCCGAATCAGCCAAGCAAGTGTTATCTGCCAATGGCTTTGTTGTGCTTACGTCAAAACAAGAGCAATAAACACTGATGTTACTTACACCTGTTGAATGGGCAGCGCTGGCGCTCAGCCTGAAGATTTCGGTAGTCGCGGTGGCAGTGAGTCTGCCCCTAGGTATTGCGGTGGCATGGTTGTTGGCAAGAAAGGAGTTTGTGGGGAAATCGCTCCTTGATGGGATTGTCCATCTCCCTCTGGTGTTGCCCCCGGTGGTGATTGGTTACCTATTGTTGGTGTTGATGGGGCGTCGCGGCATGGTGGGCAGTTGGCTGTACGATACGTTTGGCTTGTCGTTTTCGTTCAGTTGGAAAGGGGCGGCACTGGCTTCTGCTGTGGTAGCGTTTCCATTGTTGGTTCGGGCCGTAAGGCTTTCTATCGAGCTTGTTGACCAAAAGCTCGAGCAAGCGGCACGAACACTTGGCGCCTCTTCCTGGCGTGTTTTCTTAACCATTACCCTGCCTTTGATTGCGCCCGGCATCCTTTCCGGTTTGGTATTGGCGTTTGCAAGAAGCCTTGGCGAATTCGGTGCCACTATCACTTTTGTGTCGAATATTCCCGGTCAAACTCAGACCATCCCGCTCGCAATGTTTGCTTTTCTTGAAACGCCGGGGGCAGAGCAGGGGGTGGCACGCCTTTGTATTATCTCCATCGTGATTGCATTGTTGTCTCTGTTTGGCTCTGAATGGCTGAGCCGCCGGATGAAAAAGAAAATGGGGCTGAAATGATTACGCTTTCTTTTACTCTCAATCACACGCCCTTTGTTTTATCTTTGGAAGAGGTAATTCCTTCATCAGGCATTACTGTGGTATTTGGCCGCTCCGGCGCGGGGAAAACCTCTCTTATCAATGCCATCAGTGGGTTGGTCACGCCTGAATCAGGCAGGATTTCGGTGGGTGACAAAGTGCTTTTCGACAGTGTCGCTGGCATTAATCTGCCCCCTGAACATCGCCGGATCGGGTATGTGTTTCAGGAAGCGCGTCTGTTTCCTCACATGACTGTAGAAAAAAACCTTAAATATGGGCAACAGCGCGAAGATAAAGCCCAGTTTAGCGAAATCATTACCCTGCTGGGCATTGAAGGTCTCCTGAAACGTCATCCGGCAGATCTTTCCGGTGGTGAGAAGCAGCGTGTAGCAATTGGCCGTGCGTTGCTGTCAGAACCTGAATTATTGATCATGGATGAGCCGACGGCATCTTTGGATGGGCCACGCAGACAAGAGCTTATCCAGTATCTGCTGCGTCTTGCAGAAAAGCTCAACATCCCCGTCTTGTACGTAAGTCATAGTCTGGATGAGATCTTACATATTGCCGACAACATGGTAATCCTGAATGACGGGAAGGTGATTGCCAATGGTCCATTGCATGATGTTTGGGGGTCGGCACCGATGCGTCCCTGGCTTTCAGCCAAAGAGCAAAGTGCGCTTGTCATGGCGCGTTGTGTCGGGAAGCACCCTGACTATGCCATGGCACAACTTGATTTGGATGGTGAAATTCTTTGGGTACCGGATACTGGTAAGCCTGTCGGGGCTACGCTTCGGCTTCGTGTGTTTGCCAACGACATTTCCATCGTCAAATCCAGGCCGAATGACACCAGTATCCGAAACATATTGCCCGCCGTTGTTGATGAAGTGTGCGGTTTACCTAGTGATGACTCACAGAGTGGCTACTGCCAGGTTGCACTGAGAGTGGGGAACCAACGGTTATTGGCCAATATCACACAGTGGGCCGCAGATGACTTGCGTTTATCCAGAGGAGATGGTGTTTATGCCCAACTGAAGGGCGTGAGCATTACCAAAGGGGATCTGGCGCAGGAACACAAGAACTTTTAATAAATTATTTGCATATCTCATTGCAAACTAAAGTAGAATTTTTGGGCCTTTTACCGCACGACATGTTTTTAGTTGGTGTCGGTGGCATCACCACCTTTTGAGTCGAAGGCCCGTAAGGGAAGAGTAGGAGAGAGAAATGTTTGCATGGCTAAGCGGCTTGTTTAAGAAAGAAACACTCAAGTCGACGGAGTGGGTTAAAAAACTCATGCAAGCCAACCGCTCAGGCAGTTATAGCAAATTTCAAGAATACTATGACAAACATGTTACCCGTATTCACCTGTCTTACCTCAAGGACTTTTTGCGGTTTGAGCGTTTTGCAGTTCGAAACTATAAGGAAAATGACCAGCACGCATTTATGGCAATCAAAACGGCGATGTATGCACATAAATTAGGTCAGATTAAGGTTGCGGCATGTTTGACTGCATCGGTGATCAATTACAATAAGACTCTGATCGAGAATCGTGAAGTGCAACTTCATCCACGCCTGGTCCGTGCGGCCACCTCACTTCACAAACAGATTGTAGACACCTATTCCAAGTCCAAAAAACGGCGCACAGAACAAGCCTGAAACCGAAATGCACGACCGGATTTCTATCAATACCTGGGGGATTGGTATTTTTGACAAGCGGGGAATGCATTCTGGGCTTGAGGCAGGCTACTGTTTACTAGGTTGTTTATTGTGCAAAGTATTTTCTGTGCTCTAAGAGGAATGATGCTTTACCGAACGCCTTTTATTTCATGTAAATACAAAAGGTTAAGACTGGTGTCTGTGTGTCGGGTAAGTATGAAAATGACAAGGTGAAGATTAGATTTCAATGAAAAGTGATGGATGTCACGTATATGATCTGCTAAGGTGCTGCCCCTCACACACAATGTGAGAGCACAATGATTTTTACATCTCTATTTAAAAGCGAAAAACTGGTTTCAACCCTGACTATCGGTTTTTTCGCCTTGTTCCTCTTTGCGGCTATGTATGATATGTCGCTTTTTTCCCAATCTATTAACACCCTGTTTGGTTATGCAGCAGACGGATTTGGCACATTCTGGCAATGGCTAATGGTGGCAAACCTGGCGTTAGCGCTCCTTGTTGCTGTTTCTCCATATGGAGGGATGAAGTTGGGTAAGCAATCCAAGCCAGATATCAGTGCATTCCGCTGGATTGCGATGATTATGTGTACGCTTCTCGCGGGGGGCGGTGTGTTTTGGTCGGCCGCTGAGCCTGTGTATCACTTTATGTCACCGTCTCCTGCATATGATGGTGTTGATGAAAACAGTCTGGCAGCAGTCACAGCAGCGCTGAGCCAGAGTTTCCTCCACTGGGGGTTTTTAGCCTGGGCCGTGTTGGGTACGCTGGCGACAATAGTGTTGATGCATGCCCATTATGAAAAAGGTCTGAAGCTTCGACCAAGGGCGCTGCTTTATCCGCTGTTCGGTGAGCGCTTTGAAAAGCACTGGTTTGGCGCTGTGGTTGATGCCTGTTCCATCGTAGGTGTAGCAGCAGGCACAATCGGTCCTATTGGCTTTTTAGCCAGCCAGCTCGGTTACAGTGTTGAAGTCTTGTTTGGTGTAGAGAATGAACTCAGCACCCAGATATTTATCCTGATGGGTGTGGTTGCTATTTATTCCCTTTCCGCATTCACAGGCATGGACAAAGGTCTTCAGTGGCTGTCAAAACTTAATGTATTGGGGGCGCTTGCCCTGCTGGTGGTTGTGCTGGTGTTGGGACCGACATCGTTCATCTTTGATTCTTTCTTCCACGCTTTTGGCAGCTATATTGGCAACTTCTCTGCAATGAGTATTGAAGCAGACAGCGCTGGCTGGATGACGAGCTGGACCTGGTTTTTCTGGGGTTGGTTTATTGGTTTCGCACCGATGATGGCGATCTTTATTGCCAAGATCTCGCGTGGTCGCAGTATCCGTATGCTGGTGGCGGCAGTGGCTGTTGGTTCTCCCATCGTGACGAATTTCTGGTTTACTGCCCTTGGTGGTACAGGCATTTTCTTTGAACTGACAGATCCGGGCTCGATTTCCGATGCGATGTCAGGAGCGGGGCTTCCCGGTATCTTGATTGCTACCTTGCAACAGTTGCCACTTCAGCTGATTTTGGTGCCGGCATTTTTGGTCCTGACGACGACCTTCGTTGCGACGACCGGTGATTCCATGGCTTACTCTATTGCTGTCGTGACATCTGAGGATTCGACTCCGTCGAAATACAACAGGTTGTTTTGGGCGTTGCTGCTGGGCATGGTTGCTGCTGTCTTGCTGATGGCCGGGAATGGTGGACTTGCTGCGTTGCAATCTTTTATCGTGATCACTGCTGTTCCGGTTTCCCTGCTGATAGCCACGACGCTGATCTCTGCCCCCATTACTCTGGTGAAAATGCAACCTGTCAGCGAAGAAATGGAAGCAAATGGTGAAAAGGTGTTCGGCTAACCATTTTTTCGTTAACACATGGCGTCGCTACCAAAGTGACGCCATGTGATTGAGATAATGCACGTAATTATCGAGATCTTCCTGAGTGTCAATATCAATATGACATTGATCAATCGCGACCACGTTAACCACATGTTTTCCATTATTGAGTAAATGCTTGGCTCCCGACTCGCCTTCCAGCATTTTTAATTCTTCAAACAGGGTGTGAGACGCAATAGCAGGAACACCGATAGTGTCGTGATATTGGCAACAAACCGCATCGTTGATGTGTTCGATAAACACTTTCCAAAGCAGCGCTACATTGTCGCTGCTCACCGCGGGTTGATCCGCCAGCATAAAAAGAATCGCGTCATACTCTTTTTCAAGCTTCCCGGTAACGGAAGAGATCACGCTGCCAATGCCTTCTTCCCATGTGTCGATATAGAGTATTTTTGCAGGCCAGTTGTGTTTCTGACAGGCGCTCTCCAATTCTTGGTGCCAAAAACCCGTGGTGATAAAGATGTCTTTGGTGATTGCAGCGGCCGCATTGATGGGGAAGCTGATAAGCGGTGCGCCATTAATTTCTGCCAGTGCTTTGCATTGCTTGAATCGGGAAGCGCGGCCTGCAGCGAGTATTACTGCGGCAAGTTTTATCATTCTTATATTATTCCACTAAATGAGTTGGCATTGGCATCGTTAAGTGCTGCCATGCATTCAGACAGAATAGAAAGTCCGATCCCTTCTGGCAATGCTGCTCCGAGTTGCAAGCCTGCCGGCCCTGCAAGTTTGCACGATAAATGTGACTCGTGTAGCTCTGCCGTTTGAAGAACATCTTCTTTTCGGTGCGATGGGCCAAGTAATGCAATGTAAGTCAAACGGGTTGACTTGAGTGCTTTGAGCACGGAGGCATCAAGCGAGATATTATGCGTCATCACGATAGCTGCATCGACGTGAAAATCATGACAGTACTGCCCCAAAGATGCTGGCTCAGAACGGATGATGGCGTTTGCCATAGGAAAATAGTCCCTTCTTGCATTCGCAGGCCGTGGGTCCCACAAGGTGACCTGCCAACCTAGCTGGTGCGCAAGCGCGACAATCGGCCTGGCATCATAACCGCCACCGCAAACAAGCAAATGTACAGGTGGCTGGATATAGGTTTTCAGCCAGATCTGCTCGCCTTCTTCAATGCGCTCGCCAATGGTGTGCTTGTCGGCTATGTACTGGTGGATTCGCCCTGAAGGTAAGTAGTTTGCTTCAATGTCACTCCCGTTTTTGGCAATCATTTGATAGTAGTATCCGCACTGGCGTTGTTTGAGCGCTTCATGGATTTTATCCAACAGTAGATAGTGATTATTGGCATTAACAGGTTGCAGCATGATATGAACGGTGCCACCGCAGCCTATACCAAGTTGAAAGGAAAGATCGTCTTCATCCTGACTGTCATAGGTCAGGGTACAGGCTTCTCCTGTCATCATGGCTTTCTTGGCATGTCGCTGGATGTCTGATTCCAGACATCCGCCACTCAACATACCAAGTTGTTGCCCAAGACTGCTGAAAAGCATCATTGCACCGGCTTTTCGATAGCAGGGCCCCTTCGTTTCAAAGACGGTTCCGAGTACCCATTCGGCGTTATCTTTGTCCGGAGACCACTGATCCAACAAGTACAGTAGATGGTTTGACATTGCCTTTCCTTCTTACTTACCCAGCCTGAACCTTTACGACAGTTTCATTGGTAAGTCGTAAAGCCGCTTACCGGTTGCCGCAAATACAGCGTTTGCAACGGCAGGCGCGATGGGGGGCGTGCCTGGCTCACCAACACCAGTTGGTGGTTCCGCAGATGGCACAATGTGAACCTCTATCTCCGGCATTTGCATTTCCCGGAGCACCTGATAATCGTGGAAGTTTGATTGGACGGTTGCACCGTTTTGCAGCGTAATTTCACTGACAAGGGCAGGTGATAGTCCAAAACCGATCCCGCCTTGCATCTGTGTTTTGATGATATCCGGATTGATTGCAACACCACAGTCCACTGCGCACACCACGCGGTCAACCGTGATCTGACCATTTTCAACTGTCACGTCTACCACCTGAGCCACAAAGGTACGGAACGATTCATGAATGGCCACACCTCTGCCTTTCCCTTTCGCTAGTGGCTTGCCCCAATCGGATTTCTCCACGGCAAGGTTTAACACACCGAGATGACGGGGATGGTTCTTGAGAAGCGTACGGCGCAATTCGACGGGATCTTTCCCTGCTTTATGTGCCAGTTCGTCAAAGAAGGTCTCAGTAGAAAATGCTGTGTGCGTATGTCCGACAGAGCGCCACCAAACAACCGGGACAGGTTGTTGAACGGTATGCAGTTCAACGGCAAGGTTGGGAATGGCGTAGGGCAGTGTTGATGCACCTTCAACAGAGGAGGAGTCAACACCATCTTTTACCATAAACTGCTCAAAGGCAGTTCCTGCCGCAATTGACTGCCCAACAATACGTTGCTCCCAAGCTGAAAGGTTGCCATCAGCATCAATAGCACCACGGATCTTGTGAACATACATTGGACGGTAATAGCCTGCGTGCATGTCGTCTTCACGTGTCCAAACCAGCTTAACGGGAACCCCTGGTTTTGCTTTTGCAATCATGGTGGCTTCAACGACGTAGTCCGAGTGGGGGTTGCCACGACGCCCAAAACTGCCACCGGCAAACAAGGTATTGATGGTGACATTTTCCGGCTTGATACCAAGTACTTTGGCGACGGCATACTGGTCGATAGTTTGAAGCTGTGCGCCATACCAAAGCTCAGCCTTACCATCACCAACTAATACCACACAGTTCATAGGTTCCATTGGCGCGTGGGCAAGGTAGGGGAAGTAGTAGGTGGCCTCGATAACATCGTCTGAAGTGCCGAGTACTTTGTTGGCATCACCTTCGTTACGTGCAGGTTGGCCGGGGCGTTGTGCTAACGCTGTGTACTCTTTTTTAAGTTGCTCGGTGTTCTTGTTGAATGCAGAGCGAGCCCACTCTATCGTCAACTTGTCACGGCCGGTTTTTGCACTCCAAAAGTCTTTCGCGATAACAGCGACGCCATTTGGAATTTGAACCACATCGACAACCCCGGGAGATTGTTTCGCTGCCGTTGCATTAAATGACACCACTTTTGCGCCAAACGCTGGGGGATGGGCGACAACCGCGGTCAGCATCCCTTCAAGTTGTACGTCTTGCGTGAAAGTCGCCGTACCGTTGCTTTTCCCTTGATCTTTACGCAAGGTACCTGTTTTGCCGATGATCGTGAACTGCTCAGGGGTTTTCAGGGTGACCTGCTCATCAGAGGGGACAGTTTGCAATGCAGCAAGTTCGGCCATTTCGCCATAACTGGCCGACTTTCCAGATGCATTGTGTGAGAGTGTGTTGCTGCTGGTCACTATTTCAGATGGCGACACTTCCCAGACTTTCGCAGCAGCATGAATCAACATGACTTTTGCTTTTGCCCCTGCCATTCGTAATTGCATAAAGGAGTTGGCTATCGCCGTACTACCGCCGGTTCCCTGAACAGGACCAAAAAGCAGGTTATTGTATTGACTGGCGTTTGCGGGGGCGGCTTTCGTGGTGACCTTGCTCCAATCGGCATCGAGTTCATCGGCCGCAATCGTGGCCAGGCCGGTAGTGATACCCTGACCCATGTCTAAGTGCTTTATCAGGATGGTGACCGTGTCGTCAGATCCTACACGCACAAAGGCGTTTGGTACGAAAGAGGTACCGGCTGCTTCTTTAGCACCAGCAGCCACAGAAGGTAGGTGAACGCCTAAAGTCAACCCTGCACCTGCGGTAGACATCAGTTTGATAAAGTTGCGGCGACTGGTGCCTGGCTGTGTAGTGTTTTTTAATAAAGCCTCTTCAGGCACATAACCGTTCAGAAAATCACGCATGGTCCTATCCCTGTTTCAGTTCAGTGGCGGCTTGTTTAATCGCTTCACGAATGCGTATATAGGTCGCGCAACGGCAGATATTGCCATTCATGGCTGCATCAATATCTGCATCATTCGGAGCTGGGTTGTTGGTGAGTAAAGCACTGGCAGCCATGATTTGCCCTGACTGACAGTAACCGCACTGGGGAACCTGGATATCTTCCCATGCCGCCTGAATGGCTTTTGCTGCTTTTGATTCAACGCCTTCAATGGTGGTGATGTTCTGTCCTGCTACCGCCGAGACGGGGGTTACGCAGGAGCGAATCGGTTGGCCACCTATATGAACCGTGCAGGCTCCGCATTGTGCAATACCGCATCCAAACTTGGTTCCTGTCAGCATAAGGTTGTCGCGAAGTGCCCAAAGTAGCGGTGTGTCAGCGGGCACATCGAGCTCGTAGTCCTGTCCGTTAATATTGACGGATACGCTCATAGTAGTCTCCTTCCTGGCTTGAGTCGGCAGCGTAATGACATAATTTACTGCGACAAAAAGGGAAAATGAGACCCAGCCTTTTCCCCTGCTTTGTATCAGTTATTGTTACTATGGGCGTATTTTTCGGGGTTATGTTATCGAGATGTTCCAGAGTTCTTGCCTAAAAGTCCGGAATTTCAAATCTGTATCAATGTATATGCTTATTTAGTGTCATTATCCTACGAGCGTTGAAAACTTAAGCAACCAGGAGGCATGTGTATAAGCAATGGATTTTATAACTGAGCTGGCAAGAAACGTTTTCGAAAAGGCGACGGGTAAATGGCAGACGGATATTCCGGGTCTAAAACTGTACGCAAGCCAGAGTCCGATTGTTCTGATGCCCATCGTATTGCAACCGTCCATATGTTTCGTCCTGCAAGCCAAAAAACGTGTCGCGACGGGTCAGCAAGCGTATGTTTACAGCGCTGATTCCTATTTAATTAATTCGGTGACACGGCCAGTTGAAGCAAGTCTACTGGATGTGACTGACAGCCACCCATATGTGGGGTTCAGTCTGAACATTGACCAACAGATGGTTGGGCAATTGATGATGGAAATGACGCGGTGGCAAAAAGAGATGTATTCTGCCCCTCAAAGCGGATTTACCCAGTCAGCGCCTATAACGCCAGAGATATCCAATATCGCTTCCCGTTTGTTAGGGCTATTGAATGATGAAATGGACAAGGAGATCCTGGCGCCGTCGATTTGTCGTGAACTTTACTATGCAGTACTTAAAGGGCCTGGGGGCGGCCTGCTTCGCAACTGTGTCAGCAATCATGCAGGTGCGAACCGTATTGCTCCTGTCGTTCACTACATTGAGCAGAATTTTGAGCGAAACCTTGCCATTGAAGAAATTGCAAGTGTCGCAGGAATGAGTGCTTCCACTTTGCATGACCATTTCAAGCAAGTCACAACAGTTTCCCCAATGCAGTATGCGAAATCTCTGCGCTTGCACAAGGCGCGGTCGATGTTGTCAGTAGGGTATCAGGTCGCGGAAGTCTGTTATGGCGTGGGTTACAGCAGTCCGTCTCAATTTAGTCGTGAATTTAAACGCTATTTTGGCGTGACTCCAAGTGAAGCCAGAACAATGGTCACAACTATAGAATAAAGAGAGCGGCTTGAGTGAGAGGCCCGCTCCGGCATGGTTAAACGGATGCCCGGTATTTGTCGTTAGAAGTTGAACAGGACATCAAAATAAAATTGTTCTTCGTACAGGCCGTTAGCGCGGTAAGTTGCCCCGACAGAAAGGATCTCGGTTGAATGGAATCGACTACCCAGTTCGACAACCGAACGTGTGTCGTCCGAATCAAATGCAACTTGGCCGACCAACAGGTTTGCTTCTATTTGGGGAAGTACCCACGCTTTGGCGCCGACATTTACGCCATAAGCCAGATCACCCCAATCATGTTTATCGTCTTCGGGAAACTTCACCGAATAAACGCGTGCATCACCATGAATGTCGATAAACTCATTGACAGGTGCGTGAAACCCCACACCACCAGATGCTAACCAGTCACCTTCAAACTGACTGCTTGCATTGACGATAAAATGCGCGCCATCCATGAAAGCCATCCGACCCGTTACGCCAAGGCCAGAAGGGTTGCCAGTAAAGCCCACTTCAAGGTTGGTGTAATTAAAGTTTGTCGCCATAGCAGCAGCGGACGTCAATCCCAGTGTGGTAACAATCACGTTGATGGCACATGATGTTTTTGAATTTTTCACAGCGTTCCCTGCAGCAAGTTTTTGAATGTGATACGAGAAAGTGTATGGCTTGCTACACGAAAACTTTAGTAACGATTCAAATAACTTTGACGATCATTACAAACTAATTACTCTCAAATGCTTGGCTTAGCATTTTTTTGTAATCACTGTGATATCTTTGCAGTCCAGATCAACGTTTATCCTCACACAATCTGAAAACCAATGCCTTCAGGTTACTGGGGATATTCCTATTCTTTCTTTGGAATATTTTCATGTTATCTACCTCAAAAGCGCTGATGGTTCAGGGTACGACTTCAGATGCCGGTAAAAGCGTTATTGTCGCTGGGCTATGCCGTTTACTTGCCCGCCGGGGTGTCAAGGTTGTCCCTTTCAAACCACAAAACATGGCACTCAACAGTGCTGTCACAAAAGAAGGGGGAGAAATCGGCAGGGCGCAGGCCTTTCAGGCACTTGCCTGCGGTATCGAACCAAGTGTCCACATGAATCCTATCTTGTTGAAGCCAAGCTCAGATTGTGCTGCCCAGGTGATTGTTCAGGGGAAAGCGGTTGGTGCCATGGATGCGATCGGTTTCCAATCTTATAAGGCATTTGCCATGCCGCCTGTTATGGAATCCTTTTCAATTCTGGCGTCTGAATATGACTGTGTGTTGATTGAAGGGGCTGGTAGTCCTGCTGAAGTCAATCTCCGGGAGAATGACATTGCCAATATGGGATTTGCTGAAGAAGCGGATGTGCCAGTGATCATTGTGGCAGACATTGATCGTGGCGGTGTCTTTGCGCATCTGGTTGGTACACTGGATTGCTTGTCACCGTCTGAAAGAGACCGCGTTGTGGGCTTTGTGATAAACCGGTTCAGGGGAGATATCAAGCTGTTGGAACCCGGACTGGCGTGGTTGGAGGAAAAGACGGGTAAACCCGTGCTGGGTGTTATTCCTTACTTGCAGGGGCTAATGCTCGATGCGGAAGATGCGGTTGATACCAATCAGCAGCCTATTGATACAGACAAAGAGGTGTTGAATGTTGTGGTCCCTGTTTTGCCAAGGATTAGCAACCATACGGATTTCGATGCATTGCGGGCTCACCCCCAGGTAAATCTCCAGTATGCCCCGCCAGGGCAGGCAATACCGCCTTGTGACCTGATTATTATTCCCGGCAGCAAGAGCGTGATTTCTGATCTCAACAGCCTTCGCGAATATGGTTGGGACAGACAGATAGAAAGGCATCTTCGTTATGGTGGAAAAGTGATGGGGATATGCGGTGGCTACCAGATGTTGGGTGAACAAATCGCCGATCCGCTGGGCATTGAGGGAAAAGTGCTTGAAGCTCAGGGACTGGGATATCTGAATGCCTCAACCGTCATAGAAAAAGAGAAAGTGCTCACACAAAAAAGCGGGCGCCTGATGTTGAATAACAAAGTGACAAATGTCACGGGTTATGAAATTCATATGGGGGTGACGCAAGCAAAAGGTGTGACACCTATCATGTGTGAGCAAGGCAATGATGGATTGGTCAATGCGGACAATAATGTCTTTGGTACCTATTGGCATGGTGTGTTTGATTCGCCAGAAGCCCTTGCGCTTATCTTGGATTGGGCAGGCTTATCTGATGCAAAACGCATTGATTTAGCGAAAGAAAAACAAAGAAGCCTGGATGTGTTGGCTGATACGCTTGAAGCGTACTTAGATTTGGAAAAATTGTGGTCGTCAATCAAAGATAATACATCGCTAGCACATTGCATAAAATAGTCAATAAAAGAGAAGAATATTAATTTTCGGGAAAGCGTAAAAATAGGTTTGCACTTGTTAGGGATTGGCGATAAGTTAATTGTAAAACAAGTAGGGAAAACGCGCCGCTGTGTCATTGATATGCGCAGCGGAAAGCATGTAGCAGGGTGAATGAATGAGCTTCCATCAAACAGACGATGTCCGAATTAGCAATATTAAAGAACTTTTACCGCCGATTGCCATATTGGAGAAATTTCCGGCAACGGAAAGAGCGTCTGAAACAGTGTATAACGCCCGTCAGGCGATTCACAATATTCTGAATGATAAAGACGATCGACTGCTGGTGGTTATTGGCCCATGCTCTATCCATGACCCTGAAGCCGCAGTGGAATATGGAAAAAAACTTAAAGCAATCCGTGAACGGTTGAGCGATCGTCTGGAAATCGTCATGCGCGTTTACTTTGAAAAACCGCGCACCACAGTGGGTTGGAAGGGATTGATTAACGACCCTTATATGGACGACAGCTTCAAACTGAACGATGGTTTGCGTATTGGTCGTAAGCTGTTGTTAGACATCACTGATATGGGGTTGCCTACAGCGGGGGAGTTTCTGGACATGATCACACCGCAATACATGGGTGACTTGATCAGTTGGGGGGCTATCGGCGCGCGTACTACGGAATCACAGGTTCACCGTGAGTTGGCTTCGGGTCTGTCTTGTCCTGTGGGCTTTAAGAATGGCACTGATGGCAACATTAAAATTGCAACAGACGCTATTCGTTCAGCAAGTTCTTCACACCACTTCCTGTCAGTGACCAAGTTTGGTCATTCGGCCATTGTGGAAACCTCGGGGAATGAAGATTGCCATATTATTCTACGCGGGGGTAAAGAGCCGAATTATTCTGCAGAACATGTTTCTGATGTGACTGCGCAACTGAATGCTGCAAACCTTCGCAACAAGGTGATGATTGACTTTAGCCACGCAAACAGCAGTAAACAGTTCAAGCGCCAGTTAGTTGTGGGCGAAGATGTTGCGAACCAGATCGCCGGCGGTAATGAGGCTATTTTTGGTGTCATGATTGAAAGCAATCTGGTGGAAGGTCGTCAGGATTTGGTGGATGGAAAAGCAACGACTTATGGACAAAGTATCACTGATGCGTGCATCGGCTGGGAAGATACAGAGAAAGTGTTGAACATTTTGGCTGATGCCGTTCAGGAGCGTCGCGCGACGAAGAAGTAAAACAAACGTTTCGAATTAAAAAGCCACCAACATGGTGCTATGTTGGTGGCTTTTTTAGTTTAAATGGCAATGTTTAACCCGTTCATATTCCGGATGATTTGTTCAAAAATTTTGCTTGATATATCAATCAGGGCATCGGGGAAATCGTATTGAGGATCATGAAGTGGGGGATGGGCTGCACCACTACCTAACCCGAAAAATGCAGATGGCCATGTGTGGGAATATTCAGCAAAATCTTCCGACCAGCGCATAGGAACATCTAAATCTGTGTGGTCAAAGCCCAGATCTTTACACGCTTGCCTTAACAGCATGTTTGCCTCGCTGTGATTAATGGTCGCATTGAACCTGTCGAACCACTCAATAGCCAATGCTAAACCATCGCGCTCAGCAACATGGCGAGCCTGCTTTTCCACTTCCTGACAAACAAAGCTAAGGCACTTATTTCTGTCACTTCGCAATGTTGCCATCAGCATTCCTGTTGCAGGTGTTGTGCCAAATGCCGGTTGCCCCAGATTAACGTGAACAACGGTCGCTAATGTAAAACTGTGAGGGATGGATGTGGGTAACGTTTCGATAGATTGTATTAATTCGGCAATGGCTGACGTGGGGTTGATGGCGGTTTCTGAATACGCGGCATGGGCTGTTTTCCCTGCCAGTTTGATTGCAACACCTGCAGATGCACAGGAGAATGTGTTTTCTCGACATAGCATCTGGCCCAAAGGAAAGCCTGGTACATTGTGATAGCCGAAGGCATAATCAATGTGGCCTGGTGACCATTGATTGTCGTCCAGCATAGCTCTGGCGCCTAAACCGTTTTCTTCCGAGGGCTGAAACAGCAGGGTAACCCGGCCCCGCTGAAGCGGTGAACAGGATAAGCGATGTGCCAACGCCATTAGACTTGCAGTATGTCCATCGTGGCCACAAGCGTGCATGATGCCGTTTTTGACAGAACAATGGCTGAGTGATGAGATTTCTTGTATCGGCAAGGCATCAATATCTGCCCTGAAAAGCAGGTTCGGGCCCGGCTCACCGCTATCAATATCAACAACAATGCCATGGCCACCTATTCCTGTTATAGGCATGTAACCAAAGTCACGCAGTGTTTTAGCAATAACCTCTTCGGTATTGCATTCTAAACCAGACAGTTCTGGCATTTTATGCAACTGGTGACGAAACAGGATAGGGTTGAACATAGCTTCACCATACGCGCAGAAATAAGCTCCACACTCTACGTGCTGGTTAAGGGTATTTGTGTGATCGGGATCGAAACTGTAGGGAGTCAGAGATCAGAGTTGGTAATGGTAGGATTTGTGCGTCTGATGAAAGAAAAATGGCAAGCTAGTGCTTGCCACTTAATGCAGTGCAGTGTCTACAGATTACTTACGAACACCTTCAATATGCAGCTCTAGGTCCACATAGCTTGATGCCCCCATAACCGCGATATCATAGTCTTTCAGTTCAATACGTGTTGTACCTTCAAAACCTGCTCGGTAGCCGCCCCACGGGTCTTCGCCGGCACCGATAAAGTTAGCGGCAATGGAAATTGGATGCGTTTTACCGTGCAGTGTCAGGTCTCCGTTGATGGTCAGTGTGCCATCGCTGTTTTCTTCAACAGACGTGCTCTTGAAAGTCGCAGAAGAAAACTTGGATGCGTTGATAAAATCACCACTGCGTAAGTGCTTATCACGCTCTGCGTGGTTTGAATCCAGGCTTGTGGTGTCGACAGTCACAACCACGCTTGAGTCGGTCACTTTTGCCGGATCGTAGGAGAATTCGCCCTCAAAGTTATTAAAACGGCCTTTGATAAAGCTGTAGCCCAAATGTGGTACTTTGAAGTTGATGGATGCATGTGCTCCTTTTGTGTCGATAACATAGTCATCCGCTGAAGCCATAGTTGGCAACAGGGTTGCCGCAGCGAGTCCCAGAGCAACAAGTGTCTTTTTCATAGCGATTTATCTCCAAGCATTTTCCGTAATGTATTGTCTTTATTGATGAAGTGGTGCTTTAGTGCCGCTGCAGCATGCAAAATGGCTAATCCGATAAGTACAAATGCAGCATAGTAGTGAATGGTACCGGCAATGTCAGACTGGTTTGGAAACAATTCACCGAGTGCAGGCACTGAAAACCAGGTGAAAACGTCAATGGCTCTGCCGTCAGACGTAGAAATCAAATAGCCGGATATAAAAATTAAAAACAGGAGAACATAAATCAGGTAGTGCGCGGCATGGGCGCCTGCTTGTTCAAGCCGGTTTCCTTCAATCGCTGGTGTGCCTTTCAGTGTGCGCCAAATTAACCTGAAAACAGTAAGGGCAGCAAGGAGAATGCCGATAGACTTATGCCAATAAGGGGCCGTTTTATACCAATTACTGTAATAAGTCAGGTCAACCATCCACAAACCGACGGCAAACAAGCCGACGACCACAATAGTTGTTAACCAGTGAATGATGCGAAGAACAGCATTATATTGCCTCGGGCGTTCCATGTTTCAGTCGTATCCTGTCATTAATTGTTGATGAGAATTATAATCATCATTAAATGTAGGTGAACCAGATGCAACTGAACAACTTATTCTAAAAAATTGATGGAACCCCACTCTTTGTATAATAAGCGTCACTCTTCCTGTTTCCAACTCAGGCTGAGTGATACGGAATCCGCGAAACGTAGGGCGTGAGGCTTGTCGATAGTGACATTGGCATACGTTACCCAATGGTGTGAACGTGCAATATCCAAGACACTCGACACTAATTTTTCTAACAAAAGGAATCGGCCATTTTCAACATGGTCGATGATAGCCTTAGTGATCACCTTGTAGTTGAGTGCTTCTTCAACATTGTCATTAATACAGGCTTTCTGGCCCGGATAATGGATTTCTATATTGAGCACAACGTCTTGTTTTTTCTGCTGTTCCTCCGGGTTGAAACCAATATAGGTACGCAGACGAAGATTTGTAATTTTGATAACGGCGTTTTGCATAGTGTAGTTTCCATACGTAGGTATAAGAGCGGGCTTATTTGAGTGCTCGGCCACCGTCCAGATTGATACTCTGTCCGGTCATATAGCGACTGTTCAAGATAAACTCGACCGCATTAATCACCTCCTGCTCACCGGGCACAATCCCTATCAGAGATTTGGACAATGCCTTTGCCCTGTACGTTTCATCATCTCTCTCATTAAACATAATGAGGGCAGGGGCAATACTGTTCACTTTAACAGCGGGCGCTAATTTCTGGGCAAAGGAAAGGGTCAGATTATCCAGTGCGGCTTTGCTGGCTGCATAGGCAATATGTTTTTCACTGCCTTTGCGGACGACATAATCGGTAAAATGAATGATATCAGATCCGGCAGGCGTTCCTTTTGCCATAAAGGGTGACAGGGCCAGGTTCAATAGGTAGGGCGTTTTAACATGGATTTGCATCATAGCATCCAGAAGGGTGGCGTAATCATCAGTCTTGCTTTCCGCGTTCCAGTCTGATGCATTGTGAATGAGTGCCCGAATTATCACATTACGCGCGGCAAGTTCACGGGCGAAATCATGGATTGCTTTATCCGTGGAAAAATCTGCCTGAATGCACGTCACACCCGCTTCCCTTAGTATGTTTACGCCCGGTTTCTCTGAACGGTAGGTGGCGATCACACCATAGCCTTGCTGCTGAAAATGGATCGCGAGCGCAAGTCCAATTCTTTGTCCGGCCCCGGTGATCACAATTGTCTTTTCAGTCATATCATTCTCTTTTTAGGTCTTTGCGTGGCGTGTTACGAATATGACAGATAAACGAGTATTCTGGTAGCGTCGCCATAAATATAAAAATCAGTATGTTAGATACTAGCAGAACGCTGTTGTGGAAGTTGGATGCAAAAACGCGTTAGCGTTAGGTTGTAGGTATAACTTATAAAGCGGCTAGGGTGGGTTGTCCTTGGCTGCATGTGTTCGAAAACTGTCGCAAACGTCTGTTAGATGAACACTGAATGTAACGCATTGAATAAAAAATGCCATTGGAAACAACCTTTCTTCATTTCGTTGACAATTTTTTATAGTTAAGATGTATATTTGAGACGTTTGTCATGGGTTTCTTTGCGCCTTGGGTTGGTTGAAGTTTTAAATTGCGAGTGAAGACAAATTTGATGATAATGCCGTATTGATATGCTGATGCCTTGGTTCATCTGCGGTTAAGCAACAATTAATAGAATTCGTCTTATAACAATAAGGTTTGTATCCACAAACCCCTTGGACATCAAACAATCATCAGGCATTGGTTTGGCCGCCGACATCCTAGTGATTGGTCCAATTTTTGGCGTTACTGCATAGCTGGACTTTACTCTCGCTTGCTGCGTGAAAAGTCAAACAAAGTAACCACATACCCGGCTTCCATGGTCCGGGTTTTTTATTGCCTGTTAACAGCATAAAACGAAAAAAGCCAGACATTTGTCTGGCTTTCCTATAAAAGCTGGAATTATTCGCTTTTTTCTTCCGTTTCTTCTGCTTTTTCAGCAATAACCGCAAATTCACGGGTGGGCTTACCAACGATAGAGCGGGTCGGCTCCTTCACGTCTGTCAGCACCACTTCGATAGTATCGCCTAACTGGAATTCTGTCGTGCCATCGACAGAGATGGTGCCGAGATCGCCATTACATTCGATACGATTCTTGTTATCAACAATCATTGGTGCGGGAATGAAGGCCATTGCGCCATTTTCCAGCAGTCGCACACGCATTCCCGCACGGTTGATATCAAAGATCTCTGCAGTGAACGTAGTTTTTGCTTCCACACAATCTTTTAATAGGCGGACATACAACCAATCTGCAACGTCACGCTCTGCCATACGGTGGTGTTTACGGTGCTGGGCGAGTTCTTCACCGATCATTTCATCGGGCGTCTGCGCTGCATTTTCGCCACGGATAATCGCTTTGAGCAAGCGGTGGTTAACCATATCTCCGTATTTACGGATTGGTGATGTCCAGGTTGCGTAAACGTCCAAACCCATTGCAAAGTGAGGTGCAGGTGTGTTCCCTATTTCACTGTAGGATTGGTACTTGCGGATACGGTTATCTAGATACGTTGTTTCCTGTTCATTCAACCAGCGTCTCAATGCACTGAAACCTTCAAGTGTTGCTAGGGCTTCGGCAGTTACTTCACCGCCATGACTGTTGATCAATTCAACCACATCTACGATTTTCTCTGGTGCAAAACCCGAGTGAGTGTTGAAAACACCGAAGCCAAAGTGTTCGCGTAATGTTCGGCCAGCGCAGATGTTTGCCGTGATCATCGCTTCTTCAACCATGCGGTTGGCGATACGGCGGAGGTCAACGTGAATGGCGATAACGTCGTTGTCTTCACTCAACTCGAAACGGTAATCGGGGCGGTCAGGGAACGTCACCGCATTGGCTTCACGCCAAGCAATACGTGCTTTCGCCAAACCATGCAGTGCATGGATCTGTTCGGCAATCACCTCTGAAGGTGTCCATTTGTCACAGCGTCCGGTTTCCAGAAGATCGGAAACATTGTCATAAGCCAGACGACCCTGTGATTTGATTGTGGCAGCAAAGAATGCTGCATCATCTGCAATCGTGCCGTCAGCAAGCACAGTAACACGGCAACACAGGGCCGGGCGTATTTCTTCTTCGCGCAGCGAGCAAAGATCGTCACTCAGCTCACGTGGAAGCATGGGAATATTGCGACCTGGCAGATAAATCGTAAAGCCGCGCGCGCGCGCTTCTTTATCCAGATCAGTGCCTTGTGCGACATACGCTGTCGGATCGGCAATTGCTATTGTCAGTGTAAATGTGCCATCGGCATTAGCAACCGTGTGCAAGGCATCGTCCATATCTTTGGTCGATTCACTGTCGATAGTAATGAATGGCAATTCTGTCAGGTCTTCACGAGTCAGCGATTCATCCAACATTTCCCAGCCGGATTGTGGGGCTGGTTCCTGGTTTGGAAGATTGTGCTTGGCCAACGTCACCCACCAAGGGGCGATTTTGTCGTTGGCATCCGTAATTTTTTCACTGATTTCACAGAAAAAGCTATTGTCGCCTTTAAGTGGGTGCTGAATGAGAGTTGCGACCACCCAATCGCCTTCGGCAAGTGCATCATGGCTCAATCCTTTTTTAGTTTTTGCACGAATGGCGTCTTTCAGCTGAGGGTTATCCGGCACCACATTCAGCTTGTTGCGGATCATTTTCACACGGCCAATAAAACGATCGATTGACTGCTCCAGCAGCTCGTCAGGGTCAGCGACTTCTTTGTCATTTTCGGTGCGGATAAGCGCGACGACTTTGTCCCCGTGCATCACTTTTTTCATGTATGCAGGGGGGATGAAGTAGCTTGTTTTACTGTCGACCTCGAGGAAGCCAAAGCCTTTTTCCGTTGCTTTGATTGAGCCTTCTTTTTTTGGAATGGTCTCTTTGATTTGCTGTTTTAATTGTGCGAGTAATGGATTGTCTTGAAACATTAGCCTGGTCTCAGATTGTGAACCCACACACTATACGGATTCACACCGTCAAAACCAAGCAGTCACACATTAATCCTGTGTGTCGTCAGTGGCTGCGTACTTGGATAAGGGTAGAGAAAACTGAGAAGCTACGTATTGAAACAGAATAAAAACATCAATATACATCCCAAAGTTAAGGGAGCGTGAATGCCAAATGTCGTAACAATGACAAAATGAGGCGCAGTCAACACAGGGATGAAATGGGTTGTTTATGGAAAGTACCGAAGCACTTAAAACGTATGCACTCGAGGAGTCCACCAGCACGTTTGAAAAATGGTGCGAGGATATTTTTCGTCGGCTGGGTCGTCAGAATAACATTGGGAATATTGCGCTTTTTGTATGGATAGAGGATGAACTCAAACTGGCAGCCAGCCAAACTCAGTCTGTTTTCAGCTTTTACCCTTCTTTTAAACCTACCGAAGAGTACAGTGGCTATTACATTGATTGGGCACGTCTGGCGGGTCAGCGCAGGGAGCAATTTTCGTTTATATCCGGGTTGCCTTTTAACGCAGACTGGCAACAAAACGACGACCAATGGGAACATGCAGTCATTCCCCTGTATAAAGGGGAAGAAAGGTTGGGTTACCTGTTGATAGAGTCAGAAACGACACTGTTGCAGTGCAGGTTCAAACCGGAGCACTTCAAATGGCTGCTAAAAAACGTTGATGCTCACATGAAATGCAAAGTGCTCGCACACCGGTTAAGTCAGCAAACTACCTGTAGTCGCCGGAGTGAACTCAATCTCGCTTTAAACAACCACACATTGGCTTCTCAACTGACATACCTGAAAAATCTGCACGAAATATCCCTTCGTTTTACCAAAGCGACAACGATTCATTCCCTGTGCCGTATTGCAGTTGAGCTGGGGCGTGATCGCTTACAGGTTGACCGTATGGGAATATTCCTCTGTGATTTGGAAGCCCAAAAGATGTGGGGAACCTGGGGTACAGATCCTCATGGCAATGTTGTTGATCGTTCTGAGTTTTGTCAGGAAATGCCCAATACCCTATTTATGGAAGAAGCCTTTACTAAAAAGAATGAGCTTATCGTTAAGGAGAATGTCCCGCTTTACTTTGGTACTGAGCAGGTCGGGGTTGGCTGGAACGTCATGATGGCGATGTGGAACGTCGATGAGTGTATTGGTTGGATAGCCGGTGACAACCTGCTCTATAAAACCCCGCTTGATGAGCCAAAGAAAGAAGCCATTAAACTGTTGGCAGCTTCTGTTTGCCAGAAAATCGTCAAGCTGCGTGAAACGGAGACGGCAAAAGCGCGTTTTGAAGAGTTGCTGAATGTGAACAGTCGTCATGTGAGTGAGCTGAAAACACTGAAGCAAAAACTGTTTACTAAAAAGCAGGTTGAACGTTGGATGGACACCAACGATAAAGAGACGGGTTTACCAAACCAACAGGCACTGATGATTGCAATGCCGGGCTTGGTAAAACAAGCCCGGAAAACCAAGCAGAAAGTGGCTGCTATCTCGATAGAAATTGATGCCTTTCACGGCTATCGAAAATTATATGGCAATATGGCTGCCATCAATCTGGTGAAAAAAGTAGCAGATGTGCTGGAGTCCCCAACCCTCCATCATCTGCCTGGCATGATGGGTTACGCCGGATCAGGTCGATTCTCGATGTTGCTGCTGCATGATGATGTTCTGGTATTACGCGACATTTCTGAAAATATGGTTCGCGCGGTTTACCACCTGAATATTTCCAATACGAATTCTATCCATTATCAGCGTGTTACTATCAGTGTAGGAGTAACCCAAGATTCAGTTTCTCTGTTTTCCAACAACAAGAAAGTGCTTAAAGGCGCTAAGCAACTAAGAGCGACTGCTGCAAAGCTGGGGCAGAACCGTGTTTGTCTTGACTGAAACATCCTTTTTGCCTGAAATAGCAGCAAAATGGTACGGAAATGACCCATTTCAGTCAATAATCCATCAGTCGTAGAAAAAATTGTGAACCTGTTCAATTTTTTCTGGCTTTTTTTGGTTTAATGGCGCAGAATGCACGCCTTATTTGTCGAGGCCCGTAGCGTTAGATACTGTTACAGAGAGTAGGATGTCACCGAATCTTAGATGGTGGCCCTGTATCAGTGAAAAATAACAGTGCGAAACCGTTAGAGGGGCCCCGTTACTTTTGTTTATATATTGGGATCCCAATGCAAGAAACTGTTACAGAATTTCGCCAGTTAGATCTGGCTGAAAACATCCTTTCCGCTCTTGACGCAATCGGTTTTGTTTCACCAACGCCCATTCAAGCGGCCTCGATTCCCCTCCTTATGACCGGTGTTGATGCACTGGGTAAAGCGCAGACCGGTACCGGTAAAACGGCGGCGTTTTCCCTTCCACTGCTGAACAAGCTGGACCTGGGCCAACGTAAGCCACAAGCTATCGTGATGGCACCAACCCGTGAACTGGCGATTCAGGTTGCTGCTGAAATGAAAGCGCTGGGCCAGAAAATTGATGGTTTGAAGGTGCTGGAAATCTACGGTGGTGCGTCTATCGTTGACCAAATGCGTGCGCTGCGCGCCGGTGCACACATTGTTGTGGGTACGCCGGGCCGTGTGAAAGATCTGATCAATCGTGAACGTTTGCAACTGGACGAAGTGCATACCTTCGTATTGGACGAAGCTGACGAAATGCTCAAGATGGGCTTCGTTGATGACGTTACCTGGATCATGGAGCAGGCGCCGGAATCTGCACAGCGCGTGCTGTTCTCTGCGACCATGCCACCAATGGTGAAGGAAATCGTTGA
Organism: Grimontia sp. THUN1695; assembly: GCF_059704325.2. Lineage (NCBI taxonomy): Bacteria > Pseudomonadati > Pseudomonadota > Gammaproteobacteria > Vibrionales > Vibrionaceae > Grimontia > Grimontia sp. THUN1695. Next base: position 364,093 of record NZ_AP046576.1, on the reverse strand, counting down.
TCGCTTCCTGCGTGAACCAGCACGTATTGATGTAGCGGGCAGCAACCGTACTGTTGAGAAAGTCGAGCAACAGTTTTGGGTTGTTAAAGGCGTAGAGAAAGATGAAGCGATGTCTCGTCTGCTTGAAACAGAAGAAACTGATGCATCGATTGTATTCGTACGCACCCGCCAGGACACTGAACGTCTGGCTGACTGGCTGAGTGCGCGTGGCTTCAAAGCAGCTGCGTTGCATGGTGATATTCCTCAGTCTCTGCGTGAGCGTACGGTTGAGCACATCAAACGTGGTGTTATCGATATTCTGGTTGCGACTGACGTTGTGGCCCGTGGTCTTGATGTGCCACGTATTACCCACGTCTTTAACTACGACATCCCGTTCGATGTTGAGTCATATATCCACCGTATTGGCCGTACCGGTCGTGCGGGACGTGCCGGTAAAGCGATTCTGCTGGTTCGTACTAACCAAATCCGCATGCTGCGTACCATTGAGCGCGTGACCTCTACCCGCATGGAAGAAATCCAGCTTCCACTGCGTGATAAAGTGGCTGAGGCACGTTTGGTGCGTCTGGCAGCAGATTTGCACGAGCAGAAAGAATCAGAAAGCCTGGAAGCGTTCGTCGGTCTTATCGAGAAATTGCAAGAGCAAATTGATGTAGATACTGCGACATTGGCAGCCATGTTACTTCAACGCCAGCAAGGCAAGCGCCCACTGTTCTACAATGGCCCTGATCCTATGATTGCGGCGATGGAACGTGAAAGCCGCCGTCGTGATTCACGCCGTGATGACCGTGCTCCACGTGAGCGTTCAGAGCGTGGTGAGCGCCGTAGTTACAATGCCGCTGACTGGGACACTTACCAACTGCAAGTTGGTCGTGATCAAGGCGTACAGGTTAAAGATATTGTTGGTGCAATTGCGAACGAGTTAGGTCTGGAGAAGCAATTCATTGGCTCTATTAAACTGGCAACAGGCCACACTTATGTCCAGTTACCGAAGAAAATGCCAAAAGAGATTCTGGGCCAGCTGAGACAGCTGCGTATTCGCCAGAAAGCCACTGATGCACAGCTGGTTGAAGGACATGTTGACATGGCACCACCACGTCGCCGTAACGGCGGTGACCGCAATGGCGGTGATCGTGGTCCTCGCCGCTTTGATGACCGTGGCCCACGTGGTGGTAACCGCAGTGAAAAAGGCCGTCGTTTTGACCGTGATCGCAGCGGCGATCGTCGCTCGTTCCGTGGCGAACGCCGTCATGCAGAGGCTTAATTTCACAGTCTGAAGATAAACGTCAAAACCCGCCGTGTGCGGGTTTTTTACTGTCTGTTTTATAAGGATTTTAATTGATAGTAACAATATCCGACAGGTAATACGGTGTTGGACGTTACCAAAGCAATGAATGCTGTTCCAAGGATTGGGACGTAATGATATTCGGGAGATTACTATATTATTGTGACAGCAAGCCGAAACTGGGCGTTTTGAACGTATTCGTGGTACAGGATGTCATTTTCCATGACATGGATATAGGCCGTTTCCCTGTTTGAGGACTGTCTTATGCTGAACATGCAGTTTAATAAGCGGGTGATTATCAATACCTGCGATATGGACTGGCAACCTTCACGTGTTGAAGGTGTCTACAGAAAGCCTCTGGCGCGTGAGGAGGCTGAGCGTGGTCACGCCACGAGCATTGTTAAATACTCCCCTAAAAGTCGATTTATCTATCATGAACATCCATTGGGTGAGGAAATTTTCGTTCTTGAAGGGGTATTTTCTGATGAAACCGGTGACTATCCCGCAGGCTCCTACATCCGTAATCCCCCCGGGTTTACCCATTCCCCTTTCAGTGAAATAGGGTGCATCATACTGGTTAAATTGCATCAGTTTTCTGCTAATGACCATCATATGGTACGTATCAATACACGTAGTGAAGAAGGATGGATAGATGGGCAGGGCAGATTAAAAATGTTGCCTTTGCATGAATTCAATGGGGAGCAGGTTGCGTTGATTAAGTGGCCCGCGGGCCAGCATTTCTTTTCTATTTCTCATTTTTGTGGAGAAGAGATGTATGTGTTAGAGGGAGAGTACCGAGATGAGTACGGGCGATATAGGGCCGGAACCTGGATTAGAAACCCACACATGTTTGAATACAATCCTTATGCAGAAGAAGACACTTTGTTATGGGTAAAAGTGGGTCATTTGCCCTATCCGGGATCGGCTAAGTGAACAAAAAGTTGTCTAGGAAATTGGCCCGAATATTGATATTTACCCGTTTTTTGTTCTCGGCGTAAAAGTGAGACGGATGTTGACCCTTTTTATCGCTAGTATGTTGCGTGAGTGGGAAGCTCGGATGTTCGAGCTTTTTCTTGAAAATGCCTCATTGGCACAGGACATGACGACCCCGGATGTTTCAGACGCACAGCCTTCCTCAGATGCCGTTTTTTGAATTGGCACCTGTACCCATGGTTCTACTCAACGATCTTGGTGAGATCATACAGAGTAATCGTGAGTGCAGACAGCTTTTTCGTCTTCGTGAGGGAGAAAAGCATATTGATGGCTATCTAAACACTAGCATCTGGCACGAAACAGCCCAGTATTTTGAGGTGGTGTTGAACACCCCTGAATATGAACCTTTTACCAAGTTGGTGCGGCTTGCTCACAACAAGAACATTTATGTACTGAAGGTGAGCCTCATTAGCACGGTTTCCAGCAACATGTTCGTGGCGGCATTCACGCTCTATCAACAAGATGATGATATCAACGAAGCACTATTAGCGCGTCTTCCTATGGGCATGGTACGCGTTGATAAAAAGGGGCAATTCATCACTGTAAACCCGGCATTTATGGCACTGCTTGGTTATGAAGAAGATGAGCTCATTGAGTACAGTGAGTATGATTTGACGCACCATTCTGATATCAACCGTGAAAAACCACTTCGTGAGAATTTAACGTTAAGTTTGAGAAACCAATACCGTGTCGACAAGCGGTATTTGCATAAAAACGGGCACCATATTTGGGTAAGAACGTTTGTTTCTTCGATTGTGTGTAAGTATACCGATCAACAACAGTTTTTGATTGCAGTATTGGACATCAACGAAGAGAAGCAACTGCAGGATGCGATCATTACCTCAGAGCGCAGGTTCAGAGCGATAGCCGAAAATGTCAGTTCTGTGGTGTGGATTTCAGCCGCCGATCCGATGCATCTTTTCTACGTGAACAAACGCTATGACACCATTTGGGAAGAGAATGTCGAAAAGCTTTACAGGGATCCCTGTGCATTCTTGCAGAAAGTTCATCCCTCAGAACGCGAACTTGCGAAAACCACGCGCTTCTCTTCATCGACGGGATCCTGGAACATTAATTATCGTCTTCTATTCACCGATGGCCGTGTGAAGCATATCCGTGACAGTGGCAACTGTGTATTTGATGGTAACGGTGGTTTGATTTACCGGGTAGGGACGCTGACGGATATTACTGCTGAAATTGACCAGCGTGACACTGTGGTTGTGATGGCAAAGAAATTGCGTGAACTGGTGGAGTTTGACTCTCTGACAGGGATCAAGTCGCGACATGCAATCATGACAGATATTCAGGAAGCCTACAAAGAATACACAATGACGACAGATCCGTCTGTACTGGTGTATATCGATGCAGACGGGTTCAAGGATATCAATGATTCATTCGGCCATGAAATAGGTGACAAGGTATTGATTGCTATTGCTGATCACTTGACGGCTAACATCCGGGACTCTGATGTGGCAGGCCGTATTGGGGGCGATGAATTTGTGGTGCTTTTACGCCACACCGCGAAGGCTGAAATACCACATATTCTTGAACGCCTAAAATGTGACATTGAATGGGAAGACTCACCAGATGGGATGAATGTTTCGATCAGCCTCGGGGCTATCGAATTGTCAGAGACGGTAGTGTCGGCCGAGCAGTGGTTGAATGAAGCAGACAAGACCATGTACCAATATAAACGAGAGCGAAAGAAAGCACGACTCAGTCGAAAGCATTAAATCAAAAATTGACATGATTTTTTCATGAAAAAGCCAATGAGAGATCACTCATGGCCATATGATTTCTTGCTGCTATAGCGACATGTTTCAATCAGCACAATCTAAACCATCTCAGACTTTTTTCTGATACATATAAGTCATTTTGAAAATGAGACAGTCGAGTGTAACACTTCATCGTATTCTCTTGGTTGAATAACAGGGGGATTGTCCATGCAAAGTGTTGTTGAGGTATTCGGTACCGCACTTGCCAGCTATTACAACGGCAACAAATCAGGAAAGCTGATAGTCAGGGAGAGCAACGGTACTTCCGTGATCCCGACATCCGACTTTTTCCGTTGTCCGGCAGATGTCGCGACAGACAGAATTGCTTTGTCTTATTGTCGTCGTAGTGTGTTGAATGTTGGCGCAGGCAGTGGAGAGCATTCCCTCTATCTGACGGCAAAAGGCATCAAGGTCACATCCATCGATAGTTCACCGATCGCGTGTGCCATCATGCACCAACGAGGGGTGCCCTCTGTGGTTTGTGGACACCTGTTTGATCAACACCCGATGTTTGAACGGACATTCAGTTGGCTGGCACTGCGTGGTGCCATTGGTCAATTAGGCGACATCCGGAATTTCTTCCATTTTCTAAACCTAGCTCAGCGGAATTTGTACCCGGGAGGACGGTTGATACTGAGCTCTGAAAACCTTCGTTACGAAGGATACCGCACGCGTCATTTGACATTCGAGTTTGATGGGAGTGTCAGCGAGGAAGTTCCTTGGTTCGACATTGGAATGTCGACGCTCAGGTGTGTGGCAGACAGTAAGAGTTTCAACTGCCGTATTGTTTATTGTGATGACCGTAATAAATACGTTGCTTTACTGACCAAGCGCTAAATGCTAAGGCGTTTGCATAAAAATGGGGCTTCATAGCCCCATCATTTTTGAATATTTCTCAACACAATCAATGAAATGAGCACGTTCATTCTCATCTGTTATTTCTTTCGCCTGATGCGTGAGAATGCTTTTATCTGCCAACGCATTTTTTACCTGCCACACAGAAAATGATGCCTGTTTATCCAATTCTATTTTCTGTTTTTCATCTGGCGGTAATAGGGCGAGGTTGTGGTTCATGCTTTCTCTCTTTGTCATTTCGGTGATAACTCAAAGCCTCGATAACATAGCGAAGACCATCTGTTTCGACAAGTGTTAACGCCGTACTTACCCCTTGCTGACATTGAAAAAGTACTTCGACAGTACCATTGGGCTCTACACAGGTAGGTGCTGAGGCGGGAAAATATGGAATTTACCTATCATGACAGACAATCACTTTATGATGCCTGGATGTCATACAAGGCAAAACTGCGGATCACACAAATTGAAATGGCCAAGCGATTAGGTGTAAGTCAGTTAGATTTTTCAAGAGCGATGCGTGGCGATGTACCCATGGATCGGAATTTTGTATTCCGTTTTTGTAAGGAAATGGGCCTGGATCCAGAAAGTGCATTACCCAGCCTGAAAAAAAACCGACCTGTGACACATCGTGGACCGATTACAATCCGGACATCACTGACAGTGGATGGCAATATCTCTAAAGTGGAATACTCCGGTGATCAGGTATTCATTGAATATGTCAAAGAATTATAATAGCCATCCCAAGGGATGAGATGGCTTTTGTATTCGGATCTCCGATAGTGAGGGTGCTATTACTTGGTTACCATCTTTGAGATCTGTTTGGCTCTTTCTTCATCAGAAAGGGGCGACGGTGGGGGAACCAGTAAACCTTTCTGACAGGCTGGGCGCTCAGCCAGCTCATCCATCCAGCGTTTTAAGTGATCAAGGCCGGTAATGTCTACGCCACTCCATTCGTGGATACGTACCCAGGGCCAGGTCGCCATATCAGCAATCGTATATTCGTTTCCGGCAAGATAAGCATGGGTTGCCAACTGGGTATTCATGACTTCAAAAAGACGGCGTCCTTCATTTTGGTAACGCTCGATTGCGGCAGGAATTTTCTCCGGGAAATAACGGTAGAAAACATTGGCTTGACCCATCATTGGGCCTACACCGCCCATCTGGAACATCAGCCATTGAATTACCTGGCTGCGTTTTTTAGCATCCGCAGGCAAGAATTTCCCCGTTTTCTCAGCGAGATAAATCAGAATGGCACCCGATTCAAACACAGCAAAATCGCCGTTCTCTTTATCAACAATAGCTGGAATTCTGCCATTGGGATTGATAGCAAGGAATTCAGGTTTTTTCTGATCAGCTTCCATCAAATCCAACGCATGGTAGTTGTAGGGTAAGCCCATTTCCTCTAGCGCAATAGAAATTTTATGGCCATTCGGCGTACCCGCTGTATAGAGCTCAATCATTGTCTATTCCTTTTCTTTTGGTTACGCTTCTTTGAACGCGTCTCTCTGGCTTACGGTTTCGTGCCAGGCTTTCAACGCTGGCATGCTGTCATCGACATGGATATCCATGTTCTTGATAAAGTTGATCGTGACAAAGGCAGTGATGTCTGCCACTGAAAAGCGCTCTCCGGCGAGGAAAGGGGATTCAGCCAAACGTGCTTCCAGCACAGGCAAAAACTCGATAACCCGCTGCTTAGATTCCTCTCCCCATGCTTCTACGCAACGCTCGCGATCGCTGTAAATGCCGGTAATGTTACGGAATGCCTGAAAAGCGGCGTACAGTCCCTGAAACTCAGCGATGCGGTTCCACATCTCTACCTTGCCGATTTCTTCCGGTGTACGGCCAAATAAATGGTGGTCACTTGGGAAAGCAGCATCGATATAACGGCAAATAGCAATGGTTTCGCTGATAGTGGTACCGTCATCCAATTCCAGCATTGGAATGCGTCCGTTGACACTTTTTGCTTTGAACGATTCAGTCAGGTTTTCCCCTCCACGAATATCAACATGTTCGCGAGGGATGTCGATTTTTTTCTCTGCCAGAAACAGATTGACACGCTTTGCGCTAGGTGCAGCGCCAACTTCGTAAAGCTTCATATTTACTCCCTGTGATGGTTTTGGATCATCCTTTGACGATAACTATATACCTAAGCAACTTGAATTCTGCATCGTCAGGTTGCTTGGGTATATATCAGGGGGGAACAAGACCGAGATATTTACGTTGGGACGGTTGGAAGTCGATAAGTATCCTTGGTGACACTCAGTCCATCACTATCAGTTTGGCGTTGTAACGCCCGAAACCCAAATGAATGCTCTCACTTATACTTTTCATCCCAAACGGAGACCATAGATCTTAGATATTTATTTCCCATATTTTCAGGTAATACGGGACCAGTGTTAGATATCGTGATGCGTGCCTCGCTTTCATGCGCCTGTATGTATATTTCAATCGGCGAGCCAGAAACAGCGCAGTGATGACAATCTTGCGGAGGAGAGGGACGGTAAAAAGGGCTGCGTATGCAGCCCCGTGGGTCTGTGAGCCTGTTATTTGCTCAAGTAGGCACACGCTGTCATAAAAGCATGTTCCTGGAATTGCTTCAGACCAACTTCTTTCAGTGAAACCGCAATAGGGTTTCTCTTGAGTGACTGTTTCATTTCTGATGACGGGAACACTTCTGCTTCAATGCCGTCGATCAGTTGAAGTGCTGCTTCCATCTTGAAGCCTGCCGCGCTGCCGGCGAATTTCCCCTTGGTGGGGCGTTCTCGGATAACAATTTTATCCACTTTGTAATCTTCCATCAGTTTTGCAAACTGCTTCTGGAAGTTTCGGATCTGCTCGGCGCTGGCTACGTCAGTGATAGTGAATTTTCGCGCGCGGCATTCCGGCACTTCAAACAGACCTTGATTCGACTCAAGCAGGCAAATGTTCGCTTCGTTGCTTTTAAAATCAACAGCACAAATACGCATTATTTCAGTTCCACAAATCAATTAAGAGGACAAGTATAAGAAAAAGCACAGGCGAGGTCATGAAATATAGAAGAGATGTGGTGCAATTGGTGAATATTGTAGCGGTTAACGGAACTCGCTGAAGTTTGTCTTTAGTTTGGCTTCGGTTAGTCCGCGAACGATCTTGAGATCAGGGCGTTTTTTTAGGTCAACATATTCGACTTCACGGTAGGATCCTGTGTGCGCTGAATAGAAAAGCTTCACTGTCGGTGTCATCAGATCATCCGGGTTTTCTCTACATACCAGACCTACCCAGCCGTTGCTCAGTTCCACCACTGAACCTACTGGGTAAAAACCGATGCAGCGGATGAATTTTTTCAGCAGATCAGGGTCGAGGTGAAAGGGCGTCAGGCCAATCATGATCTTAAATGCTTCTGAGGGAGACAGGGCCGGTTTGTAGCAGCGCTCTGCCGTTAAGGCGTCGTATATATCAACGATGCAAGCCATACGCCCGATGACTGTCAGTTCGTCACCTTTTAAGCCGTTAGGGTAACCATTGCCATCGAGTTTTTCATGATGCATCAAGCTGACATCTTTGCTAAGGGTAGGCAAATCGACCATGCTGTCGAGTACGGGTTGTGACAGGGTTTGGTGCTCTTTCATATGCAGAAACTCTTCATCGGTGAGTTTCCCTGGTTTGTTTAACACTTCATCGCGAACCAGAATCTTTCCAATGTCATGCACCAAGCCCCCAATAGCCAATTCTTCAAGTGTCTGGCGATCAAACTCCAGATACCGGCCAAAGTTCACCAAATGGAAAGCAACATTCATGGAGTGTTCGAGCAAATACGCACTTTTTTCACGAATGCCGCTGATCCACAGTACAGCGTCGCGCCGTTCAAAAATGTTGTCTACGATGTCAGAGCTGATGTGCTTGACTGGCTCAATATCGACGGGTTTGTTTTCGTATATATCGTTGAGTAGTTTACTGATTTGCTTTTTGGACGTATCAACCAACTCTTTTGCCGCACGGAACTCATCACTGCCTTTTATGGATGAATGCTTCCCCAGCTTGGTTTCGCGGTATTGGATATCCTCATCTGAAGTGATTTGATCAGCGTCGATATAAACGTATAACACGCCTTTGTCGCGCAGGTTTTCAATGGTTTCCTGTCGTCTGATAAACCCCGGCCTTTTCATTTTGGTACGGGCACATTGAGATTCGATTTGCTCGACATACATGCCGATCTCAACATGATCAATGGCGACTTTTTGCAGCATTGATGTGTGCTCCGATTAATTAATGTCGGTGTCGACGTGATTACTTTACCCTGAGTGTTTGTATTCAGCGGCGAAGAAGGATATTACTGATAAGCATAATTATATACAAAATACACGCTTACTGTTCAAATTTGCGAGATAAAAATGGGCGAATCTGATAATAAAACGTACGTTGTACTGCTAAAAACCCAGGTGACGAATGGTCTTGTTATTTGTTCCAGATGGCCGTCAGTTATCAGCTTAGCGCTACGAAGAAAACCAAGGGTTGCCGGCTGAACAGGAAGCATAATAGTTATGACCAATCGCGTAGAAATTTGGGCGGTAAACCCCAATAGGCTGGCAATTCTCACCAGCCTATTTTTTTGTCTTATTAGTAACGATAGAACAGCGTAAAGTTGGCATACGCACTGAGATCGCGTCCTGACTCCTCAAACTGCTTGGATTGGGCGGTGACTGACGTTACAGCCCCCCAGTGTTGAGAATACCAGCTAACACCACTGGAAATCGCGGCCTGACCATGTTGAACATGGATATCATCGTTTTCGGGCGGTTTATCACCGTCAATGGTGATGTCACTAAAGCGGTAACGTGCTTCGAGTGTGGTAAAAAAGAACATACCGCTGTCGCTATGGCTCAACAGGCCGACATCCACCGTATTCCCGGGAAGAACTGACGTTGAACCAAAAGTGTTTTCCAAATCAAAACCAATCCGGTATGTACCGCCAACAGCGACTTCACTCTGGAAGTTACCGCCCTGTCCCCGGCCAAACACGCTGAATTCACCTATTGGAGCACGCATCAGCAATTGATGGGCCTCAAGCCCTACCTGATAGACAAATTCGTTGCTAATTTGATAGTCCCAGCCTTTTGGCTCCGGTGAACCGACAATCTCGTGGACGATAGATTGCGCGTCTTCGGCATAGGAATCCGGTCCAACTGTGCCGAGCATCAAACTTCCTTTAAATGCCTGATAATCGGTTTGGTGATAGGCCCGGCCCATGCCATAGACTAGCCCGGCGTAAGGACGCTCATTTGGCTGGGGCGAGGTCTGTTCGATATCAGACGGCGTCCACATTTGAGAACCAATTTCCAGACTGTAACCAATCACACCGGGATCTGAGGACCAACGAAGGAAAAGGCCACTGGTATAATCTCGGTCTGTTCCCAGAGCACCATCGTTGTCGAGAGAAAAGGAAACGGTAGCCGCGTGGGCTGGAACACTGAGCATAGGGACAGCAAGCAGCGCAGCACCTAAAAATCTGCGTGAAAACATAAGGTCCTTAGTATATTTAAGAGTAACTTAGGTCATGCTATCTCATTCATTTGGGTCTGACGATGGCGAAGTATAAGGAGAGTGATTTGCTACAGAGAAATGACGTATTGGTCAGTGCCGAATGGTTAAGAGATAACCTGTATGAGCCATCATTGAAGCTGTTGGATGCAAGCTGTTTCATGCCCGGCTTGGAGAGAAACGGCAAAGCAGAGTGGCTGGAAAAACGCATCCCCGGTGCGGTGTATTTTGACTACGACGGCGAGATTTGTGATAAACGTTCGCCACTGCCACATATGCTTCCGTCGCCATCGGAGTTTGAGGCTGCTGTCGGTGCGTTGGGGATAAGTCATGACGATCACCTGGTCGTGTATGACAGCGCTGGCATTTTCTCATCACCCCGTGGGTGGTGGATGTTTAAGGTGATGGGACACAAGCACGTTGCGGTACTCGATGGTGGCTTGCCTGCCTGGGAAGCTATAGGTGGACCACTGGAAATATCCGAACCTGCAGCACCTGCACCATGCCGCTATTCTGCAAACTTCCAGCCAGAGCGCGTTATCGACGTAGAAGCACTGCTGGCTGGTATTGAAGCCTGTTCAGTGAATGTGATTGATGTGCGCGCCGCTGAGCGTTTCGCGGGTAGGGCACCAGAGCCAAGGCCGGGCGTGCGTAGCGGCCATATGCCAACGGCAACAAACCTGCCATTTTCAACCCTGTTACAAGATGGGAAATACAAATCCCCTGATCTGTTGAAGCAACTGCTGACAGGTGTGATATCAGATGACAAGCCTAACATCGCGTCTTGCGGCTCTGGGGTAACAGCCTGTGTGCTTGCTTTGGCGAGTGAATATGCACTGGGTAAACCAGTGGCAGTTTATGATGGATCGTGGAGTGAATGGGGAAGTCATCACACCTTACCTGTCGTATCGGACTGAACAGGCTTTAATCGCTGTCATCGAGCCCTCGCAATTGCGGGGGCTTTTTTATCCGCTTGCGCTGGCTCATGTCGGCGTTGCGAGGGACACAATTTTTTAACCATTCTAATGAACAAATAGGAATCAAGTTGGGAGTTTTTTATGCAACTGGAACGCAAACTAAGATTTAACGGTGGCAAAGATCAAAGTTGAAATGCTATACAAGATGTAAGCAAATATTAATGGTTACAAAGTATTAACAATGTGTTATGACTGGTCTCATGTTGTTGATGAGTAAAATGGAGCAGCAACGTGACGAATCAAATCGCTATGCCTACCAACAACGCACTGTTGCCTGAGCGTATTCAGAAACTTGTGCATGCTTTATCCAACGGCGTTTATGAACGTGAAAACACTATTCGTCTCTGTCTGCTCGCAGCGCTTAGCGGTGAAAGTGTTTTTCTGCTGGGCCCACCCGGAATTGCCAAAAGTTATATTGCCAAACGCCTTATCGAAGCCTTTGACGACAGTCGCTTCTTCGAATACCTGATGACCCGCTTTTCGACACCGGAAGAAGTGTTTGGTCCTTTATCTATTCAAGAGCTGAAAGATAACGGGAAATATGTCCGCCTAACTGACGGTTACCTGCCAACGGCAGACGTGGTTTTCCTTGATGAGATCTGGAAAGCCGGACCGGCGATCCTCAATACCCTGCTTACTGTGGTTAACGAGCGTGTGTTTCGCAATGGCAGTGAAGTCTTGCCCGTCCCCATGCGGCTTCTGGTGACGGCCTCAAATGAATTGCCAGAGCCAGACAGCGGTCTGGATGCACTGTATGACCGGATGTTAGTGCGGATTTTTGTTAATCGGATTCAGGAAAAGAGTAATTTCAAACGCTTGCTGACCGGCAACAGTGGTGAGCCCGAGATTGCTATCGGCAGTGATATCTCGATCAAAGCGCATGAATATGAACAGTGGCAACGGCAGATAGACAATGTTGACCTGTCTGACGATATGTTTGAAAAAATCTATGCGCTGAAAATGATGCTTGAGCATGAGGCTGAAGATGGCACCAATGATTTTCCCACTGAAGAACTCTACATCTCCGATCGCCGGTGGAAAAAAGCAGTTCGTCTGCTGAAAGCCAGTGCGTTTTTCAATGGCCGTCATGAAGTGAACCCTGTCGACCTTCTTTTATTACAAGAGTGTCTGTGGCACAGCCCGGAATCCCGTAATGTGGTGATGGACGTGATGCAGCGTTTTGCCCAGGAGATTTGCTTCAACCAACAGGAAGCACTGACCATTGCCCAGGAAGCCAATGAAGACAGCAGAGAGCTGGAAGAAGAAATCAAAAACGCACTGGGCCATACGGTAGATACTGAACTTTCGATGCGAAAAGAAAAGCACCGTGTCGATCTAACCAAGGCACGCCGATATTCACTCAACATGGCAAACAATCTGGTGAAGTTTGTCATGCTCGAGGCAAACCCCTCGGTGTCTGAAAAAGAAAAAGGGGATAGCCGCTGGGTCTATGTGGATGCAGCTGAGTTTGAGAAAAAAATCAAAAACGGTGCCTGTGACGTTTACGGCTATGTGAATAAAAACCCGAACCTTTGCATGCTGAAATTCGATGTGGATGGTGAGCACAGGCTGGTGATCAAAGACATTGCCAACCGCCCGGTCCCGGTTGCCATTGCAGGCATTGACGACAATGACCCAGAGGCGTTTGTGCAATGGCAACAACGCAATGAAGCGTCTATTGCCAAGATTGATGATGCCAAACACATGATCCGGATAGCACGCAGCCAGCTCAATGCCGCATTACCGCATCATTTTGCCAATACAGAGCTTTTGACACTGCTGGCCAACAGCATTACGGACGCAGAGGAGGCATTGCAGCGTCAAACGGCTAAATTTGAGAAAGGCGCATTCCGGACACGTATGTTAGCCGAATACTTCGAGTAAGGAGTGGGAATGCTGAGTCCTGAAAGTCTCCATCTGGGAATGATGCTGGCGGAAACCGGTATGCTGGAGCATGCCGTGAATGAGGTCATGGCAAAACCCCAGCTTTTGATGATGACAGAAGCCAGCCCTTCCGCGAAATCGGCAGTGCGTCAGCATATCCGCAAATGGCGACACTCTGTAAAACGCAGGTTGAGCACGGACTGCATTACGGATGATTTACGTCAGGAAATCCAGCTTTACCAACAAGCGGTTTCCCTGTCGCAGCAGGATTTCGTCAGCCATGCGAAGCCGATGATCAAAAAGCTGGAAGGTAAATCCGGGTTTTATCTGGAAGCAAGGCGTTTGATTGAGAAAAACGTTGCCAATGAGACGCCTATGTTTCAGGCGTACTTCTGTAAAAAGTGGTATGAATATCTTGCGGTTGCCATTCAGAATGCCCAACAGAAAGAACTTAAATCCCATAAAGAAAAGCTGCTGAAAGAGCTTTACCAGCGTATCGAAACCTATAAAACACTCGAGAATGTACGGGAGCAGGGAACGATAGAAAAAGTGGGTCGGCTTTGGGATTTGGCCTCATCAAAAGTGACCCAAACCGATGTGGATTTGTTGAAGCGTTTTGTTGCCTTCCTCAAAGAAAACAAAGAGCTTCAGGCTATCGCCGAAAAGCTGGGGAGAATGGCGAATGAGGTAGATGATCCCTCCCTCCAGCGTTCGCCTGCCGAAGAGCTGAAATTGGTTGAGGAGCCGGCAGATAACGTCGCTGATGATATCGTTGGTATCCATCAAAGCGATAACCTTGAAAAGATTGTCCCCAATGAGACTATCTACCTTGCAGAACCTGCACTGGAAATACTGTTCTACAAACATTTTGCGGACAAACGCCTGCTGACCTATCGCATGCAAGGCATGCAACGTTCTTTAAGAAAAGTGAAATCGTTTAAGCCTGAAAGTAAGCAGGTAGAGGTAGAAAAAGGGCCATTCCTTATTTGTGTCGATGCATCAGGGTCGATGAGTGGCTTTCCCGAACAATGTGCAAAAGCAATGGCTTATGCCTTGATGCAAATTGCTGTACAGGAAGACAGGGATTGTTCAGTCATGATCTTCTCCACTGACCACATCACTTATGAACTGACTGGCGAGAATGGGTTGAAAGAAGCGCTGAATTTTCTTTCCTATTCATTCCATGGGGGAACAGACTTAGCGCCCGTGCTGACTCATTCCATTGAACTGATGGGGACCGACAAATACCGCAATGCCGATCTGGTCGTCATTTCAGATTTTATTGCACCGGTTCAGCCCAAAGACGTGCAGGAAAAAGTGAACGCACTGAAAGAGCAACATAATCGGTTTCATGCCATTTGCCTGTCAAAATACGGTAATCCGAAACTGATGGAGATGTTTGATCACACCTGGGATTATCATCCGTCACTGATGGGACGGCTGCTCAAGCGTTTCTAAGACAACAGCGTTTCTAAAACAACAAAAAGGGCGGTTATGTACCGCCCTTCGAAGGATATCGCATCTACCCGATGAAGGATGTCAGCTCAGCAGCAGGCTGTCATCTGCCAGCTCTTCGCCACGCACTTTGCTGAACATATCCAGCAATTGAGGAACGCCCATATTGGCTCGCTCTTCGCCTTCTACATCCAGCACGATTTCTCCCTGATGAAGCATCACAGTGCGATCACCACAGGCGAGCGCGTCTTTCATCGAATGTGTCACCATCAGCGCCGTCAACCCAAATTCCGTGATCACCTTTTTAGTCAGGTCGATAACAAACGCAGCCATGCGAGGGTCAAGCGCGGCGGTGTGCTCGTCAAGTAGCAACAGCTTGCTGTCTGAAAGCGTTGCCATAACAAGGCTGACCGCTTGCCTCTGACCACCTGAAAGTAAGCCAATGCTGTCACCGAGACGATCTTCCAGCCCCAATCCAAGAATAGAAATGCGCTCTTTAAACACGTCACGGCGTTTGCTAGACAAAGCCAGCGACCAACCACGGCGGCTGCCACGGCTGTAGGCAAGCGCAAGGTTTTCCTCGATGGTCAGTGATGCACAGGTACCGGCAAGGGGATCCTGAAACACGCGGGCGGCAAGCGCTGCACGCTGGTGGACCTGTTGCCTGGTCACATCAATATCGTCAATCACAACACGGCCGCCGACCATCGGAGTTTCACCGGAAACAGCACCTAACAGAGTAGATTTTCCTGCACCATTGGAACCGATAATGGTCAGGAATTGCTTTTCAGGCACTGTCAGCGACACACCACGCAGTGCGCGGTTTTCCAGCACAGTACCGGGGTTGAAGGTGACTTGAATGTCTTTTAATTCGATCATTTCACCACCTCTGCTTGTTTCATTTTCTTGTTCTTCTGGTATTGCTGTTTTATTTTTGGCGCAACCAGTGCAAGGGCGACCAGTACGGCGGTAACCAGGTTCAGATCAGAGGCTTCCAACCCAAACATGCCAGAGCTGAGGGCAAATGCGACAGCCAGACGGTAGAGCACAGATCCGAGGATCACTGCTACTACCGCTACCCAGACTTTTCTTCCTGGCAGAAGGGTTTGGCCGAGGATGACGGCAGCAAGACCGACCACAATGGTGCCCACACCGGAAGTAACATCAGCGAAGCTGTTGGTTTGGGCAAAAAGTGCCCCTGAAAACCCAACAAAGCCGTTTGACAGCGCAAGGCCGAAATAGGTGTAAAAAGCCGTGCTTGCCCCCTGTGCTTTCACCATACGGGCATTCACCCCGGTGGCACGTAAACCCAGACCAAAGTCACTGGCAAGTAAACGGATCACAAACAGTGCGCTTATAACCACCAGAACAAAAACCACCAGCGGGCGAACATAGACCGGATCAAACCCCATGTTTTCAAATGGCGTGAGAATGGTGTCTTCGCCTAACAGTGCGATATTTGGCCGCCCCATAATGCGGATATTGATAGAAAACGCAGCAATCATCGTCAGGATACTGGCGAGCAGGTTGAGAATCCCGCATTTCACTGTAAGAAATGCAGTAACTAATCCTGTCAATGACGCGGCAAACATTGCTGCAAAAGTAGAGATCCACGGATCAACGCCTGACACAATCAGTGTGGCAGCAACAGCAGCTCCCATCGGGAAGCTGCCATCAACCGTCAGATCCGGAAAATCCAAAACCCGGAAAGTCAGATATACGCCCAGGGCAACCAGGCCATAAACCAGACCTACTTCCAGCGTGCCAAAAAAGGCAATAGAGGTCATGTACTGCTCCTGACTCGGTTATTTTTCTACGGTGGTTGCGCGATCAAGCAGTGCTTGGGGAATCTCAATCCCCAGCTTCTCTGCTGCTTGCAGGTTTATCGCCAGATCAGAACCAATGGCAACTTTAGCGGGCAGATCTGCAACGTCTTCGCCTTTGAGTAGGGCAGCGACATAATCAGCTGTTTGTACACCAATCTGGTAGTAATCAAAGCCCAACGCTGCTACTGCGCCGTTTGGAATATAAGATGTTGCACCACCGATGACTGGTTTCTTCGCTTGAGTTGCTGCGACAACTAAACCATCAATTGCACTGGCTACAGTGTTATCGGTTGGAGCATAGATAGCATCAGCCTGAGAAGCGACAATTTGCGCTGCGGACTGAACATCAGCACTTTTAAGGGCGGTGCCTTCAATCACTTTTACGTTGTGTTGCTCGGTTGCTTCCCGCAGCAGTTCAACCAGTGCTACGGCATTCGCTTCACCGGGGTTATAGACCACGCCGATAGACGTCATATTTGGCAGAAGCTCTTTTGCCAGCGCGACGTGTTGGGCTACTGGAGAAAGATCTGACAAACCGGTCACGTTTGCATTTGGTTTCTCCATGTCTTTAATTAACTTGGCACCAACGGGGTCGGTAACGGCAGTGAAAACGACGGGAATAGATTTGGTGGCAGCAACCAGTGCTTGGGCGGAAGGGGTGGCGATACCTACGAGTACATCGGGTTTCTCTCCGACAAACTGACGTGCAATTTGAACAGCGATTGCCGGATTGCCTTGCGCTGTTTGGTAAGAAAAGTCAAGGTTTTTGCCTTCTTCAAACCCAAGATTTTTTAAGCCATCCAATAAGCCCTGACGCGTTGCATCAAGGGCGGGGTGCTCAACGATTTGGGAGACCGCAACCTTTGCAGTGTCTGCTATTGCGGTAAGAGGGGAGGTCATAAGTGCTGCGGCACAGCACGCCGACAGAAGTAGTTTGGATACGTTCATATCTCTCTCCATGATAAGTAGACAGTGAGCTTTACACTCATCTTTCCGTCTGTGTTATTCCTTTGTTATATCCAAAATCTGATGTTAAATCAGGCAGTAAAGATTTAGCTTAGAATGAATATGATGTTCGGTGCAGTAGCGCTGTTTGTCTATGTTTGTTTAACACAATGAAAAATAACAATCTTTCAAGCATGTGGACGTGCCGGTCAAAGTTTGATTGAGCCAAAACATGCACTACTAATATTGATTGAATACAGATACTGACACCTCTCTTACGTTATAAAGCAGTGAATGATATGTCACAATCACTTTACGGTGGGGGCCTGTACTTTTTTGTAAAAAAATTTGATCTAAGTAACTTTGCAGTCAGTTTTTTACAATGTAAATCGTGATTCAGTGGGAATATGAAAGAGGGCTCTTCCCGTGCTTCACTATCATCTTTTAGTTTAGAAATGCCAGATCATGCTCGCATTTACCAACAGTGAAACATAAGAATCGCTGTTAAAAATCAGGTTTGTGGGGAATGCCCGAAAGTCAGCAATTTACGCTGCAATATTCTTTAACAAGATCTATCATTGGTGCGCGTTATTTGAGCTCCATACTGGTCAGGATCTGCCAGTAATCACTATAAATAACATCCATATTTCCACTGATATACTGCGTATCGTGAGAGGTTGTGAAAATATCAGGGAGAGATCATTTTGGGGCATTGCATCGGTGAGTGTATTCTACCCGCTCATGAAGCATGATTATGCCCCGCGCGAACCCCCCATTTAATTCGCTTGGAGGCACAAGGATGAAGTGTTTAATGGCGTTAGTATTACTGTTTTCCGGTAATGCCGTCGCTGCCACTACCAGTGGCACCCCTCTGGACTTGACCAATTCCGCTGTTGGTTATCTTTCTTTGGTTATTTTTGCAGCGGCGTACACCCTCGTCATGCTCGAAGAGCAGTTGCACCTCAGAAAATCGAAACCGGTACTGCTGGCAGCCGGCTTGATCTGGTTGATGCTTGGCTTTGCCTATTCGGGCGCGGGGCAAATAGACATCGCACAAGGCGCTATTGAGCATAATTTGCTTGAATATGCGGAACTAATGCTCTTCTTACTTGTCGCGATGACATATATTTCCGCGATGGAAGAGCGACGACTGTTCGATGGGCTGAAAGCCTGGATTGTCGGTAAGGGTTATGATCTTAGGCAGCTTTTCTGGATCACTGGCATTCTCTCTTTCTTTATTTCACCCATTGCCGATAATCTTACAACCGCGCTGTTGATGTGTACCGTAGTACTGAAAATCGGCGGAGACAATACAAAATTCGTCAATCTTGCCTGTATCAACATAGTAGTAGCAGCCAATGCTGGTGGTGCTTTCAGCCCCTTTGGTGATATCACCACGTTGATGGTTTGGCAGGCAGGGCTGGTTAACTTCTTCGAGTTTGGTGCACTGTTTATTCCTTCGGTGATCAACTATGTTGTGCCTGCATTCATTATGTCGCTGTTTATCCCGAAAGTTCAGCCAAACGTGGTGCATGAATATGTGGAAATTAAGCGTGGTGCAAAGCGCATTGTGGTCCTTTTCCTGTTGACCATTGTCACCGCTGTTGGTTTCCATGGACTGGTTCATTTCCCTCCTGTGATTGGGATGATGATGGGCCTTGCTTATTTGCAGTTTTTTGGTTTTTACCTTCGCAAAACCTTACCCCGTTCACTGGCAAGAAAACGTGCTATTGCACAGGCTAAGCAAGACGAAGCTGCATTGAAACGTTTAGGCTCCGTGGTTCCTTTTGATGTATTTCGCCGTGTTTCCCATGCCGAGTGGGATACCTTGTTGTTCTTCTATGGCGTTGTCATGTGTGTGGGGGGCCTTAGCTTGATTGGTTATCTTGCCACTATCTCAAACATCATGTACCTGCAATGGGATCCTGTCTGGGCAAATATCATCGTGGGGTTACTTTCTGCAATTGTCGATAATATACCAGTCATGTTTGCGGTTTTAACCATGCAGCCAGATATGTCGATGGGTAACTGGCTATTGGTCACCTTAACGGCCGGTGTGGGAGGCAGCTTGTTATCACTGGGTTCTGCCGCCGGTGTCGCGCTGATGGGACAGGCCCGGGGTAAATACACTTTCTTTGGTCACCTTAAGTGGAGTCCTGTCATTATGTTAGGGTATGTGGCGGCGATCCTGGCACACTTAACTATTAACAGCGCACTGTTTTAATGCATTAAGTGGTTTCATCATGAAAGCGGCTTTCCAGCCGCTTTTTTGTTGAGCTATGCCTGTCACTTTTGCAAAATAGTGCCATGATGGCTCGATAACATATCGGAAAGACAATGATCTCAAAATGGGCAGTACGATTTTATCAAATGGCGAAGTTGGTAGGTTCTTGGAGTAAAGACCCTTCAACCCAGGTCGGTGCTGTGATCACCAAAGGCAACCGTATCGTATCGGTAGGGTTTAATGGTTATCCTCATGGTATTTCAGACAGCGCTGAAACAGACGGACGGGAGATGAAATTGCTGAAAACCCTGCATGCAGAGGAAAATGCGATTTTATTTGCCAAACGTGACTTACTGGACTGTGAAATCTGGGTAACTCATTTCCCGTGTCCGAATTGCGCTGCGAAGATCATTCAAACCGGTATTTCACAGGTCCATTGCCCTGAACAAAGTGAAGATTTTCTTTCCCGCTGGGGTGACAAAATCCAAGTCAGCGTTGATATGTTTGAGCAGGCAGGGGTGAAGATAAACTGGTTACCACTGGATGAGCTGAAAAACTGCAAAGCACACTAAACCTTGGATATAATCCGCCCCCATTGAAATACAGTATTAAAAGAGTGCAATCATGGCCAAAACAGCACATGCCCTTCATATTCTGGTTAAGCATCAAAACCAGGCGGAGGACCTTGTCAGTCAGTTGAAAAAGGGGGCCAAGTTCCAGGCTCTGGCAAAGAAATACTCACTCTGCCCTTCAGGTAAGAAGGGCGGTGACCTTGGCGAATTCCGTCGTGGCCAAATGGTACCCCAATTTGACAAAGTTTGTTTTAACGCAGAGATACTGACACCACATATCGTCAAAACCAAATTTGGCTGGCATGTGGTGAAGGTACTTTATCGGACATGATGGTTGAAACCTGCATAGGCTTTGTTAATTCGAAGATGTTTTATACCCATTCAACTTGAAGATGCAGGATTGAGCACTTGAAAATTATCATTTATACGAGACGCTAAAGAGCCTGCGATTTGTGGAAGGATCACAGTGAAAAATCGACCAATAGCCGCTTCAAAATCCCGTTTACTTTTGAAGTAGACATTGTTCCTTACCTGCTCGTTCATCACTTTCCAAAGCCGTTCTATCGGATTGAGGTTGGGACTGTAGGGCGGTAAATAGTGAAGCTCGATATTCAGCACAAAGGCAGCGTCTTTTACTAAGTCGCTTCGGTGATACCCTGCACCATCCAGAATGAGGTGGAGCTTATGCGTCAGTGGGTAGCTTTCTCTCAGCTTGCACAAAAACCTAACGATGTTTTCGCTGTTGATGCTCTCGTAATTATCGATAACAGTGCGGCCAATCTCAGAGAGATTTAATGCCCCCACAATGTTGAGGCGACTGCGGCTTCCCGTGGTTTCAATCGCTTTGTCCTGCCCAGTACGTATCCAGCCATGAGAGAGTTTGGTGGCCTGAGTGGGATGAACCGCATCCATGAACAGGATAGTTTCCTCTTTGCCGCAGCTCGACTTAAGTGCCTTGTAGGCTTCGACAAATTCTTGCTGTTTAGCCTCATCAAACCTGTGAGGGACACCTTTAGGCTTTTTATAGCTAAAACCGTGGTGATGCAGCCACTTGTTCATGCCAGCGACGGTATAGCAGACGTCGAATTGCGCCAGAACATAGGCAACAATCTGGTGAGTATGGTGATAGGTCACCTCTGTTAAGTGCTCGATGAGCGCCATCGTCTGTGAAGCCGATAAGCGACTGCTGGACCCACCATTTTCAGGTTTGAGTTTCTCGGACTGCGCGTAATTGCGTATTCCGGCCGGATCTGAACAGTAATTCCGGAAACACTTGAACACCTATTCTGGAATCATTTGAACTCTGATTCCGGATTTATTTAGTACAGTTTTGTGCTCATTTCCGGAATCGGTGTTCAAGTACACCGGAATTTTCTCAACGCATTGAAATAACAATTAATTTGATAACTTAACCACTGACTTTTCGTTGGCGAGTGAGGGGTAGGTTTGAAAAGGATCACAATGCGTAAAATCAGAGAGGTTTTAAGGCTGCATTTCTCGGCAGGATTGAGTATCCGAGAGATCCACCGCAGCACCAAAGTCAGTGTCGGTAGTATTCAAACACTGCTCAGCAAAGCCAAGAGCATGAACTTATCCTGGCCACTGCCGGGTGAACTGGATGATGCGCAGTTGGCCCGCTGCTTTTATCCGCAAGCCGATACCCGCCATGCCAAGCGATTCCAAGAGCCGGATTGGGCAGACTTACGTAAGCAACTAAGCCGTAAGGGCGTGACGAAGCTGCTGTTGTGGGAGGAATACACTCAGCAATACCCCAACCGCTGTTACAGTTATTCCCAGTTCTGCGACCGCTATCTGCACTGGCTGAAGAAACAGCGCCGCTCCATGCGTCAGCATCACCGGGCAGGTGACGTCTTGTTCGTCGATTACGCAGGGCAAACCATGCCTGTTGTGAATCCACAGACTGGCGAGATCCGGCACGCCCAAATCTTCGTGGCGGCCATGGGAGCGAGCAGCTATTACTTCGCCGAAGCGACCTGGACGCAAGGTATACAAGACTGGCTGGGCAGCCACGTTCGGGCCTTTGACTATCTCGGTGGCGTCCCCACTATGGTGGTGCCGGACAACTTAAAAAGTGCCGTCACCAAAGCCTGTAAAAGCGACCCAGATATCAACCCGGCCTATCAGCAACTGGCGGCTCACTATGATACGGCCATCGTGCCGGCCAGACCGTATAAGCCGAAGGATAAAGCCAAGGCCGAAGTGGGTGTACAAATCATTGAGCGCTGGATATTAGCCCGGCTTCGCCATCACACCTTCTTCTCACTGTATGAGCTGAATCAGTGCATCAGCGCGTTACTGATAGAAGTAAACAGTAAGCCCTTCAAACAAATGGCTGGAACCCGTCAGCAGTGGTTCGACGAACTGGATAAACCCGCCTTAAAACCGCTACCGTGTCATGCCTATGAATACACTGACATCCGCCAGGCTAAAGTGAACATTGATTACCATGTGCAGTATGAGAGCCATCTTTACTCAGTACCGCATCAACTGGTTGGTGAGCGGGTTGAGCTTCACGCGAAGCCGCGCTTAGTGCAAATCTACTTCCAGGGTAAATGCGTTGCCAGCCACCCCCGTAATGACCGCTACGGGTTTACCACTACACCGCAGCACATGCCTGTACAGCACCAGCATTACCACAAAGTCAGTGAGGGCAGTCTGATGAACTGGGCGAAGGACATCGGCGATGACGTGCTTGTCTGGGTAAAAGCGCAGCTTAAACGCAAACCGCATCCACAGCAGGCGTTCCGCGTCTGTCTGGGCGCATTGCGATTAGCCAGCCAGTATCCACCGCAGCGGCTCAATACCGCCTGTAAACTGGCTAATCAACATCAGCTCTATCGCCTGCAACAGCTCAAAGACATCTTAAACAGTAATCAGGACAAGCTCATCAGTGAATCCAGCCAGGAAACACTGACACTCCCTCAGCACCACGAAAATATCCGTGGCCCACAGAGCTTCCATTAAGGAGAAAACCCATGGTAAACACCACACTCTCCCAACTGCACCAACTCAAACTGAGTGGCATGGCAAAAGCATTGAGCCAGCAACTCGAACAACCGGGCCAGTATCAGGACCTCTGCTTCGCTGAGCGGCTGCAACTGCTGGCCGACCAGGAAATCCATGAACGGGATAACCGTAAACAACAGCGCCTGCTCAGACAGGCCCAACTAAAACTTGCGGCAACCGCCCAGGACATCGATTATCAGCACCCGCGCGGCCTGCAAAAAAGTGTCATGACAGGGTTGCTTCAATGCGACTGGCTACAGCGGCAGCAAAACCTGTTACTGACCGGGCCATGCGGCACCGGGAAAACCTATATCGCCTGTGCGCTTGCTAACACCGCCTGCCTGAAAGGCTACACGGTGAAATACTACCGGGTGAGTCGTCTGCTCATGGAACTCACCCAGGCCAAAGCCGATGGCACTTACAGCAAGAAGCTGAAAAGCCTGGCTAAACTCAGCCTGCTCATCCTGGACGACTGGGGACTAGAACCGCTAAAAGCCGCGCAGCGCAACGACCTGATGGAGATCATGGATGACCGCCATGGCAGTAGCTCAACCCTCCTCATCAGCCAACTCCCCACCGACCAATGGTATCAATCCATCGGTGATAACACGTTGGCCGATGCCATCCTCGATCGCCTGATGCACAATGCACACCGGATAAAACTGAAAGGAGAGTCAATGAGGAAAATACTGGCGACCGTTGACGCCACTTGAACACTTAAGTTAAAAATCGGTTAGCCAACGATGCGTTGATCTGAGGTGTTCAAATAAAACCGGAATGGCTGTTCAAGTAAATCGGAATACGCACGTAATCGTGAAGGTGACGGAGAACGGTGGTTTCGTGAATACGCAAGGCTTGAGAAATCATGGCAGTACTCCAACCTTCAGAAGCAAGCAGTACCGTTTTAATACGGTCACGCACTCGACCATCACGCGTTTTATCGTGCTGGTTTTCGAGTTCATGTTTTTGCTTGTAGGTCAGAGTCACTTTCATGGGGCGTAGCATGATCCTCATACCGATGAAAATCAAGCATCTTCAATGATCACGGGTATATACCGTCGTATTCCTTGCAAAGGCGCTCTTTTTCCCGCTTAGTTAGCCGCTTTATTTTCCACTCCAGCGACATCGCCTGCTGTTTTGTTCCTGCTTCGTACGACCAGGCTAATATAAGGGGTTGCTTACCTCTCAAATACTTAGCAGTTTTCATGCCATTCTGTTGGTGCTCATTAAGCCGACGGGCAACATCTGTGGTAACACCACAATACAAAGAATTATCGCGTGCGCGAATAAGGTAAACAAACCAAGGCGAGTCAGATCCTGGTATGTCGCTGGATAGCATTAAGCTCATGACAAAGGAATGCCTGGTTTCAACTCACAGATCCTGATTATCCATCAGCCGGTTGACCAGTGCTTTCAGTTCAGCTACTTCATGCTCAAGGGCTTCAACACGTATAGCCAGCGAATGGTCACTGCTTTCTGATGGGGTTGATGTGATTGGCTGCATGTTTGGTACTTCACTACCAAACAAGTGGATATACCGGCTTTCACGTTTACCCGGTTCACGTGGCAATTGGGCAACATGCCCTTTTTCGACTAATTGACCTAATACAAATTCTACTTGCTGTACATCAGAGAATTCGCAAAGGCGGTTAGTGCGGGTACGCAGTTCACCCGGTGTTTGTGGGCCACGGAGCAACAACACGCAAACAATGCCCTTTTCCTGTTTGGAAAGTTGCAATGACCCAAATTCGGTATTGCAAAAACGATGTTGATACTTAGTCACACGACTGCCAAACCCTTCCAGATCGCTGACAAGGCGTTTAGATTTCAATGATTCGACAACATCAAGCACTTCAGCTTCCGTCAGCGAATACACCGGATCGCGGTTGCTTTTTTGGTTTGCGGCAGTTGTCAGGCTGTTGAGCGTTAACGGGTAGAGATCTGGCGTGGTGACTTCCTTCTCTAATAAACAGCCAACCACACGCATTTCGTACGGAGTGAGTTCAATTGCCATATTTTGATACCTTAGATGGATCCCATGCAGCGGTTTATATCAACCAACGCTTTCTACAGCAACTTAACCAGTGACTATTTGACGGTTCCGTGATGTAACTGCCCGATGTTCCGCCAATCGATCTAGCAAAATGTGCACAACGCACAAGCCCGTCTTACAAATGTGATTTTGACTCAACAAAAAAAGATTCTGTCACGATACTTATCAGTTTTCCTATACTCTCTCATATATGTTGCTGTTTTACGTTGTAAACAAGGGCGTCACTATCCTTATTTGGCGCTGAAAGGAGAGTGAAAATGGGTATGTTTGGAAAGAAAACTGCATCTAGCCCATGTCTATCATTGATTGCGAAAGAGTGCCGCATTGTTGGCGAATTCGATCTGCAAGGTGACATCCAATTTGACGGCCAAGGGGAAGGCTCAGTCATTAACGCACGAAATGTTGTTATCTCCTCTACTGGCCACTTTAGCGGGGATATCCGCGCAGATCACATCACCATCAACGGCCTTGTTGAAGGCACTTGTACAGCCCGTGAAGTCAATATCCTTAGCTGCGGAAAAATGAAAGGCGTGATCCACAGTGAGCAACTCACCATTGCAAAAGGCGGGTGCTTGATGGGTGAAAACAAACTGAAGGAAGAGCTGTCCCTAAAAGTGGTGAATGACAAGCCTTCCACACAGGCAAAACCCGCCCCTGCCCCTGAAGTAAAGAAAAACACTGCATCCGACTAAACCGCGCGTACGCGTAATTGATCAACAGTTGAAATCGCGGATCGCTTTCAACTGTTGACTTCATCCCCCAGCCCTATACGATGCGCGAAAATATGTTATTTCGGAAGTATCAAGATGTCTGAACATGCAAACCAAGCAGAAGAAACCGTGAAACTGGAAAACCTATCTCCAGAGCTCCAGCAAGTTATTAACTATGAACAAGTTCCTGCTGAACTGTTCACCATGCTGGCTTCCATCCATGAAGCATCAGAAAGTGTTATCCGTGAAGCTTGGGATGCCATGCCTGCCAGCGCACAAAACATTCTGGACAACTTCGAGCAATTCCATGCGCTGGTTAGCCTGAGCCAAAGCTACGCTGGCCTTGATTTCATGCAAGAGACTCAGGACATGAAATTCGACGACATGGATGACGAGCAAACACAAGAGTATAAGGCCATTTTACTGGATAAGCTGCTGCACAATTGCGTAAAAGATCTGGTGAAACAACTGAAGCAAGCCCGCTTAAAGCCTGCAATAAAGCGCGAATTCCGCGAAATTTTCACTCAATATACCCGTGATCATTGAAGATGCTTGATTTTCATCGGTATGAGGATCATGCTACGCCCCATGAAAGTGACTCTGACCTACAAGCAAAAACATGAACTCGAAAACCAGCACGATAAAACGCGTGATGGTCGAGTGCGTGACCGTATTAAAGCGGTACTGCTTGCTTCTGAAGGTTGGAGTACTGCCATGATTTCTCAAGCCTTGCGTATTCACGAAACCACCGTTCTCCGTCACCTTCACGATTACGCGCAGTCCGAGAAACTCAAACCTGAAAATGGTGGGTCCAGCAGTCGCTTATCGGCTTCACAGACGATGGCGCTCATCGAGCACTTAACAGAGGTGACCTATCACCATACTCACCAGATTGTTGCCTATGCTCTGGCGCAATTCGGCGTCTGCTATACCGTCGCTGGCATGAACAAGTGGCTGCATCACCACGGTTTTAGCTATAAAAAGCCTAAAGGTGTCCCTCACAGGTTTGATGAGGCTAAACAGCAAGAATTTGTCGAAGCCTACAAGGCACTTAAGTCGAGCTGCGGCAAAGAGGAAACTATCCTGTTCATGGATGCGGTTCATCCCACTCAGGCCACCAAACTCTCTCATGGCTGGATACGTACTGGGCAGGACAAAGCGATTGAAACCACGGGAAGCCGCAGTCGCCTCAACATAGTGGGTGCATTAAATCTCTCTGAGATTGGCCGCACTGTTATCGATAATTACGAGAGCATCAACAGCGAAAACATCGTTAGGTTTTTGTGCAAGCTGAGAGAAAGCTACCCACTGACGCATAAGCTCCACCTCATTCTGGATGGTGCAGGGTATCACCGAAGCGACTTAGTAAAAGACGCCGCCTTTGTGCTGAATATCGAGCTTCACTATTTACCGCCCTACAGTCCCAACCTCAATCCGATAGAACGGCTTTGGAAAGTGATGAACGAGCAGGTAAGGAACAATGTCTACTTCAAAAGTAAACGGGATTTTGAAGCGGCTATTGGCCGATTTTTCACTGTGATCCTTCCACAAATCGCAGGCTCTTTAGCGTCTCGTATAAATGATAATTTTCAAGTGCTCAATCCTGCATCTTCAAGTTGAATGGGTATACAGGTCTTATTAAACGACAGAATTTAGAGTGGGTATAAACCATGGCACTTAAAGCAACGGTGTACAAAGCTTCCATTAATGTCGCAGACATGTCGAGAAATGTATATCTTGACCACGCTGTGACGCTGGCGCAGCACCCGTCAGAAACCGAACAACGTATGATGCTTCGCCTGCTGGCATGGACCATGTATGCCGATGAGCGTCTGCAATTCACGAAAGGTCTTTGTGAAGACTCAGAACCTGAACTTTGGATTAAAAACTACAGCGACGAAATTGAACTTTGGGTAGAACTGGGACTGCCAGATGAAAAACGCTTGAAGAAAGCCTGCACCCAAGCGAAGGAAGTGGTGTTGTTCACGTATGGTGACAATGCTGCCAGTGTGTGGAAATCGCAAATGCTCAACAAGCTGTTTCCATTCAGGAATCTGACCGTGATTAATATCATGGATGAAATCTTGGATGTTGCAGCAGCTGCAAGTAGCCGGAATATGACCATTCAGTCAACCATCGAAGATGGCCAGATTTGGTTTTCGGTTGGGAATTCAGTGATTGCCATCCAGCCGGACGTGTGGAAAACCGCAGCAGCATAAATTGCTTTGCATTTTGCGTATGAAAATGCAGGCAAATCATGGGTGGGTAATATCAAGATGCCGGGTACAGACGCCCGGCTCTTTGCTTTTTCAGCTCAGTCATCAATTGTTCGGCGGTCATTGGCGGGTAGTAGTAATGACCTTGGGCGAAGTTACACCCTATGTTTCTAAGTAGTTCCTGTTGGTCGATGGTTTCAATACCCTCTGCAACAACTTTCAATTGCAGCAGGTTTGCCATGCTCACCACTGCCTGACATATTACCAAATCGTCTTTTGAACGAGGCAGCTCTTTAATAAAGCCGCGATCAATCTTGACTGTGTTCACTGGGAAGTGCTTGAGGTAGGCGAGGGATGAATAACCGGTGCCAAAATCATCAATCGCCAGACTGATCCCTGATGCGGTTAAACGATTCAGAATATGTTGGTTACGCTCCAGGTTTTCTATGAACACTTGCTCGGTGAGTTCAATTTGCACACGCGTTGGTGGAATATCGTAATGGTTGATGGCGCGGATAACGTAATCAGCCAGATAGCCATCCTGGAATTCATGTCCGGAGACATTGATAGCAATACATTTTGGTGCACAACGTTCATCCAGCATATGTGAAAAATGTCGGAGTGCGGTATCGATCACCCAGTGGCCCAGTCGTTGCATCAAGCCGGTTTCTTCGGCAGTTTTAATAATGATGCCGGGACTGATGGCTGCACCGTTTTGGGATTCCCATCGGACCAGTGCTTCAACGCCTACAATTTGGCGGGTACGGAGATCGACCTGAGGCTGGAAATAGAGTTCCAGCTCATCGTTATTGATCGCGTTGCGAATGGCGCGTTCTAAGTCTTTTTTGTGATTGAGTTGATCTTGCATGGTTTGATTGTATGCCACTACTTTACGGTTACCCAAGACGCGGGCCTTGTTGGCGGCAGTATCCGCATGGCGTATCAAGTGTTCTGCACGCAGATCATTGCTGTAGCGATAGGCGATACCAATTGCACAGGTCGTGAGGATATCGTTATCTTCGATAAAAAATTCTTCTTCTAGGCACATGCGCAGTTGGTTTGCGTGCATTTCTGCTTCCAGTTGTGACATGCCCGCGCAGGCAACCATAAATTGATCATGACTTGTTCGAGCCAAAACTGCATGGGGTGGTAGCACGGTTTTGAACCGTTTGGCTGATTCACTGATCAATTGGTCTGCTACGAGATGACTATACATATCATTGATCTCGCGGAGTTTATCTAGCGTCACACACATCAGGACGATGTCATGCTCAGATGTGAGTATCCGGTTGAGGTAAGACTCCATTGCGAAACGGTTTGGTAGATGTGTTAGAGGATCATGGTTTGCGGTAAATTGCAATTGTGCTTCGATTTCACGCCGTTGGTTAATCTCTTTTTTCAGTTTGTAAACAGTTTCAGACTCGGCCCGTCGCCAGATGATGTTAACTTCCAGAAGATATAGAGAAATAGCGGTAAGTACCGTGACAATCAGGCCAGCAAAAAATATCAGCATGGGGAGGGAAAAGTAGGTTTGATATAACTCAGGCCGCTGCCAAACCGTCAGTTGCCACACCCCTTTCAATGCTGATACTTCCACGGTATCCATGATGGCATTGCTAACGTCAGGCAATTCCCCCCAAAATGGCCGTGTACCATCGCTAAGTACTACCTGTTGATCTGCACTGAGAAATTCTACTGTAATCGCTTCCAGCATACGCTTGATGTTGTAGCTTGCGCCCAGATAGCCTGCGATACGATCATCAAAATAGACAGGATGAAGCATTTCTATCGACAAGTTTCCATCTGGTAACGTCCTGACGCTGGACGTGGAAAGATTGGAAAGTACCGGCATGTTGTTGAGCCTGGTTGAGATGGCAATTTGCCAACCACTTTCTAAACGAATGGGTTGAAATGAATTCGGTGCAGTCCGCACCACTTCTTGGTTGAGATCTTGCCAATAAATGCCGTTAAAAAAAGGCTGGGTACGGTCTATCCCATCAGTGGCATTTTGCCAGACTTGTTGATTGATTCTTCCTTTATTCTGGAGGTTGTTTGCCAGCCCAACGAGAAAATAGGCTTCTTTTTGCAAATTGACTTCAATGGCGCGCTGAACCCGGTTGACTTCTATGTTGAGCATTTGATCCTGAAGCTCCAACTGGCGAGTCAGTGCACTCCGATACAAGATGAACGTGGAAATCAGTATTGCCATACATACCAGAGCGATCCCCACCAAAGATTTGAACCTTGGTGTATTTAAATCGTGATGGGATGGGCTTTCGGAATATGGCGGTTCAATAGGCAATACAAACCCTTAATAATGAGTCAGGTGATCCTAAAAAAGTTTAAGTCATATGCGACAGATCGCAATGTCAAACAAAATAAATTTACTGCAAATTCAAAATGTCCTGTTCGTCAGTAAGGTAAACCATCTGGGACCGTGTTTAAAACACTGACAGGAAACTCTGAGGAGAGAAAAAGAGCCGAGACGCTTTTCAACGTAGGCTGTGTTGAATGATGAAGTGTGTGAGACAGGGTGTGGTAGATGAACCATAGAGACTAACTAATTTGAAATAGTCTCGTATTCTCACAAATACTCTATTGCCAATTGTCCTATCCTTAAACCAATGATTAGGGATACAACAGGAGCCCAGGTGGATTGGCTCACTAAACACGTTAACGCGCTGACAATTATACTGGTTTCCGTTCTTTTTGCGTATTTATCGCAGTTCGTGGTTTCGAATTGGTTAGTTGAGAAAAAGATCAAGGAAGATGTTTCTGCGCTTTCTGAATTTTACTCGAAACTTTACCGGCAGAGCTTTAGTGCTATGCGAAAGCTCGACAGCAAACTGCTCTACCTTTGCGATGATAATGACATTGAACTGATGAACCAGGCAAAAGAGAACAATCTCTTTATTGAATACGTTGATTTGTACCTGAGTAATGATGAGTCCTGCTCTGTCTATAACAATCAGCAGACAGACCGGGAGCTGCTGGCATTTCAGCCCCAGAACGGGATTGAGTTCAATGCAATATCACTGATATTGAGCGATAACCAGTTCATAGAAATGCGTTTCCATAATGAGAAAGGACTACTGCGTTTTATTTTCCAGCAACCTCGCAATTTCCTCTCTAACTGCGACAAATGCTTTTACGTGGTGGCGAAGGTCAATGGGCGCGAGACATCTCTGTATCAGACAAACGGGAAACTATATCGTCAGATCTATAATAGTGAAATGAACGGTAACATCACTGTCCGCATCTATATCAATCAGGATGGGGTTGAGTATCTGGTGAACAATCTCGTTGTGTTGTTTTCGACACTGGTGGTGTTGTTTGGTGTGCTGGTTGCAGTGGGGGTTGAGCTCAGCAAATCTTCGCGAAAAGGGTTAACGGGACTGTTGGATGAAGCCATTGAGTCCAATGCGCTGAAGCCTTTTTACCAACCCATCGTGATGCCAGATGGAAAAGGTTACAAGATTGTTGGTGCAGAAGTATTGGTTCGTTGGCAGGCCAGTGATGGCGAATTTATTCCGCCGGATACCTTTATCCCGTTGGCTGAACAAAATGGCACCATAGATAGGATCACCGATCAGCTGATAGACAATGTTCTTCACCACGTAAAAGCGTTGGACGTGCCGGACGGTTTCTTTGTCAGCATTAATGTGTCGCCAAGCTATCTGGAAAAAATAGATACTGCAGACAAAATTCTCAGTAAAATCGCAGACGCCAGTCTTGACCCACACTTGCTTTCGTTGGAAATCACCGAGCGGACCAAGTTCGGTGATTTGAATAAAGCAGCCGTTTGCATTGAAGCTCTCACTGAACAGGGGATCTCGATCAAGTTAGATGATTGTGGCACGGGATACGGTGCTTTTTCTTACCTGCATGTGCTTAATATCGACACGATAAAAATCGATCGCATGTTTGTAGACGGAATTGGTATGGAAGACTTCAAAAACACCATTCTGGACTCGATCCTTGCGTTTGCCAGGGAATCGAAGTTGCGCGTCGTAGCTGAGGGTATTGAAACCAAAGTGCAGGCAGACTATCTCATTCGATCTGGCGTCGAGATGCTCCAGGGCTCGTATTTTGGCGATCCTGTGCCATTTGATGTTTTCTGCAAATTGCTGATGGGGAAGACATGCACGCATACTCTCCATCCTCCAATACAATAATCCCCCCTTAAACTCATAGAATAATCTGCAAGATCAGATTGTTATCTTCTCGTCAATAGCACCAAGAGTGACTAAACTTGAAATATTTGGAGACAATATACGTTCATGTTTATCATCCTTGGAGAAGAGGGATGAGTAAGGAAACTCTTGGCGTAAACCTGCGTCAAAGGTTCATACTGTGTATTAGGAAGTGTTCTTTATGTTTAAATCTTTTTTTCTGGATAAACGCTGGTTCCATTGGTCAATTCTAGGGTCAGCCCTGATCCTCTATGTCACCTGGTATAAAGTAGAGCTCGATGTCCAGATCAACGAGTGGTTTGGTACGTTTTATAACCTGATCCAAAAAGCACTGGCGGAGCCGAATACCGTCTCCTTTGATGAGTTTCTCGCTGCTTGTTTAGATTTCCTTTCCATTGCCACGATATACATTGTCGTGGCCGTACTTCTAGAGTTTTTCATCCGTCACTATGTGTTTAGGTGGCGAACCGCCATGAATGATTACTATGTCTCCCACTGGAGCAAGATTCGCCATATCGAGGGGGCATCGCAACGTATTCAGGAAGACACAATGCGTTTCGCACGTATCGTTGAATCCCTAGGGGTCAGTTTCATGCGTTCTTTAATGACACTGTTTGCTTTCTTGCCGATCCTTTGGGTGCTCAGTGAAAACATTACCGAACTGCCTTGGATTGGCGAAGTTTCACGCTCTTTGGTTTACATCGCGATTCTTTCAGCCTTGTTTGGTACAGTGCTGCTGGCTGTTGTCGGCATTAAGCTGCCGGGGCTGGAGTTCAAAAACCAGAAAGTTGAGGCGGCGTATCGTAAAGAACTGGTATATGGTGAAGATCACGAAGACCGCGCAACACCAGAGTCATTGAACACGTTGTTTTTCAATGTCAGACGCAACTATTTCAACCTGTATAAACATTATCTCTATTTTGACATTGCGAAATGGTCCTATTTGCAGGGTACGGTGATTGTCCCTTACATTGCACTTGGTCCTACTATTGTGTCAGGCGCCGTCACGCTGGGTATATTGCAGCAAATCATCCGGGCATTTGGGAAAGTAGAGGAATCGTTCCAGTTTCTGGTCAACTCCTGGTCAACCATTGTTGAATTGATGTCGATTTACAAGCGGCTCAAAGGGTTTGAAGAGCAGATAACGCTGGCAGCGGAACGGCCTGTTACGGCAGACTAACGTACATTTCTAAGTTCTTTATTAAAGGCTCTCCCTATACCGGGAGGGCTTTTTTGTCTCGCCATTGGCATTTTAACTTGTACGAAGAATAAAAATTGTACAAGAGTGATCCTTTTTTATGCTTAACTTGTACATACAGTAAAATCTGTATAACAAGGATTAGCATCATGAAGATTAAACTCGGCGTCAGCGCATGTGTTATCGGCGACAACGTCCGCTTCGACGGCGGGCACAAGCGTAGCCATTTTGTGGCAGAAGAACTGTCCCCGTTCGTCGAGTTTGTGCCCGTTTGTCCGGAAGTTGGGATTGGGCTACCAGTACCGCGTCCAACCATTCGTTTGCTGGATCGTGGCGAAGAGGCAGGTGTGCGTCTGGTAGAAACCAAAGACGCTGATGCCGATCACACCGAAAAGATGATCAACTTCAGCAAGAGGAAAGCTGAGCACCTTGCGGGTATGGAGCTGTGTGGCTATGTCGTATGCGCCAAATCACCAACATGTGGGATGGAGCGGGTTAAGGTTTACCGAGAAAATGGCTATGTGGCGTCAGAAAAAATCGGGGTGGGGCTCTACACCCAACAACTGATTAAGCGTATGCCGTGGCTACCAATAGAGGAAGATGGCAGGCTCAATGATCCCATCCTTCGTGAGAACTTTGTATTCCGTATTTTCGCGCTGAAGGACTTCTACGACGCGATGGCGGAGGGAGTGAGCCGTCGTGCGATTGTGGCATTTCACTCCCGTTATAAGCTGGTGTTAATGGCACATAGCCCAACAGCTTACAAAGAGCTGGGTAAGTTTGTCGCGGACATTGCCAATCATGACCTTGATGCCTTTTTTGTTGAATACCGCAGCCGTTTTATGCAGGCAATCACCCATCGGGCAACACGCAAAAATAACACCAATGTCTTGATGCACCTGCAAGGCTATTTCAAGCGCCGCCTTGACAAGCAGCAGAAAGCAGAGCTAGCGGATTTGATTCATGCCTACCGCAAAGGTGAGATGCCTTTGCTGGCACCACTAACACTGATAAATCACCATTTGAACCGAAATCCAGACCCTTATCTGCAACAGCAAAGTTACCTTAATCCCTATCCCAATAGCTTGAGGTTGCGTTATGGGCTCTGAAGAAAAACTGCTGTCAATCGGTCAGGTGTCTGAAATCACAGGCGTGAATTCCGTCACGTTACGTGCCTGGCAACGACGTTATGGGTTAATTATCCCAAAACGGACACCGAAAGGGCACCGGCTCTATACCGGGCAGGACGTACAACGTATTCAGGAGATCCTTGCGTGGTTAGACAAAGGCGTGCCTGTTGGGCAAGTGAAATCGTTATTAGGAACAGCCACTACTGATGTCTCAGACGTCCAAACACTGCCAGAATGGGACACATTAAAAAAACTGGTGGTCAATGTTGATGTGGTTGCACTTGAAGCAATGCTCTTTGAGCTCACCAAAAACTACCCCATACAGGTACTCAACACCAAACTGCTTGAGCCCCTGACTCGTTGGTTTGATAAACAAGCTTCTGATGCTGGCATCTTGTGTGCGCATATTTGGCGTGCGGCACTGAACAATGTACTGGTTCACTGTTTTCATAGGAATAAGAAAGCAAAAGGCAAGAAACGTTGCTGGATAGTGAATATTGCGTGTGAGCCAAACTACCGTTTTTACCTTAAAGCATTATTACTTCAGTCAGAAGGTTACGCTGTCACATCACTGAGTGGCATCGGCACTGGCATCACTATCCTCAGTCAGTGTTTAAAAGAGAAAGGAATTCACTGTTTGGTCATTTATTCGGACCAGGCTTTTACCCCCGTTCAGAAACGTGAACTTTTAACCATGATGGAATCTACCGAAATTGATATCGAGGTGTCAGGTGAGTGCACAAAAATACACCCAGAGTTCACCATGACAACAAGGACACTGCCCAACATCAACCCCCACAAGACAATCAGGAAGTAGCAGGATGAAGCTGGTTTGGTTCAGAAGAGATCTGAGGGCAAAAGACAATGTTGCCCTGACTGAAGCATGCAAAAACGGTGAGCCCGTCATTGCGATTTATTACGAAACGCCAGTACAGTGGAAAGCCCACGCTCTTGCGCCCATGCAGGCTGATTTAATCCAGCGCCGTCTGGTTGCGCTCCGGGAAGAGCTCGCAGCGTTGAATATCCCGTTGTTGTTCCGCTCAGTGGACAGGTACAAAGACATCAATCAGTCATTGGCACAGCTTTGCCAGCAATATCAAATTGCCGATATCTTCTGCACCCGTGATTACGAAACGGACGAAGTGGATCGTGACAACGCCATTGCCGGCATGTTAAGCCTGACGGGCACAACGCTGTACCGTTTTGATTACAAATGCATCTTTGCCCCCGGTATGGTGACCAACGGTGCAGGCAATACATACCGTGTTTTTACCCCGTTTAAAAAAGCCTGGATAACACAGGCAACCCAGCTTGATCTTTCACCTATAGGCATACCCAGTCCGGTTAAAACCGATGCATTGACCAGCGCATTGCTGCGTCAGCCTTGTCAGATAGTGTTTCGTTACCCGCAATGTGATTCGGTTGGCTGGCCGATTGATGACAGTGCCATTATCCAGCGCTTGCGTGATTTCTGTCGTTACCGGGTCGACCATTATCAAGCCACAAGGGATTTCCCTGCCATTCCGGGAACGAGCCAGCTCTCACCGTATCTGGCCATTGGTGCGCTTTCTCCCCGTCAATGTTTGGCGAGGCTGTTAGCAGAAGTACCGAATTGTATGGAAAAAGACGCCGGTGGTGCCCATGTTTGGCTTAGTGAACTGATTTGGCGTGAGTTCTATCAGCATATTGTCGCCGCCTATATAGATGTCAGTAAAGGGAAAGCATTCCAGGATTGGACAGACAACATTGAATGGAACCGGGATGAGTTGCAGTTCCAGCGCTGGAAGCAGGGTAAAACCGGTTTTCCTATCGTTGATGCGGCAATGCGGCAGCTAAATGATACCGGTTGGATGCATAACCGTTTGCGGATGATCGTCGCCAGCTTCCTGGTGAAAGATCTGCATATTGATTGGCGATGGGGTGAGCGGTACTTCATGTCCAAACTGATCGACGGCGATTTTGCCGCCAATAATGGTGGCTGGCAATGGTCTGCTTCTACAGGCACGGATGCCCAGCCTTATTTCCGCGTATTTAATCCGGCTTCTCAGAGTAAAAAGTTTGATCCGAATGTAAGGTTCATCCGTAGATGGTTGAAAGAATTGGAATCTGTGCCAGATTCAGCATTGCATGCTCCGCACATTTGGGCCGAGAAAAAGGGAATAGAACTTTCGTACCCAACCCCAATTGTGGATCACAAAACGGCAAGGATCAGCGCTATCGAAATGTTTGAGATGGCGAAAAACTACCAGAGTACACAAAGGGTCGAACCATGATTCAAACGTCCACACTGTCACAGAATGATGTACTGGAACGCTTCATCTCCGTCTATCGATCTCTGCACAAAGACAATCTTCACTCACTGGATACCATCTATAGCGAGGACGTGGTTTTTGAGGATCCCGCGCACCGTATCGAAGGTTATGACAATCTTTCCCGGTATTTTGAAGCCATGTACACCAACGTGACCGATTGTCGCTTTGATATCCACGATCATGCGGTGAATGGCGATGTGGCGTTTATCAGCTGGACCATGACCTTGTCTCATCCCAAATTGGATGGCGGCGCTCAGCGTGCGGTTCAGGGATGTTCTCGACTGGTGCTCAAGGAGGGGCGTGTCGTGATGCACCGTGATTATTTTGATCTCGGCGAGATGCTTTACGAAGCGCTGCCAGTGCTCGGTTCTGCTGTGCGTATGATCAAAAAGAAGCTGGGGCAATGAACCGGGTGCTCATCACCGGTGCGACATCAGGCATCGGCTTGCAGCTAGCCAAAGACTATGCCGCTGATGGATGGCACGTTACGGCTTGTGGCAGGAATGTCACCGGTTTGCAGTCTTGGGCTGAAAGTTGTGACAACGTCACTGTGTTAAGCTTTGATGCCACGGATAAAGAGGCGACGAGTACCGCCCTTGGACAATGCCATCAACCTTTTGATCTGATTATTCTCAATGCAGGAACCTGTGAATATATCGATAACGGCCATATCGATGTTGACCTGTTCAAGCGTGTTTTTGATATCAACCTGTTCGGTCTGCTCCATTGTATTGAAGCGCTACAAAATAACTTTAAACCAGGTACGCACCTTGCGCTGATGGGGTCGACCGCCGCGTATCTCGGCCTTCCGCGTGCTGAAGCCTACGGAGCATCAAA
Source organism: Grimontia sp. THUN1695 (assembly GCF_059704325.2). NCBI lineage: Bacteria > Pseudomonadati > Pseudomonadota > Gammaproteobacteria > Vibrionales > Vibrionaceae > Grimontia > Grimontia sp. THUN1695. Next base: position 326,112 of record NZ_AP046576.1, on the reverse strand, counting down.
AGCTGCTGTTTCTTATCTTGCCCGTTCATTGTCCGTCGATCTGGAAAATAAGAAAGTAACCGTGTCACTGATTTCACCCAGATTTGTTAAAACACCATTGACAGACAAAAACGATTTTCCTATGCCCATGTTGGTGACGCCAGAAGATGCGTCAAACGCTATCCGACATGGCCTGGCAAAAAAGAAAACGGAAGTGCACTTCCCCCGTAAGTTCAGCTACTTCCTGAAATTCCTCTCTTCACTGCCAATGGCAATGCAACTCGCGCTGGTAAGAAAAATAATAAGGAAAGCATAATGAAAATGGCAATTATCGGCTCAGGTATATCCGGCCTGACGTGCGCGCACTACCTGCACAAGCAGCATGACATCACACTGTTCGAAGCCAATGACTACATCGGTGGGCACACGGCCACAGTGGATGTCGAGGTTGCCAGTGGTCAATATGCGATTGATACCGGTTTTATCGTGTTCAATAACAGGACCTATCCGAATTTCCAACGCCTGATGTCTGAGATAGGCATCAGTGGTCAGGAAACGGAGATGAGTTTCAGTGTGCACAACGATGAAAGTGGGCTGGAATATAACGGACACAGCGTAGCTTCGTTGTTTGCCCAGAAGCGCAACTTTTTTAACCCCAAATTCTACAAATTCATCGCAGAAATCCTCCGTTTTAATAAGGAAGCGCGCGAAGCTTATGCGGTGTCTACCCACGGCGATCCGTTGATCGAACAGACCTTGGGGGATTTTCTCAATCGTCGTCATTTCAGCGAGTATTTCTGCCAGAACTACATTTTGCCAATGGGGGCGGCGATTTGGTCGTCTACCCTGAGCGACATGCGCGCTTTTCCTCTGAAGTTCTTCCTGCGCTTCTTTGCCAATCATGGCCTGCTGGAAGTGGCGAACCGGCCACAGTGGTATGTGATCCCGGGTGGCTCTCGCCAATACGTACGCAAGATGGTGCCTGCCTTTGAAGACCGTGTTCGCCTCAATGCTCGCATTAAGCAGGTGACCCGTTTCCATGATCATGTGATTGTTCACAGTGAGCAGGGTGACGAGCGTTTCGATAAGGTGGTGTTTGCCTGTCACAGCGATCAGGCATTGGCACTGTTGGCCGATCCTACGAAACAGGAGCGCGATATTCTGGGGGATATTGATTATCAGGATAACGACGTTGTCTTGCATACAGACGAAAAAATGCTGCCGAAGCGAAAAGCCGCCTGGGCGAGTTGGAACTATCACCTCGGTAAAGACGAAGGACTGGAATCCCGTCCGGCAGCACTGACATACAACATGAATATCCTGCAAGGGATAACCTCTCCGGAAACCTTTTGTGTCACGTTGAACCAAACGGACAACATCGACCCTTCTAAGATCCTGAGAACGTTTGTTTACGCCCACCCGGTGTTTGACCAGAAATGTATTGCAGCCCAGCAAAAGCGCGAGCAAATCTCGGGTGTGAACAACACTTGGTTCTGTGGCGCATATTGGTACAACGGTTTCCATGAAGACGGCGTGAGAAGCGCCCTGGATGTGGTTGCTGGCATTAACAGCAATGTCGAACCTTTCCCACTTCGGAGCGCATCATGAACGCGGCATCCCAAAGTGGCCTGTTTGTTGGCAGTGTTCGCCACCGGCGATTCACACCGGTAGAACATGTGTTTTCCTACCCGATGTTTATGCCGCTGATTGACCTTGATGACGTCGATGAGCTTGCGGCGTCGGTAAAGGGGTTCAGCACCAAAAAGTGGGGCATGGCATCTTTTTACCGGCCGGACTACATGGAAGGGCGTGAAAACACGAAACAAGCTGTTCAGGATAAAGTTGTTGCCCTAACCGGGAAACGTTTCACCGGCAAAGTGCTGGCGCTTTGCCACCTGCGCTACTTCGGATTTTATTTTAGCCCGGTCAATTTTTATTACCTCTACGACGAGGAAGGAAACTGGGCCTACATGCTGGCTGAAGTAAGCAACACGCCATGGAATGAAAGGCATTATTACGCCATTCCTGCCGGGAAGCATTGGGAGAATAACAAAGCATTCCATGTCTCTCCCTTCAACCCTATTGATCAAAAATACGTTTGGAAATTGCGCCCCCTGAACAAGACCGCGTTTGTGCATTTGGAAACGCATCGTGGTGAACGTGAGTTCGATGCCACCCTTGCCATGAAAAGGAAGCCGTTTACCTCGTCTGAGCTTTCCAAACTTATCGCAAAAACGCCCGTGATGACGGTAAAAGTCGTCGTTTCGATTTACTGGCAAGCGCTTAAACTCTGGATAAAAGGCGCACCATTTTACGGTCATCCTGAACAGGCAAAGGAGAAACTATGAATTCAGCGAATATCAATACGTCTGCCTGGCCGGTAACGAGGAGAGATACCTTCGCAAGAAGCATGATCATGTCAACGTTTGGGCATATGCAAGATGCGGCGTTGACGCTGGTCGATTTTGACGGGCAAACCCAAAAACTTGGCGATGCCGATGCATGGTTGCACGCAGAAGTGATTGTTCGTCATCCGGGCTTTTACCGGCGCATCCTGACTGGGGGCAGTATTGCTGCGGCGGAGGCGTACATTGATGGCTGGTGGGATTCACCAGATTTGACCAATGTGATCCGTGTCGTTTGCCGCAACTTACCGGCGTTGGATAGGCTGGAGAGCAAAGTGGGATGGATTGCCAGTATCGCCACCAGGTTCGCGCACTGGAAAAAACGCAATACCAAAGAAAATTCCAAATCTAATATCTCTGCCCATTACGATTTAGGCAATGACCTGTACGAACGTTTTCTCGATCAGGAAATGCTCTATTCCAGTGGTATTTACGAAAGTGATACTGACACGCTGGAACGTGCACAGTTTCAGAAAATGGATCGCCTTTGTCAGCAGCTTCAACTGAAACCGACCGACCACCTGATTGAAATCGGCACAGGATGGGGGGGAATGGCAATCCATGCTGCGAAACACTATGGCTGTAAGGTGACAACCACCACCATTTCCAATGAGCAGTATGAGTGGGCAAAAAGCCGCATTGAACAGGAAGGGCTAAGCGACAGGATCACCTTGCTAAAGAAAGACTACCGCGATCTGGAAGGGCAATACGACAAGCTGGTTTCAATTGAAATGATTGAGGCGGTGGGCAAACAGTTCCTGACCACGTATATCAAGAAATGCGAATCGCTGCTTAAACCTAATGGTTTAATGGCTATTCAGGCGATCACCATTGCCGACCAGCGTTATGAGCGCTACAGCAATAACGTGGACTTTATCCAGAAGCACATCTTTCCCGGTGGTTTTCTGCCGTCAGTCAGCATCCTTCTTGACCAGTTCACCCGTCAAAGCGATCTGGTCGTGCGCGATCTGAAAGATATCGGGTTGGATTACGCCAAAACCCTCCAGCAATGGCACCAACGCTTTAATGACAACCTGAATGAGTTGGCTGAACTGGGTTATGACGAACGGTTTGCCCGCCTGTGGCGTTACTACTTCTGTTATTGCGAAGGGGGATTCCGCGAACGCACTATCAGTACCGTACAGCTGCTGTTAAGCCGCCCTGACTGGCGCGAATAAACCAGAAAAAAGGAGGCAAGTATGCGGATTGTTATCGTGTCGCTGGCATTCAATGTGTACTGGTTTGCCGCTGTCCTTGGGCAGAACGACTTGCTTCCTTTTCTGGTGATCGTGCTGTTGGTTTCGGTGTTTATTGATCGGGGCGTGGTGAAAGCTGTTCCTATTATCACCCTGATCGGTGTTTTGGGTGACAGCGTACTGACCTATGCCCAGGTGCTGAATTTCAACACACCACATATTCCTTTGTGGCTGGGCATGTTATGGGCGGGCTTTGCTGCCTTTATCTGGATGGTGAGAGACTGGTTGTTTGGCAAGCCGTTATGGCTGCTTATCAGTGTGGGTACAGTCGGTGGTGCAATGAGCTACCTCGGCGGGGAAAAACTGGGCGGCGTGACATTTTCACTGCCTTTAACCACCACAGTGGCAGTATTGGCTGTCGCCTGGTTTCTCTACACCACCATTTTCTTATCTCTACTCAAACGCCTTTCGCGACAGGGGGAGACATGCGAAACCACCACACAACAAATCACGAAAACGTCGCTGACAGAAAAAGACTAGGGTTGGGTTTACTGGCAAGCCTGTTTCTTGTCTTTACGTGGCTGTCTTTGCCGGCGATGGCGACGACAAACCAGATAGACACAAATGATGACTGGGTCTGGTGGAAACCTGTCGGTAAAGCCTCACTGACCTGGGGATTCTGGAAAATTTACGACAGCGAGCTGAGAACGCCCAGCGGCAAATTTGAGCCCGCATCTGGCGATCCTTTCGCTTTGGTCATTGCATACAGCCGAGATATCGACGCCGAAGATTTGCTGGAAGCGACCGTTGAACAGTGGGAGCACCTTGGCTTTACAGGGAGCCAGATTCAAAACTGGCTGCCTCAGATGTCTGGTATATGGCCAGATGTCAGGGAAGGAGACCGTTTAATCTATGTTTTATCGAATGACAGAGGACGGTTTTTTTACCAGCCCCTGCAAGGTAACGCACAGCCTACTGGCGCTCTTGATAACGCAGACATCGCCAATGCGTTTTCTGCTATCTGGTTGTCACCGGCTACCGCCTATCCGTCGCTTCGTCTGGCGTTAATTGGAGGAAAGCCTGAGTGAAAAAAATCATTTACCTATACGTTCTATTCCTGGCGCTGGTTGGTTGTTCTGCGTCACTGGAAGAGTATGAATCCAGTACACCGGCGTTTAATCTTTTTGACTATTTTGAAGGGGAAACCCTTGCCTGGGGGATGGTGCAGGATTACACCGGGAAACAAACCCGGCGTTTTAACGTCAGTATTGTCGGCACGGTTGAGGGCAACCAAATCACGCTGGATGAAGATTTCCTGTTTGATGACGGTGAAACGCAAAAGCGAATCTGGACGATCACCCGCCTTGAAGATGGCAGTTATGAAGGCACCGCCGGGGATGTCGTTGGAATTGCAAAAGGCCGGGAGTCCGGCAATGCGTTGAACTGGGTTTACGATCTCAGCGTGCCAGTTGGCGACAGTATCTATGTGCTTACTCTGGATGACTGGTTGTATCGTCAGGATGAAAAACGTGCTTTCAACCTGACGTCCATGAAGAAGTTTGGTGTCGAAGTTGGCAAGATTTCCATTTTCTTTGAAAAGCAGGATTAACCTGAACCGCGCGCCATACTGACCACCCGCTGTACAATCCATCGCAGGAGCAGCGGGATGTCTTCTTCCAGATGCTGCTCTGTGTATTCAATGATCGCCAGTGCGGCATCTGGCTTGGCATATTTTTTCAGCGCACAGGCAATGATTTTCTTGGGGGAAACATGGGTGTTTTCTTCGATATTTGCCATTTGACGGAACAGGGGCTCGTATCCGTGGGCGAACAGGTAATGCTCAATATCCCGCTCTGGAAGCACCGTTAGCCGGTGTTTTTCTTTTTCGCCACCCAATCTGCTGCGGACGGTATGTGCATATTTTTGCCCCGCCCAGTCACCATCAGTAATCACATGCCACTCAATGCCAAGGGCAATGGCGAGCTTGATTAGAGGTTTTAACCCACTTTGCGCGAATTCAATCATCTGGACACCTTCTGCGCTCAAGTCGTACCCCTGTATCCGGGCCATTTCATTGAACAACCAGACTTCGGTTTCACCTTCTACCAGCAGCCAACAGCGGGCAAACAAGGCGCTGGGGCGATGGAAGCGGACATGAAAGGAAACGCGACGCTCTTCATCCTTACTTAACCTGCCAACAGGCACTTGGTGGGATTCAGTGTGTGCTGCCCCGCGCTCCAAACGCCGGATGCTGGTCAGTGGCACAGCTGACAGCAAATCACCGCTGTTGGTAGTGAGGATTTTCTGCATTGGCATAATGCTGATCAGCCGCCAGGCCTGATTGAGCAGTGTTGGGTGTAGTCGGCCTTCTGGATCTTCAAAGATCACGATAGGACGTGCGTTTGCTTTTAACTGTTTTGGGCCGCGGGCACGTACAAAGGTACTGAGCAATCCCATCAGCAAAAGGCGGCTGTGGTTGGAGGTATTGCTTGCTACCAGTTCCAGAGGGTGCACGTAATTGGCGCGCATGTTTAGGTGTCTGGAGGGTTCGATTTCTGAAGGTGAGCGGTTGTGACTGTTAAACGCAAAATAGTGATCGAGCAAAGTGCGCATGGCTTTCAGCCCGCTGTGGATCTCCCCTTTGTTGACATGTCCAGGCTTTTGCTGAAGGCGCTTTACGGTGTTTTCGAGTCGCTTTTCCAAACGGGTTTTGTTGCCGTTCATCTCAAGCTCGTTGTCCCGTAAGCGTCGTGCATCCTGAATCCGGATGATTGGGTGTAACAACACCAGTTTTTGCGCTAACACTTCGCTTTTGTCGGTGTCGATGATGTTGCCGTTTGTATCAAGAAAATCCCGACTGACGGTGATTTTCCCTTCCTGGTACAGTGCATTAATATGGAAATCGAGCCGGCGTAACCCGTTATCACCATTACCGTTCCATACTTCATTGAATTGACGATAACGGCGGGCCCGATGTTCCCCTGCAAAGCTTTCAACCCAACGGAATATTATCTGGATTTGATTGGTTTGGGCATTGCCTAGCGTGTAATCAATATGAAAATCTGAACGTTTGAATGCGTAATGTTCACCGGAAGAGGGCAAACAGAGCGAAAGGGCATCGAGCAGTGAACTTTTACCCCAAGCATTTTCACCAATAAGGACAGTCAGCTCGTCCATACTGAGAGAAAGGCGGCGAATGCCCCTGAAACCGGAAATTTCAATGCGATCTAACTTCATACTCACCTCTATCTTAAGCCTAAGACAGATCGCTGCACTATGAGTGTACATGCATCACGAATTCACTTTCTGCCCATATTTTTCTGTTCTCAATCAGTAGATTGTGATTCATTTGACATATACCCAAATGAATTACAATCCACTAGCTTTAGGAAATGGATACAAATACCTGCCAAACGAATACATTGTGTTGCTATGCAGGTCATGTATTAAATGAGTACAAGGAACGAGAATTAGCATGCTATCTTTTGAAGCACTTCAGGTTTTAGATGCCATTGAGCGTAAGGGTAGCTTTGCCGCTGCCGCAGATTCACTTAACCGTGCGCCATCATCACTGAGTTATCAGGTCCAGAAGCTTGAGCAGGAGCTGGATTTGGTGATTTTCGATCGCTCGGGACACAAAGCTGTCTTCACTGACGCTGGCAAATTATTGCTTGAGAGAGGGCGTATTTTGATGAATGCCGCTGATGAATTGGTGGCAGATGCAAAATCTCTGGCTCATGGCTGGGAGTTGGATATCACCATTGCCTTTGATGGCCTGCTTACTGCCCGTCACTTTTTCCCGCTGGTGGAAAAGCTTGGACGTGAGGCCAGTACCCGGGTGCGGCTACAAGAAGAAATCCTCGCAGGTGCCTGGGAATCGCTGGAAGATGATCGCACGGATATTCTGATTAGTCCCAAGCCACCTACAGCGCCTGCGGGTGTCAAAATCCAGGAGATCGGCTACTCCGACAGCTATTGGGTCGCAGCGACAAATCATCCTATTCATCGCCATGCTAACCCTTTCGATGCCAATGTGCGTCGTTTGTACCGCAGTATCTCGGTGGCGGACTCTGCCCGTAATGCAAAAACCTATACGTTCAACATCCTTGACGAACAGCCGCGCCTGACGGTTTCATCGATGACGGAAAAGTACCATGCCATTCTTGATGGTTATGGAATTGGTACGATGCCGGACTGGTGGATAAACAAAGATATTGAAGAAGGGCGGTTGAAAGTCATTGACGGCAGTGGTCCACAGAAACTCTACTGGGTAATGGCTTGGAAGCGTAACCGGATGGGAAATGCCAAAATCTGGATGTTACGCGAAATTCCACGACTCCTGAAAGTGCTCCAGCCGGTTACAGAAGGCAAAGTAGAGTAAAGGCACAGAGCGGAATCACATCAACCCGTCGGTTCTGGAATTCAGAGCCGACAGACAGTTTACTATTAGACAAAAAGTATTTTATTCTCAAATAATCAGTGGGTTGACTGTTAAAGTGGCAGATCCATATCAACAATACCATCCTGTAATTGCACATCGATACTGAAACCGACTTTTTGCGCTAAAGCAATCATTCCCGAATTTGATGGCATCGTCATCCCGTTCAGGCGTTTTAATCCGCTCGAACGGCCATAACTGATGATCTTCTCCATCAGGATACGGCCTAATCCCATGCCCTTAAGATCTGAACGCACCAATACGGCAAACTCTGCATCTGTATGCTCGGGGTTTGCTAATGCCCGCACTACGCCGAGTATTTCTTCGTTGCTATCATTCAGGCGGTGAACAGCAACAAAAGCCATTTCCCGGTCGTAATCAATTTGGGTCAGGTTTGCCAGTGCTTCATGATTTAGTTCGCCAACATCAGAGAAAAAGCGTTTGTACAGATCTTCGACCGATACGTGTTCGATAAAGGATTTATGATTTGGCTCATCTTCAGGCAGGATAGGGCGCAACAAAATAGCGCGACCGTCTTTCAGGCTGGCTTTTTCTTCCAACTCTTTCGGGTAAGGACGGATAGCCAGGCGCGATGTGGCGTCACCCTCAAACGGGGAAAGTCGGATCGATGCGTCAAGTACGGTGAAACTGTCCCCGGTTACCAAGAGAGGGTGAATATCGAGCTCGGTGATTTCCGGAACATCGATAAGGATTTGTGACAGGGTCACTAAGAAATGACAAAGTGCATTCACATCCAGATTATAAGGGTGGCCACGCTGGCGCAATTTGCCGGACTTGAGCGCACCAATCACTAGATAGCGTGCCAGTGCCATATTGAGAGGAGGGATCGCGACAGCAGCATCACGGTTTATATCCCACTCAGACCCGCCTTCACCGAGCAAAATGACCGGGCCGAATACCGGATCATAGCGCACACAGACACGCAATTCCTGCGAGCCAGCGCGGTTCGCCATGCTCTGGATTTGCAGTCCTTCAATCCGGGCGGTGGGATAGGTCATGCTGACCCGGTTCAGCATAAGCTGGGCAGCATTGGCAACTTCGGTGGCGTTATTCAGATCAAGCATGACACCGTTGACGTCAGATTTGTGGGCAATGTCTGGTGAGCGGAGTTTGACTGCGACCGGGTAACCGACTTGCTCTGTGATCTGGGCGGCTTCTGCGGCATCTTCTGCAAGCCATGTTGCCATCACATTGATGCCGTATTTAGAGAGGAGCGGCCGTGCTTCATGGGTTGTCAGGGTGGTCAGGTTTTCATCCAGTGCCTGCCGAATCAGCGCTTTTCCGCCTTCCACGTCGTAATCAATCTGGCCGATAGATACCGGGGTTTCCATCAATTGTTTCTGGTTACGGCGGTATTCCACCAAGTGCATAAAGGCAGTGACGGCGCTTTCTGGCGTGCGGTAAGCGGGAAATCCAGCGTGTGCAAAGGCTAGACGGGCAACGGTGGCATCATCACTTTCACCTTGCCAGTTCGTGAGGATATTGAAACGTTTCGCGCGCTGCGAATTTTTCAGCATGTCAGCCAGCGCTTTGGCCGTCTTTAATCCTGGCGCAGTAACCGAGGGCGAGTGAAGGATCAATAACGCATCGGCCTCATCGCTCTCGAGCAGGATTTCGGTGACCTTTTTATAACGTTCTATGTCAGCATCACCCACGATATCGACGGGGTTTGACTGCGACCAGCTGGCCGGAAGCACCGTATTGAGCTTGCTGATGGTTTCTTCGCTTAACACGGCTAACTTGCCCCCCATTTCCAGCAAGGTATCGACTGCCATGATCGCCGGGCCTCCACCATTAGAGATAATCGCAAGGCGCTCACCGCGCAACGGTACAGAATGGGACAAGGTTTCTACGGCGGCAAACAGCTCGTGGGTAGTTTTTACGCGCAGCATACCGGAACGTCTGATGGCTGCATCATAAGCGCCATCCAATCCCATTGCGTTTTCTTGAAGGTGGGGAAGTACTGCCGCACCTTCAGGTGTCCTGCCACTTTTCAGTACCAGTACCCGACGGTTACGCGACGCGGCCCGGGCGGCAGAGATAAAGGCCCGCGCATCCTGGATATTGTCGATATAAAGCAGGATCGCATCGGTTTTACTTTCCCGGCTGAGGTAATCTAACAGTTCAGGAAAATCGATATCACATGCCTCGCCCAGAGAAATAAAGGTAGAAAATCCAATACGGCGGTTTCTGGCCCAATCGAGAATGGTGGTACACACCGCAGCAGATTGAGACACAAACGCGATATTGCCCCGGTTTGCAGGGATAGGGGAGAAAGATGCGTTCAGGTTAAGCCAGGGAAGGATCAGACCGAGACTGTTTGGGCCAATAACCCGCATCGCATACTGTGAGGCGATTTCCCGCATCACTTCAAATTCGCTTCTGCCATCCTCTGCTTTGATTTTTTTCATACCAGCAGCGAGAATAATCGCCATTTTGACGCCTTTTTCGCCCAGTTGGCGAATCAGTTCGCTATTTCGCGATGCGTGAGTGCAGAGGATAGCCAGATCCGGAACCAGAGGTAATGCTTCAATAGTTGGATAAGCAAGGATCCCGGCGACTGCCTGATATTTAGGGGTTACAGGCATAATTGGTCCCTGAAATGCCCCTGACTGAAGGTTGCGAATGATGACGTTACCTGTGCGTCCCTGAGTGTCTGATGCGCCAATAACGGCAATGGATTTTGGTTTAAACAAGGTGTTCAGGCTGGTCATTTCCCTCTCCGCGTAAGCTAAGCGAACCGTTGTATCTTACTTGTTTTGTCATCTTGATGATTCAACTGGTTAGCGTCGTTGTGATCCGTCGCTAAATCCGTCGTACGGTAAGTCAATGAGTCAGAATGATGTGTGACATATGGCAGATACTGATCAGAGTGGTCGTGGTTTCAGTTGAATGAATCATTGGCTGGGTTCAGAATAAGGACAGTGACTCCTAAAGTAGAATATTCATGAAGAAAATCCTTTCTATCTTATTAACCCTTGCGCTTACCGGGTGTGCTGGAGGAACCAGCACCACACAAATTTTGACCCAGTCTTCTGAAGAAGAAGTGATGCCGGTCAGCCAGCCAGTCGCTCCCGCTCCTGAGCCTGAAACTGTGACGCCGAAACCGATGCCAAAACCTGTGGTAGCGGAAAAGCCGAAACCACCTAAAAAACCTGTAGCAAGTGAATCAACCACTTATACGATTCAGGTGATCGCATTGAGCCATAACAAGGGCTTTAACGATTACATGAATAAGTTACCGTCTGACAAGCCGGTCTGGTCAAACAAAAAAATGGTCGACGGTTTGCCTTGGTACACCTTGCTTTATGGTGAGTTTGCATCGAAAGATGATGCCAAACGTGCGCTGAATGCATTGCCAAAGGATATCAAGCAGTTTGGTCCATTTATCCGTTCAATCGTTTCTATCAAATCATCGTCGACACCAGAAATGACGCGATTAAACTAAGCGGCTGAAATACTGGGGAAAGAGAGCGAAAGCTCTCTTTTTTCTTGTCTGAAGAAAAATGGAAGACAACATTGGGGGTACCAACGGTTGGTTTTTGCGCAATCACGCAAAAATTGCCTGATATTTGCGTTGGATTAAATGAAACGGCCAATTTGTTTGTCTACTATAAGGGCCTCACGGATTGTGCGATTGGATTTTATACCCCTGAGCGTGTTGTCAGGGCAAAGTAGGAATGGTCATGAACCCAACTAAAGTATTGTTGTTGTGTGGTGGCGGTAGCGCTGAGCATGAAGTTTCATTGGTATCAGCAAATTATCTGGAATCTGAGTTAAATAAGCTGCCGTCTGTCTCGGTTATCCGTGTTGAAATCACTAAAAACAATGGCTGGAAAGACAGTAAAGGGCAAGACTGCCGCCTGAACCTGGATAAAACCCTCAAGGTCGGCGATGAGATTATCAATATCGACTTTGCTGTACCTTGCATTCACGGTTTTCCCGGTGAAACCGGTGATATTCAATCTTTATTTGAGCTGGCAGGCGTGCCTTATATGGGGTGTGATTCGTCGGCAAGCAATGTTTGTTTTAACAAGATCACATCAAAGCTTTGGTTTGATGCTATTGGTATTCCAAACACACCGTATGTTTTTCTGACGGATAACAACGAAGACAGTGTTCGCAGTGCTGAGGAAGCCTTCGAACGTTGGGGCGCAATTTTTGTCAAAGCGGCGTGTCAGGGCTCGTCGGTTGGTTGTTATAAAGTCACCGAAAAATCCGCAGTGCGCGAAGCAGTTGTCAGTGCATTCGGGTATTCAAACCAGGTGTTGGTTGAGAAAGCTGTTCGTCCACGAGAGCTGGAAATTGCTGCTTATCATTACAATGGTGAAGTGGTTGTTACCCGACCAGGCGAAATTGCCTGTCCGGAAGATACCTTCTACACCTATGAAGAGAAATACGGCTCCGGGAGCCATAGCCAAACGACTGTTGAACCAGAAAACCTGACAGAAGAGCAGATAGCCCAAATGCGGGAATACGCAGAAAAAGCGTTTGTGAATTTGAAACTAAAAGATCTGTCGCGTATCGATTTCTTCCTGACACCAGAAGGCGATGTGCTGCTGAATGAAATCAATACCTTCCCGGGTATGACACCGATTTCTATGTTCCCAAAACTGGTCGAACACAACGGCCATACGTTTTCGGAGTATCTGGAAAGCTGTATCCGCGCAGGTATCGCCAACTAATCTTTTTCGAGCTTACGCTTAAATTTATTCATCGCCTCGTTTCTTGCCTTCTTGTTACCCACATATTGGGCAGGCATGGCGGGGCTTTTCCATCTTCCTTGCTGTTGTATCTCTTTAATAGAAAGCCCAGAGGCCGATAAATCCTGGGTTGCGCCCACCCGCGGTGACTGGCCAGAGAATGTCAGAGAACCCTCAACACCTAATTCTGATGCAGCCCGACGGAACACCCGATAAATAGAGGAGTGATCCATCGGGGCGTCACCCAATTGCTGGTGCTTATTAATGCGTCGCAGGAGAGGACCATCAGTGATGCCTGTCAGAGTTAACCATTGTTCAATAAGTCCTGTGGCTTCTTGGGAGAGCTCAAGTGTATGTTCAGCAATATTCAGCATGCCGGTTTCTTCTGTCAGAGAGACATCGTTAACACTGATGGCTGCTAATTCACTGCGTTTCAACATGCATTCGAAACAAAGTGTCCAGATAAGTAAATCCCGGATATCCTTTAATCTTTCACTCGTGCCCAATTTTTCTTGAAGCATTAGCAGGTGCGTGTAATGGAATGCATTCGCCTGTGTCGCTTCATCAGCTTTATCCTGATACAGCCGGTTTAGGGTAAACCGGACTTCACGATGCCGGGTAGGGTCTTGAAGCGAATGGAGGCGGTGCATCATAGAAACCGTAATGACATAGCGCTTAATGCTGGAAACTTTGCGACTAGTTGCCTGTTTTTCCACAAACCGTCTTACCGCTGTTACCGCAGCAGGAAGGGGGGAGACATTCATTTCCCTGCAGTACTCAACAAATACTTGCCAGTCATTCTGGAAACTCAATAAGGAGTTGCGGCTGTATAAGCCATTTGTGAGCATATTCCAATCATCCAAAGAGACATCACCGCACTTGAATACAGCAAGGCTTTGTTTGATTTCAGCAGGATCGCTAAGAGGATGTATCTTTTTCACTTTATAATGCACTATAACTTATTATATTTGTTTTCAATTATCCCAGCATAGGGAGACTTTGAAAAGGGAAATGATCACATAACCTAAAGTGTACTGCTGTTTTTTACCGTTTTTTAAAGGCCTTAACACTGGCGGGCTATGTAAAACTAGTCTAATTTACACAGTAGAAGTAAATTTTGTTGCATATTCTTTTATGATGAATCTACTGAGAGTTACTGCCAATGAGAAAACGCTTATTCCACCGTGGTCACAATATCGAACTGACCGACGAAAAGGCCGGGCAATACAGCGCGCGCCTTGGGGGAAGGCGCGTCTCCGGTACCTTGTTGGGAATTAAACAATCCATCGATTGGTGGTGTGATACCAATGTGGTATGTGAGCCCAATGAATTCGATAAGCAAGAGTTCAATCCACCACAACAAAAAGGTGTTGAAGACTATAAGGGAATTCAGATCATGAATGATACCCCTGACAACAACAATTCTTGGTACATGATGATCAAGGGAAGGCTCCTCAAAGGTTCGCTTCCTGCGTTAAAACAGTTTATAGATAAAAGGGTAGCGACAAAATCTTAAGCTAACTGTTCTCAACAATTATTCTCATCACGGCCATCCTACTAATTCTTCCAGAGAAGCTTCCATTTAACGTATTTTGCCTGTTAGCATTAACCCCATTTTCATGCATCAAAGAGTGAATGATGAGAGACGATAACAGCTTATTGGTTTATTCCACCGAAACTGGACGTATTAAGGAAGAAAAACATGCGCCGACTCGCGAGAAAGGTGACGGCATTGTTCGTATTCAACGCCAGACTAAGGGTCGAAAAGGTAAAGGTGTTTGTCTGGTTACTGGTCTAGATCTGGACGATGTGCAACTGAAGGTTGTTGCTACAGACCTGAAAAAAGTGTGTGGTTGTGGTGGCTCTGTCAAAGATGGAGTGATAGAAATTCAAGGGGACAAGCGGGATCAAATAAAAGCTTACCTTGAAAAGAAAGGCCACACAGTAAAATTGGCTGGCGGTTAATTCTTCTAATCATTTTCAAATCGAAGTGTCAGATCTGGTTTAAAGCTTGAAGCGCCCGACCAATTTTCTAATAGAGCCACTCATTTGGTCTAAACTGTCTGATTGCTCAAGTACTATCAAAAGCGCGGGTCAAGATGATGACAAAGATAAATCCCGTTAGAAGCGGCCGGCAACCACTCAAGCTTGCTTCTTATTAGATAATTCACCAACGCTAGAAGAACTCAGTTGGAACAATACGATCCAACTGAGTCTCTTAGAGAATTGGTAATTATCTATTTTATGGTAAATAGACAATTACGTTCAATACGACGCTTTCTATGAAGAAAGTGGGTGATTGCAGGCTTAAGGAAATTAGATTTGGCGTATCTGTGCATGTTATTTAACATAAGATGTATAATGCGCACTGCTGGCATGTGTTTTAACATTTTACAGTTTTTGCCTCTAATCCCTCGCCAACTGACTGATAAATATCAATTTTATATGGAAATCTCGACCTTTTTCGTCTTGTTGCTTTTTCAATAATCATGCAAACTCATTGAGACATTTTCGACACATCCCCGGTGTATTACGGGATTTATTGAAAATACCGATGGTGCGCACCAAAACCAATCGAAAAAAACATTCATTAACCGATTATATTTGTGAGGTGACGCATGTTACAGGATGCATTTCAAACTCTGTTTTGGCGGGAATTTCCCACCGTTCAGGACGGCGCGGCGTATTTTCACGTTTCCAGCAACACCATTCGCCGTTGGCTCTCTGGGCTCACGCCCGTTAACCCGATGGCAGAAAAACTGCTAATCATCAAAGCGCGGGGCTATCTGCCGAATGATTTGAACTGGGACGGTTTTAAGGTCAATGAAGAGCGCGCGGTGATCATCACCCCCGAGGGCCGGGAGTTTGCGCCCCGCGAGCTGGATGGTTTTCCGCTGTGGCGTGACCAGTATTACGCGTTGCGTGAGCGCTACGGTCTGATTGACCGCCCGCCCGTCAGGCCTCCTCTGGAGCCAATGACCGTGTACCGGGGTGGCCATCGTAAACAGGCGGCGCCGTGGATACCCACGCGGGACAAAATAAAACGACGGGAAAAAATAAAACGGTAAGAAACGGCCCGCGGTCGCGGGCTGGTTAGCGCTTGAGGCGTTTGAGTACCAGTGCCCCGACCACCACCACAAACCCGGCCAGCAACATGGTCCTTTCTGACACATCGAGTTTGACGGTTAACGGCTCGGGTGTGGCCACATTGACACCAAACTGGTTAGGTATCATGCGGTGGCCTCCATCCGGGTTTCAATCACGGTGATACGGCGCTCCATGCGCCAAATCAGCAGCCCAACCCCGACCAGTACCGGGGACAGGCCCATCTGATTCAGTTCAATGAGTATCTGCCCCATCACGCCCCCTTAAACTGGTCGCGCACGGTCTCCCAGAAACCGACCGCAACCGGGATGGCGGTGCCGATGATGCCGCCATAACTGACGCCTGCCTCGGTGACGGTGGCGGTAAACAGGTGTCCCTGTCCGGTTGCCAGCGCCACCCCCGAGCCAATCAACGCCAGTCCGCGCACGGTGGACGGCTGTGTTAGACGGCGTTTTAGGGATTCAATAACGTTACGCATTAAGGTTTATCTCCTGATTAATCAAAAAGCCGTCTGGGTCGCGGTAAACCTCTGCCCCGCCTGCGCCTGCTTTCCAGCCGTCACAAAAATACTGACCTGCGGATAAAAGGCCGTCGGGTTCGTCAGCCTGATTAATCACCCCGCGCGGGTTAATCAGCAGGTTTTCACTGCTGCCCCCCTGCGCGAGCGTCACGGACTGAAAGGTGATGTTCCCACCAAAAATATTGAGACTTGCCATCAGTTGACCTCCTCCAGAATGCGCACATTGACGGTGTCCGCCACGGTGTCAGGGTCCGCACTGGCATACAGGGCCGCCTCGGTATCAATCGAAAATGGACTCCCGGCAGGGACAGGGATTTTGTCATTCTGGCTGGTCTGGTAGCCGCCGACATAGATATTGCCATCCAGCGGAATGATCAATACAGAGCGACGGCCCGCGCGGGGCGAAACCAGCATCTGTTCGGTTTTCGGCACGTCTACACCCCGGGTGTAAATGGTGGACGTCCCGGCGGTGGACACGTCCAGACGGTTACGGCTGAATGCGGCGCGCCCGGCGTAGATTTCCGCCAGTGTGTTGTATTCGGCCGTCAGTTCAATACGGCCAAATTCCGCCGGAAACGTGAGCACGTCACCCACACCGACATCGACGATTTCCTGCCAGTTATCCCGCACCCCGTAAAAGGTGGCTTTAACGGGGGCGCCGGAGAGTAAAGCAAACTGGGTGCCCCGCAATGCCAGCGTCTGCACCGCGGCAGAGAGTGAGATTTTCTGGGTCGCCATTATTTGAACCCTCCACGTAATGCGGCAGCGACACCGACCGCCGCCAGTGACAGCGCCACGTATTTGGTCATCTGCTGCGCGCTGCCTGCGTCACTCGACAGGGTCAGGTTTTTCGCCACATCAAGGGCGGCACTGGTGGCCCCCTCCGCGCTGACCAGTGCTTTATTAACAATGTCCTGTGACAGGTCAGACATTTCACCAATCGCGAGCTTGGACACCGCCTCATTGCTTTCAATGGCATCGCGGCCAAGCCCGAAGGCATCCGCCGCCGTCTCGCTCATGGCTTTTAAGGCGGCACTGACTGCGCCGTGGTCGGTGACAGACAGCGACACACGGCTGTTATTGACCCCCGACAGAATGACCCCGGTGTTGTCGCCGTCAACGTGGCTCTGTCCTGACGTCACGACGTTAGTGGTATGTGTGGTGTTGGATGATGATGATTTTCCGCCCATTAGATGGTCATCCTCAAAACGTATTCGTGGTTGTCGGGGCGCGTTTCAGCCAGCCGGAACGGGTAGCCCAACATATTGAGATAGCGCAGCTCGCCGCGCCGTGTGGTGTGGACCCTAAGGGAGGTTGCCCCAATCGCTTTGGCGGTCGCCACTATCGCGGGGGCGGCAGTGGCAAGGCGGTGAGGGCCGGAAAACCCGACAATCACCAGCTCCCGCCCCTCTGCCCGTAACAACATGACCGCGCCGTGACAGCCAAAAATAAACTCATTACCGAGTGCGGTTTGCGTTTTGGCGTCGTTCATGTAGTCACCCAGTGCCGCCGCCAGTGCGGGGGCGGCCTCTGACCATGACAGGGGTTTAAGCGTGGCGCTTGTACACATAGAACGCCCCTACCGCCAGCGCGGCAATCCAGACCCATTGCGGCAGGCCATTATTGACCGTCAGGCCGCCGAGCTGCCATTGTCCGCTGTGGTGGGTTCCCCCCCACGCGCCGGACGGTCCGCCCGCGCCACCTGTGATGGTTTCCAGTGCACCCAGCGCGCCTGCGCCAAGAGATAACGGCTCCATACTGCCCCCTTATTTTTTCAGCAGCATCACCGCGCCGAGCCCCAGCACGCCCAGCATCAGCATCTGATTGCTGACACCCGGCACAAACCCGGCACGGGCGGCGGTGTTTACCTGGCTCGGGCGCTCGGGCTGACTGGTCACGGGAGCCTGAGAGCCCCCGGTCGCATCCTGCCCGGCCTGAATGCGTTCATATTCCAGATACGCCCCGGCGGCCTGCCCGAAAAAATCCATGGCCCCGGCGGCAAAATCACCGAGCCATGAATCCGCCTTGGGGGCGGTTTCTGCGTTGGGGTTAAGTGCATCCGTTGCTTGCGCCATTGTATGCCCCCTTAGAATCCGCCGTTAAACTGGTCGAGGTATTCCACCACCACATCCACCGCGCCCGGGTTTGCCAGCGTCGGACGGATGCGGAAATCCTGCACCCCTTCCAGTACCAGCGCCTGTGACATGTCCCCTTCTAACATGAAGTCCATCGACATTTTGTCACTGGTTTGCGGGTCGCGTTGGTAATCGGTCTGGATTTTCGCGGTCAGCGTTTTGTCCAGTTCAAACACGTTGCGGCCGTTCATGTCCAGCTCACAACGGGTAATGTCCGGGCTGTAGAGGTGAATGGCGGCGATACGTGCGCCACGGGGCAGCGGCAGGTTGTCGATTTCCTGCTCACCTGCGGTGGCAAATGACACCGGAAAGGTTTTGATTTTGGTGATAATACCAATCGGGGACTGGTTGCCCTTGATGGCGTGCGCTTTCAGGACCGGGGCCGTGGCGGCGCTGTCAATATCAATCAACAGGGTCAGCGTCTGCACGTCACTGGTGCCGATGGCAAACACGCGCTGCTGTAGCGGGTCATCCATTTCCGGGCGAATAAACCAGACGGGCAAACTGGAGGCCGTGGCGGTGCCGCGCTTGTAGTGCTTGTTCATGGAGTTCAGGCGCTCGCCGTCTTTCCATTTCTGCACCACTTTGCCGTTCACTTCCAGACGGATGTTTTTCATTTGCGCCAGCGTGACGCCTGCAAATTCCAACAACAGCATGTGAAAGGACAGGCCCAGCGGCAATTGAAGCGTCGCGGTTGCCCCTGCAACGACGTTTGAAAACGAAGGGAGCTTATGGGTTAAGCGCATGTCACCCCCTTATGCGTAAACGATTTTTTTAACGGGCTCAACACGGTTAGCTACCCAGAGGGTCGCCAGTGTCACCAGTACGAGCGGCGCATATTTCTTAATCATGCTTATGGTTCCTTATGACGTTTCACAACGTGATAAATCGGGACGTCTCACGACGTGCCGGGTTGATAGTCCTTATCTAGTCAAGGTGATATTGACGCTTTTTTCAACACTTTTGTCCAACTTTCCGTTACGTTATGGGCGCTCTGAGGGTCTCGACCCGCTGATGGGTCAGGTTCCCCTTGGTCACGGACAAATCCGCCCGTCGGAATGCCACCCAGTCCAATTGCACCAACCCGGCCAGCGCCTCCGGGTTAATGTTCATCTCCCGCGCCACACGCATCCGGTCCGCATCCATCCCGAGCAATCCGGTACGGATGATGGCCGCCTGACTGAGCGCGGTTTTATCCGCCTCTGCCGGGCGCTGGGTCACGGCGATGACTTTTATCGCCCGTTTCCGTCCCCGGCGCAGCAAACGCCCCCACGCGGGCGGGGCTTTGGCGGGTGAGGTGACATCAGCGATTTCCTCTGCGACCGCCACACAGCGCCCCCACGCAAACACCGCATTGCACCAAAAATCAAACGCCGCGCTCCCCTCGCCCACATAGGCAATTTTCAGCGCGCCCTTGGGGTAGCGGTAGAGGTGATCGAGAAACGCCCGGGCGCTGTCCACCCTGACAAACCCTTTCAGCTCGCTGTATTCGTCATCCGGGTCAAACACCGCCACCCGTGACGCGTTATCAATCACCCGTTTGACGTGGGACGATTTCCCGGCCCCAGTGGTGCCGCAAATGTATTCATGCTGGGCCGTTAAGGCGGTATCAATCCGCTTATCGCTCATTGAGAGCCCCCTCTTTCAGTGTGTTTTCAGGCGCGGGCGCGGGGTCATCGCTGGACAGGGTGTCCCCGTCGTCCGGCTCGGGTTTCTCACGCAGCGGCACTTTCATTGCAATGCGCGGCAATGCCACGGCCGACACAGCAAGCGTTAAGCCCAATGCGGGATGTTTGAGGATTTCCGCCGCTTTGACATGAGGGAAATAATGCTGGATAGTGCGCGCCCCCTGCTCACACACCGCGTCCATTTCCTCCGGCGTTACCTGCCAGTTCGGCATTGCCAGCGGGACAATCATCATGGCGGCGGTCATCAGCGCGCCTTTCATTTCCGGGTCTGCGGTGAGCACATCCTCTGATAGCGGCGCGAACGTCAGGCCGTCTTGCTGTGCACTGCCCCCGGGGGGCGTCAGCGGTTCACCCCCATCGAGTGCCACCGCTTGCGGTGCAAGGGCTTTCAATTCCGCTTGCACGTCGTTTACGTCGTCTTGTTCCATGTCTCTGTCTCCCGACAGTGAAAAGTGAATTTACCCCCAGAGGGCACTTAAAAACCCGCCGTCATCATCGCGGGGGGCTTTGTCAGGTTGCGACCCTGACAGCGGTATCATGTGCCTTTCAAGCCATGCCTGACCCGTGGGTAAGTTGGGCTTAATCATGCCCGCCTCACCCAGATAGTAGAGTTTGCCGCGTTTGTCCTGACGTACCTCTGCCATGTCGCCCGCAATCGGGCATTTAACGTGCCCTATGGTTTCCCGTGCCATGCTCAGCCCTCCCCGTGTTCAATGGTGACGGCCTGCTTTTCGTTTTGCTCGATACTGGCGCGGATTTCGCGTAATTCCGCATTCACGGATTTGACCCACACCACCAACAGGCGCAGCGGGGCCAGAAAACGGCCATAAATCGGGTGTTTGGTCGCGACTTGTACTGCTTTATCAATCTCGCCCGTAATATTCTCCAAATGTTCGTTGTTCGCCATAGCTGTTAAGCTCCAGTGTTGCCGGGTCCCACCCGGTTTCTTTTAGCCAACTGACGCGCGAATCATGGATTAACAGCTCATCCCTGAATGCGGTAAGTTCCCCTTTAAAGTGTGCTTTGATTTGTTGTTTTAACAGGCGGCAGCTTTCTACGTCGTCGCTCTGCATGTTCCACCCACGGTGCCCCACCGCCCAGATTAGGAAGCGGTCGAGGTGATCACGGGCGTTTTCTCCATCGAAATGCACGAGCGGATGGTCATCGCTGACCGTGCGCCCGCACTCCCGAATTTTGGCGGCAGTGGCATCCATCACCCCGTCTAACTGAGCGAGCCGGGCACGCAGTTTCTGCACCCGGGTTTCCATCTGCTCTGGGGTGAGTTTTTTCGATTTCTTCACAATCTGGAGTGCGCGCGCACTCGCCGCGATTTTCTTTTTCGTCTTGCTGCGCAACCGGATGATTGGTTTTTTCCACTTGCCCAGACGGTGGCGGTATTCGGCGATAATCGCCCCCATGCAATCTGCGTCGAACGTCGCCAGACATTCCCATCCCGGCGCGCGTGAACACTGCGCAATGCCGTAACGGTTGCCCCGAATCAGTCCCTGCTCGCCGTTGTCACCTTTAGCAGCATAGCCCACCGCCTTGATGATGTATTTACCCGCCGCTTTACCGTGTTTGATGCGTTCAAGGTGCGCAAGGCCATGCCCCCATAACGCTTCAACACGTTCAGCCCATGCCCGGAAAAGCGGTTTTGGCACCTGCCAGTTAAGCAGCACATGCACATGGGGATTAGGCTCACCGTCATCATTGGGCGGGCACTCTGCCACCCATATGTAATGAAAATCCCCGTTACGTGGGCGCACTTTCAGTGGGTCGCGTTCCGTTACGTTATGTAAGGGATGGTCGTCCCCGTCGCGTTCCGTTACGTAATGGAAATCAAACCCCCGCTGAAAGACCTTTTTCGCCCCATCCAGAAACCGGGATACCTCCCGGCCGATGGTGGTTTCCGGGGTGTCTTCATCCCCGGCAAACAGTTTTTGCCGCGCTTCGGGGGCAAAAGTCAGCGTCAGGAACGTGGTAAACCCGTTATGTAACGTTGCCACGTAGGCGGCAGATTCAAAGATTTTGCCCACCGCTTTCGGCGTCAGGCGCTCGGAGAATCGCGCACCCGTGGTAGGGGCCGGCGCATCCTGCGGACGCGGTTGCACGAATATCCCGGCGCGGTATTTGCCCGACCATGGTTGGTGCATGATGCGAAATGCGCGGTTACGCTCTGAAATCCGGTGCCCGTTGTGGTGGCTGTAATCGTCGTGGTGCGTTCGTGGGGTCTGGTCAGCAAACCGAATGCCGACCGTCCCACCGTCTGCCCTGTGTTGCAGGAGCTTTGCCTGATTGGCTATCAGGGTGCGTCTTTCGTCTTCATTTGACCGTGTCGGACTTTCGCACCCTTGGACGAGCCTAGCCTCTCCACCGCTTCGCGGTGCGCCTGCGGCGGGCAGGTCTGGGCGTTGGTTTCCCTTCACCGCTTCACGGTGATAGAACTCCGCGCGGATTAATTCGTGGTGACGTTCTTTAAACCATGCCTCCGGCGTAGTGCCGTTAACGGGGTTTTCGAGTCGGGCGCATAGAAGGTCGCCGGGGATAATGGCCCCGGCGATGTGTTGAATATCTTTTTGGGTGAGCGTCCAAAAGGAATCAGGGGCTTTCGCCCCGTCCGCCTCGACGCTTGGGGATTCTTTCATGCCGCCACCCCGACTAACTCAACAGTGACCACCTCAAACTGTTTTCCTCGTTTTTCGAGTTTGGCACACACGGTGTCAATATCGCCATGATGCAGAAACAGCCGCGCCCCGGCCAGTGACCACGCCGTCATGACACGGTTTGTTCGGGAGATTTCGTAGAAAAAACGGCCATTGATACGAATGGCGTAGGCTTGCTTTCTTCCGTTACGAATACTCATACCCACCCCCGCACCGAACCAATGACAGTCAGCATTAGCCCAACAAACGCCCATCCATACACGATAACAATCGCGCTCTCACTGACTGGCTCAATCTTGCGGGTGTTGGCGTCCCGGCCCATCCAGAACCCCACCCCAAACAAAATCACACTCAACAATGGCGTCATAGCGCGCCCCCACTCGCCATGCGCAATTTCATCATGCGTTGAGCGGCGCGTTGAAAACGGGCAGAGTAACGAAGGTCAGGACAACCCTGTTTGCGGTTCGGGTCTTTTTTGAGGCCGAGGTCGGCGCGGATTTTATCTATCCAGAATTGGTGATTCACTTTTTCCATGTCTGCATCCCCATGCATTAGCGTCGTAAAAAGGCTAATTCACCCATAATGATGACGTCAACGTGCCGTGAGGCATAGAAAGTGACATGATGTCAGGCTAAGATTTAACAAATGGCGTCAATATCGGGTGAACGGAATGAGTTATTTAGTGGAACTTTTGGACGAAGTGAAAATCAGGCATGACATAGCGTCAGATTACGCTCTTGCCCAGAAATTGGGCGTTGCGCGCAATGCTATTTACCAATGGAGAAAAAATCGCAGTTCAGCCGAGTGGGAAACCATATTCAAACTGGCGGATTTACTGCAATTAGACGACCAAAATGTGGTGTATAAAATCCTTGAGGAAAAATACGATAATCCCCGCCTAATCAATACGTTACGACAAGGCGAACGGGTGTAATTTTTATTTACCCGTTGATAGATAATGCGTAGTTTGGTGTGTAGGCGCTAAGTTGTAATGTCACTTTTAAGCAAAGTTCAGATGTCCCCTTGAGCTAGTCTTTTTTGATTGCCACAGCCAAGGGATTATCGAGATGTTGATTACTATGAGTGACAAAGAAATTAGCCGTGCCGATGTTATCCGTGATGCTTGCGATCGTCGCCTTCGACGTAAAGATGCTGCAAGCCTCTTGTCGCTTACGGAACGTCAAGTACAACGTCTGATAATTCAATCTCTTCCAGATTGTTCGCCCATGAAATGAATTCGGACAGCCTATCTTTATCAATGTCGTTTAAATCTACGTTCACGTTGCATCCCCTAGTCTATTTATTGATTCACTATAGACATTTTTAGCTCTTATGAACGAAAAAACAGACAGGACAATTTACTAATCGTTAACCGCTCCGTTCAACCCAAACTATGCAATACCTTTCACTTACTCATAAACCACAAAGTGACATTTCTACTTTGCAGAGCAAGGTGACATTTTCAACTTAGGATTGACAAAATCTGTAGGCACAAAGTTATCTGAGCTCATTAGATATGTCACTCATGTTCTCGTTTTTAGCCGCTATTAGTACTTAGTACTGCACTTC
The DNA here is from genome assembly GCF_059704325.2 of Grimontia sp. THUN1695. Lineage (NCBI taxonomy): Bacteria > Pseudomonadati > Pseudomonadota > Gammaproteobacteria > Vibrionales > Vibrionaceae > Grimontia > Grimontia sp. THUN1695. The sequence goes on along the minus strand of NZ_AP046576.1, from coordinate 301,690 downwards.
TATCTTTCATTCTCAATCAAAGAGATAATGTCTTTGGCTTTAACGAAATGGTTTAATTCGTGGGTTTGAATCCACCAGGTAGCGGCTTCCATTAGCAGTTCTGGATCATCATTCTTGTTAGTGAAAAAGGCGTAAAAAGAAACACTTACATTCTCTCCCTTAGATAGAATCTTCTTTTTACACACATCAATAACTTTGTTGCGCAACGAATCTCTCATAATTTCCTTATTTATGTGCAATGATACTTATCTGTACATAAGCACAGATCCCTTGAAAAGCGACGCGCCCCTTCCACTTTTTTTCATTGCTTGAACATTTCCATTACTAATGGCACGACTTTGTACCAGACCACCGCACCAATGCCGATCCATACTAATAGCCAGAATAGACGCGACAACCAGGTGTTGCGTGTGTGGTAACCAGCTGGATCAGGCTCTCCACATCCAGGACACGAAAGTGCATGTTTGGAAACTTGTTTTTCACAAACAGGGCAAGAAACTAATGGCATGAGAACCTCTTCCATTTCTGAATTCGTTATCTATTCCCCCTGGAGCCTTCTAATCTTAGAGTTCAGGGATGTTAAACCTGCCATTCTATTAAGATTGGTGCTACCAAACTAGATGTCGTTTAGTATAAATGACAGAAACGAACATATTACGGGGAAATTAATGAAACGAAAGTGAGGAGGACCAGTATAAATCCTCCTCCATGAGAGAAAGTTATGCTTGGTTTGGTACGATCTGAATTTCTACACGGCGGTTTTGAGCGCGTCCTGTAGACGTATCGTTTGAAGCGATCGGTTGTGTCTCACCATAACCGGTAACATATAAGCGTTTGGCATTCACTGCTGAGCGTAGAAGATAACTCTTTACACTCTCCGCACGCTTTTCAGATAGTGTCATGTTATAAGCAGCATCACCTGTACTGTCAGTATGTCCTTCAATACTCAGAAACGTTTTGTCATACTCATTCATAACACGAGCAACGGCATCAAGGGATTGATAGAAACTGGGAGATATTCCGCTTTGGTTGGAGCCAAACGTAATATTTGAAGGCATAACAAGACGGATGTTGTCTCCTTCTCGCACCACTTCAATACCAGAACCTGCCAATTCTTCACGAAACGCAGCTTCCTGACGGTCCATGTATTGACCCACCGCAGCGCCAGCCAAGGCGCCAATTGCAGCCCCAATAAAGATCCGCTTGTCTTTATGGTTGCCAGTCGCTTTGCCTAAAATAGCACCTGTTGCAGCCCCAATCGCTGCGCCCTTACCTGTGTTTGTTGCACAGCCACCCAACATTAAAGAAGCTGTAACCAAAGTAACGACAGGAATGGATTTACGCATAATTCTATCTCCTTCTTTGTACCCTCATACTTCGAGGGATTGTACTTGGCACATTTACCAAGGATATGCGTGAGTTGGCGAATCGTAAATTCTATAAAAACCGGATTGTCAGAGTATTGCAAAGTTCACGACATAATTGAACACTGTTTTATATTTATACAGAGTATAACAGCGATTTCTGTAGAAAATGGCTATTTTTGAGAAGAACCATAGATGTAAATAGTTAAGTGTTTGTTGTATAGTATGCGCCCCATGATCCCACGGGGCGATATTGTTAGTGTTGGAAGTTCCAAGGTAGGAGCGCATCGATATCGGGCTCAGATTTCGCTAACTCTTGCATGCACTTGACCATGTAGTCGTAGAGGATGAGTCCGTTGGCCTTTGCTGTCTCGACGATACTGTAAAGCATCGCGCTCGCGTCAGCCCCACTAGGGGTGGTCGAGAAGAGCCAATTTTTTCGGCCAATAACCAGCGATTTGATTGCGCGTTCAGCGCGATTGTTGTCTATCGATAAATGACCATCGTCGATATAGCGGGTGAGCTTCGGCCACTGACCGAGCGTGTATTTTATCGCCTTACCCAGCGGGCTAGACTCAAGCACTTTCTGAGTTGTCATCCATTCATAAAGCTCATCCAGTATCGGCTTAGCATGCTCTTGGCGCTCTGTTTTTCGTTTTTCCGCAGACTCTCCTTTTAAGCGTGATTCTATTCCATAAAGCTTCTGGATTTTGGCCAGCGCTTTATCCGCTTTACCTGACTTACCTTTGCCTTGAAGCTTTTTCGCGTCCATGAACTTGCGCCGAGCATGCGCGAAGCAACCGACATTGGTGACGAGATGAAGCCCATCATAAACACCATAGCCATCGGTTTGCAGATACCCATCATAGTCGCCCAAGAAGGCAACAGGGCACGCCCTCGCGCGACTGTTTTGATAGTCGTACAAGACGATATTTTTCACATTGGGGAGTGCGGCATCTGGCGAGTCTGCGCCCGAGCAGTAGAGCCACATGTAACACTGTTTATCTTCTTTGAGGACATTGAGCGGCGTTTCATCCGCCTGAATCACCACTTGCTCAAGTAGGTGCGTTTTTAAGGCCGCATAAAGTGGAGCGAACTTCTCACTGACTTGGATAATCCACCTTGCCATGGTGGTTCGTGAGAGTTCGATACCCGACTGGGTAAACAGGGATTCTTGACGGTAAAGTGGCATCGCATATTGGTATTTGCCGAGGATGATATTGGCCAACAAGCTTTCTGTGGCGAAGCTCTTCGGGATAATGCTTTGCGGCGCTGGCTTTTGAACAATGTGGCTGTTGTCCTGAGTTTGCTCGCATTGGCGGCAAGCATATTTAGGACGAACATATTCCAACACTTTGAGTACCGCTGGCGTGAACTCAAGCTTTTCACTGCGGTCTTCACCGATTTTATGCAGACTATGTTGGCAGCAAGCGCACTGCTTTTCATCGTCGTCTAAATCGAGTTCGATAACCTCACGAGGCAAGGTCTTTGGCAGGGGCTGACGTTTACCGCGTTTCTTCGTTGTGATGGTCGTTGTGACAACTTCAACCTCTTCTTCCTTAGCGGCTTCACATTCCACTTCGTTGAAGAGGTCACCTTGGGATTCATCGTAAGGCTTTAACGCCTCCGAGCGTTTAGCGAACTGACGGTCGAAGGCAAGTTTGAGCTGTTCAAGTAGGGATTGACGCTCTTGTTGCCACTCATTTTTCTCCGACATCAGCGCTTTCACCATCGCTTGTAGCTCGGCAACATCTTGGCTTTCTGGGTTGAGATTTGGCGTCTTTTTCATGGCATTTATTATACTAAAATCATGCCGTTAACGCTTGGTGGATAAGGCTATATTATCGCTTAAGTCATTGTAAAATCGTTTATTCTAACGGGTTTATGGCCGATAATCGTGAAGCCTGAAAGCAGCCTATCAAGCTCGAAATGAGTCAGGGTAAACACGTCATTTTTCTCTTTTGTAGGCCACTTGTACTTGGCTTTTTCAAGGCGTGCGTATTCCGATTTACTTGAACAGCCATTCCGGTTTTATTTGAACACCTCAGATCAACGCATCGTTGGCTAACCGATTTTTAACTTAAGTGTTCAAGTGGCGTCAACGGTCGCCAGTATTTTCCTCATTGACTCTCCTTTCAGTTTTATCCGGTGTGCATTGTGCATCAGGCGATCGAGGATGGCATCGGCCAACGTGTTATCACCGATGGATTGATACCATTGGTCGGTGGGGAGTTGGCTGATGAGGAGGGTTGAGCTACTGCCATGGCGGTCATCCATGATCTCCATCAGGTCGTTGCGCTGCGCGGCTTTTAGCGGTTCTAGTCCCCAGTCGTCCAGGATGAGCAGGTTGAGTTTAGCCAGGCTTTTCAGCTTCTTGCTGTAAGTGCCATCGGCTTTGGCCTGGGTGAGTTCCATGAGCAGACGACTCACCCGGTAGTATTTCACCGTGTAGCCTTTCAGGCAGGCGGTGTTAGCAAGCGCACAGGCGATATAGGTTTTCCCGGTGCCGCATGGCCCGGTCAGTAACAGGTTTTGCTGCCGCTGTAGCCAGTCGCATTGAAGCAACCCTGTCATGACACTTTTTTGCAGGCCGCGCGGGTGCTGATAATCGATGTCCTGGGCGGTTGCCGCAAGTTTTAGTTGGGCCTGTCTGAGCAGGCGCTGTTGTTTACGGTTATCCCGTTCATGGATTTCCTGGTCGGCCAGCAGTTGCAGCCGCTCAGCGAAGCAGAGGTCCTGATACTGGCCCGGTTGTTCGAGTTGCTGGCTCAATGCTTTTGCCATGCCACTCAGTTTGAGTTGGTGCAGTTGGGAGAGTGTGGTGTTTACCATGGGTTTTCTCCTTAATGGAAGCTCTGTGGGCCACGGATATTTTCGTGGTGCTGAGGGAGTGTCAGTGTTTCCTGGCTGGATTCACTGATGAGCTTGTCCTGATTACTGTTTAAGATGTCTTTGAGCTGTTGCAGGCGATAGAGCTGATGTTGATTAGCCAGTTTACAGGCGGTATTGAGCCGCTGCGGTGGATACTGGCTGGCTAATCGCAATGCGCCCAGACAGACGCGGAACGCCTGCTGTGGATGCGGTTTGCGTTTAAGCTGCGCTTTTACCCAGACAAGCACGTCATCGCCGATGTCCTTCGCCCAGTTCATCAGACTGCCCTCACTGACTTTGTGGTAATGCTGGTGCTGTACAGGCATGTGCTGCGGTGTAGTGGTAAACCCGTAGCGGTCATTACGGGGGTGGCTGGCAACGCATTTACCCTGGAAGTAGATTTGCACTAAGCGCGGCTTCGCGTGAAGCTCAACCCGCTCACCAACCAGTTGATGCGGTACTGAGTAAAGATGGCTCTCATACTGCACATGGTAATCAATGTTCACTTTAGCCTGGCGGATGTCAGTGTATTCATAGGCATGACACGGTAGCGGTTTTAAGGCGGGTTTATCCAGTTCGTCGAACCACTGCTGACGGGTTCCAGCCATTTGTTTGAAGGGCTTACTGTTTACTTCTATCAGTAACGCGCTGATGCACTGATTCAGCTCATACAGTGAGAAGAAGGTGTGATGGCGAAGCCGGGCTAATATCCAGCGCTCAATGATTTGTACACCCACTTCGGCCTTGGCTTTATCCTTCGGCTTATACGGTCTGGCCGGCACGATGGCCGTATCATAGTGAGCCGCCAGTTGCTGATAGGCCGGGTTGATATCTGGGTCGCTTTTACAGGCTTTGGTGACGGCACTTTTTAAGTTGTCCGGCACCACCATAGTGGGGACGCCACCGAGATAGTCAAAGGCCCGAACGTGGCTGCCCAGCCAGTCTTGTATACCTTGCGTCCAGGTCGCTTCGGCGAAGTAATAGCTGCTCGCTCCCATGGCCGCCACGAAGATTTGGGCGTGCCGGATCTCGCCAGTCTGTGGATTCACAACAGGCATGGTTTGCCCTGCGTAATCGACGAACAAGACGTCACCTGCCCGGTGATGCTGACGCATGGAGCGGCGCTGTTTCTTCAGCCAGTGCAGATAGCGGTCGCAGAACTGGGAATAACTGTAACAGCGGTTGGGGTATTGCTGAGTGTATTCCTCCCACAACAGCAGCTTCGTCACGCCCTTACGGCTTAGTTGCTTACGTAAGTCTGCCCAATCCGGCTCTTGGAATCGCTTGGCATGGCGGGTATCGGCTTGCGGATAAAAGCAGCGGGCCAACTGCGCATCATCCAGTTCACCCGGCAGTGGCCAGGATAAGTTCATGCTCTTGGCTTTGCTGAGCAGTGTTTGAATACTACCGACACTGACTTTGGTGCTGCGGTGGATCTCTCGGATACTCAATCCTGCCGAGAAATGCAGCCTTAAAACCTCTCTGATTTTACGCATTGTGATCCTTTTCAAACCTACCCCTCACTCGCCAACGAAAAGTCAGTGGTTAAGTTATCAAATTAATTGTTATTTCAATGCGTTGAGAAAATTCCGGTGTACTTGAACACCGATTCCGGAAATGAGCACAAAACTGTACTAAATAAATCCGGAATCAGAGTTCAAATGATTCCAGAATAGGTGTTCAAGTGTTTCCGGAATTACTGTTCAGATCCGGCCGGAATACGCAAGGCGCTTGTACCAAAGAGCAAAGCCCGTTTTATCCCAATACAACACTTTGATTTTGTCGCGCTGTTTATTGGTAAACAAAAACAATGCACCGCTTCCTAAGGGTAAGTCGGTGTCACTTTCGATCATCGCAGCAAGACCGTTGATGGACTTTCTAAAATCGACGCTTTCACGATACAAGTAAATCTCTGGAGCACTGAGCATGCGTTTCATGATAACTCACCGATAAGCTCTGCGAGATAGGTCGCTGGCGTGCCTTGTGGGATGCTCAGTTCAACACGGTTTACAAGTAGTGTCATGTTGGCAACGACAACGTGAGTGGCTTGATACTTTGTGGTCTTTTCAACGACTTCTGCTTTAACAAAGCCAACCGTGTTCGGTTTTTCGATGTGCTTTAACTGTTGGCGCTTAGCGTAAAAAGTGGAGAGGCTCAGTCCGTTACGTTCACAGAATAATCGTTGTGATAGTTGGCTGGATTCATAGTGTTCGAACAGGGTTCGCCATTCCTGGTTAGTGCGTCGTTTGGCCATTTCAAATCTCCTTTGGGTTGGAGGTTTGATCTTATTATTCGGGCTAGACGATTAGAATGCGGGGTTTATGATGCGCTTACGTTGTATATGATAGATGATGGAGGTTTATTTGATCAAAGTGAAGATAAGTTATAGTGCATTAATGTGTGCTTAAAAAGAACAATCCTTATATTGTTCCTTTGCGGGATGTGATTGACAGCTTTTTCAATCACCAAAGTCATGTACATCAAGTTGAAATATGTCGACCGGATCGACCCATTCAACAAAGCCACATATCGTGCAAGTACACTCGGCATGGTCTTGATAATCGCCATCAAGAGGGGGGGATGTTAATGCCCTAACTGCGGGATCATGGTGGGCTTGCTCCCGTACTTCATGCTCAGTGTCTGTTTTACAGTTATTGCAGTACCAAAGATGCAAACCCATATTATCTCCTTTCTAAAGCCTTTGCTCTATCACAATGAGTGTAAATTTATATCTCATATGAATCGCGACTTATGATCGAGACAAGAATGAATTATTCAGCAATCGTACTCCACATAATTTTTCCACATCAGATCTGTACGGTGATTAATGACGTTTATTAGTGCAATGGCCTTTTATCTGCGCACGCGGGCATGGAACACTACCATAGGCGCAAAAAACACAGCACATCCCTTCTTGGGCAACAAGCACTTCCCCGCAATTTTCGCATTCATAGTGATGCAGGGGCACGTCTACAGGCATCAATTCAGATTTTTTGTGTCCACATCGCGGGCATGTCATGTCGGACTTCAACCTCACTTTCATTAGCAATTCATCCCCTTCTACTATTTTTAGTATCAATAAGCGTGGGCTACACTGACTACACTTTCCAGCCACATTTCGCTTTTGCTCCATTTCACATGTAAATAAGTGACACATCTGGTCAATCTCTGTTTCCCCTTTTCTTCGTTAGCCTTCCAAAAACTGGAAACTTTCCTGAAAATAAGGAACAGTTCTCCTCCATAAAAGCCTCTTTTTCTTGCAGGAATAGTCATCGATACTACATATCATCTTTATGCATTCATCCTGTATCCCAACGAGGTTTACATGACGTTATTCCCGAATAATTTTCTATGGGGCGGTGCAATCGCTGCCAACCAGGTAGAAGGCGCTTTTGATGTCGAAGGAAAAGGGCTGTCGACATCAGATATGCTCCCTTCAGGTATTCTAAGCCCTCACCAGACGCGAGAAGGACGCACACCGGGCATCAAGGATGTGGCGATTGATTTCTATCACCGATACCCAGAGGATATCGCTCTGTTCAACGAAATGGGGTTCAACTGTCTTCGCCTTTCGATTGCATGGACCCGTATTTTTCCCAATGGCGATGAGGAGACGCCAAACGAGGCTGGCCTTGCCTACTACGACCGCATTTTCGATGAATTGGCCAAGTATGACATCCAACCGTTTGTGACACTCTCCCATTATGAAATGCCATATGCACTGGTAGAAAACTATGGCGGTTGGGCTAACCGAAAGCTTATCGGTTTCTTTGAACGCTATGTCAGCACGGTATTTGAGCGTTACAAAGATAAAGTGAAACTTTGGTTAACGTTCAATGAGATTAATATGTCTCTCCATGCGCCTTTCACCGGCGTAGGCTTGCCGGAGGATGCCAGTGAGCAGGCTATCTATCAGGCGATTCACCACCAGTTGGTGGCAAATGCCAAAGCCGTAACGCTGTGCCACCGGATTATCCCTGATGCCCAAATTGGCAACATGTTGCTGGGCGCGCTCAACTACCCACTCACCTGCAACCCTGATGATGTGATTGCCGCCATGCACGAGAACAACAAATGGTTGTTCTTTGGCGATGTTCAAACACGCGGAAAATATCCCGGGTATATGCTGCGTTACTTCCGTGAAAACGGTATTCATATCGCAATGGAAGATGGAGACCTTGAAACAATAGCCCAGGCTTCGGTCGATTTTATTTCCTTCAGCTATTATGCCAGTGGTTGTGCCAGCGCCGATCCAAAGCAGAAAGAGGTCGGAAACATTGTCGCCAGCGTGCCAAATCCTTACTTGGAGAAGAGCCAATGGGGATGGTTGATTGACCCCAAAGGCCTGCGCATTCTGCTGAACTTTTTATATGATCGTTACCAAAAACCACTTTTCATTGTTGAAAATGGATTAGGGGCACGCGATGAACCTGACGAAAATGGCGAGATCCAGGACGACTACCGTATTGCGTATCTGAATGATCACCTTGTTCAGGCGCGTGAAGCAATCAAAGATGGCGTCGAATTAATGGGCTTTACCTCTTGGGGGCCTATCGATCTGGTGGCGAACTCTACCGCAGAAATGCGTAAGCGTTATGGCTTCATCTATGTCGACCGCCATGATGATTTCAGCGGCACACTGGCACGGAAACGCAAAAAAAGCTTCTTCTGGTATCAGGATGTGATCAGGACACAGGGTGCGTCCTTGAAAGTAAAATAATTCCCAGCTCCAGAAACGGGAAAGCCCTGCACCGCAGGGCTTTCCATCTTTACCAGATGACATCAATCACCCGACTTGCAGGTTGCCATAAAGGGTTTGGTACACGCCCTCCTCCTTCACGAGCTCATTATGGTTGCCGCACTGCGCGACTTTTCCGTCTTCCAGCACATAAATCAGATCAGCCTGTTTCACTGCGGACAAACGGTGCGCCACGATCAATGTAGTGCGGCCCTGTAGGAAGTTATTCAGTGCGTCATGCAGCGCGGCTTCTGTTGCAGTATCCAGCGCTGAGGTCGCCTCATCCAAAATCACCAGTTTCGGGTTGGTCAGCACCATCCGGGCAATTGCCAGACGCTGTCGCTGACCACCAGAAAGCTTAAGCCCCTGACGGCCCAGCTGTGACTCCAGACCATTATCCAGCTTTTCAACCACATCACTCAGCTGGGCAATCTCCAATGATTGCCAAAGCTGCTGGTCTGAAAAATCGGTACGGCCCAGCGTCAGGTTTTCGCGCAGGGTGTCATTAAAGATCATCGGTTGCTGCAACACCACGGCCGTATGCTGGCGTAGAGTTTCGTAGCCAATCTCTTCAACCGGTTTGCCGTCAACCAACACGTCACCGCCGGATTTCCGGTAAAGGCCGAGCAAAAGTTGTATCAGCGTGGATTTCCCACCACCGGATGCTCCAACCAGTGCAACACGCTTGCCTTGTGGAATGGTGAGGGATAGCCCGTTCAGCACAGTTTTCTCGCTGTCGTAACTGAACGTCAGGTCACGGCACTCCACGCCGAAGGTATCCAAATCAGCCAATGGATCTTTCCCTGCATTCTTGCGTGGCTCTTCCTCCAATGCCAGCAATCCATTCAGGCGCTTCATCGCGGCGGAGGCGCTGAACCAGGCATATTGAATACCTAACAGCTCCTGAATCGGGCTCAACATAAACCACAGATAGCCAAACACCGCAAAAATCTGGCCGATAGTCAGGTCACTGAACAGCACCATCAACATGGCGGCAGCGCGGAAAAGTTCAAAGCCAATCAAGAACATCAGAAAGGAGATGCGCCCTGCTGCTTCTGATTGCCAGGCATATTTATCGGCGTCATGGCGGATGGCATCGGCATCTTTTTTCAACGTCTCTAAGTATGCGCGCTCACGGTTAGCGGCACGCAATTGGTAGATACCGTCCAGCGTTTCCACCAAACGTTGCTGAAAGCGCTCGAAAGATTGGTTCTCGGCTTTTTTAAGGTGCTTGACCCGCTGGCCCATTTTACGGGAAAGGTAAATGACCACAGGGTTAACCAGCAGGATAAACAACCCCAGTGCCCAATCCAACCAAAGCAGGATAGCAGCCGTGCCGATAACAGTGAGCACACCGACCACAAAGCGGCTCAGGCTGTTACCCAGAAAGCTGTCAATGGTTTCAATGTCTGTCACCAGGTGAGAGCTTATGCCTCCGCTGCCGCGTTCTTCATACTCTTTCATGCTGATGCGGCCCAGTTTATCAAGCAACTGTTGGCGGATGTGACAGGTTATCGACTTGGATACCAAGGTAAATTGACGGCTTTGCCAGATGTTGAGAGCCTGGCTGAGTATCCGCATCACAATAACCAGCAGCAGTACCATCACGATGTAACTAGCCGGTTGATGCAATGATTCAGGCAAGATGTAATTGAAGAAAGCGACGCCACCAGCGGGCTTGTTCAACAACACCTCATCAACCATTAGGGGCATAAACAGAGGAATGGGCACGCTGATCAAGGTCGCGCAAATCGCAATAAGGTTGGCGGCAATCAGGCGTTTTTTTTGTTTCTTTGCCTGTTCAATCAACCAGCGCGTTGAAAGGGTTGTTAGTGTCGTGTTACTCACTATCTCTCCAGAAGAGTTTGTCATACTTATTTTTATGCATAACCTGAGCATAACGCAGGCCAGAACGGAAAACACCCCGGAAATCCCCGGGGTGTTTGCGGTAAGACACGGTGGGAATTAGAACACGTATTCCGCTTCTATCCCCCAATTACGTCCAGGCTGGGTGCGACGATCAAGCCCAGACTCATCTTTGTCCACGCCTGCCAGATCAGCATAATCCCAATACTTCTTGTCGAAGACGTTAAACAGGCCCGCTCGTAGGGTCAGGTCTTTCATTGGACGGTAATATGCTGTCAAATCCGTGACAGTGTAACCTGGCGCACTCACGTTATTGACATTATTGGCGTTACTCCAGTCATCCCCCGATTTACCCGCGACAGCGCGCATCGACACCTTACCACCGTAAGTATCTTCCGAATCCACATAGCCGAGTGCGAGCGTTGCCGTTAGCGGGGCAACCGTATCAATCGCTTCGCCATTGGTTTTGTTTTCACCCTTGGCATATGCAAGGCTGAGATCAGAATAGATGCCCGTTGGTGCACCCAGCATACGATCCAATGCCAAATGCGCTTTCAGTTCAGCACCGTAGATTTCAGCACGGCCAATATTGTCCGTTGTCCACACTTCTTTTCCATCAGGCCCGTTTGCATCCACTAAACGGCTCTCAATGAAATTTTTATAATCATTATAGAAAACAGCAATATCAATACGGCCAAACTCTTGCCTGAACCGCATACCGGTTTCATAGGAAATGCTTTCTTCTGCTTTCAGGTTCGGGTTAGGAATGAACGTCGCCCCTGTGTCATAGAAGTAGTAAAGATCTTGAAGCGTTGGCGCTTTAAATCCTTGACTGACTTGAGCAAAGGTACTGAACGCATCATTCCAGTGATAAACCGCTCCTAAACGCCCAGTCAACGCATCATTTTTGCCATCAGCATAGGTGCTGTTACCTTTTGGAACCGCACTGAAGTTGTCGTATCGCAGACCCGCATTCAATACCAGTGTTTCATTCATCAAGAACATTTGGTCTTGAATAAATACTCCCCATTTGCGGGATTCTGCATTGGGTACTTCCGGGGTTGCATCGGTCACCATCCCGGTATCCCGATTGATGTTGTTATAGTCCAGGTTGAATTCATTGCTGACATAACTGGCACCATAAACCACGTCGTGATAGGTGCTATCCAACGCAACGACTTTATTGAATTGGACATCGGCTTGCCACGATTCGTCTTCACCGATTCTCTGACGGTTTCGGTTTTCAACACTTGTCCCTGTTGGCGTGGTTTTCGTCAGGGTGTCAGTGTTGTCGTGTTTGGATTCCGATTTCAGGTAAGCAACCCGCCATTCGAGTAAATCAAACGCTGGGTTATTCGCCTGCCACTGATGTTCAATGCTGTAGCGTTGGCGTGAATCATCATCGTACCCGCGGGTGTTGGAATACACATAGCGGTATGGACCAAATGCAATGACATCACCTTCATCAGACAAACGGATAACGTCCTGATCACGATGGTAAGACTCTACGGAAACACCGACACGGTGCGCGTCATTCAGTTGATAAAAGGCCTTTGCCAGAATGTTATCAGATTGGAAGTCAACCGGATCAGCCTCACCACGATCTGGTCCGGCAATATCAGAGCCTCCGTAAGTTTGGGTTTCATGCCCGTCACGATGGGTGAAAATCAGCAGCGTTTCCAAATCGCCAGTGCGGTTTGCCAACGTTGCTGTAGCTTTGTAGCTCTCATCCGCACTGTAGTAACCGCCTTTCACACTGGCGTAGGTATCATTGCCCTCATCCAGCAAATCAGCCGGATTTTTGGTGCGAAGGATCACCGCACCGGCCAATGCATCACTGCCATAAAGACTGGAAACCGGTCCTTTATTGATTTCTATACGTTGAAGTGTGTCGGTTTCTAACGTGTTATTGTACTTGCGCATAACATCCGCACCTGGATTATATGTTCCAGGCAGTTCAACACCATCAATAATGGTCTTTACATAGTTTTCATCACGACCGCGAATGTTAAATCCTGTCAGACCAAACCGCCCGTTACCGGCCATATTCACACCCGGTTCTGACTCAACAGCGGACTTCATGTTCTGGGACAGATCTTTCTCCAGCGCTTCACTGCTGACCACGTCCACCGATGCCGCCACATCACTGATGTTTTGCTCACTCCGTGTTGCAGAGACTACCACTTCGTCGAAAGTGTAGACATCCTGTGCTGCCGCACTGCCGGTACACAGTAATCCGACCCAAAGTGCCAGTTTATTTTTCCTGATAGTCATAATTTCCACTCTTTTTAAATGCCTGAGAATTTCCATTCAGTTTTCATCAGGCAAAAGAAACCCACTCACACTGGTTTCCGTGCGATTTTTATCGTTATAAGAAATGGCAGACCCTCAGATAGAGGGGCTGCAAATAAGATTACGCATTCTCTTTCATTTGCTTCACGTGACCTTCATTCAAATGGATCACGGAAAGCATGTCTTCACCCGACACATCAAACGCCTGGCCAAAACCTTTCACATAGCGGCCAATTACTGGGTTCAGGCGATAAAGGCGGAAGTCACCGAGCTGGCTGAGGTTGTCAATCATCTCGCCCAAGCGCTCACGCATCACGTGAATCGCGGTATTCCAGTGCTCAGAATCACGCTCAATCAGCTCTGCATTGGTATCAAAAGACAGACGGCGACGCGCAAAAATCGAGCGGGCTTCGCTTTCATCTTCGATCATCATGATAGACACGGCTTTACAAGTCTTGAGGTTCTGTCCATGAGTGGCTAAGTCAGACACCAAAATGTAGTAACCCCGCTCAGAGAAGGCAAAAGGCGCATAGCTGGTATGTGGTCTGCCTTCTTTATCAACAGTGCCAAGCTGAAGCGTTTTACGTGAATCGCGAAATTCTTGGATTTCAGGACCCAGACGGTTTTGTATACGTTCTGCTTTGTCACTCATTTTGCCAACTCCTGCTTCATGGCATTAAACCGTTCAACTTGTTCTGGGAATAACTGACGCTTTTTATCGCGACCCAGATAGATTTTGAAAACACAATGTCCGCTCGCATCATAAAAACCGATATAGTGGCTTTCGGTGCCACGGAAAGGTTTGCTGACAAAAACAATATCTGACACCAGATCGAGACGAAGATGACCATGTAACTGCCCTTCCCGGCCCATCAGGTTGTAGTACCCATGCGCCACCTTGCCTTTTGGAAAAGCCGCCTTGAACTCAAACACCGACCCACCTGAATGGACAATCGTGGTCACTCTACCCCAGGATGGTATGGTTTCCAGAATGGTTTGAGCCAACGCGCCCTCTACACGGGTTACCATACTTTCCGGAAGCGCCAAGGTGATCTCACCTTCGGTGAGACCAAGTTCAGACACCATATTGGACACAGGCGTATGCACGTCTTTGGCTAAATAATCAGCGACACGCTGTTTGGTTTCTTCCGTCACGATGATCGCTTGTTGCATCGTATTGCTACTCCTAAGCGGCGACTGTTGCCGCTTGTTGTTTCGATAAAACGTCAATCAGGTTCTGAGCGAGCGTGACCGCCCAGAATTGCCCCGCCAGGGTCAATGCTAAATAGCTTCGGTTATTTCCGTTCTTTTCAAGATAGACCAGCCCATTCCCTTGCCAGGCCTCAAACAAAGGGGAAAGTGCGTCGAATGTTCCTGTGCCAGCAACCGCATCCAGTTTGTATTGGGACAGTACACCCGCATCAAAACCTGATTTCACTTCTGCGATAACAGCCCGGTTAGGTGATGTCATCGTTAACATGGTGACAGGGTAACGATTATCTTTAATCGCTGAGATATACGTCTCCATATCACGGGTCTGCATCATTTGGCAGCCATTCACATTGCCACCCGCCCCCGCGCCAAGCGGCATGATTTCTGCGGTGGTTTTCGCCAGGGAGTTATAAATGCTGCGTTCACGGTTATCTGACGACCAATGGTTAACGCTAAGACGCTTCTGGTGATGCGTTGCCATAAAGTTCACCCCCATCTCAAACATGCTGGCTTTCATTTGGGTGTCAGCAGGGAGCGGCAATTTACCCGCTTCAACCAACTTGGCCATGGGCAAGCCTTGCATTTCGATCAGTTGATAAAGGTCAACACCGTGTGCACCGGATTCCAAGTAATCATTCAAATCCTGCTGCCAGATTTCCAGGGTTTGATGTGGCAATCCATAGAGCAAATCCAGCACAATGGGGGCTGCGTTATAGCGTGAAAGCTGCTGAATTTTTTCCAGCACTACGTCACGGTCATCAAGGCGCTTTGCACTGCGGCGAACCAGAGTATTGAAACTTTGCACGCCAAACGAAAAGCGGTTCACACCCCCTTCCAATGCGGCTTCGAATTTATCTACCCCGAAGCGGTTTACCCGGCCTTCCAGAGTGATTTCACAATCCGGCGTCAGGGGAAACAGACTGCGTATATCCGACACAATCAGCCGGATTTGCTCGCCACTGAGGTCAGTTGGCGTTCCTCCGCCAATGTAGACTGCTTGAAAAGGTGCAGACTGACTCCAGGTTTGCGCCGCTTTCCAGCGTATTTCTGCCCGCAGTGCCTCAACATACCCTTCAATCAGGGAATTGCTGGATGCGTACTGGAAGAAATTGCAGTACGTACACCGCACCCGGCAAAACGGAATATGAATGTACAGACAACGCGGTGAATACGCTGACAACGCGGGGGTTGCGTGTGCTTTTTCAAGCGTGCTTTGAATATCTTCAGCGTTAACAGGCCGCATCATGCCACCAGCATGTGCACTCTTTTTACGTTGAAAGGCAAAACGAAGTGGATCAGGCGTGTTTAGCCCGACCAGTTCCGGATTGTGGAGATCAATATTCATCTCAATGAGCAACCTTTACGACTAACAGCGTCAAACTGCGCGCTGTTTCCTTGTGAATTCAATCATATTCAGATTAGAAAATAATGCAACTGATAATTGATCTCATTCGTATTTCATGCATAATGCAGTTAATCGCTTATCAAATGACGTTCTTCAGGAGTATGTGTGAACGCTCAACGGTACGTAGTTTGTGGTGTCGTTTCAGTTGCACTGCACAGTCTGGCGATATTTGCCCAGCCACCTTCACCCCAGTTCACGTTGCATGATGCCAACACAGGAAACCGCGTGGCTATAAAGCTTGTTGCAACCGCAAAACCGGTACCCAAGGAGCCAGCCCCCTCTCCTGTCGATGAACCGCCTCACACGCAAGTATCTGAACCCGTAGAGAGAGTAGAGAGAGTAGAGAGAGTAGAGAGAAAGGCACCAGAACCTCCGGCAGCACCTAAGCCTTCAGAGATCAGTGAACTGACAAAAAAGAAAAAAACAGAGTTGCCAAGAAAAAACGAGCCTAAACCCGAAACGAAAACGGAGAAAAAGCCCGTTGAAACGGTGAAGAAACAGGAACCCAAGAAGGAAAAAAAACAGCCTGACAGAAAAAAAATGAAAGATAAGTCCAATGAAAAACTGAAAGAGACCGTCAAGAAAGTGAGCTCTGAAACACAAGCAAACCAGGCAGCTGCCTCTTCCCCGGTATTGGTCGATAAGGCGACATTTAAAGTTCGTCCTTCCCAACCAAACTACCCAAGAATGGCAAAGCGTAAAGGTATGGAAGGCACGGTACTGCTTGAGGTGTGGCTTGATGAAAATGGCGACCAGACCAACCTGTCGCTGTTGAAAAGCTCAGGCTTTGATTTGCTTGACGATGCTGCGATTGAAGCAGTGAAAAAGTGGCAGTTTAACGGCCACAAAGAAAATGGTGTCGCCTTGGCGCACAGAGTCAGAATTCCTGTTCGTTTTAATCTGGATTAATCATGTTCGACTTACACTTTATCTCTTCTATTCATGCGCAGCTTGGCATCATGACCTGGCCGTTGACTCTGCTTTCTGCATTGATGTTGATGCTGATTGTCGAGCGCATTGTTTTTGCCATCCTGAACACCAAAACGGGCAGCAAACCACTGCAAAAAGAGATCTATTCATTATCACTGACTAACGACAAGCAACTCGAGGCGTATGTTAAGCGCCACCAGAAAGACAAAAGTACCCTTTCTCAGGGGATCTGCATGTTGATCAATCATCGCCACTTTACCAAATCGTTACGTGAGGAAGCAGTCAGCATCTGGCTACAGAAAAAACGCCGCCAATTCACTGCAGGCCTAAAGATGTTGAATATTATTGGTGTCCTAAGCCCGCTCATTGGTCTTCTTGGCACTGTCATGGGCTTGATTGAGATGTTCAAAGGCCTGTCTGTCACACAGGGCGGTATTTCCCCGGCGGAACTGGCTGATGGCTTGGGCCTTGCCATGTCAACCACCGCAGCAGGCTTACTTATTGCGCTGCCAGCCATTGCCTCATCACAGGTATTCAGTCTTTGGGCGGATCGTACGCTGGCGAAAATAGAATACGTACTGAATCACTTTAACCTTCATTTGGCAGGTGTATCGTTTGATGAAAACGGTGAATGTCCAAAACATTGTAAGCCTGTTTGCCCAATTACCCCTTCGGAGCCTACTGCATGATTCGCTCACAACCCGAAAGTGAATCACTGTCATTCACGCCCGATCTCACGCCCCTGCTCGACATCATTTTTATTGTCATGGTGTTCTTGCTGCTGACCGCCAATATCCAAATCAAAACCATGGATATCGCCATCCCCCAGACGGAAGATACGGATGTGCTGGCATCACCCGACCGTGATGTTATTGCCATTAACGTATTGCGTGGCGAGCCTTCATGGGCATTACAGGGGGAACCCATCCCCGATTGGACCTCATTCACCACACAACTGTTGGAAGCCATTGCACAAGCGCCTGATAAACCAGTGGTGATTGCCGCGGACAAACAAGCCAATGTGGAAAGCATGCTGAAAGTCCTCGCCTTTATGCAAAACAACAATATCAATGCCACCAATATTGTGATGGAAGAACAATGAAAATAAACACTAAACTTGGCGCTGCTGCGCTACTCATCTCCGGTTTGTTTGCTTCTTGCGCGTTTGCTGATGGTGCGCGGATTATCAGTGCGGGCTCAACAGTCACGGAGCTGTTGTTTGCCCTTGGCGCTGACAAAGATGTCGTGGCGGTTGACCTGACCAGTCGCCATTATCTCGACGGACGGGATATTCCTGTGCTGGGTTATCACCGTCAGCTTTCCGCAGAAGGCTTGTTGGCACTGAGTCCCACCCACTTGATTGGTTCGCCTGAGATGGGGCCAGAAAGCACATTGAACCTGTTGGAATCGGCAAAAGTAGACGTGCAAAAACTGCCGACAGGCACGTCCATTGAAGACTTTAATCAACGGGTAGATCTCGTAGCATCGATCACCGGTACCATCGATAAAGGTGCAGAAATCAAATCGAATGTTGCAGAAAAGATCAGTCACCTAACGGCTTCTGCCCCAGAAAGGAAACCAACCGTCCTGTTCATGATGCTCTCTGATGGCCGCCCCTTGACCGTCGCAGGCAACGAAACGACGGTTAACACAGTGATCGAGTTGGCTGGCGGCATCAATCCCGCCGCAAAAGAGACATCCAGCTATAAACCGCTGTCAACAGAATCGATTGTAGAGATGCAGCCCGAATACATTCTGGTGTCAGAGCGTACCCTGTCGCAGGTTGGCGGTATTGAAGGCATGGTTAAGCAGCAACCTTTACTGACAGCCACCCCGGCGTTTAAAAACAACAACGTCATTCCCATTTCTGGCTATGCCATTTTGGGCGGGTTCGGCTTAGCGAGCCTGGAGCTGGCAACGGAACTAAATCAACGCTTTGTGGCCAGTGAGCAGCCATAACCATGAATGATTTGTTAACTCGCCGCGTGCCTGTGCGGTGGATGATGGTCGTTTCTTCGGTCTTGCTGTATATCACCGTCGTAAGCTCAATTACGCTGGGACCGATGAACATTGGCTTTTTCGACAGCTTGAAAGCACTGCTCCCTCTCCCGTCAGATCTTCCTGACTATATGTCGGTGATCATCCAGGAGGTTCGTTTGCCACGCACCCTGCTGGCTATTGCTGTGGGTGGTATTCTTGCAATGTGCGGTACCGTGATGCAGGGCTTGTTCAGAAATCCCCTGGCTGATCCCGGCATTATTGGTGTTTCAGCCGGTGCATCACTTGGCGCCGCGATTGCAATTGTTTTGTTTGGCGGCGTTATTACACATACCGCGTTTCTGGTGTTTGGAACCGTGCCTGTTTTCGCCTTTCTGGGCGGTGCACTTACCACTTTTGCCATTTATTACATGGGAACCAGCAGCAATGGGACATCTGTGACGATTATGTTGTTGGCAGGCGTCGCCCTTGGCGCGATTGCGGGTGCAGGCATGGGGCTGCTGAACTACTTTGCCAACGATCAAGAGCTTCGCGATCTCTCGTTATGGACCATGGGTTCTTTAGCAGGTGCGTCGTGGGATGCGATCCTTCTGGCGTTTGTATCACTGGCCATACTCGGCATACTTTTCCAGCGCTATGCCAAACCGTTGAACGCGTTGTTATTAGGTGAAGCTGAGGCGCGCCATTTAGGCATTAATGTCCAGTCTCTAAAACGAAACCTCATCCTGTTAACAGCGGCTGGTGTGGGTGTGACAGTAGCCCTATCCGGTATGATTGGCTTTATCGGTCTTGTCGTGCCGCATATTGCCCGCATGTTGATTGGACCAGACCATCGCTCTCTCATTCCGGTATCCGCCGTTTTAGGTGGGCTGGTGCTTTTAGCGTCGGACATGATTGCCCGCACTATCGTTGCACCGTTAGAAATCCCTGTCGGTATTATTACGGCAGCACTGGGGGCCCCTTTCTTTCTCGCTCTGCTACTAAAACAAAAAGGTCGTTTGGCATAATGGGTATTGAAATTAAACATGCCTCACTGACGCTAGGCAATAAAACCCTGCTCGATGATGTCAGTACTGCATTCAGGCTGGGTGAGCTGACGATTATCCTTGGTCCAAACGGGACAGGGAAAAGCAGCCTTTTGAAACTGCTCAGCCGGGAGTGGCCCTGTAGCGGTACACTCCGTTTTTACGGCAAGCCGGCGTCTCATTGGACACCCCAGCAACTGGCAGCATCTGTCGGCATTCTGCCCCAATCCAGCAGCCTGACGTTTGCTTTTACCGTTCGTGAGGTGGTTGAACTTGGTGGGCTTGCGTTAACAGCATCCCAAAAGGAAATTGCAGACATTGCTAAAGAAAAAATGGCGCGGACCGATGTATTGCATCTGGCAGACAGGCTATACCCCAGCTTGTCCGGCGGCGAGAAACAACGGGTACACCTTGCGCGGGTATTAACCCAAATCGCCAGATCAGAGCGTGATCCGATTTTGATGTTAGACGAACCCACCAGCGCATTGGATATTGGACACCAACATAAAACCTTAATGCTGGCCAAGCAGATGGCAAGAGAGGGATCTGCGGTGATCGCCGTGATCCACGATTTAAATCTTGCTGCGCAATACGCTGATCGCATCTTAATGCTGAACCGCGGAAAAATTGTGGCAGATGGACAACCAGAATCTGTACTGACACCTGCCATCATCGAAGATGTGTATGGATGGCCAGTGAATGTGATGCCCCATCCTACTGAGCACTACCCGGTTATTCTTGCCTGATTCCAATATCTCCAACAGCCCTCGCATAATTGCCGGGGCTTTTTTCGACAGGTAAACAGCTTTTCTCATCGGCTCGCGTATAATCAATGGCTAACCACAACACGAACGAAAACAAGGATCGCTATATGATTCGTACTGGCATTGTTGGGTTTGGTTTCGCCGCACAAACCTTCCATCTCCCTTTTCTTACTATCCACCCAGATTTTGAGCCTGTTGCGGTTGTTTCTTCAAACCATGATTTGGTGGCAGAGAAACTGCCTTCGGCGACGTATTACTCAAACATTGAAGACATGCTGCGGGATGCAGCGTTAGATCTGGTGATCATCACCACACCAAACCACACTCACTTTACTCTTGCCAAACAAGCACTAGAGGCAGACTGCCATGTCTTACTCGAAAAGCCTTTTGTGGTGAAAAGTGGTCAGGGTATGGCGCTGATAAACCTCGCCAATGCCCGTGGAAAAATTCTCTGCCCTTACCAAAACCGCCGTTGGGACGGCGATTTCCTGACGTTAAAAGCGTTGATTGACTCAGGCGATCTTGGCGACATCAAGGTCCTTGAATCCCGCTTTGACCGCTTCCGTCCTGACGTTCGCCAACGCTGGCGGGAACAACCGGGCGAAGGTGCTGGCATCCTCTATGATTTGGGCTCGCACTTGGTTGATCAAGCTATCCACCTGTTTGGCGATCCACGCTCTGTTTCAGCACAATGTAAATCCATGCGTCATCAATCTCAGGCTGTTGATTATTTCCATATGACACTTCACTACGCAGACAAAGAGGTCATTCTCAGTTCGAGTCCATTCCGTTCTGGTAAGGGGGCAAGATTTGTGGTCCAGGGTAACAAAGCAACCTTCTCTTGTTTTGGGTTGGATATTCAGGAACAGCAACTTCGTGACGGCGTCACGGTTACAAACGCTGAGTTTGGCCGTCAACAGCATGTTGGAAAACTGGAAATAGGTGACAATGTCACAGAAAAAGACATTGCATTGGAACATGGTTGTTACTCGGAGCTTTTTGCCAGCCTAGCGTCTGCGATTCTAAACGGTACACCACCACCTATCGATCCTTATGACGCGGTGAAAGGCGTTTATGCGCTGGAGCTTGCCCAACATGCCTCTGACACCGGTAAAACCGAGCGCTGGGAGTTTTAATCGCCAATCAACGCCGGTCAATCCCGGCGTTATTCCCATCAAACCACATGTCCTCCACCCAGCAACATCTGAAGAATAATCGTTCTTTTTTCTGCCAGACACCGCCCCTGCCTGAACCTAAATGGTTCACCATCCCCGCTTTATCTATAAGCACTCAATAAAAAGTTATAGTGCATGAAAAAGTCCAAAATAATGATATACACAGAGTACCTATGTAAAAAAGCCCGTAAACACGGGCTACATTGAATAACCTTAGGCACTTTTTCGTTCTTACAGCATGCTTTTGCCAACAACATAGACCAACATGCCCACCAGTAACCAAAACACTGAGAGGTTGAACTTACGCAATACTGCAAAACCGATAATGACAGCGACAATATCCGCAACGCCATGAACCGCTGAAACCCAAACCGGTTGATAAAAGGCGGCGATAAGAAGGCCTACTACCGCAGCATTAATCAGCACCACTGAGCCAGCGAATTTGTGATGGTGCATTACTGCCTGCCAGACAGGAATTGCAGCGAATAAAAGCAGTGCTCCCGGCAGGAAAATAGCAATAGTCGCCACTGCACTGCCAAGAACAGGATTCATCCCTTCCATTGACGCACCAATATAACTGGCAATCGTAAACATTGGGCCTGGCACCAGCTGTGCGGCGGCATATCCTTCTACCAGCACATCCCCAGGTACTGTATCACCAATTAATGGCTGCAACAATGGCAGGACAACATGGCCCCCACCAAATACAAAACTCCCCGCTTGATAGAAGTGATGGAACAGGCTCACTACAGGTGCACTGCTTACCGCGGGCAGAACAAGAAATATAGCGAACACACCAAACAAAACCGCTGTCTGTTTAATGCCCTCAGATTTACCCGCCTCTACTAAAGTTTTAGGTTTACGGATAAACAACCAACCCAGCACACCCGCGATAACAATAGGCATCAATTGTGCGATCAAGCCCGTTTGCCAAAGGATCCATGCTGCTGAGATCATACAGACAGAAAATGTGACAGCGTCACTGATAAACTTACGTGCCATTGTCCAGATAGCATCGGCCACTACCACCACTGCCAGCAACTTCGCTGCCGAAATAATCAGTGTCAGAGCAGAGGATTCTCCTAAACTCGTGCTATACATCGCCGCCACAGTCAAAAGTGCAAAAGACGGAAAGGTAAAGCCCAGAAACGCAGCGACTGCTCCCAGATACCCTGCACGATGATAACCAATAAACATGCCTAACTGGCTACTTGCCGGGCCAGGCAAAAACTGGCACAAGCTCAATGCCATTGAAAATGTCTCTTCTTCAATCCATTTTCGCTTTTCAACAAATTCCCGCTGGAAATAACCAATATGGGCGACGGGTCCCCCAAAGCTCATACAGCCAAGGACAAAGAAACGAAGCAAAACCTCTAACATCCGAACGATAACCTCCTTAATGAACCAAGCATCCAGCATCCCATATGCTTTATACCAGTATGGATAAAACGATTCTAAAAGGCGCTTTCTATGAATAAAAACAATTCCTATCAATCCACACTATTCATCATCTCCATTAAATCTACTCAAAACCATAAAATCCCCCCTGAACAACCGATGGGATTTGAATATTGAAGATTTACTACACCCACATGTTAGCACTTACTAACCTCGCTATTAATTGTTTCCTGAAGAAAACAAAGCATACAACTAACTGTTTTTATTGCCTTAATTTAACTCTGCCCCACTGGAGATATTGAAAGAATACTATGTAACTCGCTGACAAACATGGATTCCATATCTGAACTCACACCTGGCTATGTCGCAAAGAGATCAAAGATCCGCTCAGCCTTACTCTGTTATTCCAACCCGAAATATTCGGCACAACCGACATGTTTTTTACTTGCGACAAACAAACACAGAGATAAGAAAGAAAACACCGGGAGTATTGCTACACATTTTCAAATCCGACGATCAAATTAATATGATGTGACAACGTCACTCATTGAATATTGCTTGATTGTGGTACGCTATCCCTCTCGATAACTAACGAAATTGCCATATGTTAGATAACCTGCAACAAATGGTCATTCTGGCGACAGTTGCCCATGAACAGCACTTTACCCGTGCTGCCGAGTATCTTGGGATCTCAAAGTCTCAGGTCAGTAAGCAGATCCGCTTTCTGGAAGCGCGTTTAGGCGTACAACTGGTGCAGCGCAATACCCGGTCAGTCGCACTGACAGAGGCAGGTAAACAATACGCCGCTTTCGGGCGTCAAATTGTTGAAACCATGCAGAATGCTGAAGCGGTGGTGGCTGGTTTTAGAAATGAAGTATCAGGAAGATTACGAGTGGGCATTTCACAATCCTTTGGCAATCCCCAAATCACACAACTGCTCTCCTCTTTTCAAGCGCAATTTCCTGAATTAGAGCTCGAGGTGCATCTTTTCGATCATTGCCCAAATCTGATTGAAAATGGGTTCGATTGTTGGTTGGTCATTCATGAAGTCCCATCGGAAGGAATGGTGACAAGAAAGCTGGGAGATTGTCAGTTTAAGCTGGTTGCTTCACCGTCTTACATTGAAAAAAACGGTACACCCAAGCACCCATCCGATCTTCGCGATCACAATTGCATTACTTATCAAAATGTTCAGCACATTTATGATCAATGGTCATTCCAACGTGATGGTAGTGAACAGTCAGTGACTGTCAGGGGGAGTTATCGCATTAATAACGCCCCAGCGGTTTTGGAGGCAGCAAAATCAGGGGTTGGCATTGCCTATATCGCCACCTACCTTCTTAACGATGAAATAAAAAATGGTGAACTCAATGTGCTGATGAAAGACTGGAAACCGACAATGAAGCTACCTGTTTATGCTGTCTATCCCCGGAGGGAATACCTTGCACCGAAAGTGCGCCATTTCGTGAATTTTCTTTCCGAGAACATTCGGGTAGTTTGAAGCACACCTATAAAGGGCTTACCCCACTCCAAATTCATAGAAAAAGGGATGTGACAATGTCACATCCCTTTTTCTTATTCCAGACTAATGCTTTATTTTAAGCATCCGCTTTTTTAACCGTTGGCATCGCATACATTGCTTTCACGATTTGTGCGATACCTTCCGGTAATGATGACAACTTGCTATCAAACTGCGCACGATCACTATCCGTGATCGAACTGTGTTCTTTACCCGCAGCAATGTAGTTTGCCGGGAACAAATGATAATTCCGGTAAATCTGGCGATCTATTTCTTCGGCCAAGGCATCGGGTGAATCAAATTCGCTACCAATCACATCACCAAACGCAACGTGGATGCGGCGCTTCTGACCAACAATGCCTTGTACGATGCTTTCGATATCTTCAAATTCGCCTTTCTCGTATCCACCTTCCTGCTGTTTACGGAAAAGTTCATTGGCTTTCGCCGCGTCACAAGGATCATTCTCATAAGAAATGGTCACTGGCACAATGCGAAGTGACGCAATGTAGTCCGCAAAATCAATGTTCTGGCGACGGCCTTCCATAAAGAACATCTTCAGGATGGCGGGATCGGTTTTATCGTTACCATCTTTTGCGCGGCCTTCTCTTTGTGCAATCCAGATCGACTGTTTTTCATCGAGTGATGATTTGATGTAAGCAGAGAGTTGCCCCAACGCTTTCATCATCTCACGTGGGCCTTTCGCTGATCGCTTCACGATAAAGCTTTTATTCAGCTTCATCAATTCTGTCGCACAAGGCTTTTTGAGCAAATTGTCTCCAATGGCAATGCGCACTGTGTCAAAGCCACGCTGGTGCAAGCACCAATTTACCATGGCGGGATCCATAGCAATATCACGGTGATTGGAAACAAAAAGATAGCTGTTTGATGGATCGAGTTTATCCAAACCGCTGGTCGTTAAACCGTCCGACGAGTTTTTGAGCATCGACTCCATGTATTTCGCTACATGCAGCTGTACATCACGCACGGTTTTTACTTTATTCCATTTTGAGCGTAGGTACTGCTTCAAAACGGGTTTAAGCAACCACCCGGCAATGCCCGACAACTGAGGAAAACGGTATTTTATAATGGCAGCGATAAATTCTTCATCATTGACCAGGCGCTCAATCGCCCCGGGAACTTCATCATCATTATATGGACGAATATCTAGGAAAGGATCGTTGGTTTGTTGCACGGGACTCTACTTACTCCGATAAAAACCGCGCTATTTTACGCGGTTATGGGATTTCGAACATTGTTTTCATCGTCACAATACAGAGGTTGGAGGTCTTACCTCTTTTTCTCTACAACTTATTGTAACAACGCGGCGCATTTTCATACAACAAGATACGCTTAGCTTGATCTCACCGGAAAAACCGATGACTATGTGCGCCTTGCAACGAGAGAACGTTAACATGAAGCAAGCCATAGAATTTCTGCACCAAACTGCCGACTTCCTGATTGTCGGTCCGCGTAAAAAACAACCCCACTCTTCCTATATCCTCATTCACGAGGGCATGGCACTTATCCGTCTAGGCAAATTAGAGCTACCTGTTTGTCAAAAACAAGGATTCTGGCTGCCCTCGGGGTGCCTTGCTGCTGTAACGGTTTTGCAGGGATCTCTCTTTTCGACGTTTAATTTTTCAATTCGTTCGACAGTTTCACTGCCAAACTGCGTCGGTTATATTGCACCTTCGACATTGGTAGAGGGTATTGTAGAACAGCTGAATACACTCAACAAAAATGGTAACAACACGTGGTTATCAGCCTATGGACGTTTACTGCGTTGCGCCCGGGATTATTTCGCCTTGGTTTCCCCTGACGATAAATATGATGACAGCACGTTGAAACTGGCCGAAACCATCGCACTGTTAGACAACGGTGGCTCACCAGACAACATTGATTGTATAAGCATGTTAGGCTTAGAAACCCAAGAGATTTCAGAGCAATTGAAAGTCAGGGATTGGATAAAAAAAATGAAATCTGGCCAAAACTCAACCCATATTGCCCAACAAGCATCCCTCACTGAAGCATCTTTGATGCAATTGATCGGAAAAATCGCAGGGCCGGTCTAACCTCGAATCATGCTATAGAGTAACCATCTGTATTTACAACAAAAGCTAGCATTGATTTGTCTTATTCCTGGCGAAAATCCTGACACGTCAGCTTTTTCGCCAAAATAGGCGTTGTTAGGTCATCAATCGATTCACCTGCCAACAGCCTATCCCTGATTATTGTACTCCTTACCGATAAAGTCTCAGGACATGCAAGCACGTTCCATCTCTGCAATATCTCTGCCGATTTGTGGAACTTGGAAAAATTTAAAAGATTATCTGGACCAAGTACAAAGGTCAGATCAGAATTGGGATATTGCTGCTGAATATGGTTTAGAAGCGCCCATGTTGTAACCGTGCCTTTACCACTCAAAAATTCTTCTTCGCGATAAAGGGTTAGGTTGGAACAGTTTGCATCTTGAATAAAAATCTCGACCCATTCACAGCGTTTATCGAAATCCACCATTTTCTTCCCCCAGGCGTGGGCGAAGCTTGGCACCAAAAGCACCCGATCAAAATGCCCCAACCTTTTTACGACACTGAGGTGCCCTAAGCTGGGCGGATTGAATGCACTGCCAAATATGGCAATTTGTTGCCGTAATTCCGCTTTACTCATATGTTCTTCTTCATATCCACAATCGTCTTCTATTGATACCTGATCCAATCTGCATCCTTCAATCCCTTTCAGGATGAAGCGGGATTGGATGAACAAGAAACCACCTAATACGTATAATTTTGCCTTATTTTAGTGAGTGTTATCGTTTCCCCGCACCAAAAGAATGAAAAACTATCACAGTGGCCATCTATGTAAGAATGATCATGATTTTGCACGAAGGATGTTGCAAAATGCAGTAAATAACCTGTCATTAAAGTTGTTGGCTTTAAAGAAACCCTGTCATTAGGAATGGAAATGGAACAAGCTATCCGTGCAGAAATGCGAGTACTCCCAACCATCGACCCTGAATTTGAAGTTCAGCGTCGTGTGAATTTCATTAAAAACCGTTTACAAGCATCGGGCTCGAAATCACTGGTCCTCGGGATCAGTGGCGGTGTCGACTCTTCGACCTGTGGCCGACTGGCACAACTGGCGGTTGAACAACTGAATGAAGAAACCGGCTCAACGGATTATCAGTTTATTGCCGTTCGTCTTCCCTACGGTGTACAACAGGATGAAGATGAAGCTCAATTGGCACTAAGCTTTATCCAACCTACCCATTCTGTCAGCGTGAATATCAAAGAGGGGGTTGATGGCCTGCATGCGTCAACCCTTACAGCCCTCGAAGATACCGGTCTGATCCCGAAAGACAACGCAAAACTCGATTTTGTGAAAGGTAACGTGAAAGCCCGTGCCCGTATGATCGCCCAGTATGAAATTGCTGGTATGGTAGGCGGTTTGGTGCTGGGCACTGACCACTCTGCAGAAAATATTACCGGTTTTTATACTAAATTTGGTGACGGCGCGTGTGACCTTGCCCCCCTGTTTGGTCTGAACAAACGTCAGGTTCGCCAACTGGCTGCTTATCTGGGGGCGCCAGAGTTATTGGTGGTAAAAACACCCACAGCAGATCTGGAAGAATTGTCGCCACAAAAAGCCGACGAAGACGCGTTGCAACTAACTTATGATGAAATCGACGATTTCCTTGAAGGCAAGCCTGTAGAGGATCGCGTTAAGGATCGTCTGATCAGTATCTACAATGCGACACAACACAAGCGTCAGCCCATCCCAACGGTTTACGACAATGAATAAATACGTGAAGCGCTCCCCAGAGCGCTTTATATCTTGTCATATCGGGATTTGGTTGCAAAAGTGAATAACGCACCTAAAACCTTGCGAGCTTGTCACCCACTTCGATTAACATATCCAATTCCCACCAAATCATTTCACACAAGCCGTGCCGATAAGCCGCTTTACGGAATTCAGGATGTTCTCGCTGGTATCTGATGAATTTTTCGGGGTGGAATAACCGACAAGCTTTTACATTGGAGAGCCTATCACACGCCTTTACAATCAATGCCAACTTTGCCGCTTCATCTGACTCATCAAGCTCTCGGAAACGCTGGTTTATCTGACGTTTTCTTTCCTCACGATTACCCACCATCGGATCCGTTAGATAGCTGACGGATAAAGCGACCTTTTCACCAAAATCTTGCAGTAACTCATCAACACTGGTGGTGGTATCTTCTAACACATCATGCAACTGCGCCACAACCATCGCATTGATACCGAAAGGTTGGGCTAACCGCTCCACATCATCTAAATGCACATGATAGGGAAATTCGCCATATCGCTGTCCTGCATGTCGGGCGCGGGCAAATGCTTTTGCCAGTAGCAAACGATCGTTCAACGTCGTCCCTTTCCTCTGATTTCCCCACTTTAAGAAGGGATAAATAAACAGATCCTAGAATAACGTTAGAAACGAAAAAGAAAACGGCCAAAAAATGGCCGCTTTCACATTAATCATTATTTTTTGACGCTTCGCGTTCGCGGATCTCATTGGCTACCTTCATGATAGCTTCACCGCTACTCATACCCTGCGCCATTAGTGCATGGATACGCTCTGCAGCTTCCTGTTGTTCAGCATGGCTCAATGTTGGCATTTGGTTCATTGCGACGACCTCAAAAAATGCTTTCAGAAGCCGCGTAGTCTATACCCAAACACCTTAGAAGGTAAACGAGAGTTGTACCGAACCACCATAACTGTTGCTGTCGATAAGTTGTGCCGCCAGATCAAAATGGACAGTGTCAAAGGGCGACAGGCCAAGGCCCAACGTGACGGTTCCATCAAGGGTATCTTCCAAGTCATTGATGTAACCGGCACGAACCTGAGCCCAGCCCCATGCATTGAATTCTGTCCCCAATCGAATCAACTGGGTATCATCGATGATGGCTGGACCACTTGGCGCAGAGAAACGTTTCTGCGTGTTGAGATCTATGTCTATTGCCGCGACAAACAGATCCGCTATAAAAGCGCCACCCACAGTGTAAAGAGGGTCAATGTGGTAAGTATATTCTCGGGTGTAGTTAACGGTTTTGATGTCTTGCGAAATCATATTTTTCGCTGCAAAACCGACTCTGAACGGCCCCGTCTGCCAAGCTGCACCCAGGTCAATATTAAACGCGCTATCTTCCGTACGGTTGGCATCTGAATCCCAGTCATTGGCTTCGAAGTTCTCAACGGACACCTCGTAATGGTAGGTATAATAATTCTGGGATTTAGGTGTCACACCAATTGCAATCCGTTGTCCAGCCAGTTCAATATTTCCCGCCAAAGCAAGCCCGACATCTACCACGCCAAAAGCCAATACACGGCCACTCGATGTGAGATTATAATCGGCATTAGGATCCAACACAGGGTTTTCGATATTTGAAATATCTGTATCAGAGATTTCAGGAATAACAACTGCTTCGGTGTAGCCTTTCACGAAGAAATTCCCTGAAATGGTTGAGGTCGGTAATGCAATAGCGCCACCTATACCACCGTTGACATAAGCCAGTTTGTTTTGCAAATTTCGAAGTGCGTTTGCTGCATTTGTTCGGTTAGTCTCGCTTAATGGCTCAGCTTTAAATGCATCAAACACGCCCCCAAAATCCTCAAGTTTATCAACCAATTCATCCGGATCACGCAACTGAATCCCTATAACAGGAAAAAGCACGCCAAAGTTACTGTCAGGATCCATGGCTACCAACGCCGGGTTATGGAAGCCAGCTGACAGATAGTTCGCCGCTGCCGTACCAGCCCCAGCCATGGCATCAATTCTTGTATCAATACTGTAGTTCGCTGCCAGCGCGGGAATAGACGTCAAGGCGAGACTGAGTGCGAGTAAACTTTTTTTCATGGCGGAATTCCATTTCTGTCAAATCGAAAAGAGAGAAACACGGTAGTAGGCTTTGTGTCCTCTTGTCTTTAACAGATACTAGTCAATGGAAAGTGCCACTAATGAGACATTTATTGAAGGTGTGACAATTCTCAAACACAAGCATTGTTTTTTTGATAAAAAATTAGCTAAAAATGATTACTCTCCCTCTTCCTTGAGAGAAAGTTCACGAAGATCAACATCAGGCAAATCAATGAATCGCGCGATTCTTTGAACGTCTTCGAATAGAATGGCGCCTTGCCAACGCCGTTCAATCAAGGCGACTGAAAACCAATATTGCCCATTGGGAACATCGATCACCGGTAATGACGTTGGCAAATTTTTGTCTTTTTCATCCGACCATATTGGTGCATCCTGCCCAATGTCCTTTTGATAGAGATTCATCGAAAGAAATGGGCGTGGGCAGGTATTTTTTAAATCCGTCGGCGGAGAAATACGCCAGCTTCGACTGTCCTTCCAACTGATTTTCTGTATGGGATCAGGTTTAGAAACCAGCACCCAGGAAGACCATTTTTCCCCTTTGAGAGATGTCACTTCCAGTTTGTATAAACCCGCCTGGAGTGCTCCCGGACGCCCTTCAATATCTAGCTTGAAGTTGTTGACATTTTCACCGTCAAGATTAGTAGCCAACAGTTTTTTCTCAGGCCATTCTGAAAATGTAATATTCGCAACGCCAGCTTGTGACGAACCATAAAGAGAGAATTGGTAGTAAACACGGTTAGGTGTTTGCACCGTTTCTCGCCGAATCACAATCGCTTGTAACCATTGAGGTAGAGACAAGGTGCTTAAACTCCGACCACAATCTTCACTGATCGCGAGTGAGAGAAACTCTGTCAGGTGCCGTTTTTCCGTATCATTTTTTTCTTGCTGCCAAGCCTCAACCATGGACTCAAAACTCTCAGCGGTATTTCCTTCCAGCAAGCGCTGATGCGCGGATGTCAACGCATCAGAACCACCAAACCATGCCGCTGAACTTCCACATGGAAGCATTGAAATGAGAAAAAGAAATACCGCGTGTCTCATTACTGCATTTTCATCCGGTAACCAACACCACGCAGCGTTTCAATTTCACATTCTGGTAATTTCTGACGAAGCTGCAGTACATGGGTATCGACTGTGCGTGTGGTGGGATAATGGTTGTATCCCCACACTTGATCAAGCAGTTCGTCTCGCGTGAACACACGCCCAGCATTCTTTGCAAGGAAAGCCAGCAGGTCAAATTCAGTACGGGTAAGGACCACTTCACTCTCAGCACAAATCACTGAGCGCGTCGACAGGTTAATACGCAATTTCCCCACGACGATGTCGTCAGAGGTACTTTCTCCTGCCGTCACAGGACGACGCAGATGCACACGGATACGTGCCAACAGCTCAGCCTCAGCAAAAGGCTTGGTCATATAATCTGTCGCCCCCGAGTCCAGTCCCCCAACACGATCTCGCACTGACACCATAGCGGTCAGCATGATCACGGGAACGTCTTTGATCTTATTCCAGGCTGGTAGCCATTCCATGGAATCGCCTTCTGGCAGTTGTCTGTCAAGAACCACCAAGTCAGCCTGCGCCCAGAGGTGTTCTACTTTGCTTGCACAATCTGCGTACAAACACTTATATCCATTCTGTTCTAAACTGGCGAGAAGACCATCTGCCAGGTTTGCATCATCCTCAACCAGCAACAGAGTCGTTTGTTGGGTCACAAGGTATCTCCAAAGTAAATGTGGTTGGCGGACCGACAAGTGTCAGTTTGCCTCCCATCCTTTCTATCATTGCTTCAACGATTGTCAGTCCTAGCCCTAGACCTTTTTCACTGACAAAAGGTTTACGAATTGTCTTCCAGTCTTTTGCAGACAGTCTTCCTTGGTCCTGTACTTTAATTATAAGTAGTCCATTTCTAATTTCGGCAAATACCATTACCGGCGCATGGCCGTATTTCTTGGCGTTGCTAATTAGGTTGTCAAGTGATGTCGTCAACCAATAAATATTGACCGCGACTGGCCCATCTTCTTTGACCTTCAATTCTACCTGACGTTCTTCACACAGGTAACTTAGCCACGTTTCCAGTGAAGGGATATTTTCCCTCACCAGCTGTTGTTGGTTGGATTGCAAGTAATCTTTGCTTGCTTCAGCAAGTTGTTTCAGACGCATTGAGTCCTCACATAAGCGTCGAAACTCGTCATAGAGCGGCTCTGGCAAGGCATCAAACTTACGTCGGAATCCTTCTACAGTCATAGATAAACTGGCAATAGGTGTTCGCAGTTCATGCGTCAGGATCTGCAATACCAGCATACGTTCTTGCATCAGCCGCCGTTTCACACTCCAGCGGTTGAAAATCCAACCCGCCATCCAGAGCACGTTAATAATAGCAAGTGCAATAACCAGTTGGGGCCAATAAGACGGCGCCTGTTTTTGGTTCCAGCAAACGTTGCCAATACGAGACAAACAAAAGCCATTTTGGTCGATCTGAGATGCCAGAAGATTCTGACTCTCCAGAAGCGGCTTCCAGACATCTGCACTATATACCTTGTACTGACTTCCCTCTCGGAGCCAAAAATCGTCCCCTGAAAGGATCGTTTCAGCACCACCGTTTAAAGCATTGACAGCATTTTCCGTCATACGTTGCAATTTTCCCAACAAAGTGTCGGGTAGTGCCAACATTCGCTCTTTTATATGAAAAAAGCGGAGCAGTTCATCCCGACGTTCTGGGAACTTCTCAACATATTTTGCTGCATAACTTCCCCCACCAGGATGGATCAGGTTTGAACGGGAAAACCAGACAGACGGCAAATAGGTGTTAAAACAGAGCGCACGAGTAAACACCAAGGGATCAGTCACCAAAGGGCTTACCGGCCATGGCCCCTTGCACTGTTCAGAAGCCTGATAAAGGCGTTTTAAATCCTTCAGCGGATAATTCACTGATTGTGGTAATAGACTGTCCGGGATCAGTAACGCTTTAGGGTATTCACTGTGAATCGCATTCAGTGCGTATGTTGCGATCGGAGGTTCAGCCAATAATGACGACCTGAAAGCACTGAGCTGTTCAGGGAAAGAGACATTTGCCCAGGTTCGAGTACTGAGCAACGTTAAACATACAACCAGAAACGTTCGCATGGCGAGAGATTACCATCAAAATATTTCTAAATGTCAGTAATTTGTAAGAGTCAAACGAGAAAAGAGGTTTATTTGCTGCTCCCTTATACAATTAAGGCCAGCATTCGCTGGCCTGATTCATCTGTGACACCGGTTCAAATAGCTTTAGAAATCGCGTCAACGCTCTCTTTCGCGTCGCCAAACAGCATTGCTGTATTCTCTTTGAAGAAAAGTGGATTTTGTACGCCCGCATAACCGGTGTTCATCGAGCGCTTAAACACGATAACATTCTTTGCGTTCCACACTTCTAGAACGGGCATTCCGGCAATCGGACTCCCCGGATCTTCCATCGCTGCCGGATTAACCGTGTCGTTAGCACCAATAACCAGAACAGTATCCGTCTCAGGGAAATCATCATTGATTTCATCCATTTCCAATACGATGTCATAAGGTACTTTCGCTTCCGCCAACAGCACATTCATGTGCCCCGGCAAGCGACCCGCTACCGGGTGAATACCAAAACGGACATTGATACCCTTAGCTCGCAACTTCTCAGTAATTTCATGCACCGGATACTGCGCTTGTGCAACCGCCATACCGTATCCCGGCGTGATAATCACAGAGCGGGATTCCTTCAGCATTTCCGCCACGTCTTCTGGCGACACTTCACGATGTTCACCGTATTCAGTATCTGCAGAAATGGAAACCTCCTGACCAAATCCCCCCGCGATCACACTGATAAACGAACGGTTCATTGCCTTACACATAATGTAAGACAGAATCGCACCGGAAGAGCCCACCAGCGCCCCCGTCACAATCAAAAGATCGTTTGCCAGCATGAAACCGGCAGCGGCGGCTGCCCAACCCGAATAAGAGTTCAGCATGGAAACCACAACCGGCATATCTGCACCGCCGATTGACGCCACAAGGTGATAACCAAAGGCAAAAGCAATCAAGGTCATCACGAGTAACGCAAACGTGCTGCCATCCGCCTTAACAAAATACACCATCAGCAGTGTTGAGATAACAACCGCAGCCAGGTTCAGTTTATGTTTGTGAGGCAAGTTGAGCGGTGAGGAAGAGATGATGCCGCGAAGCTTACCAAACGCGACGACAGAGCCTGTGAACGTTATCGCACCGATGAATACACCCAGAAACACTTCCACCATATGGATAACGTGCTCTGTGTGGGCAAACTCGCCGGAATATAAGGGTGGTTCAAGGTAACTGTTGTACCCCACCAACACTGCAGCCATACCCACAAAGCTGTGAAGGATGGCTACCAATTCCGGCATTTCCGTCATTTCTACGCGCTTTGCATAGTAAATACCGATAGAGCCACCGATCACCATAGCCAGAACAATCCAGATCAGTCCCTGTGAATAAGGGCCAAAAATAGTCGCGATAAGTGCGATGGCCATACCGGCGACGCCGAAATAATTCCCTGATTTTGCTGACGTTTGTTTAGAGAGGCCAGCAAGGCTCAGGATGAAAAACAGTGCAGCAATGATATATGCCGCTTGTGCTAGTCCTGCAGACATTCTTTGCTACTCCTATTAATCTTTACGGAACATTTCAAGCATGCGTTTGGTAACGGTAAAGCCACCGAAAATATTGATGCTTGCAATGAGAACGGCAATAAAAGCGAGGAATGAAACCACACCATTACCTTGACCAATCTGGAGTAGCGCACCCACAACAATGATGCCCGAGATCGCATTGGTCACAGACATCAAAGGTGTATGCAGCGCATGTGTAACGTTCCAAACCACGTAGTAACCCACCACGCAAGCTAGAACAAATACGGTGAAATGAGAAAGGAATGCCGGTGGTGCCACCGAGGCAACCCAACCAAATGCGCCCACCCCAACAACCAGCGCTGCCAATTTCTTCACTGAGGATACCGGTTCTTCAACTTTTTCTTTCTTGACAGGTTTTGGTTCAGCTTTTGCCTGGGGCTGTGCAGAAACTTGAATAGGTGGTGCTGGCCAGGTGATCTCGCCGTCTTTAATAACCGTCACACCACGAAGCACCACGTCGTCAAAATCAATATTAATGTTACCGTCTTTCTCTTTACAGAGAAGCTTCATCAGATTCACGAGATTAGTACCATAAAGCTGTGAAGACTGGGTAGGTAGACGACCGACCATATCGGTATAGCCAATTACTTTTACGCCATTGTCAGTAACAACGACTTTATCGGCTTCGGTGTATTCACAGTTGCCGCCATTCGCTGCTGCAAGGTCAACAATCACACTGCCTGGCTTCATCGAATCGACCATCTCTTTGGTCACAAGTTTAGGGGCGGGACGACCGGGAATTAATGCAGTGGTGATGATGATATCAACGTCTTTCGCCTGTTCTGCATAAAGTTCTGCGGCCTTTTTGTTGAAATCATCAGACATTTCTTTTGCGTAGCCGTCACCACTGCCTGCTTGTTCTTCAAACGCCACCTGAAGAAATTCAGCGCCCATGCTTTCGACTTGTTCTTTAACTTCAGGGCGGACGTCAAATGCACGGACAATAGCACCGAGACTGCCCGCCGCACCAATAGCAGCGAGCCCCGCCACACCGGCACCAGCAACAAAGACTTTCGCAGGCGGTACTTTACCGGCAGCGGTAATTTGCCCAGTAAAGAAACGGCCAAACTCATGTGCGGCTTCAACCACCGCGCGGTAACCGGCAATGTTAGCCATCGAACTCAATGCATCCAGCGCTTGTGCCCGGGAAATACGCGGCACAGAATCCATCGCAAGGACATTGATATTTTTGGAAGAAAGATCTTGCATCAGTGCTTCATTCTGAGCTGGCCAGATAAAGCTGATGAGCGTAGCACCCTCTTTAATGCGATCGATTTCGTTAATCCCTGCCGCTTCATCTTTATGCGGTGCGTTAACTTTAAAAATGATGTCTGATTGCCAAACGGCATCGACATCAACAACTTTCGCTCCAGCCTGCTCGAATGCCGCGTTATCGAAACTTGCCAACGCCCCTGCATCCTTTTCGACAACAACCTCGAAGCCCATCTTTAATAGCTGCTCAACCGTTTTCGGTGTGGCAGCCACCCGCGTTTCATGCGCGAGTATCTCTTTTGGAACACCAATTTGCATCGCTAATCCCTGACTATTGGCAGTAAAAGTAATCTTTTTGTAACGAACCGAATACACTTAATCAAGTATTTCTGTAAGAAAAATACCAAAACAATCAATAAGCAAGCGCAACACACAACATTTTTAATGACTTTCAGTAATAAAATAACGTCATTTATTAAATCTTAAGGCAGACCTAATCTAGGCCATTAACTTATTGATTTTAAGCTCGTTATTATTCAGTTTTGCGTCGTTTTGTATCCTTACAAACCATTGGCGACCTTTGTAATCGGTGTCATATGTATCAGCCTGAAAACGCTGGTTGATAACATCTTCAGTTCATTGCTTTGATTACTGTAAAGACCGCATAATCAAAACATTCTTTCTCCCATTTGATCGATAAATAATTGAGACTTACGAAGCATTAGTTCATTAGCACTCTCTTCAGAAGGCAAAAGATCAGAGCGGATGAAATGGTGTGTCTTCAACTCACCATCAATCTCTTTGCAAATACGCCCATGGATCCTGTACTGTCCCCCCTCAGACTTTGCTTCGGTATAAATAAAAAAACCTTTGTATTCTGTCGGCTCGGCTTCTTTCGTTGGTTTTTCCTTGCTGCTGAATAACCAGTCAAAAAGTCCCACGTTAATTCACCCTCAATGATCGAACCAATAGGAAAGTTTATAGTGACGAAACGCCCAGTTGTTGTCCAGCACAGAGAAGAAGAAACCTGATATCAAAAGGACTCCCAAAAACACCTGAAGCGACAGGAAAAAAATTAACGGCCAGTGTCATCACTTCCTCATTATGTGATTGTCTTTACTGAATAAATCACAACCAGTTACCGCACACACAAAATGACTTAATTTACTTTAATGATTAGTTTTTCTAATTTAAATTAGAAATTAAAATCACGGTAATAGCGCAATAAAATTGAATTTATTTGATTTTTTGTAAGCACAGAATTCTCATTAGCCATTATTAATGTTTATTTATCAAAAACACTTCGTTTTGTTAACATTTGGTTTTAACAACGGATTGTTGAGGCTCCCTTGCTTGCCTTTTTAAGTAAACATTCATCGATTTTGCTGGTTGTGTCTGCTATAGCCGGGTTTGCATTTCCTTCGCTCTCTGAAGCAACGCTGCCCATCCTCCCTTACATATTGTTTACCCTGATGTTGTTTACATTGTTGGGTATTGACCAGCGGGCACTGGTCAAGTCAATCGCAGACAAAGAAGCTTGGTTGTATGCCCTTGTTCATTGCGGTGTCACCACACTTTTTGTTGTTTTTATCGGGTACGCTTTTAATGCCAGCACTGAGTTACTGATGGCAACAGCAGCAGTTTGTGCTACTGGAACACTTTTTGCGACACCCGCCATTGTACGTTCTGTCGGTTTTGATCCACTAAAAGCCATGGCATTTACTATTACGACGACATTGATGATGCCAATCGCCTTGTATATCAACCTCGCCGTCTTCAGTGCCGATCAGTTTTCCCTGGATCTCCAGGACTATTGCCTGCGCCTAATCATCTTTATTTGCGGACCAATGATATTTTCTTTCGGGGTCCATAAATATGTCCCTGAGGAACGTTTAACCCGGATACATAGCAAGCTGACGCAGTTTACTATCATTCTGGTTTTCAGCTTTCCCTTCGGCCTTACTGGTCAATACCGTTGGCTGTGGGAGCAAGACAGAACTTCTGCGATTGCGATGTTCTTTATGGCGTTTGCAATATGCGTATTATTTTTCATGATTGGATTGGTTTTTTATTGGCACAAAGGTAAAGAAGAAGCCTACGTCGCGGCTATTACATCAGGAAATCGTAATGTTCTTTTAACCTATTCAGTAGCAGGTGCTTTCCTTGGACCGCTTTACTTGCCATTGATCGGCGCGTTACAGCTGCCCATTTACCTTCAACCTGCCTTGATGGAATTGATATTGAGAAATGATAAGAAAAGAGCCACCAAAGCATCGAAACTTTAGGGCCTGCTTGTATCACATGGTTTGCGCCCAGTTGATCTGGACGCAAATTGAGCCAATTCGTTATAGACCTGCCGCTGGAACAAAGTAAACCAGTGATGCCCAGGCGAGGATCCAAAAGGCAATAAGTCCGAAGTCCAGCCAATCTCGCTTTTCCACCATCATTTCCTCCTTAAAACAATCTTCTTATTTACATATCGGTCAATACAAAAAGAAGTTAAGTTATTTTTTCGCTGTTTTTTGTGGCGGCAACATTCCACTCTGTCTACGACACTATGCAAATTTCGTGCGCAACTAAAGAAGTGTATATTTTGATAGTTCAGATAATAGGTTGACGGCTTTAAAAACGGCGACTGAGTTGCCGCCTGGACAGTAGAAATATCTTTGCTATATCAATCAGCCAGATAAACAAGGAAGGTAGAGTTCGAGATTTTGCTCTGGCGCTAACAATTCGTCTTTGGTTCTTACGTATTCGATAAAACTGTCTGCTAACGTGATATCAATTGATCGCGGTAATGTAGCGAGGTTCTTGAGCGAATCATATCCCTCTTTACCCTGTGACGTGTAGGCAGAGGAAATAGCCGTATAGTGCCGCTCCATCTCCAGCGGCAACCAATTGCCTTCCGGGGATTGATACTCGAGCTGTGTGATACGGCTACCTTTGGGCTTGTCGCAATGATAGGTGTATCTCAACCCAGCCGTATACGGAAAACTGCCATCTCCGATCCCTTCTACACCATTATTTGTGGCGTTATTGATCGCCCCTTCCAATGCTTGTTTTACCTGCAAGCCTGTCGGTTCATACAACATCAGATCGATCGCAAAAGGCAGTAATCGTCCCGCCACTTCCGCCGCAGTGAGTTTGCCTTGCTCAAGGCTGACACGTACACCACCGGCATTGTGTATCGCGAAATCGATATGGTGACCACGCTTACGTGCAGAATAGATCATGGCTTCGCATACCAATGGGGCAATTTGGCTTCCTCCTTTCTCATCCGGCACACGAATATGGCGCAGTTTTTCCGGCAGGAAAGTGACGACGTCACTTTTAAGTTTGTCCACGGCAGGACGATAATGAGCATTGATGACGGCTTTGATGGCTTCGTCCCCACGACAGTGAACCACATTCGGTTGTGACAATAGGTACTCTTTCGCCTTTCGAAAACTGTCTTCAGAAAGCCCCTGATCCCAGGATGCATCCATAGCAAGGCTTCTGCCCAGCATCAGTACATTGCTACCCTTGTAATCAGTAACCCTGCCATTTTCATCTAATGACACCTTAAGCTTCCCAAGAGCAAGTGAATGGCACCCAGCCTGTACAACCAGAGTGCCATTGATATGACATCCGTAGGGTCCCATATCGCCAAGACCTAGATTACTAAAGTCACCCTGTAACACATGGCTATGGCCCCCAACAATGACTGACAGGCCTTCAACTTCTTTTGCTATTTTAAGGTCTTGATCGTAGCCAAGGTGGCTCAAAAGAATGATATGAGGCGTGCCAATCTCTTCGCGGATATGGGAAACAGTATTAATAATGGTCTGTTTAGCATTCACAAACGGTGTGTCTGGGTCCGGCATGGCAATCTCTGCCATTTTATCCAGTGCTACGCCAAAGATAGCCACTTTGCTGTCACCAAACTGTTTGATCAGCACACTCGCTATTTGTTGTTCTGGGTCATATGACAGAAGTGGCTTTTTCCCCTTCACGGGAAATGCTTTGCCCTCGGATTCATTGCTGACATCCCAATTTCCTGCAAGAAACGGAAAGTTGATTTGATCGAGAAACTTAGAAACTGCCGCATTTCCTAAGTCCAACTCGTGGTTGCCAAGAGCCATTGCATCGAGACCCAGCATGTTAAGTAAAGTCGCGTTGGCCTCCCCTTTAAACAGGCCGTAGTAGAGTGTGCCTTGAAAGCAATCCCCCGCATGCAGGAACAAAAATCCGTCAGTCTCTTGTTCTGATTCTTTTTTGAACGACTTAACAACAGATGAAATGCGGGCAAACCCACCGACATTGGCATAAACCCTTTCATCCAGACCGGCTATAGCCAGCGAAATCGGAGTGGGTTCAAAGTGAGAGTGTGTGTCGTTGATATGCGCAATAGATAGCGTGATCGGTGTCGCGTTTAGCATGTTGTCCTTTTCTGCATTGCACAAAACAAGAGTGTACCAAAGTTCCAGACTAATTCACATGCATCACACTTTTATTGCAAAAGATTTTTAAGAGAGGACGATAGTTGTGAACACCCTTGCAGCCCCTCCGAGAATGAGGCAGATCATCGCGATATACCACCACTTCATTTCTTCTCGGGAAAGGTCTTGTACATGGAAGAGCACCACGTTGAGCTGGTGCCAGTTTTCGGTCCTTGATGCATATTGAAACGCGCACCGGACCAACGCGATAAGGCCAGTGACTAAAAGTACTGTTTCAGCTGCATGCACAATAACAAACAAAGTATGGTTCCCAACATTTATCCAACCAGAAATAAACCAAATGCAACATAACTATTCAACATTTTGTTTACTGTATGATGCATAATCGTGAGCCATACGGAAAGGAAGCGCCTAAATTGATCTCTTCCATCCTGCGAATAATTGCTTTGAGAAGTTCAACGCTTCTGATATTGATATTCCATACTGTTAACCCATGGATGAATGACATGATTGAGTGGCACGCAAATACTCTGTGGCATCATACTGAGTCCTATCGGCACTATGGCATCGATATCGGGCAACGGATGACAGTCTTTCGCCTCAATGACAATTCGTTACTTGTCCATAACCCGATAGCTCTCACCGCAGGTCTGAAAGAGCAACTTAAACGGCTAGGTAAAATAAGTTGTGTTACGACCGCGAACCTAAACCTCCACCAGCACCTGTCCGATTGGTGGCTTGAGTACCCTGAAGCACGTTTTCTCGCAGCACCGGGGCTCTACAGTAAACGCACAGATCTAGGGTTTGATGGCATCCTGAATTCAACTACATTTACCCTGTGGAAAGAGCAACTCTATCAAACGGTATTACGGGGCAACGATGCATGTGAAGAAGTCATCTTCTGCGATCCCCAAAGCCGAACCTTAATACTGGGTGAAAGCTTGTTATTACTCCGTGAAGGAAGCCTGGCAAGGCGATTAACCGGTCGATTATTGGGCTGTTCTAAAGAAGCACGTGTCCCTCTGCTCTATAAAATCCAAATTAAAGAATCGAAACTCCTGCGACAATCCCTGCAGGAGATCCTGACATGGCCTTTTGACCATATTCTCCCTGTTCATGGTGATCCGATTATGTTTAATGGAAGAGAAAAGCTTGCTGCAGCGTACGAATGGGCATTTAACAACAATTCATAGCCCTTTTATATCAAGTCGCTATAATGGCAACCCACTTGTAGACTTTGGCTATATTTCAAGCAATGAAGCATAATATTCTCACCTTTTTCAAAGGAATGGCGATGGGTGCAGCAGATGTCGTTCCTGGCGTGTCTGGTGGTACTATCGCCTTTATTACAGGCATTTACGACACTCTTCTTGAAAGTATTCGTCGCGTTAACCCCTCAATCTTTTCCTTATGGCGTAATGACGGCTTTACTGCCGTATGGAAACATATCAACGGCACCTTTCTGGCATCACTATTAACAGGTATTCTCACCGCCATTCTCACACTGGCGAAAGCCGTTTCTTACGCCCTTGAATCACACCCTATCATTATCTGGTCGTTTTTCTTTGGCCTGATCATTGCGTCTGCCATTCACATGATTAAACAGGTGGAACGTTGGTCAGTCGCTGAAATCGCCATGGCAATCGCCGGGGCCGTTTTTGCATACGGTATTACCGTTGCCAGCCCGATCAGCATGGAGTTCAACATGCTGACTGTGTTTATTTCTGGAGCCATTGCCATTTGCGCCATGATTCTTCCTGGCATTTCGGGGAGTTTTATTCTGCTTTTGCTGGGGATGTATGCACCAGTGTTGGATGCGGTCAAAAGTCTAAACCTGTCAATTCTCGGTCTGTTTGCCGTAGGCTGTCTCGCAGGTATTCTTTCTTTTTCTCACGTATTGTCCTGGTTACTTCGTCAATATCGCGGCATGACACTTGCCTTCCTGACAGGCTTACTCATTGGTGCACTCGGTAAAGTGTGGCCCTGGAAACAAGCGATTAGCTTCCGTATCAACTCTTCTGGCGAGCAAGTACCGTTGGTAGAAAAAATACTGACACCGGGCAGTTTTGAAACAGCTACCAGTCAAGATCCTTTAGTGGTCACGGCCATTATTATGATGATTGTTGGTTTTGTGCTGGTGTTGGGATTGGAAAAAGTGTCAGAGAAACTGGCTGACTGAGGCCGTTAGCGTCGCCATCAAATCGGCGGCCTACTCTCTTATTCATAACGGTCTCAATAATGAGGCCGTTTTGCTTTTTTTGTATAAGGCATCTTCGCTGTATCGCTTTCATTTCAAGAGCTTTCTCACATCAGCCCCACAAACGAAGTGATACCCTTACTGATCATTTTTTCAGTTGTAGCTCTTCTATGGACCGTTTTGGGAAAGGACGCCGGCGAGGCGTTGAATTCGTCAGTCTTATGTTGTTAGTTGGTACAGGTTATCTTTTTGCAGATCAAATGCTTTTCGACGAGCCTGTTCCCACATTACCCCCTTCATGCACCTTAGGCACAGCCACGTGTTACTTTGGGCATGCTGAAGCATCACTGGCAAGCGACACAGTATCGCCACTCGTTCCCACCAAACTCAGCGTAAAACTCGAAGGACATGCTCCGGACTACCTGTATGTTGAATTAGAGGGTGTAGAAATGAACATGGGTGTGTATAAACTCAAACTTACCCAGTCACATGACAACATCTATAACGGCGACATCATGCTACCCATTTGCATGGAATCAGAAATGACATGGCGTGGAAAGATACAGA
This sequence comes from Grimontia sp. THUN1695, assembly GCF_059704325.2. Classification (NCBI taxonomy): domain Bacteria; kingdom Pseudomonadati; phylum Pseudomonadota; class Gammaproteobacteria; order Vibrionales; family Vibrionaceae; genus Grimontia; species Grimontia sp. THUN1695. Next base: position 258,127 of record NZ_AP046576.1, on the reverse strand, counting down.
GTCCCGATAACGCAGTGTCACTTCCTGTTGACATAAGGATGACCCGATGAAATTAAAAATTCTGGTTATTGTGGCCGCCCTCCTGGCGGGTTTTGGCGCAAGGTTTTGGGTTGATCGTAATGAGACAGCACCCCCTACTGAGAGCATTGGGATTTTGCAAAGCGGTTCAAACACCATCGACCTGTTTGACCAACGAGATCCGCGCCTGCGCGTTGTATACTTTGGTTACACGCACTGCCCAGACGTATGCCCCACTTCTCTCGCCATATTGGCTGCCGCCTTGAAGTCCTTATCTGACAATATCCTGACACAAGTTCGTCCTGTTTTCATTACACTGGACCCAAAGCGGGACAACGGTGAAGCGGCACAAGAGTATGCAGGCTATTTTCACCCAGGCATTGAGGGGGCGAGCACATCAGAGAAGAGCACTGCAGCCCTTGCTCGTCAATACGGTGTTCTTTACCGAATTACCGAGCTTAAAGGATCTGCCATGGAGTATGCCGTTGACCATAGCTCTTATTTCTATTTTCTTGATCCGGCAGGTAATCTACTAGAAAAGGTTCCACATACACTGAACCCCGACATGATTTCCGATGCCATTTTGCGCCTAACCGGGACATCGCAATAATTTCTTTGGAAAAACGCGACTTTAGAAGATAATAGAAAAAGATTCAGTCGGTGGATGCTGGCTGCTCAAGATAACAGGAGTTTTTTTGATGATTTTCCGCGCTTCATTGTTTGTTGCAGTATTGGGGATGGCTTCTTTTGCCGCCTATGCTGCAGTTGATGTTGTGGGACCTTTTGTCCGAGCTACTCCACCACATGCACCTAACAGTGCAGCTTTTATGGTGCTGAGCAACGATAGTGATAAAAAACTCTCTTTAGTCGAAGCATCCACGCCGGTGGCAGGAAAAGTTGAGTTGCATAATCACGTTATGAAAGATGGGATGATGCAAATGCGTCAGGTAAAAGCCATTGACATTCCTGCAAATGGAAGCACTGAACTGAAGCCGGGTGGTTTACATGTCATGCTGTTTAATTTAAGCATGCCACTCAAGGAAGGTGAGACACTTCCACTTACTCTGCTCTTCTCGGATGGTTCAGAAATCACCCGGGAAGTCCCGATTCGTAAAGTTATGGCAGGTGCAAAGATGGAGCATAATCGCGAAAGTGCTCACTAAACCACCAAAGTTCTAAGTTTTTAGGCTGATGGCGGGAGTAGTTTATAAGCTGTATCAACATTGAGGCGGATAACTCTCCCCTCCATCGGCAAAATACATAAACGCAGTCTATGTTTTATACTGCAGCCAGTTATTTAACAGGTAAATGTAAAGCAGTAAGACAACCCCAACAAAAAAACGAAGAGGTTTTTACTATGAAAATTCGTCTCCTAGCGTTAGCAGCAATCGCTTCAAGTGCAGTATTGGCTGGTTGTTCAAACAACTCAGCTCTAGAGCAAAGTGTTGCTGATCTTTCGTCTAAAGTAGACTCTCTGTCTAACCAAGTTTCAGCGCTACAAGGCGATGTGGCAGACGTAGCATCTGCAACCAACCAAGCTTATGATGAAGCAGCACGTGCAAACGAGCGCATCGACAACATGGCGCAGTCTTACACCAAATAAGACCTGCACCATCGTTGCTTTATAAATCTGCGGCACCTTCGGGTGCCGCAGCGTTTTGTGCGATCGCATACCCCACTTCAATTGGCACACCAGACTGCACAGCAAGTGCCGCACGATACCGATTGACGTTCATTTGATTTAACTCAAGCCAATTGGAGATGCGTGGATCCGGTTGAGTCAACACCCGCTTTCCTACCTGGGTTTCGTCTGCCGATAAGGGCCTGTGAGCTTCTACAAATACAGTACCATCTGGTTCAAAGCTGACTTTAACGGGTTCATTAATCACCCGCACTTTTTCACCTACTGCCACTTTATTATACAGCCACACAATATCTGTCGGGCGCATACGGATACAACCAGCACTCACACGCAGCCCAATACCAAAGCTTTTATTCGTACCATGGATAAGATATGACCCCGTTCCATACGCTAACCTTAACGCATGCGTCCCAAGGGGGTTATCTGGCCCTGCCGGTACTACGTCAGGCAATACAATATTCCTCTCTTCCAGATATTCTTTTCTTAAGCTAGCAGGTGGTGTCCAGGTTGGATTTTCACGCTTTTGACTGATCTTGGTTTGCATGATCGGAGTATCGCGGCCTATCCGTCCAATACCTATCGGAAAAACATGCACTTTACGGTTTTCAGTATCGAAGTAATAAAGACGGAGCTCTGCAAGGTTAATCACGATGCCTTCATATTCCACATCCGGCAGGATAACCTGTTGGGGAACAGTGATAAACGTACCAGGTTTAGGCAGATACGGGTCAACACCTGGGTTTGCAGACATCAGCGCCAAAAAGCCCACATTGTAAGCTTTAGCGATTTTCTCAAGATGTTCACCAGCCTGAACGATATGCACAGGATTATCGCCAATCAATCGGGTGTTGGCTTCAGGCCAAGGGTACTCATTGGCCATGCTCAGTGTTGGTAACAAGCTTGCAAAAAAAATAGGTACAAGTTTTCTCGCGAACTTCATCATCTCGCTATGGTCTCTCTTCTAAAATTGGAGCAATGCCTCTAAACATAACACGAGATAGGACCGTTGCCCCATAGGGATAGCAATACCCAACCCCGCTCGAGGCCCCCATTTATAGTACTCATCATCCACCCATTGTGTGCCAGTGTATGCGTACGCAGGGACAAACTCAGGCCGCGCCAGCCATTCTCCCATATTCCATAGCCCATCAACAGTAATGCCGTTTTTCTCTATCCCCAAAGAAAACACCTGCCAACAACCCTTGCACTGATGCAGGAAGTGAAGTCGTTGCTAAAGGTATATAAGGCAGTCGTTAATGAGTCACTCTACTCACCACTAAACCGAACTGCCATACTGGAATGCATTTTTTTTTTCATAAAAAAACCAATCTATTGAAATAAGTTATGCGTTTATTAGGTCTGTGTGTTAGTAAACCAACAAGCATATGCAATGGAGCACCTAAATGCTGATTCGAGTACCGAAGAAATCCGAGATAAAAGAAAACGAACTGACGCCAGAGAGCATCTATAAATCTCGCCGTGAGATCCTGAAAAAGCTCGGTATTGTGACTGCCAGTCTTCCCTTTGCTGCGCAAAGCCAAGCCAACATATTTGATGTCTTTGGTAGTGATAATAAAAGTGAAGCAGGGTCCTTCGTACGATCGCCTCTAGTGGCAAAGACAACCCCTTACGGAAAAGGACTTGAAGCAACCCCTGAATCCAAAGTGCTGACCTACAACAATTTCTACGAATTCGGAGCAGGCAAAGGCGACCCTGTAGAAAATAGCCAACACTTTGCTGTCAAACCATGGACACTTGAAGTCAGTGGGTTAGTAAATAAGCCAATGAGGCTGAGTTATGACGACCTGCTAAAAAAATACCCGCTTGAAGACCGCTTCTACCGAATGCGCTGTGTTGAAGCCTGGTCCATGAATATTCCTTGGGTGGGTTTTTCATTGGCGGCATTGCTTAAAGACGCCGAGCCCATGGGCAGCGCCAAATATGTTGCGTTTGAAACCCTCTATGATCCTGAACAAATGCCAGGACAACGCTCCCGGTTTGTTGGCGGCGGTATCGATTACCCTTACGTGGAAGGTTTGCGCTTAGATGAAGCCATGAATCCACTTACTCTGCTGAGTGTGGGTTTGTATGGTCAAACATTAGCACCACAAAACGGCGCCCCCATCCGTTTGGTCGTGCCATGGAAATATGGCTTTAAGAGCATCAAGTCGATCGTCAAAATTCACTTGCTTGAAGCCCAGCCGCCAACCACCTGGAATGTATTGGCTCCACATGAATATGGTTTCTATGCCAATGTTAATCCACAGGTTGATCACCCACGCTGGAGTCAAGCATCAGAGCGTTTCATCGGCGAAGGATCAATATTCAGCTCCCGTCGCAAACCAACAGCCATGTTTAACGGCTATGGTGAAGAAGTCGCCCACCTATACAGCAACATGGATCTGAGGGCCAATTATTAATGCGAGTCACCCCTCTCCAGATCACTGGCATAAAAGTGATGGTACATTTTTTCAGCCTTGGCTTTGTAGCAAACATGGCCTATCTGGTTTTATCCAACCAATTCGGCGCCGATCCGGTGGATGGCCTCACCCATTACACCGGGCTGGCAGCGCTGAACACCCTGATCATCTCTATGCTGATCAGCCCAATAGCCCGTTTTACCAAAAATGGGCTATTGGTCCGGTGCCGTCGTGTTGTAGGCCTTTATGCTTTCTTTTGGGCAACATTACATATGCTGACTTACTTTACGCTGGATCTGACCTTGAATTTCACCTTGTTGGGGCAAGAAATCATCTCGCGCCCTTACATGACAATCGGGTTTGTTTCCTGGGTGATCTTGCTTGCACTTACCATCACCTCTACAGCGAAAATCCAACGGCATATGGGGGCGAAGTGGCAAAGATTGCACAACTTGGTCTATCTCGCTCTTATTCTGAGCCCCATCCACTTCTATTGGTCGGCAAAATCTGAACTTGTCGAGCCGACAATTTACATTGTTCTCGCACTTTCACTGCTGGCAATTCGTTGGAAAACGCTAAAAAGAATCGTTATTCGTCCAGTATTTAGAAGAACATAACCCGACTTTTGAACGCCTCTGCACAAATAGCGCATCCAAATATGGCAAAATTCTCATTTTTGCCATACTTTAAGTAGCCCATGGCCACTTTGATAAATTCCTACATTGTTGTGCTGATTTTTGGAGTAGGCGTTCTTGCTGGATGAACTTATTTCGCTGAGTCTGAGAGATTTCCAATCTGACTGTGTCAGCTTTTGCGAACATCACTATCCGACTATCCACAACCGTGGCATGAAAGAAAGTCATCTTGGGAGAGCGCTGTCTCGACGGTTAATCCATTCCTACCATAATCTGGGCATTAACACTGAATATGTCCAGCTTGGGGAAAGCGCCTCAATCAAACACTCAGCGTTTCGCATAGAAAGCCCCGAGCACCAGATTTATCTTGCCGCTCATCGTCTCATCAGCGCCAATATTGCCTGCCGGAATGCACTGGTAAAAGATACCCTCCGGACACTTGAGCACCTCGACACGGCCTGCCCAAAAGAAAAACGCCTGATCATCATCGCTGATCACTGGGTAGATCGTTCAAACGCCAGCAAGTCAATACCCAGCTGGTGGTTAGGTCACCAACCCATTCACAAAGAAGAATATGTTGCGCAGGGCATCAGACTGGTTGATGCCGAAAAAAGCCTGGCAGCTGATTTTGCACAAACATGCCAGTTAACGGAAGGGAAACACCGGATATTCCATCCCTTATTCCGCCAACGAGATGGATTACCCCTGTTCAAATACATGCTGTTGACTGCAACTTACACGATTTAACCTTTCGACACCTGCATGCTAATTTTCCAGTGTTTCATCAAAAGGCTAATTGCCAAATGGATATCATTGGTTAGACTGGCATTACCTGCTCAGGGATAACGGATTTTCTGACCACTTCATTTATCCCAAAACTCATTAAGGGCCAGAAATGCTCGAAAAAGTCATCAGTATACTGTTTCCGGTTTTTGCCGTAGTTGCCGCTGGCTTTTTTGTCGGAAAAGCATTGAAACCTGATATGCGCCACATCAACCGTATTAACATTGATTTAATGGTGCCGTGCCTTGTTTTCACCTCACTTTCTGTTATGCCAATGGGCAGCAAACAAACATCCTTGTTTATTGCTGCACTTATCGCCGTTCTATTACCAGGCATGTTAATGATGGGCATTGGCAAGACATTGTCACTGCCCTTCAAAACCTGGGGACCACCGCAAATGTTCCGCAACAGCGGAAATCTCGCTATTCCACTGTTTGGTTATGCGTTTGGGCAGAGCGCTGAAGCCCCCGCAATTTTGTTGTTTGTCGTATCAATGATGCTCCACGTCACTGTAGGCTTGGCACTACTCAGCAATAGCGAATACCGTTTCAATAATGTGCTTAAAATGCCCCTGCTCTGGGCCTCAATGCTGGCGTTGGTGTTTAATTTTAATGACTGGACGGTTTGGGATCCGTTGAATGAAGCCATGACGCTCATTGGCAATGCAGCAGTGCCGGTAATGCTAGTTTCCCTAGGCGTCCAGCTCACCGCTATTCAATGGTCAGGGCTCGGGGTGGGCCTGTTAAGTACCGTTCTCAGCTTGCTGACTGGTACCATCAGTTTTGCGGTGATATATTTCTTTGTTCCATTGCCATCAGAACACCTTCGCATGATGTTATTGTTTGCCATGCTGCCACCCGCCGTGTTGAACTTCCTGTTTGCAGAGCGATTTAAAGTCGGTGCCGATAAGGTGGCTTCCATGGTGTTATTTGGGAACTTCCTTACTCTGGTGACACTTCCTCTACTGTTAATGGCCGCATTTGCCTGGTTCTGACCCCATGTCCTGTTCTTTTCCTACACAATCGGTTTTTTCCAGACCGATTTAAAGTCGAACCAGCCAATCCTGTTTGAAGCAACATCTTCCAGCTCTTGCCCATCTACCACGCCTAACCAGATATGGAAAAGCGGGACTATCTGTGAAGATTCCACCAAAGAGCGTCCTATAGACTCTGCATCAAACACCACATTTTCAGTTTCTCTCCACTGTGCCACTTTCTCCTTCAACTGGATGAATTCCTTTTCAGGCATCGCCGCAGAAATATGCTCGAAGCTCAATAACCAAGGTAAGATAGCATCATGACGCTTATTCCCAAGGCTCATTCCACAAAGCCAAACATCTACCTTTTTGGCATTTTTTGGCAGCATCATCTCCTCATATGAAACTGTGCAGATTTCGAGATTAACCCCGTCCTGCGCCAACATTTCCCTTAAGGCGGCAGCAAGCAATGGGAACAATGGGTTATCTTTCTGGTGGACCAGACGCAATTTGCCCATCGCAGGAGGCTTGACATCCTGTCTGGCTGTTCTGGTATGAATCCAGCCAGGAACCAAACCATAAGCATTCGTCAAGCGATACTCGCCAATGCCCCGCTCTGCAAGGTGAGGTAACAGAAACAAGGAGGAAACACGTTGGCTGAAGTATTCTGCCCATGCCGGATCTTTGGCCAATCCGGTTTTACGGTTCAACAACAGATAATTGCAACCTTCATCCAATTCCAGCCTTTGGTTTGCCGCACTTTTTAACGCACCCTGACGCGAATCCAATGCTGTCGGATCCAGCGACGCTGTCGGCTGCAAATAACACATTGCTGCGCTATCTAAAACCCAGATTTCAATTTCATCGGTTAAGGCACGGAAGCCAAAATATTGGTCATGGGCTTTCAACACCAACTGACGGCTGTTGTTTTCAACAATGCGATAAGGGCCTGTTCCAACCGGAAACGCATCAGCATCTTTACTGTGTGCCACTTTCTTCGATTGGATTGATGCCATAGGAACGGCGAGCGTTTCAGCAAGCCGACAATCCGGACGGTTCAAATAAATATCGACCACGTTTTCCGTCGGCGCTTCAATGCGCTCGATATGCGAAAAATATGGATGGGAAGACACGGCTTTAAGTGACCAGATAACATCTTCGCTGCAAAGCAACGTTCCATCATGGAATCTTACAGCCGGACGCAAATAGAAACGCCAGTGCGTGTCAGACAACGTCTCCCAATGGTGTGCCAAATCAGGTTCCACCTTCTCTGTGGACTCGTTAATACGTGTGAGGCCGTTGAAAATTTGCCTTACCAGGTGTTGCTCAGAGCGTCGCAACGGCTTGGCCGGATTCAGTATAGGGAATGAACGGTAATACGGCAGGCGGATAATCTGTCGCCCTTCTAGCGTGGAGACACCCAATTGCTCTTGAATCAACCTCGCCAGTTTGGCTGCATCATTGTCAAGCTCTTCCAAGGCTGCATCCAGCTTGCCTTCTTTTACCCATTTCCTAACCCGCTTCATTTGAAGATCTGCATCACTGCGGTGGAACGTCAGGCGGCTCATTTTTCCCCGCCCTACGGCTGGCTCCCAGCTCAGCCAACCCTGCCCTGCCATTTTATTCAGCACCATCCGGGCATTACGCCGGGTGCAGCAGAAGATCTCTGACATGGCTTCAAGGTTGGTATCGCTGTCTTTTCCCCCAAAATGGGTATAAATCATTGAAAACTGGGTTTGCAGACGTTGTCCTGACATAAAAAGCGGAACCTAAAGTGTGGGGGATTATAGAGTTTACTTCCCTATTTTATACCTGATTTTTTGATTTACTATCAATGTATAAGCCTAAGTTACTGGGCGTTGGAGTGAATTGAATAGGCTTGCTCAAATTATCTACATTCAGTCGTGATATTTCCTCATTTTGTGAGCAAGACATTGTTATTTCATCCAGCAGCGTTATTATCAAACCACGATTGAAGATTGCCTTCATGATGTTGGAGGAACGATTTGTGCACGGATCGCTCATCCCATAAAAACCGGAGTTTTCGTGAGTAAATCTATCATTCTCTCGCACTTTCACAAAAAGCGTGCCTGGATGGCCAGCCATGTTGAAAGCGCCCAGTTTCCCACCTTGGAAAGTAAAGAAGGGCTACGTTTATACAAGGCCGCAGAAGCCGAGCCCGTTGAAATTGATATTGCAATAGTAGAAAAAAGAGGAAGCCTCATCGTCTATGAAGTCGATTGTCACCCCCTGATGGTGCGATACGCCAAAACCCTGTCCCTGAAATGGCCAGAACATGAACGCGAAACCCTGATAGCGTTTCTTTCCCAACTATCACTGACAGATCTTCCCCTCCCGGAAGGGATGCAGGTTCAGCTGTTTGTCGGCATGTTGCAGGGTGCACCTGTTGCAACAGGAATGCTGGTCACATCGGAAGAAGTAACTGGGAAGGTGATTGGAATTTACGATGTTTTCGGTCTTTCGGCCGAAGCAGAAAATAGCATCAGGCATCACCTGTATGCATTAGCCAGCGAAGGCACTGTGGTTGGTGAGCTGTAATGCGTTGGTAAAACCAAACAAAAAAAGCAAAGCGCCAGGCTCTGCTTTTGTGTTCAGCACCATGTTATTCGACTGTAAAAAGGAATATAAAATGATATCAAACAGCCAACATCAATGAGTTATGAACGACATGCACGCTCTTTTTTCACGATAAAGAACGCTCCAACGATAAATGCGACAACTAAAACAGTCTCCATGTTTCTCTCCTATAATTTTTTGCTTAGCTTGTCGTAGCACTGTCATGACGCCACGTCTTACTTTTTCGAATTGCTTACTTTTTGTTCAGGCGGGAGTATAACTAAATCCGAAAAGCAAATCTCACTAATTGTTGACTTTTTAGGCAAAAAGTTTGCTACCAAAATGAAAAGTGTGAATGGAGACAAAAATGCATCACTGATTAAAAAAGGCTGACAATGCGTCAACCTTTAAGAGGAGGCATTCACGTCGGTTACATCACGCACGCTTTCGCCGCTTTGGCTTTCTCCACGCCTTTTTCAATCAGGGACTGCGCGTCCTCATCATTGATGGCTGACATAAATTTATTGAGCAGTTGTTCTGCCGTATTTTCTGAGGTGGCATCGATAAGGCAGGCGTAAGAGTTCGCCACTTTTTCCTGAACCTTTGCAACCACATCAGCATCGGTAAGATCAGCACGCAGTGCTTCTTCCATCGACTCAGTGAGCGCTTTAGCATATGCTGTCGCACTTTCCAGCGAATCCAAATTCAGTTCACCAAGATCAACGGAGTCCATTTTTTCCTGAATACTTTCTGCAGCGCTGGTCGCCACTTCTTGCGCCTTGTCGATCGCTTCGTTTGCTTCTTCACAGCCTGTCAGCGCAAACATAATAGCCATTGAAGCAATAACCTTTTTCATAATAATCCGCCTATATTGAAATGGTTGAGCCTGCATATACCCATCAAATCACCTGAAGTCGAGCATCTTCAGGCCATTTGCGTATAGTAGTGCAAACCCTTTCATCTGATAAAGGAGATTTTGTGACAGGAAGCAAAAAAATATTCCGCTTATTGGGGTATTTATTGACAGTATAAGCGCCACGACTTCTTAACGATGTTGGTTCCAATACACGCAGGCATACGCCCAGTATCAAACTGGGCAATATGAATGCTCGGAAAATCAGTTGGTCGCTGTTTTCCCGATGGCTGCCAACACCTTTGACACCTTATTGAGCACATTCTCGCACCCTTCCATGTTGTGGCGATCCCTGAGGTACACTGGATCGTTATAAGCCAACCAAACGTTGTTATCAGCATCCTGACTTATCAGCATTTTCTGCGGTAAATCGATAGCAATACTTTGGGCACATTGCATCAAGGGCGTCCCTACTTTCGGGTTACCAAAAATAATGACTTCCGTCGGTCTGAGCGTTAATCCTACCTTTTCCGCATTGGCAGCATGAGCAATGCGTGCAAACTGGGTTAAGCCTTTTTCCTTCAAGAACATTTCAACCTTGCTTGCTGTCTCTGCCACTGAATTGGCGCTCTGTATCTGAATCAGCCCTTCTTCCGCTTTTGCCACTGAAACGGATAAAAGTGATGCAATCGTAGCCACGGCGAGTTTATTCATTGTTGTCTTCCCTTTCTGTTGTGTTCAACTCACATACTAGAAAAGGGAAATAGATAAAAAATCACATTGGATGGTGCATTTTGTAACCTCTGCCACACAAATATACCCAACCAACCTGAAAATGCTCGAACTGATATACAAGGCTGAGCGCTGTTTGACGACAAAAAGAAAGCCGCCTCAACGGCTTTCGGGGATTTACAGGTGGCGGGAAAGAAAGTCGGTGAGCGCTTGGGTAACAACATCTGCCTGTTCAAGGTTGCTGATATGCCCCGCGTTAGGAATGACCTTGTATTCGCTTCCATCAATCGCATCATGCATCAGCATAGATTCCAGCGGTGGGCGTGGCTTATCTTCAGCCCCTACCATAATCAATGTTGGAACTGTCAGCTTTTCAATATCGTCAAACGTGTCACGGCGATCGAAAACCATTCGCCCAACCTTGGCAATATTTTTTGCTGACTCACCATTCAAGCTCGTTAACTTATCCTTGAAGGCAGAAACCAATCCGGGATTGGCCGTTTCAGCATCGTTGGCAAAAAACAGAGGCGTAATTGCATCCACCATGAAGGGCGGGATCATGCCCATTTGCTCGATAGTATCAAACATCGCAAAGTACTTTTCTTTGGCTACCTCTGGTTCATAGCCGATAAAGGTATCTATCAACACCAAGGCATTCACTCGACCCGGCACTTTCAATGCCAATTCAGTGCCCCACATGCCGCCAACAGACAAACCAACCAGTGCAAACTGTTCAATGCCTAAGCTATCCATCAGCAAGAGAATATCGTCAGCATAATCAATCAGCGATGTGGTGGTTTCCGGTGCTTCCTCTGACTGACCATGCGCCCACAGTTCAGGCACAATGCAACGGTACTTTTTGCTGAGTACCTCGATTTGCGGTCGCCACATGTCGCAATCCCAAAGGTAGCTGTGACCAAACAACACAACCGGGCCTTCGCCAACATCCAAGTACGACATCTTTTTGCCGTTGATCTGAGCTGCGTGCATTTTATTTCCCTTTTGTTTTTTATTTTTTTGTTTTTCAATTTATGAACAGTTTGGACCGGGCAGTCAAAGAGATGTTAAACCGAGTGATATATCCAAACGATAAAAAAGCGCCAGTGAAAGGCGCTATTTTCAGTCCAGCCCGATTATTCTTCTGTCGGCTTTTTCTTTTTAATCGCAAACACCTGCTCACCCACAGCCACGCCTTGGTAGAAGCTTTTGTTGCGCTTCTTCGGTACTGCCGCTTTTTTCTGGGTAGGTTTATCCCCCTTCTTCTTGTGTTGCGGCTTTTTGCTGAAGGTTTTCTTTTTCTTCGGTGCCAGTCCTTTGAACTTCCCTTCCAGGCCTTCAAGGGTTTGGAAACTCATGCGTTTGTCCAGAAAGCCTTCAATGTTTTTAAAGCTGTTCCAGTCTTTCGGCCCCACGAATGAGATTGCAATACCTTTATTGCCCGCACGGCCGGTGCGACCAATACGGTGCACGTATTCTTCAGCATGTTTTGGCATATCGAAATTCACCACATGGGAAACATTCGAAATATCCAATCCACGGGACGCAACATCCGTGGTCACCAACACTTTGTGCAGGCCACGCTCGAACTCATTCATGATACGGTTACGGGCGCTTTGGCTCAGGTCACCACTCAGGGCAACCGCTTTGATGCCACGTTCGACAAACCATGTCGCCAAGCGATCTGTGTCTGCACGTGTCGCCGTAAAGATCATCACTTGCTGGTAAGACTCTTGCTCCATCACCCGATCGAGCAAAGCCTGTTTGTGGTCAAGGTGATCGCACAGGAAAAAACGCTGCTCGATGTCTTTGTGCTCTTCATTCACAAAGCCAATGGCAACACGTTTGGGCTCTTTAAGCATATCCGCTGCAATCTCATTCACCTGCTGGTGATCGAGTGTTGCTGAAAACATCAATGTCTGGCGGCGACGGTGGTTTGCAGCGCTGTTAATTGCTTTTAATTGTGGTGCAAAGCCCAGATCCAGCATACGGTCAGCTTCATCCAGAATCAGCAGCTCCAAGCCTTCCAATGACAGGTGACGATGCTCCAGATGGTCCGCCAAACGGCCTGGTGTCGCCACGATAAAGGCAGGGTTTTTACGAAATTCTTTTGCTTGATCGTTGAAGTTCTCTCCACCCAGAATCAGCATCCCTTTGTACTGTGTGCCGGCAAGCAGCTTACGTAGCTCGCCATACACCTGTTTTACCAGTTCACGGGTGGGAGCCAGCACCACAACTCGGGGACCAGAACGGCTGAATGCTTTGCTGCGCATCACACGCTGTAATGCCGGCAAGAGGAAAGCCAGTGTTTTACCTGATCCGGTTTTAGACGACGCAAGCAGATCTTTCCCTGCACAAACGACAGGAATCGCAGATGCCTGCACATCCGTCGGGGTATCAAATCCCCAGAGCTCCATCGTTTTTAAAAGGCGTTTGTCTAAACCCAGGTCTTCAAATTGCAAGGTAATACTCCAGAATTATCATCTATACCAAGTCACCAAATAGCGGTAACTTGCGTTGGTACAGGGAGTTATTGCGCCCACATGGCTTTCCCAACTCCCACAAAATTGGCGCGGATTCTACCATACTTCTGAAATTAGACGCAGTTTTTATTGGCATGGATCACATTTTCAAGTACATAAAACAACCCATTATCTCTATTACCCGGTAATCGGCGTAGTGTACTTTGCTTATCTAACTGGGACCCCACACGATGAATAAACCGAAACAACTTTTTGCCTGGAAAAGGTTCTCTTTGGAAGAGAGTGAGCACATCCTGCCAAATGGCCTTATCACGAAACACATCACTCTTGAACACCCCGGTGCCGTGCTGATCCTGCCCATTGCTGACGACGGTAAACTGGTCATGATTCGCCAGTATCGCCCGTCTATCCGCCAGTGGATTTATGAATTTCCAGCTGGGACACTTGAGGCCCATGAATCTCCCCGTGTCTGTGCAGAGCGTGAACTTGCGGAAGAAGCGCAGCTCAGGGCTGAGGAATGGCATGCTATTGGCGAATCCCTGCCTGCGCCCGGATTCTGCAATGAAACCCAGCACCTTTTTGTCGCCAGACAGCTTCACCCATGCAGTGCTGAAATGGACGCGGATGAAATCATTGAAGTGGTACATTTCAGCGTCAATGAGGTGCAACACATGATTGCCAATAATGAGATTCAGGACAGCAAAACCATTGTGGCGTTTTGCCGGGCCCAATTGCTCGGACTGATCACATAGGCAAATCTTCACAACGCGTTAACATTGACATCCGACCAGTTGGACCATAGGGTGAGAACATCTTTTTCTTCAAGGATGAAGCATGAAACAGACGCTCGCCCACGCCAACCGAATGCTCAAACTGTTTGGCTTTTTCAAGGTTCCCCTTATCTGGTATTGCCGCCCTAACATTTTGGTATTGAATGAGGAGCAGGTACAGATCCGGATTCCGTTAAAACGTAAGACCAAAAACCACCTCAACAGCATGTATTTCGGCACTCTCGCTGTGGGGGCAGATGTGGCGGGCGGTTTTATGGCAATGAGCAAAGCCGAGGCCAGGGGCAAGAAGATTTCTCTCGCGTTTAAGGCTGTCACTGCCGAGTTCCTGAAACGACCAGAGGCCGATGTACTTTTTACCTGCAATGATGGAAAGCTAATTGACCAAATGCTCGACCAAACCCTTTCCACAGGCGAGCGGGTTAATCAGCCTGTCCGCATTACTGCTACCTGCCCAAGCCTTCATGGTGACGAACCGATGGCTTTGTTTGATCTCACACTTTCAGTTAAAGCCATCAGCAAATAGTCAATCTCTTGTATATAAACAAAACTTGCTCACCTTCAATCACAAAATCTTCGTGATTGGCGTGGACAGGTTTTGTCTTTTTCTGCAACCGGACATTTCACTTCTCTCCCTTTAGACAGTCCAGGTATTGACATTCTCGTAAGCCGCTCCAGATCAGTACCCCCATGAGAAGTCTACCGACTTATCAACTGTTTTTGTGGATAAAAAATTCGTTATCCACAGACAAAAAATGCGTCTATTTCATTGTTTTTTATAGTGAAAATTCAGAGTGGAAATATACGCTACTTTTTGATGTTTTTTGGTGTGTGATACATAGCAAGATTCTTAAATGAAAAATACGTGTACAAAGAAGACTTTTCAATGAGCCTAATCGTCAGGCAGGATGATGTTTTATTGGGCAGAAAAACTGTAAGGCTCTGGGGGGATATAATCAACATGGACAAGACCAACAAACGTTGGTTTGTATCACAAAGAAGTAAAGTGCAGATGGCCCCGAACGAGGTTTTCTATTTCACGACGGATGGCTGCAGTTCTATCATGAATTTGCTCTAACTTCCGCTGAATGGGAATGGTATCGGACGCTTCAACGTCTTCCTTTTCAATAGAAAGACAAATATCGGCCAGTTCCCTGGCACCAATCATAGCGGCTGCACCTTTCATCTTGTGAGCAATTTTTCTCACACCAGACATGTCTGACACTTTCATCGCAGATTCAAATGCATCAAGATCGGCCTGTTGGGTTGAAAGGTATTTGGTGAGAATATGGGTTAACAGCTCGGCACTATCCCCTACCTGATCTTTAAGCTGATCAAGATCGAAACTGGTACACGCCACAATGGCGGGAGACAGCCGCTCCCCTTTAGTATGGTCTTCCGCTTCAACACTGGTCTCGCGCTGAAACTTCCATTCCTCTGACACCGGGTTTCTTTTGGCATCAGATACGTACAACATCATCAGGTTAACCAATTGATCTTTAGTAAAAGGCTTCGCCAAATGTGCGTTCATCCCCGCTTCCAGACAACGTTCTGCATCCCCTGACAACGCATTGGCTGTCACCGCAATGATGGGGACGTTTTGATCGAACTCACGGATGTTACGGGTCGCTTCAAAGCCGTCCATTTCAGGCATCTGACAATCCATCAGAATTAAATCGAAAGGATTGGCTTTGTGTTGTTCAAGCGCCTGTAACCCATTGTCTGCCAATGTAGATTCACACCCAAGACTATTGAGTACCAATACCATCAAATCTTGGTTAACCAAATGGTCTTCTGCAATCAATACTTTCAAACCACCAAAATGGACTGGTTCAATATTCTCTTCCTGCAGGTTGTTTTCGATTGGCGAATCATACGTTAAAGCATGAGCGAGGGCATATGGATTGATTGGGTTGATCAGACAAGGCATCCCCATCTGCTCTACGATGCCGTTGTGACTGATCAAAATGGTATTCGCCGCTCGGCTAATTGCTGGCCGGACATCGCTCATCATGTTGTCATCGATGATCAGCAAGGTCGAACCGTCTATGCTTTCCGACAACACATTTTTACCATAAAGCTGCTCAACGGCCATACCCATGCTTTCAAGATAAGTGCTGAGCACCATGTAGAGTTGGGTGTCCTCAGTGACCACCAACACTTTCATATCCCGGATATCCGGATTGACAACCAACCCTTCCAGCAATGTCTGCGGGCGCTTCGGTGTCACAACAAGCGGCACATCGGCCGTAAATGTGGTACCGACAGCTTCTTTACTGACGACACGTATATCGCCACCCATCAACTCAATAAACTTACGACAGACGGGTAAACCTAACCCAGTTCCCTGATAAGAGCGGGAATAGGAATTATCCACCTGAGTAAAGTTTTCAAAGATGTTATGCAGCTTGTCTTCGGGAATGCCTATACCAGAGTCTTTGACTTCCAGCCGCAGCATGTCCGAGTCCCCTTCCGTCACCTGGCTTAAATGCACCATCACTGAACCATGCTTGGTAAATTTGAGCGCATTCCCCACCAAATTAAGGATGATTTGGGTATAGCGGACAGGATCCAGTATTAACCAGCGCGGTAAATGGGGATCAATCAGGCAATGCAAACGCAGGTTCTTTTCCACTGCTTTAGCGTGAAACACAACAAGTGCATCATGCACCAGATCTGTCAATTCACTTTCCTGTTCAATCAGACGCATTTTCCCCGCTTCAATTTTGGTGAGATCAAGCACATCATTGATGATATTGAGTAATGCGTTAGATGAGTGAATAAGCGTATCGACGAAGTAGGATTGCTGTTGGTTGAGATCCGTTTCCTTTAACAAATTCGACATACCCACAATCCCATTCATCGGGGTTCGGATCTCATGGCTCATCATTGCCAGAAAATTGGTTTTCGCCTCGTTCGCTCGCTCAGCGTCTTCTTTGGCTCGAACCATTTCCTCTGAAATCATGTCATTGAGTTTTTTCTGGCGAACAAAGTTCACCATGGCACTCAAACTGGAAAGCACTGGCTCTAACCAGGACACCAGATCGTCTTCATAATTGGTAGACTCATCAAATAAGCAAACAACACCCACCAACTGGTTAGAAAGATAGAGAGGCATACTGAGTGCATTAATGATCAATTTTCCACTGTTGGCCGAAAGTCCCATCAACTGAAGACTCCTGTCGCCTTTTTTGGTATCGATAACCCGTCCCACTACGTCACGGACAAAATCTTCCGACACATAGCCATTGGCGATAAGTCTTGTTTGCGCCAGCACCCGATATCTGTCAGGCTCCCCGTGATCAAGCTCAACAATAATACCGTGGTTACTCTCTCCTATCTTCAACAGGATTTTCAGCACCTCACGGAAACTGTTATGGAAGTCATCACTGACCAGAAATTTATCTTGCAGGGCTTTTACAGCGGAAAAGAGCTCAGCGCCTTTTGACACTTTCATCTTGTCGAGGTGTTGTTCAGTAATATCCCGGATAATGGCGACCTGAAGCGTTTTTTCGTTAACATCTATTTTGTTGGAACGCACTTGCACAATCTGCCGGTCATGGGTTCGGATCAGTTCGTAGTTTATGTTCTTAGTATTAAACCCATAGAGTGACTGGGAGAAGTAGGCGCGTGAATCTGGTACCACTTTGGCGATGATCTTCGACAAAGTGATATCCTCCAACGGCACATCATCCAGCTCAAACATTCGCTTTGCTGCTTCATTCAACGTGGAAACTTGGTGATTCTCTCCCAGAACCAACAGGCCATCTTTGTAACTGTGAATGATAGTGTTGAGGTAGTTCTTGCTCGATTCTATTTCTTTAATTGCCCGCGCATATTTCCAGATCAGGAACATAATAATCAGATCGAGCAAGAAGACTTGCACGATACCGGAGACAATTTCAGAAGTCAGCGTGCTTTCAACTGATCTGGGGTCTTCATAGATGATCAAATCACCGACTTTGGTCTCGTCACCTAACCCGTTATAAATAAGGGGAATGCTGCGCAACCGGAATTCGTTGTCAAACTCACCATCTTTTGGAGCGGTAATATGGCGAAAATTATCGTCTTTTGATATGACCTCAATGCGATAAACAAACCGGGAAGAGGACTCACTTTCCAAATCTTTTATAACGGTATCGAAATCGTAATTCCACATATTTGCAGGAAGCCGATAGGCAAGGCGTGTGGCGATCGCAGAAAGTTTATAGTCCATCTGACCATAGAGGCGTTCATAGGTTTTGTAATAATTGAATACGCCAAACACACCGAGGATCAACGTACCGCAGATCAACAGAATGATAGCGAGTTTTGTCCGCATCATCAGCATACTGTTACACCTGCATGCTGGCGGTGATTTCCGCCGTGCTGCTGCGAGCCTGTTCGAACTCTTTCAAAACGGCTCTGTCATTCAGATTCATTTGGTTACACCAGTGAACCACGCCGTTCCAATTCCCATGTTCTATATCATGGCACAGGCTTAATAATTGCCCGTAGATGCCCTCCTTACCGATTAAAGCACGCTTGACATCATTGGAGAGATCCAAGTCTCCAACAATGTCTGCCATCGGCTTACTGAGCATAACGTTAAGC
Source organism: Grimontia sp. THUN1695 (assembly GCF_059704325.2). NCBI lineage: Bacteria > Pseudomonadati > Pseudomonadota > Gammaproteobacteria > Vibrionales > Vibrionaceae > Grimontia > Grimontia sp. THUN1695. The sequence continues at coordinate 239,630 of NZ_AP046576.1, read as the reverse complement.
ATGGAAAAAGCTCCCACAATAAACGCCTCATCTTTGTTGAAAGCACCGCCGCCATAGATGTTCAGTGAAGAAAGAAATGTTGCCCGGGTAAGGGAGACGCTTTGCAGTTGGTGGGCATGTTGGTGATTAAGATTTGACATGATCAATAAAGAAACAAGCCGACGTAACGCCTGACCCCCAAGATACACCACGGCCTGCCTTGGGTTGGAGATTTTATTGGCTTTGGTTTTCGCCAGAATGTTGGCGCTAGCCACCACTTTGTAAAACAGTGAAACGTCTTTCGAGATGATTTTTGTCAACGTATCGATATCATCCGGATTGCGATTGACAGTGATGTAGACATCCAAAAGGGACATGACTGAGGGGGCAACGTCTTCAGAGCGTTTAATTTGTGGCTTCTCAAAAAAGTATCCCTGAAACAATGCAAATCCACTGCTTTGCGCAGCAACCAATTCTTCTTGTTTTTCTACTTTTCTTGCCAGAAAAACTTGTTGTGAGTACTGCTCAATCTCCTCCTCCCATTCGGATGGCTTTGAACGCTCCATACTGATACTGAATATATCCACTAGCTCCAGATAATTTCGCCATTCATTAACCATGGCCTGACCGTCCATCAGGATCCGGTAACCTTCTGTGCGATAGATACGCAGTTTACTGACAACCTCTGGTTTGGGCGTGCAATCATCAGTAATAGAGATAATCAGGCTCTGTGGTGGCATTGATAGAGGAATTTCATCTACCAGCGAAGATTCGCCGAAGCTGACAATGTAACGGGTATCTCCCGGCTTACCACCACACGCTAAAAAGTTTGCACTGAGGATACGGGACGTTGCCGTATCCTCGTCAATGGATGGGAATTTGTTTTCCAACCCCTCGCGAAAGAGCAATTCACTCCCCCATTGTTCGAGGTCATTGTCAAAAACCGGCTGACAGGAGAAGAATATTTCGGCCACGCAGTACACGTCCCACTTGTAAGAAACCCTAATTAAAAATTAGACTACTGGTGGTATTTTTCCTTCTTTTTCCGCTAAATATACTCAATCTATCGAAGGGCTGCTGATCTTTGGTGGTTAAATTTCGTTCTCGCAAAAAGCGTTTTAGGCGAGCAGATACAGCTCAACAAAGCATAAAAAAGAGCAGTTTCGCTCCTTTTGACTATTACGTCGTGACTTCACTCAGCCGATATGGAATTCGCAGGGGCTTATCGCTCATTCCACCGACAAATACTGCCGTGATCTTTTCATCATCAGATTCAACACTTGCCCAAAGCAGAGAGCGCCTGTTTAACACCTCACCTTGCTCGAACAGGTAGCGGTATTTGCCACCTTGATACACGTGGAGGTAAGATGCCAATGCCCCTGCCGCACTACCCGTTGCAGACTCTTCATTGATACCCAGCAACGGAGCAAAATTCCTGCAGCGTGCGGAAATATCAGATTCAGTAGGTGTTAGCGCAAATACGTGGATAGCGCCAGTTTTAGACTTGTGATTGAAGGAAGAAATCGCGTCAAAATCCGGCGTGATCTGCAACAAACGGCTTTCATTATTCACAGGTACAATGACATCCCACAGACCAGTCGAAACAGACTTGACTGGTAGGCCAGTTGCCAGAATATCTTCAGCGGTAAGGCCAAGCAGTGGTGCAATGTCCTCGGCATTGAACGAGTTGCCAAACGTCGGTAATGCCTGCTGCATATTGACACGGCCTTCCTGAGTAATAGACACGCCCAGCACGCCAGCACCTGTTTCCTGGGTATAGTCACCGGCTTCAATTTTCCCAACTTTATACAGCGTCGAAAACGTACCGACAGTTGCATGACCACAGAGATCGACCTCTTCAGTCGGCGTGAAAAAGCGAACGTGATAATCTGCTTTTTGGGAGGGTAAAACAAACGCAGTTTCAGAATAACCTAAATCTGCAGCAATGGACTGCATTTGTTTGGCACTGAGATTCTCGCCGTTAAGAACTACCCCAGCAGGATTCCCCCCCTGATTGTCAGCGACAAATGCATTCACAACGTAGACTTCAATATAATCTGACATAGCTACCTTCCCTTCATTCTTATTATAGTGATACACAAGCAACCAAGTTCACTGGTTTTATCAAGCTTGCATATTCTCGGCATCATTTTCGAGCATCTTATTTAGCATCAATGAAGTACGGCACCTGAACATGTAACGTTTATTTTCTATTTGTTACAGTGTTATAAATTAGCGCAAAACACAAGACATTGATTAAGATTCGTCACGCCACAGATATGAAACTCGCAAACTTGCTAGCGCTTGCGCTTTTTCATTAAAATGGCCTCTAACGCTCAATAGGTGAAAGACGACATGATCGATATAGAAAACCTGATTAAACATGCGCCAGAACGCGAACCGGATATTCCTTTACCTTCAATGGAAGAGCAAAAGCGCATTGCAGCAGAGCTGAAAGCGCTTGAAGCCAAAGGTGAATTAACACCTGAGATTCTGGAAAAGTATTTTGGTGGCAAGAAAACGCACTGATCTTGACAGGCTTGCCTGAGAGTATACGCGCCCTTCTATGGCGCGTTTTTGTTTTCTCGCCCCATATTGAAAGTTAGCCCGAAAGTCATAGTTCAATATTTTTATTGACCAATTTGAAACCAATGGTGTAAGTGTAAAGTAAACTGTTTTATAAACACTTTTGTTACATTGCAGTACATTGCATTACATTTGTAGAGGTATTCACAGTTCTTAATGAGGCATGTCAAGCCATCTAACAACACGAGCTGGCCGTGACAAAACAAAGCTGAGAGGCAAAACATTCATCTTGCTGACAAGGCGGAATATTGACCCCAAATTCCACCACTTATAGCAGTTGATGACTGGCGATGACTCTTGTGATGTCAACGTTCGTCCTACAGGGGCGGTATATAAGGAGGAAGGGGCATGAGTGACGTTGTGCTTAATTTTACGCTTGATGAGTTCGGCGTCCGGCTGGCGAAAGTCCGTGCAGTCATGGAACACCATGAACTGGATTTATTGATCGTCCATGATCCGTCCAATATGTCATGGCTGACAGGTTATGACGGTTGGTCGTTTTACGTGCCTCAGTGTGTTGTCATCGGTCATACCGGCGAACCCATCTGGTTCGGCCGTGGACAGGATGCCAACGGCGCACGCCGCACTGTGTATATGCATCGCGAAAACGTGATTGGCTACCCCGACCACTATGTGATGAATCCTCCTCTCCATCCCATGGAATACCTTGCCAATACAATCTTATATGAAAGATTTTGGGATAGAGGACGCATTGGCGTAGAGAAAGACAATTACTATTTCAGCGCGACTGCCTATGAATCATTACAGGAAAACCTGCCTAACGCCTCGTTTATTGATGCAACCGGACTGGTTAACTGGTGCCGGGCAGAAAAATCAGACCAGGAGCTCTATTACATGCGCGCCGCCGCCCGTATTGTCGAGAACATGCACCGGGTCGCCTACGAATTAATTGAGCCAGGTTTGCCAAAACACATTCTGGTGGCTGAAATTAACAAGCATTCTGTGATCGGCCATGACGGTCATTTTGGCGATTACGCAGCCATCGTCCCCCTGTTACCATCAGGGATTGATGCGTCAGCACCACACTTAACCTGGGATGATAAACCGTTCAAGAAAGGCGAAGGCACTTTCATTGAAATGGCAGGCGTGCATCGTCGTTATCACTGTCCGCTATCACGCACCATTTATCTTGGTGAGCCAGCAGATCACTTCAAACGGGCTAACGATGCATTGAATGAAGGTCTTGAGGCAGGGCTTATGGTTGCCAAACCCGGTAACACCTGTGGTGACATTGCCGCCGCCCTTAATGCCACCATGGAAAAATATGGGTTTGACCGTGGTGGTTCACGCTGTGGATACCCTATTGGTATCAGCTATCCCCCGGATTGGGGCGAGCGCACCATGAGCCTGCGCCCGACGGACAACACAGTGCTGAAAGAAGGCATGACCTTTCACTTTATGCCGGGCCTGTGGATGGACGACTGGGGCATGGAGACCACGGAAAGTATTGTGATCACAAAATACGGTGCAGAAACTCTGTGTAATTTCCCCCGACAGCTATTTGTTAAACACTGAAACGTAGGGACGAAAAGATTATGGCAACGCTTCCGCCAAGTTCAGTATCTGCCACCGTGAATTTTGAGGCCGACGGAATCCAGCATGGCTTTTTAAAACTGCCCTATTCCCATGACGGTTCTGCGTGGGGCGCCATTATGACGCCAATCACTGTCATCAAAAATGGCGAAGGACACACCGCCCTGTTAACCGGCGGTAACCATGGCGATGAATACGAAGGCATTACCTCACTGTTGAAGCTTTGTCATTCGCTCAGCCCTAACCAGATTAAAGGCAGGGTCATTATCATCCCCATGATGAACCAGCCTGCGGTAAAAGCAGGCAACCGGGTTTCCCCTATCGATAATGGCAACATGAACCGCGCTTTTCCCGGTCATCCTTACGGGGGAATGACCGAACGCATGGCGGACTATTTCAACCGCTACCTTATCCCCATGTGCGACACCGCACTGGATATCCATTCCGGCGGTAAGACGCTGGACATCCTGCCTTTCGCTGCCGCACACCGCTTGCGCGACAAACCCCTGGAACAGCGTTGTTTGGAAGGTGCAAGACTGTTTGGCGCGCCTTACTGCTTTTACATGGAAGAAATGGATCCAACCCAGCTCTATGACACTGCCGTCGAGAATCAGGGGAAAGTGTTTGTCACCACCGAATTGCGCGGAGGTGGCACAACGACACCTGAAACCCTCGAAATCGCCGATCGAGGCATCCACAACTTCCTGATCTACAGTGGCATCTTACAAAAAACTTATATTGACCCACCCGCCGCGCCTCAGTATCTGGAGATCCCCACTGCCCAATGCTATTTGCAGAGTGAGCACAGCGGCATCCTCGAGATGTGCGTGTCACTGGGAGAGAAAATCAGACAAGGCGATCTTATTGCCCACATCTATTCCATGGAACGGACCGGAGAATGTCCGACCGAGTACCGCGCCCAAACAGACGGTATCCTTGCCGCCCGACGGCACATGGCTTTAATTAATATCGGTGATACCTTCGCCGTGCTGGCGAAACCCGTTCTTCAATAATCCCTGAATTTCCAATATTTCCAACACTATACCACGCTTACAGGAAGGCAGGTAAACAACGGGATTCACTGCACGTTGGCTTTCCCACCTCTGCCATTTGGAGAACGCAATGCGGCTTGATCGTTACGACACCAAAATCCTTCACATTCTGGCCACTCAGGGGCGCATCACCAAGTCACACCTTGCCGACGCAATCAACCTGTCGATCAGCCCATGCTGGGAGCGGGTCAAACGCCTTGAAGAAGCCGGGATCATTGAAGGCTATGGCGCCAAAATCAACCCCGGTATTTTGGCAAAGAAAACGCCGGTACTGGTTGAAGTCACGCTGGGAAAACATGATGCAGAAAGCTTTGGGCGTTTCGAGCACGCCATGCAGGCATGTCCAGAGGTTGTAGACTGCTTTGCAACCGGCGGCGGCGTGGATTACATCCTCCGCGTAATGGCAAAAGACATCGACCAATACCAGCGCCTTGTCGACAGCTGGTTGATGTCAGACCTTGGGATTGAGCGTTACTATACCTACATTGTGACCAAAACCATCAAGCACCAACAGGCAGTGATTGAGATCGACGAAAACCTGATTCGATGATCAAAGATACACGCCGGGGTATTCATCCCTTCCCACGTTTCGCCAGAAAAAACAGACACTCTTAAAGCCAGATTTAAAAAAAACAGCCTTGTTTTGCCTGCCTAACAGAAAACAATTTCGCGGCGGCTGGCATACCTTTTCAGTGGGAGAACGCATTTACTCAACCGGGGAGGTCATATTATGACCGAGCTAAATCTGCTACATGACGGAAAAGCAAGCCATGCCGTGCTGGAACATCTGGATGATGCCTGCCTGTTTCGCCAGCTTGCTTACGTCAACGGGAAATGGGTAACGGGCAAGCAGGACATCGCCGTCACCAACCCTGTCAACGACGACGTCATCGGTTATGTCACCTCGCTGAAAAAAGCACAGGTCGAGACCGCCATCAGCACTGCTGACAAGGCGTTTACCACATGGCGGGCGCTTTCTGCAGAGCAACGTGCGGTGAAGTTGATGGCGTGGCACCGTCTGTTGTTAGAAAACAAAGAAGATCTGGCGCGCTTAATGGTGTTGGAACAAGGTAAAACGCTTGAAGAAGCCCGTGGCGAAATCGGGTACGGCGCGTCATTTGTCAGTTGGTTTGCCGAAGAAGCACGCCGCGCCTATGGTGAAACCATTCCCAGCCACATCGCCAATGCACAACTGGCCACCATTCGTGAACCCATCGGTGTTGCTGCACTTATCACGCCCTGGAACTTTCCCAACGCGATGATCACACGAAAAGCCGCGGCAGCGCTGGCAATTGGCTGTACCGTGGTCGTAAAACCAGCCAATGAAACGCCCTTTTCAGCACTGGCATTGGCCGAACTTGCCGAACGCGCCGATATTCCGCCCGGTGTGTTTAACGTGGTGACCGGTGATGTCCCCATGATCTCTGAAACCCTCTGCGCGTCAGAAAAAGTCAAAGCCCTCTCTTTCACCGGCTCAACCCGCGTCGGCAAAATACTGCTTCGCCAGAGTGCAGACACCGTCAAGAAATGCTCGATGGAGCTCGGCGGCAATGCCCCTTTCATTGTGCTGCCTGATATGGACATTAAAGACGCAGCAAAAGCCGCTATCGATGCCAAATTCCAGACGTCTGGTCAGGATTGCCTTGCCGCGAACCGGATTTTTGTGCCAAGAGATCGTTATAACGCGTTTATCGATGCCTTTGCATCCGGCATGCAGAAACTGCGAGTGGGCAACGGCATGCACAAAAACATCGATATCGGGCCACTGATCAACCGACAGGCCGTCGAAAAGGCGCAAAAACTGGTGGATGATGCGCTGGAAAAAGGCGCAAACCTGATTACAACAAACCGCCAAACACCGCCGGGCAATAACTTCTTCAACCCCGTGCTGCTGACCCATGTCACGCCGGACATGGCCGTTTACCGCGAAGAAAACTTCTGCCCGGTTGCGGGCGTGCTGGCATATGACGATTTGGATCAGGTGATTGCACAGGCTAACGACACCGAATACGGCCTCGCCGCATATATCTATGGTCACGACATTCGCCACATCTGGAAACTGATGCGTGGATTGGAGTTTGGCATGGTGAGTGTCAACAGCGTGAAGATGACAGGTCATCCCATTCCTTTTGGCGGCATGAAGCAATCCGGCCTCGGCCGTGAAGGCAGTCGCCACGGATTCGATGAATACAGCGAAATCAAATACTACTGCCTCGGCGGTTTACCCACAGCCAGCGGCTGCTGACGAAAAAAGGAGTGTGTTATGACTCAGAACATTGATACCAAAGCCCTGCTTGAGACAGACCGCCAGAACGTGTTTCACGCCTCTACCCATCTCAAACAGTATGCCCATGGCGAAATGGCGGGTCGCATCATTACCGATGCCAAAGGTATCCGCATTCGAGATTCCGAGGGTGTTGAGCTGATTGATGGCTTTGCCGGGCTTTATTGCGTCAACATCGGCTATGGACGCGAAGAGATGGCAGAAGCCATCTACGAGCAGGCGAAAAAGCTCGCCTACTACCACACCTATGTCGGCCACACCAATGAAGCCCTGATCACTCTGTCTGAACGGATCCTCAAGATGGCAGAGCAAGGCATGAGCAAAGTCTATTACGGCATGTCCGGCAGCGATGCCAATGAAACCCAGCTCAAACTGGTCTGGTACTACAACAATGTACGCGGTTTGCCGGAGAAAAAGAAAATTATCTCCCGAGACCGTGGCTATCATGGTTCAAGCATCGCTTCCGGCTCATTGACCGGACTGCCCCTCTTCTACGCACACTTTGACCTGCCACTTGAGCGGATTAAACACACCATTGCGCCGTACTACTACCGCCGGGAAGATGATGGCATGACCGAGCGCGAGTTCTCCAGACACTGCGCCGGTGAGCTGGAAAAAATGATCCTCGCCGAAGGCCCGGAAACGGTGGCAGCTATGATTGCCGAGCCTGTTCTTGGGACAGGCGGTATTGTTCCGCCGCCGCAAGGTTACTGGCAGGAAATCCGTAACGTACTGGATAAATACGACATTCTGCTGATATCTGATGAAGTGGTGTGCGGGTTTGGCCGTCTGGGGGCCGATTTCGGGTCCATCATGTACGAGATGAAGCCAGATCTTATTACCGTTGCCAAAGGTCTCACTTCCGCCTATCAACCGTTATCTGGCGTTATGGTCGGCGAAAAAGTATGGAACGTGCTCGAAGACGGGACAGACCAATGGGGGGCATTCGGCCATGGCTATACTTATTCCGGTCACCCGCTCGGCGCGGCATCTGCCCTGTGTAACCTTGACATCATTGAACGGGAAGGCTTGACGGCAAACGCCCGTGACACCGGCGCATACTTCCAGCAGCAGATGAAAGCTGCTTTTGCTGATCACCCTCTTGTCGGTGACAGCCGCGGTATTGGTTTACTTCATGCCCTTGAGTTTTCCAGCAACAGGCACAAACGTGAACATTTCGATCCTAACCTGAAAGTCGGCCCACAAATTGCGACAGCGTGTCTGGAGCAGGGATTAATTGCCCGAGCCATGCCCCACGGTGACATCCTCGGCTTTGCACCACCGTTGATTGTTGACTGCACCGACATCGATGAGATTGTCACTCGTGCCAGAAAAGCCGTCGATAAGGTCACCGATACCCTTGTCAACAGCGGGTGCTGGAAAGCCACATAACGTCCAAAGGCAGGGGCCATGCGTGTCCCTGCCCAACAACTCACACTGTTCCGCAAAAATTTTTCTACCGGAAATGGGCTATTTAGAGACCAAAGCCCACGAGAGTGGTGCCATGAACCCGCACACTTTACCCCTCCTAAAAAATGACGATAGAACGATCCTATTGCACTCATAGAACAAAGCCATTGTCCTTTTTTACCAATCAGGATTATTGTCAATATTAGGAAGCGTAGAGAAACACACATTCTTAAACACGAACTGAAAACACAATCAAGGTGCAAAGCATGGATAACAAAAACGGAAGCGCGGGCAAATGCCCGGTAATGCACGGTGCAATGACATCATCCGGCAATTCTAATGTCACCTGGTGGCCAAATGCACTCAACCTCGACATCCTTCATCAGCACGACACCAAATCCAATCCCCTCGGTGCCGATTTCAACTATCGGGAAGCCCTCAAAACGTTAGACGTTGACGCACTGAAAAATGACCTCAAAGCATTAATGACTGACAGCCAGGATTGGTGGCCAGCAGACTGGGGTCACTATGGCGGCCTGATGATTCGTATGGCTTGGCACTCTGCAGGTTCTTATCGGATTGGTGATGGTCGCGGTGGCGCGAGCACAGGTAACCAGCGCTTTGCTCCCCTCAACTCCTGGCCAGACAATGCCAACCTCGACAAAGCACGCCGCTTGCTTTGGCCAATCAAACAAAAGTATGGCAACAAGATCAGCTGGGCAGATTTGATAATCCTTGCCGGTAACATGGCGTATGAGTCGATGGGTCTTAAAACCTTTGGTTTTGCTTTCGGCCGTGAAGATATCTGGCACCCAGAAAAAGACATTTACTGGGGTTCAGAGCAAGAGTGGCTGGCGCCAAGCGGCGGCGAAAACAGCCGATATGCAAAAGAAGAACGCGATCTGGAAAACCCACTGGCCGCAGTCATGATGGGCCTGATTTACGTAAACCCAGAAGGGGTTGACGGGAATCCGGATCCGCTGAAAACCGCACAGGATATGCGCGTCACTTTCGCCCGCATGGGTATGGACGATGAAGAAACGGTTGCCCTGACCGCAGGCGGTCACACCGTCGGGAAAGCACACGGTAACGGCAAGGCCGAAAATATCGGTCCAGATCCAGAAGGCGCTGATATCTCTGAACAAGGCCTCGGCTGGCAAAACCACACCACCCGTAGCATTGGCCGCGATACCATGACCAGTGGCATTGAAGGCGCATGGACAACCAACCCTATCCAATGGGACAACGGTTTCTTTGACATGCTGCTCAACCACGAATGGCAACTGACCAAGAGCCCAGCGGGTGCATGGCAGTGGGAACCTGTCGACATCAAAGAAGAGAACAAGCCTGTCGACGTTGAAGACCCAAGCATCCGTCACAACCCAATGATGACAGATGCCGACATGGCGTTGAAAATGGACCCGGACTACCTGAAAATTTCCCAGAAATTCTATCAGGATCCTGCGTACTTCTCTGAGGTGTTTGCCCGTGCATGGTTCAAACTGACCCACCGCGACATGGGCCCGAAATCCCGTTACTTTGGCCCGGATGTACCGGCAGAAGACTTGCTATGGCAAGACCCAATCCCAGCGGGACGCACTGACTATGATGTTGACGCAGTAAAAGCGAAAATCGCAGCAAGTGGCCTGTCTGTCAGCGAACTGGTTGCCACCGCATGGGACAGCGCGCGCACATTCCGGGGTTCTGACAAACGTGGCGGCGCAAATGGAGCCCGTATTCGTCTGGCACCGCAAAACACTTGGGAAGGTAACGAGCCGGAGCGACTGGCCAAAGTACTGAATGTACTGGAAGCCATTGCCGAGGAAAGCGGTGTCAGCGTGGCAGATGTTATCGTGCTGGCCGGTAACCTGGGTGTTGAACAGGCAGCGAAAGCAGCGGGCGTTAACATCACCGTACCCTTCGCACCGGGTCGTGGTGATGCAAGCCAGGAACAGACCGATACTGAATCATTTGCGGTACTTGAGCCTGTCGCAGATGGCTTCCGTAACTGGCAGAAGAAGCACTATGCCGTTGCACCAGAAGAAATGTTGCTGGACCGTGCCCAACTGCTGGGCCTGACAGCACCGGAAATGACGGTACTTATCGGCGGACTGCGCGTGCTGGGCACCAACTACGGCGGTTCAAAACATGGTGTGTTCACCGACCGCGTCGGCACCTTGAGCAACGATTTCTTCGTTGGACTCACGGACATGAATTACAGCTGGAAACCAACCGGCCGCAACTCCTACGACATCGTTTCACGCAGCAGCGGTGAAGTGAAATGGACAGCGACCCGTGTGGATTTGGTATTTGGCTCTAACTCTATCCTCCGGGCATATGCCGAAGTCTATGCACAGGACGACAACAAAGAGAAATTTGTGAAAGACTTTGTTGCCGCGTGGACCAAAGTGATGAATGCAGACCGCTTTGATATCGCGTAAGCGTAACGCGCTGTCAGTTAAGCATTAATCCGACTCACAATGCCGCTCATCCGAGCGGCATTTTTGTATGACGAAACATCCAGAGTGACATACGGATAAATTTTTCCATCTAACTCAACAGTGCGTTTCGTTTGCACTGTAAGGTTGTTTGAATTACGGTAAATTACTCCACGTCACCTGCGCTGGTATCCGTTGTGGCCTCAGTGCTAGCCTCTTCGACTTCGACGGCAGAATCTTCGGCTGCAACTTCTTCAGCAACAACCTCCGTATCTGCCAGTTTCTCACCGCACGCATAGGCATTACCAAACATGGTGACTGAGCTCAGGAAACCAAAAGGCTGGTAAAGATACAGTACGTCGGCACCTTTTGCAGCGGCTTTGATGCGCATCTGGTTCAGTGTCCCCCAGACCATATCCTTGTCAGCATGCAGCCAGTAATCATAGAAATGACCTTCAGAGCCAATCACCGTTCCCAGATGTTCGCAACCTTGAATAGCACTCACATCATCCCAGATAACTTTCACTTGTTCTGATTCTTGCGTTGGGAAGGTAACACAACCGGAAAGCAATGCTGCCGTAGCAACACCAAGCATGACTTTTTTCATAAAAATGAATACACAACGTCATCAATGGCACGAAGTTTATCGTTACCCATTGAAAAATAAATAGAAAATACACTAATCTCGCATTGTATCTTTGAGGGAGTTTGATGCCATTACGCTACTTTACGCGCATGATACAGTGCTCAACATTGCCAACCTTAACACTGATGGTTTGGGATAGCTTTTGGTATTCCAGCGCTTCAAGCACATCGTCTGGATACCCTTGGTCGATCATCCAATCCATGGGCTCTCGAAACGTGTCTTCCGAGACAACGAAAGAATCGTTCAGCAGCTGGTTGTCGCGGACACTGACAATCCACACCCTTTCCTGATACTCAGAAAGATCCTTGAGCGTCTCGGAAAGCGACGCATTAACTTTACCCCAAAATGTACTCATCGTATTTAGCCGTCCTTCGAGTAAATCCTTGAAGATTTGAATGGTTAACGTCTGGAAACTAAAAGAATATACAGTACAAACCGAGATTCAAATCTTATTTGAACTGGGGTGAGACGCAACACAAAAATAGTCGGATTTATCAAGGTCGACAGGTCTCAGCAACCTAATAAAGTCCGTGATCTTTCAGCGGCACTTCCAATGCATTACTCTCTCTTTTAGAGGATGCGCCAATCATCTCGTCGTAAGCGCTTTCCTGTCGAAGCACGGCCTCTTTTGCTTTGAGGTTCTTACAGTATTTTTGGATGTCGATAAGGGAGTGAGAGCGAAGGAAATTGCCATCATCGTGACATACGAAATATTCGTCACCCTCAATAATCACGGAAGCCTGATACAGGCACAAATCCAGTGAATGGATGATCAGTTTATCGATAGCAACGCATTTTTCGAGCTTGGTAAGGGATATTTTCATCGTGATCTCCTGCTGTCACCAGAAATCTACGGCAAGCCCTTCTTGATGGTTCAAAAAAGCCGCTTCGAAAAGCGGCTTATGCGAGAAAGGATGTGTGGCTTACATTGCGTTACGGAAGATCTCGCAGATTTCTTCGTGTGTTGCCTGTTTCGGGTTGGTGAAACCACATGCATCTTTCAATGCGTTATCCGCCAGAACAGGAATATCGTCCACTTTTACTCCCAATACTTCAAGGCCTGCTGGAATACCCACATCTTTTGACAGTGCCTGGATCGCATTGATTGCGGCATCAGCACCCTGTTCAGGTGTTAAGCCCTCAACGTCTACACCCATCGCTTTCGCTACATCACGCAAGCGGCTTGGGCAGACTTGGGCGTTATAACGCTGAACGTGTGGCAACAACACGGCATTACATACACCGTGTGGCAGGTCATAGAAGCCACCCAGTTGGTGCGCCATTGCATGCACGTAGCCCAGCGATGCGTTGTTAAAAGCCATACCCGCCATAAACTGTGCATACGCCATTTGCTCTCGTGCCACCAAATTCTGGCCATCATTCACGACTGTGCGAAGGTTAGCCTGGATCAACTCTATCGCTTTAATCGCAACCGCATCGGTAATCGGCGTAGCGGCGGTTGACACATAGGCTTCAACCGCATGGGTCAAGGCATCCATACCTGTTGCCGCAGTCAACGACGCCGGTTTTGCCAGCATCAGTTCAGGGTCGTTGACTGAAATCAGTGGTGTGGTGTTCTTGTCCACGATTGCCATTTTAATATGGCGCGCTTCGTCGGTGATAATACAGAAGCGGGTCATTTCAGACGCTGTGCCCGCCGTAGTGTTAATCGCAATCAGTGGAAGCTGCGCTTTGGCTGATTGGTCCACACCTTCATAATCCGAAATCTCGCCGCCGTTAGTTGCCACCAGCGCGATACCTTTTGCACAATCGTGAGGCGAACCGCCACCCAGGGAAATAACGAAATCGCAGTCATTTTCCTTCAGGATCGCCAAGCCTGCTTCAACGTTTCCAATGGTTGGATTGGGCTGGGTACCGTCGAATACCACGGTTTTTACATCACGCTCTGCCAGCAAGGACGCCACTTTCTCTACAACGCCAATTTCGTTCAGTACCTTATCGGTCACAATCAGGCCGTGTTTAAAGCCATGGGACTTAATGGCGTCGGCAGCATCGACAAGGCAACCTGCGCCCATCAGGTTTACAGTAGGGATAAAAAATGCGCTTGTCATGGCGATTCTCCTGGGTGTCTGTTTTTTCACTGTAGAATACACGGCGATGGTGTAACCCGTTTTTTTCGTGCCCAGTTTTTGTAACATCTTAACCGCGCGCATAACTTTGACCTGGTTCAAATTCACGAACCAATACTGACATAAATGCATAAGACTTTGACACAGATCTTAAGTCGTATATCGCAAAGATTATGAAACAACCAAATATTTTTCTTTATAACTTCGAGTTACCACAAAATCGTCTGCCAGAATGAGACGTTCGGATCGACAAAAAACTTTGTATATTAAACCGGACTAAAAAGGATTGTGTGGGGAGGGTGTTAGATATATTCGTCAACGTCCGCTTTGCCACGACGGTCTGCACTAACCCGCCGGTCGTACCCTTGGTATTTGCAGCGATTCCTGCGCCTGTTTCTTCTCGATCGCCTGTCTATCACATAGACACCATCAATCAATGTGGTGTCTGCTACAAACGTCTTCTCTTCCTGTTTTCCATCATATGGCCAAATCTTCATGCTAGGTCGCTCTGCTTCACCAGTCTCACCAAAGAAAACTGTCTTCTTCATTTAATTGTTAAACAGACCGTATAAAACTCAACCATGGTTCATAAATACTTTGTTTTTTCTTAAACAAGAGCGTTGATCTCAAAATTTAAACACCACCTGAAAATGCAGGGTTCAGCGAGTTTATATACATGTAATAGCGAAAATAGCGACATGAAGAAACTGTCCACTTCCTCTTTAACGAGACAGCACATCCCACAAATTGCCGCCTTAGTTAAGCTATCTATTGGCCATTGAGTGCGACAACCGAGCCACGTTCCACCACAGTGGGTTCCAATTCAACAATCTGGGGGGCGCGGGCGCTGTCGCTAATCCGCTGAACCAATGCATACACTGCCGCTTTGCCAAGACGGTATTTCGGCTGGTGTACCGTGGTGAGCGAAGGTGTCATGTATTTTGCCAAGTGTATGTCATCATACCCCATCACAGAAAGATCGCCCGGAACGGAAATCCCCTGTTCACTGGCCGCATTAATCAGCCCCATAGCCATCATGTCATTCCCGGCAAAAATGGCGGACGGCAACTTACCACTGCGTTTGAACGCCGCCAGTGCCTGATAGCCACTTTCACATTCAAAATCGCCTTCCACTACCCACTTGGGATTGATATCGAGCACGGCTTCTTTCATCGCACGCTTAAATCCCTGATACCGCATTTGAGCCTGATACCTTGCCAATGGCCCGGTGATGCAGCCAATCTCCCGGTGCCCCTGCTGGATAAGGTATTTCGTCGCAAGGTAGCCACCGCGCAGAGAGTTATCCTGAATTTTGTCACAGGGCAAGGAAATCGGTCCCCAGTCCATCACTACCACTGGCACGGTGTTGAGCTTTTCGAGAATCTCCGAATACTCCCCTTCCAGCGTGGCGCACATCAGGATAAAGCCATCAACCCGCTTTTGCATCAGGGTATCAATCGAAGCCTTCATGCGCTGGGCATCGCCTTCAGTGTTGCAAAGGATGAGGTTATACCCGGCGTGATAGCAACTTCGCTCTACCCCTTTAACCACTTCGCCGAAAAACGGATTGGTGGAGGTGGTCACTATCATGCCGAGGGTGTTGGTGCGGTTGGTTTTGAAACTGCGCGCCAGAGCGGAAGGCGCAGTGTAATTGAGCGCTTTCGCGGCTCTATTTACGCGCTCTGCAATTTCATCACTGACAAAGCGCGTTTTGTTGATGACATGGCTAACGGTCGAGGTGGAAACACCGGCTAACTTCGCGATGTCTTTCATTGTTGCCATATCATCTCCTTATCAGGCGTGGCTTTTCAGGAAGGCATCCACTTCTTCGCGGGTCGGGATCGACGTCTGCGCGCCAAAGCGGGTGACAGAAATTGCTGCCGCGGCGTGGGCAAACTTAATCGCTGATTCTAAAGGCATGGATTCCATTAAACCAGTGACGAATGCGCCGTTGAAAGTATCACCTGCTGCGGTGGTGTCTGTTGCTTCAACACGGAATCCGGGCACAATGTGTCCCTCGCCATTCTGGCTGACATACACACCTTTTGCACCCAGGGTGATCATCACGGTGTCAATGCCTTTGCCATGCAGCACATCTGCAGCCGCTTTCGCTGACGCATCATCGTCTACTTTCACGCCGGTCAGCACCTCAGCTTCGGTTTCGTTTGGCGTGATAATGTCGATACAGGCCAGCAGGCTTTCAGGCAACTCACGCGCCGGAGCCGGGTTAAGAATCACTTTGGTGTCATGCTCTTTCGCTACCTGTGCCGCGCGTTCGATGCCATCAATCGGCGTTTCTAACTGCATCAGCAGGTATTCCGCCTGGCGGATTCGTTCCAGCTCAGGTTCAACCGCTTCAGCCGTCAGTTTGGCGTTCGCCTCCGCTGAGATGCAAATGCTGTTTTCACCGCTATCAGAGACCTGAATCATGGCAATACCTGTTGGGCAATCCGCCTGCATTTTTACGCCGCCAATATTGATGCCATCGCATTTGAAGCTTTCGCGGATATTTACACCAAATGGGTCATCGCCCACACAGGCAATAAAACCAATATCCGCTTTCAAGCGTGCAGCAGCCACAGCCTGGTTTGCCCCTTTACCACCAGGGATAACCTGATAATTGTGACCATGCAGGGTTTCACCCGGACGGGGAAAAGAAGGCACCTGCAATACATGGTCCGCGTTAACGCTTCCTAAAACCACTAACTTATTCATCGCGCTATCCTCAGACAAGTTACCAGCCAAAACATTGAACAATTGCTGGCACTTAAAACCGTGTTGTTGATTATAAAAACTCAGTGATTTGGTTTCTTTATCAAGACGCCAAAGCACTGGGCTTTTGCATTGATGATGTGCTCCCTCCCCCTATTCCAGAGGGAGGGACTGGGGATTTACTGAGTAACCACTTTCAGTGGAACAGGAATGGACTTCTCAACCTGCTCACCTTTCAGCACTTTGTCTGCCGTTTCCACACCAATGGCACCAATGAGTTCAGGCTGCTGTGCAATCGTTGCTGCCAGTTTGCCACGTTTTACGGCTGCGATACCGTCGTCGGTGCCATCAAAGCCAACAATCATCACGTCTTTGCCTGACGCCTGAACCGCACGCAGCGCGCCCAGTGCCATCTCATCATTCTGCGCGAATACTGCCTGAACATCCGGGTTGGCCGCCAGCATGTTTTCCATCACGTTCAGACCTTTGGTGCGGTCGAAGTCTGCAGGCTGGCTCGCCAAGAGTTCCATTGAACCCCCGTTTACCACGTTCATGAAGCCTTCGCCACGCTCACGGGCTGCTGACGTACCGGCAATACCTTCCAGTTGGATAACCTTTGCCTTCTCGCCCACTTTCTCCATGATGAACTTACCAGCCATTTCGCCGCCTGCCACGTTGTCAGACGCAATGTGGCTTACCACGTCACCACGCTGCGCACCGCGGTCCAGCGTCAGAACTGGGATCTCGCTGCGGTTTGCAATACGGATGGCGTTGGAAACCGCTGCAGAATCCGTTGGGTTAATCAAAATCGCCTTCACACCGCGAACGGTCAAATCTTCCACGTTCGAGAGCTCTTTGCTCGGGTCGTTTTGTGAATCCAGCACAATCAGGTCGTAACCCAGTTCCTTGGCTTTGTTTTCTGCGCCTTCTTTCATGGTAACGAAGAAGGGATTATTCAGGGTTGATACTACAATCGCCAGGGTGTCCTGCGCCTGTGCAGCCACAGAAACGGTTGAAGAAAGCAGTGCCGCTGAGATAAGCATGGATAGTTTTTTCATGGTTTGGGTCCTTTTGTTTTTGGCTGCGCCGATGGCGGTAACACCGGCGCGTTCTACACGTAAATTTTTGGTTTAAATTGAAATTCGTAGGGTTACTTGTTTTTGTTGTCGATCATGACCGCAGCGAGTATCACTGTCGCTTTGGCAATCATTTGGTAGTAAGAAGAAACGTCCAGGAGGTTTAGAGCATTGTTCAGGAAGCCGATGATCAGCGCGCCAATCAGGGTACCCATGATGCGGCCTTTACCGCCCATCAGGCTGGTACCGCCCAGTACCACTGCGGCAATCGCATCCAGCTCGTAGCCCATGCCTGCGGTAGGTTGCGCAGAAGAAAGACGTGAGGTCACGATGATCCCTGCAAGAGCGGCCAACAGACCACAAATGGCGTAAGCACCAATCTTCACTTTGTCGACGTCGATACCAGACAGTCGGGTTGCTGACTCATTGCCGCCCAACGCATAGATGTAGCGACCGAAACGGGTGTGGTTTAGCAGGTACCAGACCGCGGCGAATACCACCACCATGATCCAGACAGGAACCGGAATACCCAGCGCGTAACCCGTACCAAACCAGGCAAATGCATCAGCGGTATCCGTGAAACCGGTAGAGATTGGACGGCCTTCGGTGTAAACCATGGTCACGCCGCGCAGCAGCGTCATGGTGACGAGCGTGGCAATAAATGCCTGCACTTTGCCTTTGGCGATGATGATGCCGGAGATCGCCCCCAGCACTGCACCGGCGAACAGCGCGGTTGGCACCGCCACCAGCACTGGCACTTCCATCGCAATCAATGTTGCTGCAAAGGCGCCACACAGTGCGAGAACTGAACCCACACTCAGGTCAATCCCTGCGGTGAGAATAACCAGCGTCATCCCCACTGCGATAATGGCGTTAATTGACGTCTGGCGAAGAATGTTCAGTATGTTATCGACGGTAAAAAAGTTAGGGTTTAAAAACGACACCACGACAATCAGGAACAGAAGCGCAATAAGCGATTTCTGTTCAATCAACCACGCTTTGCTGAACAGCTTGTTACCTTCAGCGTTTGGTTGGGTTACGGCGTTACTATTCATGCTGCATCCTTCTTAACGTGTTTACCTACAGCGCAGGCCAGTAATGTTTCTTGATCGGCATCTTTGGCATCGAACTCGCCGGTAATGCGGCCCTCATGCATCACCATGATTCGGTCGCTCATTCCCAGCACTTCCGGCATATCAGAAGAAACCAGAATGATGCTCATACCTTCTGCTTTGAAACGGTTGATTAGCTGATAAATCTCTTTCTTCGCACCCACATCAACGCCACGGGTTGGCTCGTCGAGGATCAGCACACGAGGCTTGGTCATCAGGCCCTTGGCAATCGCCACTTTCTGCTGGTTACCACCGGAAAGGTTGCCAATCAACTGCTCGCGGGTTGGGGTTTTGATGTTGAAAAGATTGATAAAATCATCAACCGCAATCACTTCATCGTTATGGCGGATTTGCATGCCTTTGCTCAGCTTATCCAGAGAGCAAATCGACATATTTTCCTTCACCGAGAGTCCCAAAATGAGGCCATCGCCTTTACGATCTTCAGAGATGTAGGCAATGCCGTTGACCAACCCATCACGTGGGCTAATTGGATTAACGGTTTTACCGTTGAGTTTGATGTCGCCGCCATCACGCGGAAGCGCACCGTAAATCACCTTCATCAGTTCAGTGCGACCTGCGCCCATCAGGCCCGACACACCGAGGATCTCGCCGCGCTTGAGGGTGAAGCTGACATCTTTCACACCTGCGCCAGAAACGTTTTTCACTTCAAGACAGGTGTCGCCGTGGGTAACGGCAATGCGTGGATATTGCTCTTCCAGCTTGCGGCCCACCATCATTTCAATCAGGCGGTCTTCATCGATATCCTTCACCTGACATTCACCGATAAACTTACCGTCACGCAGCACGGTAATGTCATCACAAATGGTGAAGATTTCCTTCAGACGGTGGGAGATATATACAATGCCGCAGCCTTCATCACGAAGCTCATTAATGACCTTGAACAGAGATTCTGTCTCGGTGTCGGTCAATGCATCCGTTGGCTCATCCATGATGATGACCTTGGATTCAAACGACAGCGCTTTGGCGATTTCAACCATTTGCTGCTCGCCCAAACTCAGCGCACCCAACAAAGTCTTTGAGCTGTGCTTCACGTTCAGTCGAGCCAGCAGTTTATCGGCTTCGGCGTACATTTTGTCCCAAAGTACACGGCCGAATGAGCCGGTGAACTCGCGGCCTAGATAAATATTCTCAGCGATAGTCAGGTCCGGGATCAGGTTCAGTTCCTGGTGGATAATGCTGATACCGGCCTGCTGCGAATCACGCGGCCCTTTGAACGCCGCCGCTTTGCCTTCGTAATGAATTGAGCCACCATCCAGCGGGTGAATGCCGGTAAGCACTTTCATCAGCGTCGATTTACCGGCACCGTTCTCCCCCATCAGCGCCATCACGCGCCCTGGGTAAACGTTGAGGCTGGCTTTATCCAGCGCTTTCACGCCAGGAAAAGCTTTTTCAATCTCGCTGAGTTGCAATATTGCCTGAGTCATAGGAATGTCCTCGTCTCACTCAAATCCAAAGCGCTTAGAAAACCACGCCAGCTTGAAAAATCACGTTCGCGTAAGGTGTGCATTCTCCGGTACGAATCACCGCATGGCTGTCATGAGTACGCGCTTTGAATGCTTCATGCGAAAGATATTGAATTGAAATGGTTTTGCTGCTGCGTACTTCTTCGTTTCGGATTTCTTGAATCAGCGCTTCATGACATTCAGGACTTACCGTCGCGAACTCTTCCGCCAGGATAATCCCTTCGATTTGAGATTCAGTCAGTACAACGCGAACCGTATCCAGAAAGCTGGGAACACCATGGGTAAGCGCCAAATCAATACGTGCAACATGTTGAGGAATGGGCAAGCCAGCATCACAAATGGTGTATTCGTCGGTGTGGCCCAACGTAGAGACCAGATGCGTGATATCAGAGTTCAGTAGGGTACTTTTTTTCATTCTTTAACCTTCTTACAGCGGCTAATTGTCGATGAGCCGCCGGTTTGTGGTGAAACCCGACCGGAAAATCAACCCATCGAAACGTTTCGTTGACAATAATCGAAACGTTTCGATGCGTCTCTAAAAGAAAATTCCAGCCGTGATGTTGATCCCTGTTCTTGAACATTTGGGGAAATGAAATTTGAGCTGAATCACTGTTTTTTGCGGGTTACTGTGCAGCAAAGTGCCTGACGTCCATGCTCTTCAGGAAATGACCACCGGAAACTGATACCTCGGCGCGCAATGCCTAAGCAACTTGACAAAGATGGCTACCCTTGGATACACAACATAAATGCGCCCATATAAAAATTGCCTACGTGTTCTCAATTTGCTCTTTTTATGGATGACAGCTGAGACTTTCTAATCGATAGTATTATCGTTAGCTTGAATTATTGAGTTTCAGGTTGGTGAAATATGAATGTGAATGAATTAAATCATTGGTTTACTCAAGACTACAAAATTGCTTTCTTTTTCCCTGCATAAGCTGTTCCCTTGCGCATTTCTATGCGTCATTATCAATAAACAGTATGACTTACCCAGCTTAATGAATATTAACTCCGTGTTGTTACACCTGTTATTTTGATAATTAAAACCCATAAAAATAATTTCAATCAGATTCATTTCCTGACGGATTAATAGTGCCCGAATTAATTAAATAAAATGGCCAAGTCCTGCCAGAAAAACAAAAGGTATAAAATCATGGAAAATTTCAAACACTTACCAGAACCTTTCCGTATCCGTGTAATTGAGCCAGTAAAACGCACCACCCGAGCTTATCGTGAACAGGCCATCCTGAAGGCGGGTATGAACCCCTTCCTGCTCGACAGTGAAGATGTGTTTATCGACCTGCTGACTGACAGCGGCACCGGTGCCATCACACAGGACATGCAGGCGGCCATGCTGCGTGGCGACGAAGCGTATAGTGGTAGCCGCAGCTATTACGTCCTATCTGATGCGGTGAAAGATATCTTTGGCTACGAGCTGACCATTCCTACCCACCAGGGCCGCGGCGCAGAGCAAATTTATATCCCTGTGTTGATTAAAAAGCGTGAAAAAGAAAAAGGGTTGGATCGCAGCAAAATGGTAGCGCTGTCCAACTACTTCTTTGACACCACACAGGGTCATACACAGGTGAACTGTTGTGTGGCGAAAAACGTTTACACCGAAGAAGCGTTCGATACCTCCGTTTCCGCTGATTTTAAAGGAAACTTTGACCTGCAAAAACTGGAGGCGGCGATTCTCGAGGCCGGCCCGGAAAACGTTCCTTATATTGTCAGCACCATTACCTGTAACTCTGCGGGTGGCCAGCCAGTGTCAATCGCCAACCTCAAAGCGGTGTACGAGATTGCAAAACGCTATGATATCCCTGTGATCATGGACTCAGCCCGCTTTGCTGAAAATGCTTACTTCGTGCAACAACGTGAACCAGGTTACCAAGACTGGACCATTGCTGAAATTACCCGAGAAGCCTACAAATACGCCGATGGGCTGGCGATGTCGGCCAAGAAAGATGCCATGGTGCAAATGGGTGGCTTGCTGTGTTTTAAAGACGAATCCTTTATGGATGTTTATCAGGAATGCCGCACCCTTTGTGTGGTGCAGGAAGGCTTCCCGACATACGGTGGCCTGGAAGGTGGCGCGATGGAGCGTCTGGCCGTTGGCCTTTACGACGGTATGCGTCAGGAGTGGCTCGAGTACCGCATAAAACAAGTGCAATATCTGGTCGATGGTCTGGAAGCGATTGGCATTGTCTGTCAGCAAGCTGGGGGACACGCGGCGTTTGTGGATGCAGGTAAACTGCTGCCACACATTCCACCCCACCAGTTCCCAGCGCATGCCTTGGCTTGTGAGCTCTACAAAGTAGCAGGCATTCGCTCAGTGGAAATCGGTTCCCTGCTTCTTGGCCGTGACCCGGTTACCGGCAGGCAACACCCCTGCCCAGCTGAATTGCTGCGCCTGACCATTCCGCGCGCTACCTACACGCAATCGCACATGGACTTTATTATTGAAGCGTTTGGGGAAGTGAAGAAAAACGCGCACAAGGTAAAAGGGCTGGATTTCACTTATGAACCTTCTGTCCTTCGTCACTTCACAGCACGTCTCAAAGAAGTCGAGTCCGTGGAAGAAAAAAATCCTGAAACAATTGAATTAGAAACCGTATAAAACCACTTTAAGAGCGCCATATTTATTGCGCTCTTTTTTATTCCAATAACAAAAAATAAATCCAATAACGTGAAACTTGAGAGAAATAATTATGGAAAAGAGCCCATCGTTAATCGGTGGCTCCTGCATTATCGCCAGCGTATGTGTTGGTGCGGGAATGTTGGGGCTACCCAGTTCGGGAGCGGGAGCGTGGACAATTTGGTCAATACTCGCTATTTCAATAACAATGATCGTGATGACTATTTCAGGCTGGATGCTGCTTGAATCATTCAAACATTACGATTTAAAAGTATCATTTAATTCTGTCACCAAAGATCTCCTCGGAAACAAAGTTAACATTTTTAATAACATTACCGTTTATTTTGTGGGAGGAATTTTACTTTATGCCTACATAACATCATCGGGTCTTATCCTTCAGGAAATCACGGGGGTAAGCAGCCAGGTCACATCCATTCTTTTTGTCGCCGTTTTCTCCCTGTTTGTCTGGCACTCTACCCGCGCGGTTGACCGCATTTCTGTCGTATTGATTAGCTTCATGGTGCTGAGTTTTGTTTTTGGCGTTTCCGGCATGGCGATTAATGTGGATGTCGCGGTGCTGCTCGATGTGGCGAACGCTGACACACAGTACGCCTCTTATGCGATGGCAATGCTGCCCGTCGCCCTGACCTCCTTTGGCTATCACCATTCAGTCTCTTCCATGCGCGCCTATTATGGCGAGGAGAGAAAAGCCAAGTATGCCATTTTAGGCGGTACCATTATTGCGCTGACACTGTATTGCCTGTGGCTAATCAGTATATTCGGCAACCTGCCCCGCCATGAGTTTGGTCCTGTCATTGAACAGGGCGGTAACGTGGATGCCCTGTTAAAACAGCTCGATGGGGTGATCGCATCTGAAAGCATCTCCAAAGCCATTAATGCCTTCTCCATGGCCGCAATCCTCTCCTCTTTTATTGGCGTCGGTTTGGGTGTGTTTGATTTTCTGGCGGACTTCTTCAAGTTCGATGATACCAAAGCCGGGCGCACCAAATGTTGGGCGGTGACTTTCCTGCCACCTCTGGTGATGTCGTTGCTGTTTCCCTTCGGTTTTATCATCGCGATTGGCTATGCTGGCGCAGCGGCAACCGTCTGGGCGTGTATCATTCCCGCCCTGTTGGCAATGAAATCGCGCACACTGGCTGGAGGCACTCAGGGTTTTATGGCTCCTGGCGGCAACGCTATGATTGGTGCAGTGATCCTGTTTGGTCTGCTGACTGCCCTGTTCCATTTTCTGTCCATGGCAGGGATACTACCAGCCTTTGCTGGCTGATCACCTTTTTAGTGGGAGAAGGCCGGTTATCCGGCCTTGCATTACTGGCAGCTGTTTGCCACTGGCTCTGCACAGAAACGAGACGTATCAACGCGAAATAAACCATTTCCACTAAGGAGCGGAACAATCAGACCCGCGATAACCGCGTCATCTTCAAAGACCAACAACAGGTTTCAATATGTTCCCTCTGTTGTACTGTTACTTGATACCGCCTCTCAAGAACCAAAATACGCGTGGCATATCTGAAGAATACCGTCGAAAAAAACGGGCTTTGGCCGCACAAATCTTTGACCTGATCACCAATTCTTACATTTCATACAAGGGATGGGTCCTTACTGACGTTTTCCCTTTCCAAATCATTACGTTATTGGATGTTGTTTTTAAGTAATAAGTCGCATATTTACTTAGAGCTCAAATCAATTACCAACTTACAAGTGACAGTGATTGAGAAAACCTGCTGCAAACTTGTTATAATTTATATCGTTGCATGCCTATTTTTCAGCCAGTTAAACCTAGATCGGACAAATAACGTAGTGCAGCATTAGAAAAATAAATAATTAGATGAGTACACATTTATCGTTACTATTCAAATGAGAGGGAACTTCCATGAAAAAACGTTTGACCACGTCATGCCTGCTGCTGTCGGCATTGCCAATGACGGGTGTTGCAGCTGAATGCGGCAAAGTGACCATTGCTGATATGAACTGGAACTCTGCAAGCCTCATCGCCAATGTCGATCGCATCATCCTTTCCGAAGGTTATGGCTGTGATGCAGAGCTGGTGCCGGGCGACACCATGCCGACCGGAACGTCAATGATTGAAAAAGGCGAGCCGGACATTGCACCTGAGTTCTGGAGCAATTCATTGAAAGCCGCGCTGGATCGTGGTGTCGAAGAAGGCCGCCTTCGCTATACGGGTGCCGTGCTGTCAGACGGCGGTGAAGAAGGCTTTTGGGTACCGAAATACCTGGTTGAAAAGAACCCAAGTCTGGCCACGATTGAAGGCATTGCCGCTAATCGTGAGCTGTTTGCCCACCCGGAAGATCCATCCAAATCGGCATTTTATGGCTGCCCGGCTGGCTGGAACTGCCA
This sequence comes from Grimontia sp. THUN1695, assembly GCF_059704325.2. Lineage (NCBI taxonomy): Bacteria > Pseudomonadati > Pseudomonadota > Gammaproteobacteria > Vibrionales > Vibrionaceae > Grimontia > Grimontia sp. THUN1695. Next base: position 214,193 of record NZ_AP046576.1, on the reverse strand, counting down.
AATTTCATCAGGCAACCTGTTCAATGCCCTGAAACTGGAAAACAAAGGGTTTGAGCTTATCGATCCGGGTTCAGGTGCAGGCTTGTCGGGCTCAATCGCCAAAGCCTATGAGCGCGGTGAAGGTTGGTTTGGTTATTACTGGGCACCAACAGCAGTATTGGGTAAATACGAAATGGTAAAAGTGGATTTCGGATCGGGTATCGACAAAGAACACTTTGAAACCTGTACCACCAACCCAGACTGTCTTGAGCCTAAAGTGACCATGTATCCACCTTCTGCGGTCGATACTGTCATCACTGAAAGCTTCGCGCAAAATGCACCAAAAGCCGTCAGCTATCTCTCTAACCGCTCTTTCACCAATGCACAGTTGAACCGTCTTCTGGCATGGATGGAAGATAACCAGGCCGATGGAGAAATCGCGGCAATGTACTTTCTGGAAAACCATGAAGATATCTGGGGTGGATGGGTAACCCCTGACGTAGCGAAGAAAATCAAATCGGCGCTGTAATTGCCTGCCTCGGTTTGTGGGCTGGTGTTTTCAGCCCGCTGTTTTTTTCGACAATACAAAAAGTATTTGCGACATCTCTTTTTAAAACACAAAGAACGTCGCCGACCATCTACCTGTGATAGGGATATGGTTTTTAATTCTAAAGACGCAGAGGACGCTGTACTGTTATGGCAGACAATTCTTGGCTAACAGAATTTCCGGAGATGTCCCGCTCCGATCTTCTGGCAATTCGCAAAACGCTCGATGGCGCTTACCGCGAGTTTTCACGAAACTACGGTGAAACCATCGAATCTTTCTTCGACCCATTGCTCCAATTTCTTATCTGGTTTGAAAAACTTCTCCTCGGCACCCCTTGGTGGCTGATGATCGCGATTCTGGCGGGTGTATCCTACATGGCGAGCCGTTCATGGAAACTCGGCGTTGCCGTCGTGGTGTCGTTCCTCGCCATTGGATACTTCGGCATGTGGGAAGACACTATGCGTACCATGAGCATTATCTTGGTCTGCACCATGCTCGCCATTTTCCTCGGCATTCCTATTGGCATTGCCATGGCGCGTTCAAACCGGGTCCAGTCAGCCGTGACACCGCTGCTCGACGTGATGCAGACCATGCCGGCGTTTGTTTACCTGATCCCGGTCGTGATGTTACTTGGTATTGGTAAAATTCCGGGCGTAATTGCCGTGGTTATTTATGCCATTCCACCGGTTATCCGCCTGACAAATCTCGGTATCCGTCTGGTCGATAAAGAAGTGCTCGAAGCCGCCACCGCGTACGGTGCCAGCCCGACACAACGCCTTTTCGGTGTCCAACTTCCGCTGGCCATGCCAACCATCATGGCTGGTATTAACCAGACCATTATGATGGCTCTGGCGATGGTGGTCATTGCTTCTATGATTGGGGTGAAAGGACTGGGACAACCGGTATTGAAATCGATCACCAACCAGTACTTTACCCTTGGTCTGATTAACGGCCTTGCGATTGTCGCACTGGCTATCATCTTTGACCGCGTATCCCAAAGTTATGCAAAACGTTCACAGCAGCACCTGAGCGGAGGCCACAATGAGTAACACGAAAAACAGCATGCCGCTGATCCAGATTAAGGGCCTTTACAAAATCTTCGGGAATACACCACAAAAGGTGTTGCCGGATGTTAAGGCAGGCAAATCCAAGGATGACATTCTGGCCGCAACCGGCCATACCGTGGGCCTACAAGACATTAACCTCGACATTGCACGTGGTGAAATCTTTGTGATCATGGGGCTTTCCGGATCAGGAAAATCAACCATGATCCGCCACTTCAACCGCCTGATTGAGCCGACCGAAGGCCAAATCATTGTTGAGAGCGAAGACGTCATGAAGCTTGACGAGAAAGGCTTACAGGATTTCCGTCGCCACAAGATGTCGATGGTGTTCCAGCGTTTTGGCCTGATGCCTCACCGTACCGTGATTCAAAACGTCGCTTATGGCCTGCAAGTACAGGGCGTGGATAAATCAGAGCGGGAAAAGAAGGCCGCAGACTGGCTTGAAACCGTGGGTCTCGGTGGCTACGAGCAACAATATCCCTCACAACTTTCCGGCGGTCAGCAACAGCGCGTCGGCCTCGCCCGCGCCTTATGTACCGATGCCGAAATCCTGCTGATGGACGAGGCTTTCTCAGCGCTCGACCCTTTGATCCGCAGTGAAATGCAGGATCAGTTGATTGGCTTGCAGGAAAAACTGCACAAGACCATTATCTTTATCACCCATGATCTGGATGAAGCATTGCGTCTGGGCGATCGCATCGCCATTCTTCGTGACGGTAAGCTGGTGCAACAGGGCCGTCCGGTCGATATCCTGCTGCATCCGGCCGATGACTATGTTGAAGCGTTTGTTAAAGACGTGAACCGCGCACGCGCACTGACTGTCGATACCGTGATGAAGCCGCAGAGTCTTCGCATCAGTTCTGAAACCATTGGTGAGGCACTGGCTGAAATGCGCAAAGCAAAAGCCGAGCATGGTTATTACGTCAATGATGACGGCTATCAAGGCGCACTTAGCATGGAAAAACTCGAATCTCTGGACGCAGCCCGCCACGGCGACGCCATTGACGAGAAAGTGCTTGAAACCGTGCCGGGTATCCAGTCTGATGCCCTGATCGAGCACGTGATCCCAGATACACTTGAAAACGAGCTACCGCTGCCCGTTCTCGGTGAAGATGGCGAATTGCAGGGCGAACTTTCCCGCCAGCACCTGGTTGATATACTCAGTGATCAAACGTCATCAGACAATACCGGAGAAGGGACGACAGCAGGAAAGTCTGATGATGTGAAAGCATCCGCGTAACCTTATTCAAAGCGCTTCTTGCTAAAGCGCTTTTTCTCTATTCTCACCTCGAAAAATACGCACCTCTGCCATCCCCACATGACAGATTTCGCTATACTGTCCGTACCTTTATAACAATTCCTGAGACGGTGCCGTGTTCGCGACCAACAGCAAAAGTTCCTATGCCCACAGTGCGTTAGGCCTGAAGCTGGCGACGATAAACCTGTTCAATTTTATCGAGCCGCCCGGGGCATATTATGAGTTCAGTAATATCTACAGCGAAGATCAATGGCGTCAAAAGCGTGCCTGGCTGAACCGTTATATTGGCAGCTACCAGCCTGACATTATTGCCTTTCAGGAAGTGTTCAGCGCATCAGCGCTAAAAGCCTTACTTGAGCCGTTAGGTTATCGATTTTTTGCGGTCGTTGATGAACCCGAACCACTGGAGGAATACATCTATAAAAGTCCGGTTGTTTGTCTGGCATCCCGTTACCCCATTCTCAGTGCCCTTCCCTTGCAGGCAGATCCCGCTGTTTCTGCCAAGTTAGGTATCCATGAGCAGTTCCAGTTCAGCCGATTGCCGCTGTTTGCCACACTGGAGCTGCCCTCTTTGGGTCAAACCGACGTATACGTGGTGCACCTTAAATCCAAGCGCCCCATTATGGAAGAAACTACCGAAGGCAACGAACCCAAGAAATTGGCAGATTCCACGCAGGAAGAAATCTTTGGTTCATGGGCATCAGCAATTCAAAGGGGGTCAGAAGCATGCCACCTGATGAGCAGTGTTATTAAGCGCCGTTCCCATACCAACAATCCTGCCATAGTGATGGGGGACTTTAATGACGACCTCCGTTCAGAGGTCTTGCGCGCCTTTCACATCTCCGGACTGCGTTCCATCACAGATGATATGGCAGACATGCCGCTATCCCACTACCAGCTTCACGACAGTTGGGATCTATATACGAAGAACACGGGGGAAACCGCATTGGAACGCCCTGCAACTCACTATTTTCACGCAAAAGGATCCGTGCTTGATTACATCCTGCTTTCCAGTGAATTTAACAGTGCTGATCCTGTCAGTCTTGCTGAAGTGGGCGATTTTCATTGCGAAGATACGCACCTGGTTAACCCCAAATACGACCATGACACCTACAGCAGCGACCATGCGATTGTCAGCGTCACCATTTCGCTTCGCCAGTAATCTTCAACAGCACCATCTATCTCGCGAAAAACAGTATCTTGGTTAAGCTTAATATGGTGTCTCATTATTGATATTCCACCATTAAGGAACCCAGTATGATTCGTAGGCTCAGTCAACATTTGCTGATCATTGCCGGACTCTCAACGCTAATTTTGTCTTCGCTTCCGGCTACTGCCAAGCAGCATGACAATAAAGAGATCATTATTGTTAGCGAAGCCTGGAAATATGCTACCGAGAAAGATGGTTCAGGGCTGTATTTCGACATTATGCGCAAGGTATTTGAACCCTTGGGCTATACCATCAAGACTGTTACCACTACCTACTCTCGCAGTATCTATCTTGTTCAAGCCGAAAAGATGGACGTTTTCCTTGGTTCGTACATCGATGAACAGGAAAAGATCCTTTACCCTTACTGGCACTATGACATAGAGCAAATATCCGCCGTCTACAAAGACTCGGTTATCCCTGTCTGGAACGGAGAGGAAACCTTGAAGGGTCGCTCAGTTGGTTGGATAAAGGGTTATGACTACCACGATTACCTGAATATCAAGTTGAATTTCCGGGAAGTGAAATCACGCCATCAGGGATTATCGATGGTCTACACCGACAGGCTGGATGTTTTGCTGGATGCCAAAGAAGAATTCGAAGAAGAGTTCAAGCTTGGCAATCTCCAGCGTGATGCTTTTGAAATGGCTGACCTCATGGTACTGAAACTTTACCCTGGGTTTGTAAGCAACGAGAAAGGAGAAAACCTGAGACGCATCTATGATAAGCGCTTTGAAACCTTGCTGGAACAGGGGGAAATAAAGCGTTTATTTGATGCGCACGAGTGGGAATACTTTCCTTTTTCGGTGCCCACACATTAACGGCTGTCAGTAACGTCCTGATAGTCACCTTCAATGGTCTGCCCGTGATGTTTTGTCTTAGGGGCCCAAGAGGGGTCTTTGGTTTCACTGTATGCCTGTTCAAATTGTGCAGCCTGCTGTGCTTGCACTTTGCGTAATTTCTTCATGAGGAAAGGTTTTGCAATCAACGCTCCTACCGAGATAATCAGGCCGAACACAGCGGCAAACACCAGGGTAAAGAAGCCGAGAATAAGCGTAACCACACCAGTCAGGATTTGTTTCATAGTCATTCCCCGTGGATTAAAAAAACGTGTTGGCTTCTATATTGAAATACGATGGGGGTTAACCCATCAAATATCAAGCAGGATTTACATTGATTCACGCCAATCCCGCCCGGTGACTATAGATGGTTGTTTATGAGACAGGTTAACCCACCTCCAGATTGCCACCGTTTGTCTATATTTATGAAAACACTTGCACATTGGGTCGACAATGAAAAAACCGGACATACCTGCCAACGAGCGCCAGCGTCTCCAGTCTTTGGAACATCTCAACATTCTGGACACCGGTAGTGAGGAGCGTTTTGACAGGCTGACCCGTCTGACAAAGCAAATGTTCGCAACAAAAATTGCCGCTATCAGTTTTATCGACACCAATCGCCAATGGGTAAAATCCGCCATTGGTCCTTTAGACAAGGAAATCCCCAGAGATATCACGTTTTGCGCCCATACGATTTTAGAGCACACTCCCCTTGTGGTGCAGGACACTCACGCCGACTCGCGTTTTGCCGATAATCCAATGGTCACCGGAAAGCCCGGTATCCGCTTTTATGCCGGCTACCCAATCCGCCACCGCAACGGAGCCCTGCTTGGCACACTGAGCCTCGCTGATGACGAACCTAGGCACTTTGATGTCGACGAGATAAGTTGTATGAAAGACATCGCTGCGTTGGTGGAAAACGAACTGGCATCCATGCAGAGTTGTACTATGCAGGATCCACTGACTGGCTTATTGAATGAAGGTGGTTTCGAGGTGCTTAGCCAAAACAGCCTGAATATGTGTGAGAGGCTCAACCTGCCTGCCTCACTGGCATTTTTCGACCTAAGTGGACTAACACAAATAAACCCGTTTCATAAAAGAGAAAGGGACAACGCAATGGTCTTTTTTGCTGAATTGCTGAAGTTTGGCTTCAGAGGATCGGATGTACTGGCAAGGTTGGAGCACGGCAAGTTTGCGGTGTTAATGACAAACACACCGATCTCCAACACCCAGGACATTCTTAACCGGTTTAAGAAGCGTGTTGACCGCGATGCAAAGGAAAAAAGCCTCCCCTACACACTCAACTATTCTGTCGGGGTCTCCTGGGTGGAGCCGGAAGGTGAATATGATATCTCCCACCTGGTGGAAATAGCCAGAAACCTGGCACGTAAAGCTAAAGCGTGACCAGCTCAGCAATCAATGCATTACGCTGGAAAACAGGTTAATAATGGCGACGCCACCGACAATCATTGTCATTCCTACAATGGCAGCCAAATCTAACTGTTGACCATAAATCAACCAAGCCACCATCGACACCAACAATATACCTGCCGCACTCCAGATAGCGTAAGCAATACCCAACGGCATGGTTTTTACCGTAATAGATAGCAGATAAAAAGAGATCGCATAGCATAACAAAACAGATACCGTCGATACCGGCTGAGTGAATGACTGGGTTTTCGGCATCATAGACGTCGCCACAATTTCAAAGAGAATAGCGACCGACAACGTGACCAAAGGCGGTAAGGTGGTGATCAATTTCAACATACGGCTAGAATATCCTCAGGGTCAGGTTTAGGTGATATCACTACACAAGCTGCAATTTCAAATGGTTTGAATATGTTGGCATCCTGCCCCAGAAATAACGAAGCCCCGCCAAAGCAGGGCTCGTCATCCAAACGGCGATTATACGCGATTTGCCGCGTATTCGCTAAGTTCATCAACAGACACAGCAGTGATGAATTCGTTGTTCAGATAAAAGTTAACCATCTCGCCTTCTTTTTCGCCACGCAGAACCTGGGTTGTACCGTCTGCATAAGCCACTGACATTTCCAGCGATTTGTCATTCACTTGCTTGATGTCAGCAGAAGAAATCTTCACTGGTGCGGTTGTCAGATCTTTATCCAGTTTCTGGTTGATCTGAATAACAGCGCTCATTGGGGTGTCTGCCACCGCCGGAGATTTACCAGAAATTGGGTTGGTGCCTGTCCAGAACTCGATGGAGTTGAAAATGAACAGGTCAGCCGTCACTGCAATACCGTAAACAGGGCTCATCAGTACGTACAGACCCGCACGTGCATAACGGTTATCTACTGCAGAAAGGTTCAGTTTCATTACCAGGCCAGACGTTGCCATTTGACCGATACAACCTGTCAGCGACACTGACAGTACTGCTGCTGCAACAGCTTTAATTGCAAATTTTTTCATCGTTTTACACACTGTGAGTTGAAAAAGTTGGCGAAGTATACAGCGTATTTTCAGAAAAAAAAGAGAGGTAGATTTGCACGAAAACAGGCTTAATAACACCTCATTCACACCCTCTTGTAAATGTAATGCCAGGCCAGTTAAACAGACGTTAAAGCACCCTGACATTCACCCGATCCACGGCTATTATAAATGCCAACCATTCACGCTATAAATAACAACAAGATTATTGCGCCACCCGTTTGTTTGCTCATTTTTCAATCAGCTGGTTGGCATTCCACCATGCTTCTAAAATCATGACTCACACGTTATAGCGGTACCATCTCCAGATAAAACACACCCGCAAAAATGCGGGTGTGTTTCTTCAAGGGGAGGACGTTGGATTAACCATCAATACCGCGTGATTTCAGGAACTCCGAATACGTACCTTTGAAGTCAGTGATCTTGCCATCACGGATTTCGAGAATCCGGGTCGCCAGAGAATCAACAAACACACGGTCATGTGATACGAAGAACAAGGTACCCTTGTAGTGCTCAAGTGCGGTGTTCAGCGCTTCGATCGATTCCATGTCCATGTGGTTAGTGGGTTCATCCATCAGCAAGATATTGGGTTTGTGCATCATGATCTTGCCAAGCAACATACGTCCTTGCTCACCACCGGAAAGTACTTTCACTGATTTCTTGATATCGTCTTGAGAAAACAGCATACGGCCAAGGAAACCACGCACGGTTTGCTCATCATCACCTTCCTGTTGCCACTGACTCATCCACGCCATCAGGTTCATGTCTTGTTTAAAGTCAGCCGCATGATCCTGCGCGTAGTAACCAATATTGGCATTTTCAGACCACTTGTAAAAACCGGTACGCGGCGCCATTACACCTGCCAAGGTGTTTAGCAACGTGGTTTTACCCACGCCGTTTTCACCAATGATTGCGACACGTTCGCCGACTTCAAAAATACCACTGAAGTTGGAAAATAAATCGTGGTCAAAACCCTGGCTCAGGTTTTCAATTTCAAGCGCATTGCGGAACAGCTCTTTCGACTGCTCAAAGCGTATGAAAGGACTCTGGCGGCTTGATGCCTTCACTTCATTCAGCTGAATTTTTTCGATTTGCTTGGCACGAGAGGTCGCCTGCTTCGCTTTTGATGCGTTTGCCGAGAAACGCGCCACAAAGGTTTGCAGCTCAGCAATCTGAGCTTTCTTCTTCGCATTGTCTGCCAGCAGACGTTCACGGGCCTGTGTCGCTGCTATCATGTACTCATCATAGTTGCCCGGATAAACACGCAGTTCTCCGTAATCCAAATCCGCCATGTGGGTACAAACTGAGTTCAGGAAATGACGGTCATGCGAAATGATGATCATGGTGCAGTTGCGTTCGTTCAGCGTATCTTCCAGCCAGCGAATCGTATCGATATCCAGGTTGTTCGTTGGTTCGTCAAGCAGCATGATATCGGGATCGGCAAACAGCACCTGTGCCAAAAGAACACGCAGTTTCCAGCCCGGTGCCACCGCGCTCATCAGGCCATAATGCTGTTCAACGGGAATGCCCACCCCCAACAGCAATTCACCGGCCTTGGCTTCAGCCATGTAACCGTCCATTTCAGCAAACTGAACTTCAAGGTCAGCGACGCGCATCCCGTCTTCTTCGCTCATTTCCGGAAGTGCATAGATGCGATCACGCTCTTGCTTCACCGCCCACAGTTCTTTGTGGCCCATGATAACCGTGTCAATCACCGTGAAGTTTTCATACGCGAACTGATCCTGGTTCAGCTTGGCGACGCGCTCATTTGGGTCCACGCTGACATTACCACTGGTCGGCTCCAATTCACGGCTCAGTATCTTCATAAACGTCGATTTACCACAGCCGTTTGCGCCGATAAGGCCATAGCGGTTGCCTTCTCCGAACTTGACGGAAATGTTTTCGAAAAGTGGCTTGGCGCCAAATTGCTGGGTGATATTAGCAGTACTTAGCAAGGTATTAATCCTGAACAGAGAATGGGAAAACGCGGCAAGGGTACAGAGTTCGTTCCACTACTTCAAGCAAACAGCAGAACAAGTCACATTCCAGTTGTTACCTCTTCTTGTGTTTATGCAAAAATTTGCACAACATCCCAGGCTCTTACATTGCCAGTTATTCGTCCTCTCATCCTCTATTTCCAAACTACACTTACCGGATGACCTTGTCTCATTTTATGAACAGTCACCACCACCATAAGAACGCACATGAGAGCAGTATGAAAGACAAGATGAAAAGGGCTGTTGCGCATCATACCGGTATCTATACATTGATTCTGGTCGTGGGTGTATTCATTACCCTGTTTATGACCATTTCACCGTCGAATGCATCAGTCGAAGCGGGTGCCAAGCGGGTTTTGTATATCAACGCATTTCACCGGGGTTATGGATGGAGCGATGAAATTGAAAGTGGCTTGCGCGATACCTTTGATGCATCCGGCACAACAATTGATTTATCTGTGGTCTATCTTGATACCTTGCGCCATCAAGGCGCTTCGGTCAGCGAAAAAATAGCCGGGTTGCTTGCGGCGAAAAATATCTCAGCCTCCACCGATCTTGTCATTGCCTCTGACAATGCCGCGGTTGATTTTGCGCTTCAACATCAATCCGTTCTGTTTCCCAACCAGCCCTTGCTCTATACCGCCGTAAAGGACTACTCCCCTGAGAAATTGCAGGCAACAGGCAATACGACCGGTATTTCTGAATACATCGACTACAAAGATGCCGTCGACCTTGCCTTGTTATTACATCCGCAGGCAGGTTCTGTCGTTTTTGTTGGTACTACCACCGAAGGGCATAACCAACGTGTTGTCGATATTGTTAAAAAGCAGGTTATACCTGCTTATGCAGGTGTGATAGATACTGAGATCTTTGTCAATCTATCGATTGATGCACTGGATGCTGAGCTCAGCCAGTTTCCTGCCAATACGTTGGTTTTCCTGCTAAGTAATACCCTTCCGAAAGCAGACGGCACGCAATACAGCCCGGCAGAAACCGCCCGGTTACTGTCTTCCATCACACCTTTCCCACTCTATACCTACTGGCATTCACACATAGGGCACGGTGCCGTTGGCGGGCAAATTGTCACAGGTTACAGTCAGGGAAAAGCGGCTGCACAACTGGCGTTAGAAGTGCTGGACAAAGGCATCAATGCTTCGTTACCTGACGCCCAATCTGCACCTTCTTCGTTGTTTTTTGATTTAGAGGCTCTAGACAAACACAATATTGATCGCAACGCCCTTCCCGAAGGCACACGTTTTATCAATTACCGTCCCCCCATTTGGCAGGAATACAAAATAGAAGCGCTCACCACACTGGTGATCATCTTCGGACTCGCATCACTGGTACTGGCATTTGTACTGCTGACAAAGCGCCAGAGTGACACCATCCACCAGATAAGCGACGAAAAAGAGGAGCTCACACAAGCATTGGACCTCAATCAGGAAGCCCTGGAAGATGCCACCCATCAACTGGAAGAAATGAATCCGATTGATGACTTAACCGGCCTTATCAATTTGCGGTATTTCAATGACATGCTTGATAAAGAACTCCGCAGGGCCAGCCGCTACAAAACCCCGCTTAGTTTATTGCTACTTTCAATTGATCATTTTGAGGAATATAAAGCAGCACAAGGGAATGAGGAAGCAAACAAAGCCTTGACTGATGTCAGTCAGGTGTTATCCCGTACCTGTCAGCGTTCTTCGGATGTGGTGGCCCATCTGGTGGATGAAAAATTTGCTGTCATTCTTCCACATACAACGCAGGAAAACGCCCAGATTGTATGCCAGAAACTTCACGATGCCCTCAAAGTACAAAACGTGCCGTTTATGCTTGCGCCAACTGGCGCATTAACTTTTAGTATTGGACTGTCTTCGCTTGATGCCAGTGATGAGCGCATCAACCCACAACATATGTTCAATACCAGTGAAATGATGCGTATCGAAGCAGAGCGAAAAGGCGGTAATAATACCCGATTCGACGTGATAGCCACCCAGCCCTTATCCAGTCAAGGCTGAGCGCTTCACGCCCCAATAACGCCACTCATCTATTATTTGGTTCATTCGTCGCATACTGGTTTCATCATGAAAAAAATGCGTTATTGTGGCTGGGTTGGTTGTTTTTCCAAATGAAACGGAAAAGCCACTGTGCATCCGAAATACCTTATCGAACGGCGCGCATGAATTATGCTGCGCCTCTTTTTTATATCCACAAAGGCGCTACAAGCACTGGGAAGTCGAATTTTCGAGTGCCTTCACCAAATCAAGGCAGGTTAGGTATTTCAAGACAAAACAAGAAAAACTAACATCCAATTAGTTAGAAAAGATAAAGCACAATGAACCCTACAAACCATTATCTTGATCGTACTCGAATAATCATCGTCGTCGGAATTTGTTCTGTCATTGCCTACATTACCTCCTTTTTAATTGGCGGTGCCTACTATTACCACTTAGCGATTTCCATGGGTTATGGCATCACATTCCATTTTCTCCATCTCTTTTTTTCCCAAAGCTTTCCCTCCTGGAACAACCTGAAAAGAACAACTATCTCCATTTCTGTTGGCTCTATCTTAGGCACCATGAACATGCTGTTCTGGATTTACCAATACCGTGGATACCTCCGCACCGAGGTGCTGTTTCCTACGCTAATCTTCACGGTCTCCTTTGCGACATTCACAGCCTATTTCTTTATTACCCGCGAACGGGCAAGGCGTGCAGAAAACGATTTAAAAGACGTTCAAATCCGTCAGGCAGAACAAGAGAAAGCACTTATAAACAGCCAATTACGTAGCCTGCAAGGACAAATGGAACCCCATTTTCTATTCAACACGCTGGCGAATATCCAGGTACTGATTGATATTGATCCATCTAAAGCCAAAGCGTTACTGGAAAAGATCACCGACTTGCTCAGAGCCAGCCTTAAGCAACAGAGAAAAGAGACCATTTCTCTTCACGACGAGTTAAAGCTGCTCGACAGTTACCTTTCTATCCAACAAATACGCCTTTCTGATCGTATGGGGTTTGATATTAACGTAGACCCTTCCCTTTCAAAACAAACCCGAATCCCTCCTTTTCTTATTCAACCGGCAGTAGAAAACGCCGTCGTCCACGGTATTGAGCCTTCAGTGAAAGGCGGTTATATCCACGTTAACTTCACCAAGCAGGAAAATACGATCACGGTCGAAGTGTCTGATAACGGCATCGGCTTCAACGAAAATTCTAAGGGAAATGGCGTTAGCATGAAGAACGTCAGGGAGCGCTTATCCGCACTATACGGAGAAAAAGGCCAACTTACACTCACCCCCCATCATAGCGGGGGGTTCACGACAAGGATTTCATTTCAATGCGAGCCATAATAGCTGATGACGAACCTATTCTCAGACATCATTTAAGCCGCCTGCTAGGTGCAGTATCTTCAGACATTGACGTTGTAGGCTGTGCAAAAGACGGCCTGGAGGCCATTGAGCTGGCCAAAACATTACAACCTGATATCGTTTTTTTGGATATTCGAATGCCTGGGTTGGATGGAATGGAAGTCGCTGACGCCGTCAACGGTCTCAGCAAACCGCCTCGCATCGTGTTTGTCACCGCGTATGATCACTATGCTATTGAAGCGTTTGAACATGGTGCAATCGACTATCTCATCAAGCCTATCGATGAAAAACGCCTGACTAAAACCTGCAACCGTCTTAAAACCCGAACAAAACCAACACTGAACCCTGATGAGCTGAGCCAAATCCTGACAGAAGCGAAGGAGAAGCAGAAAACGCTCTTAACATGGCTGAAGGCAGCAAAAGGTGATGACATTCATCTGATCCATGTCGATGATGTTGAGTATTTCAAAGCCGAAGACAAATACGTCACCGTGTGTACCAAAGACGCTGAGTACATTATCCGGACACCACTTAGAAACCTGTCACAGATGCTTTGCCAAGAAACTTTCTGGCAGATCCATCGCTCAGTGATCGTCAAAGTCTCTGCGATTAACAGAGTGTTCAAAGACATAACGGGAAAAATGGTGGTGGAAGTAACATCAAAGCGCAGCCAGCTCCCTGTCAGCCGCAGTGCAAATGCGCTTTTCAAACAGATGTAACCCAAAAAATATTTCAGTCTTTCGGTGGCATCATCGTCACTTTATATCAACCAACGGCTATTCATCAGTGAAAACGGCCGTTGGTCTCATCACGCTTCAACTTCCCACAAACTGAGTTACGTTAGCGCTTCAAGGATCAAAAAACGCGGGAGACGCAATGCCACTCAAAGACAAATGGTTGTACCGCATTTTACTGTGTGGACTGGTCGCTTTTGCAATAGACACACCAACCTGGTTGGCAAAGGTCAACGCAACCACAATGGCTCGGACACTACAAGATACCTTTCTGGATGCAACCGCTGGTGATAACGATGCCAACGATCATGTGCTCGATGCTGTCGAAAGCCTACTTATTCAATATCCCGGAGACCCTCTGCTCACGGCCTATTACGGCAGTTGTATGTCGATAAAAGCAAGAGATGCATGGCTACCCTGGAATCGAGCAAAGTTCTCCCAGATGGGTATCAACTCGCTGAATACATCACTCAATCAACTCTCAGACGAGTCGTTTAACAAACCCTATTACGGGCTCAACGAAGGGCTCTATGTACAGTCTCTTGCTGCCATTTCCTTCACTAATATGTCCGATTCACTTGAACAGCAAGAGCGGGGATTTAACATGTTGAAAAGCATGATGACATCGAATGAGCTGGGGTATTACCCCTTCGGTCCCCGAGCTTGGATCCATATCGGCGCAGTGAAAGCGGCCATTAATATGAACAATCAGGATATGGCCAAAAAATGGGCTGACGAAATGCGTAAATTGGCTCCGACACATCCCTATACTTATGAGGCACATGCGCTACTTGGCCATGATATATCATAAGATCTTATTGCCTGAAAATACGGGAAATATGCCGTCACTCACACTCTTCAATTTACTGCCAACAGCAACCAATAAAGCAACTTTTTGCTGATTACATGAGTCTATAACATCAGTATCCCCCAAACTTGAGGCATTAACGATGTCCGCTCGCTTTCTCTCCCTGCTCTTTGTTGTCATTCTCTCTGGATGTGCCCAAAGTGTGTATACCGATTTTGATCAACGGTTTCCTTATCAGGACATTGAGACGTATAACATTGCAGCCAATGTTAATACGTCTCCGATTTCGCTCGACGGCAGTCGCATTGAACGCGCGCTGCAAAATGAAATGCGTGCCAAAGGGTTATCAGACACAGTGGAGTCCCCCGATGTCACCCTGCGTTATTTCATTGAACCAAAAACAGAAAGCATCGCCTATGGTCCTACTTTCAGCATTGGGTATGGCTCACGACGATTTGGCACCCTCTACAATACTCCCATCAGGATAGATCAACGCGATTATGGGCAATTGGTAGTAGAAATGGTGGATACGATATCCAATCACGTTGTTTGGCGCGCGGTCTCCAACCGCAAATTGACAGATGGCATGACCCCAACAAGCAAAAACGCATTCATTAATGAACAGGTTCACGCGATGTTTGAACATTTCCCGCCAAGAAGTACGCCTGAATAATCACAGCTTTATACACCCAAGCAACATCGTCCTAACCACCAGAAATTCGCAAAGAATTAGGTGAGTTTCACTATTGCACCTGTCAGATATAGTGTTTAGTGTGGTATACCCAAACAACCTGAATGTCAGGTTGTTTAGACCTTTATCAAAACTACCTCAGGGTGCTGGGTTTCAGATGACTGGATACATAGGGATCCCATGGGCCATACTGCTGATGGAAGGTATCAAAAAACAATCAGGATATCGTTGTGCAACAACTAGAGTTTCTTATCTCCTTCTTTACGGAAAATAAATTTCTCCTCACCCTGGTGGTGATTGTCGTTTTCGTGCTGATTCGAAGATTGCTGATCAACTTTATTTGGGGAGACACCAATTTTCTTAGCGAAGACCAACGAAAATGGATTTCCCGCACCAAAAATGGCTCTTTTACTTTGCTTTTGTTGATCATGTTCATGATATGGCGTTCAGAGATCAACGAATTTGCCCTGTCACTGACAGCAATAGCGGTCGCGGTAGTAGTAGCGTCCAAAGAAATCATTCTCTGCTTTACTGGTTCTATCCAGCGTGCCAGTTCCCGCTCTTTCCAGATTGGTGAATGGATTGAAGTCGGCACGCTGTGCGGTGAAGTGATTGAACACAACCTGATGGCGACTAAAATTCAGGAAATTGACTTACACCACGGCACCTACAACTACACAGGAAAAACCGTCACCTTCCCCAACAGCTTGTTTTTCACCACACCAGTGAAGAACCTGAACTTTATGAAACGCTATGTTTATCATGAATTTACAATCACCGTAAAAGAGACGGCTAATCTTTACCCTTTGGTGCCCAGTCTCTTGGCAAGAATTGATGACCATTGCGAAGACTTCTATGAAGTGGCAACCCGGTATAACCATGTCATCGAACGTCATGCCGGTGTCGATCTCCCTGGTGCAGACCCACATATCCATGTCACGTCAAGCGACCTTGGCGATCCACAGGTAAATATCCGCATCTTCTGCCCAACCGAGCGCGCAACCGAACTGGAGCAACTTATCCGTGAGGACTTTATGACCATGTATTGTGAGCGCGTCCTGAAACAGCCTCCAGTCAATTTTGTTGAAGACCTGCTCACAGATCCCGACTCAAGCGCCCTGCATTGCTGAACCTGTTTATTCCTTCCCTTCGGCCTGTCTGTTTTTGAAGACAGGCTCTTACATTTCCCGTCCAATATTCTAACTTTGTTAAATCTATCAGGTAAAAAAATCATCATTCCCCAGCATAAAAGTACTTTTATGCACCGCATTTATTCCCTCTTACCTTTTTTTGATCTTCTATTGTTGGGTAGATGTTACCAAAAAATTCAGCGTACATCTTTTCAATCAGAGGAACGAAATAATGCTGTCAAAAAGGAAAACACTAACGACTTTTGCCGCTGCCTTTGCGGCACTTTCTGCATCCGCTTACGCCGCCACGGAGCTCACCATTGCAACGGTGAATAATGGCCACATGATTGAAATGCAGAAACTGAGTAAAGCGTTCGAAAAACAAAATCCTGATATCAAACTCAACTGGGTCACACTGGAGGAAGGAGTACTTCGCCAACGTGTCACGACCGACATTGCAACCAAAGGCGGTCAGTTCGACGTGATGACTATCGGCATGTACGAAACCCCTATCTGGGGCGAGAAAAGCTGGCTGAAAGAAATCCAAACTAACGCAGCCTATGATGCCGAAGACCTGCTCCCCGCTATGCGCGCTGGCCTGTCTTACGATGGCAAACTCTATGCAGTCCCTTTCTATGGCGAAAGTTCCATGGTGATGTACCGCAAGGATTTGGTCGATAAAGCAGGCATGACAGTCCTTGATCGGGCTACCTGGGGTCACATTCGTGATGTGGCAGCGGCTATCCACGATCCTGACAACGGCGTTTACGGCATTTGCCTTCGCGGTAAACCCAGTTGGGGTGATAACACTGCATACATCACCACGATGGCGAACTCTTTTGGTGCACGCTGGTTTGACGAGGACTGGAAACCGCAATTGACCTCCCCCGAATGGTAACATGCCGTCAGCTTCTATGTGGATATTCTGGACAACTATGGTCCCCCGGGTTCCAGCTCTAACAGCTTTAACGAAATACTGGCGCTGTTTAACGAAGGGAAATGCGGCATGTGGGTAGATGCTACCATTGCGGCTTCTTTCATCTCTGATCCCAGCCAAAGCAAAGTCGCCGACAAAGTGGCCTTCGCACAAGCCCCTGTAGCTGTCACTGACCGTGGTGCCAACTGGCTTTGGGCATGGGCGCTGGCAATCCCGGCAGCAACCAAACATGCAGAAGCAGCACAGAAGTTCGTGACATGGGCGACCTAGAAGGATTACATCAATCTGGTGGCGAAAGAAAACGGCTGGGCAAATGTCCCAACCGGTACCCGTCAATCCACTTACGATAACCCCAACTTCCAGAAAGCAGCCATATTTGCAGACGCGGAGCTGGCGGCCATAAACTCCGCAGACCCGGCAAACAGCACATTGAAACCATCGCCCTACATCGGCGTGCAGTTCGCCGCCATTCCTGAATTCCAGGCAATTGGCATCGCTGCCGGTCAGCAATTTACCTCCGCACTTGCCGGTAAGATCTCTGTTGAGCAAGCGCTGAAAAACGCCAATAAGTCAGCAGACCGCGAAATGCGTAAATCTGGTTACTACAAGTAATCCCCAGCTTGCCGGGCAGCCCGCTGCCCGGTTTCATTTTTAGATTTAGTGGTAATTGAAAATGCAAAAATGGTTGCCTCGGCTGTTGGTTGCACCGTCCTTTGTTAGCTTGTTGCTGTGGATGATCGTTCCGCTGTCTATGACCATCTACTTTTCAACCATCAGATATAACCTACTTTATCCGGGAGACAACGAATTCATCGGTTCGATGAACTTCGAATTTTTCTACACGGACGAAGCGTTCTGGCCAGCTGTCATCAACACCTTAACACTGGTAGGCATGATACTGGCTGTGACGGTAATCGGTGCGCTGGTCATCGCTATCGCACTGGATAAACCTTTCTTTGGCCGCGGGATTGCCCGTGTGCTGTTGATATCACCATTTTTCATCATGCCGACAGTCAATGCTCTGATCTGGAAAAACATGATGATGCACCCAGTGTATGGGGTATTGGCTGCCCTTTGGGAAAGCGTGGGATTACAACCTGTTGATTGGCTCGAGCAATACCCTCTTGGCTCTATCATTGCCATGATCAGCTGGCAATGGATGCCCTTTGCACTGCTGATTTTCATTACATCGCTCCAGTCGATGGACCACGAGCAAAAAGAAGCCGCACTGCTCGACGGGGCAACGGGCTGGCAGGTTTTCCGGTACCTGACCCTGCCGCATCTCGCACGCCCTATCGCCGTAGTCATGATGATTGAAACCATCTTTATGCTTTCTGTGTTCGCGGAAATCTTCGTCACAACGGGTGGCGGTCCAGGCTATGAATCCACCAATCTGGCCTTCCTTATTTTCGGACAGGCATTGATGCAATTTGACGTTGGTGTCGCATCTGCAGGCGGATTAATTGCCGTGATCCTCGCCAACATCGTCGCTTTCTTCCTGATCCGTGCGATCGGGAAAAACCTTGTCACTTAGGGAGGCTACATGGCTAAACATGTTTCATTAATCGACCAAACAGGGTGGCTCCGTCCTATCATTTGTTGGGCACTGGCCCTTCTGGTGTTCTTCCCTATCCTGATGATGCTGATCACTGCATTCAAAACCGAGCAACAGGCGATCGAAGTTCCGCCAAGTTTTATCTTTGAACCGACCATCGAAAACTTTGGTCTGGTTCAGGAACGCAGCGACTACCTGAAGTTTGCCACCAACTCGGTCATCACAGCATTCGGATCGACCATCCTTGCACTGCTCATCGCAATCCCTGCCGCATACTCCATGGCGTTTTACCCCAAAAAGTACACCAAAGATATGCTGCTTTGGATGCTATCGACCAAGATGCTTCCTGCCGTAGGGGTACTGGTACCGATTTATATCCTCTGTCAGAAAACCGGGCTGCTCGACACCACACTGGCACTGACGATCATCTATACCCTGATCAATTTGCCTATCGTGGTGTGGATGTTGTTCTCCTACTTCAAAGATATTCCAAGAGACATCCTCGAAGCCGTTCGGCTCGATGGCGCTGGTACACTGGGCGAAATACGCCATGTACTGCTTCCCTTGTCTCTCGGTGGCATTGCCTCCACGGCGCTGCTCTCCATCGTGTTGAGCTGGAACGAAGCCTTCTGGTCTATCAACCTCACTTCGGCCAACGCGGGCACACTCGCCACCATGATTTCGACCTACTCCAGCCCTGAAGGGCTGTTCTGGGCGAAGCTTTCCGCCGCATCTACGCTGGCCTGTGCGCCTATCGTCATTCTCGGTTGGTTCTGTCAGAAACAACTGGTCCAGGGATTAACTTTTGGGGCTGTAAAATGAGTTACTTACAAGTCAATCACTTATATAAAAAATACGGTGACGCGCTCGCGCTCAAAGACATTGATTTCGACATCCAGAAAGGGGAGTTTGTGGTGTTTGTCGGGCCATCAGGCTGTGGAAAATCCACACTGTTGCGCACCATTGCTGGCTTGGAAAACGCGTCAGGCGGCAATATCCATTTAGACGGACAATCCATTATCGAGACCCATCCTTCCAAGCGCGATGTTGCCATGGTGTTTCAAAGCTATGCACTTTATCCACACATGTCTGTCAAAGACAATATGTCCTTTGCGCTTAAGCTAGCAAAACGTCCGCAAAACGAAATTGAAACCAAGGTAGCCAAAGCGTCAAAGGCGTTGAAGCTCGATGAACTGCTGGAAAGAAAACCCAAGGCGCTTTCCGGTGGTCAACGCCAGCGTGTGGCAATTGGCCGCGCCATTGTCCGGAACCCCAAAGTGTTCTTGTTTGATGAGCCGCTCTCCAACCTCGATGCTGCACTGCGCGTGGAAATGCGTATTGAGCTTTCCCGCCTGCATCAGGAGTTGGGGGCCACCATGATCTATGTCACCCACGATCAGGTTGAAGCGATGACGCTCGCTGACAAAGTGGTGATCATGAGCCAGGGCGAGGTCGCCCAAATCGGCAGCCCTCTGGCACTGTACCACCAGCCTGCCAACCAGTTTGTCGCTACCTTCATTGGCACACCGAAGATGAACGTACTCACTGTGGATAACGTGCTGAAGACCGGTAGTATGCTCGATGTACATTTCAACACCAATGCCCGTGTCCAACTCAGTGAATCACTGTTTGAGCAGGGTGCTGCTGATGCCAAAGCCATTGGTTTTCGTCCGGAATCCCTCACCTTCTGTGAACCTCACGAAGGCGAGCTGACAGGCGACGTTGAAGTCATCGAACAGCTAGGCTCTGAAACCCTCACCTACATCCGGACCCTGACCGGAGAAACCGTTGTGGTGCGGGCAGAGCCTAAATACACCCCGCCTCTGCGCCAAAGCATTGGCGTAAAGCTCGACCCACGGCGTATCTACCTATTTGATGCGAATGAAAACGCCGCCAACATTTACGGAGAGGTCAGCCATGTCTGAACACAAACGACTCGTCCATTTCGGTGTCGGCGCATTCCACCGTGGTCACCAGGCATATTACCTACACCTGTTGAACCAACAGTTAACGGAAAATGAACGCTGGTATTATACCGGTGTAAACTTACGCGAAGAGACCCGCGCCATTCCCCTGGCATTGAAAAGGCAGCAAGGGCATTTTCACTTCAAGCGAATCTCACCGGATGGGCGTACCCAGTACATCGAAATCACCAGTATCGACAGGATAGAGGATGCATCGGCAGATCCTGGTGTTATCAAGAAAATATTCAACGACAACGCAGTCAAAGCCCTCACTATCACAGTGACAGAAGCAGGCTACTACCTGACAGAAACAGATGATTTGAATCTCCAACACGATGAGATTACACATGACATACACGTGATTAGTGCCGGTCATGGTCAACCTAAAACCCTCTATGGCTTCCTCGCCCTTGCCTTGCTGGCACGCAGCGATATGGTTAAAGGCGCGATCACCGTGGCAACCTGCGAGACAACGGCAAACGGCTCGAAAAAGCCTTCAACCAGTTTGTTGGTGCCACGGGAAATACCCGTCTTGGCCTTTGGATTGGTGACAACGTCACTTTTCCTTGTTCGATGGTAGATAGGATTACACCAGTGCCACCCGCCACTCTTTCTGAGGAAGTCCAACATGCCGTTGGTGCCCACGATGCCTGTCCCATCATGGGAGAGGATTTCGAGCAGTGGGTCATCGAAACAAAGCTAGCGACCGATTTTCCGCCGTTGGATAAGGTAGGCGTCACCTTCACCCATCATGTCCAGGCTTACGAAGAGGCCAAGATCCGTATTCTCAACGGCGGGCACTTCGGCCTTTCCTATATCGGTGCCCTACGGGGATACAAAACGTACGATGAAAACATGCGCGACAGCGAATTGAATGCCTTACTTCAGGACTACCACCAAAACGAAGTGATCCCAACACTTCATGAGTCTCCTTTTGATTTGGAGAACTATCGCCAAATCATTGTGCTGCGCTTTGGCAACCCTCACATCGCGGATTCTATCGAGCGTATCGCCATGGACAGCATCAGTAAGTTCCCCCAGTTCATTCTACCTACTGTGGCACTGAATCTGGAACGCGGCTACACCCCTACCGCTGCAATAACGCTGATCACCCATTGGTACTGTTTTCTCTCGTTGTATCTGGGCGGCCGCTTTCGCTTCAACTATAAAGATCCTTATCTCCACATTGCTGAGAGGTGGATGCAAACATCAGATCCTGTCGCTGCCTTTCTTGCTGATCCCGATATCTGGCAAGGGTTAAACCACCGCTTTCCGCGCTTCGCCGAACAACTCGGAGCGCAAATCAAAGAAACACTTGATGATTATCAGGAGCGCTATCCATGACCCACTCAGTTCAACTCAACGGCGCACCACTGCTGAAGGGTAAAGTGGCACTTCTCAGCGGTGCAAATGGCGGCATTGGCCTCGCGGTGGCCTATGCCTATCTCGCCAGTGGCGCAAAGTGTGTGATTGCGGACCTTCCGCTGGAACCCTCGCCAGGTGTCGCCGCCCTGTTAGGCCGGTATGGTGACCATGTGGCCTACCAGCATTGTGACATTACTGATACTAAAGCCCGCCGTCATTTAGTGACCTCAACCCTTTCTCTTTTTGGGCAAATTGATATTTTGTTTAACAACGCTGCCATCTTTGACATGGACCCCTTGTTAGACGCCACAGAAGAACAGTACGACAAGTTATTCAACATCAATGTCAAAGGCATGTTCTTCTTAATGCAGGATGTCGCCAATACCATGGTCAATGCGGGAAATGGTGGCAAAATCATCAATATGGCATCACAGGCAGGCCGTCGTGGCGAAGCGCTGGTCGCACACTACTGCGCAACCAAAGCTGCCGTGATCAGTTATACCCAGTCTGCCGCTCTGGCACTCGCAGAGCACGGCATTACGGTCAATGGTATCTCTCCCGGCGTGGTCGATACCCCCATGTGGGATCAGGTGGACGCCCTGTTCGCCAAATACGAAAACAGACAGCCCGGCGAGAAGAAAAAACGTGTCGGCGAAGACGTGCCACTTGGTCGAATGGGTGTTCCCAATGACATTGCCGGCATGGCCCTTTTTCTGGCTTCGCCGCTTTCCGACTACATTACCGCCCAGACTTACAATGTCGATGGCGGCAACGTGATGAGTTAAGCCTATGGCAACATATCTGGGTATCGATGTCGGCACGTCGGCAGTTAAAGTCATTTTGATGGGAGAAAATAGCGAGGTAATAGACACTCAATCTGTCTCCTACCCATTCGAATCGCCCAAACCGCTATGGCGTGAGCAGGACCCTGAGATATGGTGGAATAGCACCCGGACGGCTATCCGGAAACTTCAGAAACGGCAGTCATATGCCTGGCAAGCTATCGCTGCAATTGGGTTGTCAGGCCAGATGCACGGTGCGGTTTGCCTTGATGCGCAGAACACACCTGTCAGACCGGCCATCCTTTGGAATGATGGCCGGGCATTTGAAGAGTGCGCCATACTGAACCAACGATTTCCACATATTGGAGTGAACGCTGGGGTTCCGGCCATGCCGGGCTTTACCGCGCCAAAACTGCTGTGGCTCAAACAGCACGAGCCAAACACGTTCGCCCGCATCTGCACCGTGGTTCTTCCTAAAGATTATGTCCGGCTGAAACTGACCGATGAGCTTTGCACCGATGTCAGCGATGCCGCCGGCAGCTTGTGGCTGAACGAGCGTTTACGGAGCTGGAATGAAAACCTTCTTTCAGCGTGTGGCCTCGCCATATCCCAAATGCCCAGGCTCATCGAAGGTAACATGATCAGCGGGACACTGACCGTTGAAACAGCGGCTGAATTTAACCTTTCGGTTGATACACCAGTGTGTGGCGGGGGCGGTGATGCCGCTGTGGGTGGTGTCGGCATTGGCGCAATTAATGATAGTGATGCCTTTATTTCTATCGGGACATCTGGGCAACTGTTTGTTGCCAAAGAGCGGTATGTCGCCAACCCGGAAAAACTCGTGCACGACTTCGCCCATGCCGTGCCTGAGCGCTGGTACCAGATGGCGTGTCTTCTCAATGGCGCCAGTCCCCTGACATGGTTTGCTTCTATTTGTGGAGAGACTGTGCCCAAGCTGATCGCAGAAGCTGAAACCCACTTTAGTGGCGATGAGTCAGTGATGTTCCTGCCATACCTCAGTGGCGAGCGCACCCCACACAACAACCCATTTGCCACAGGCAGTTTCCAGAACATGACGTCCAGTACCCAGCGCCACAACATGACGCAAGCTATCCTGGAAGGCATTGCCTACAGCTTCAAAGATTGCCTGATTGCTCTGTCTGACAAAGACGGTAAACCGCCATTTCGGGAGTTAGGGGCCATCGGAGGTGGCGCACGCAGCCGGTATTGGCTGCAAATGCTGGCTGACGTACTGGAAGTACCGATAAAACAATATGTCGGTGGGGAAACGGGTCCGGCATTGGGGGCGGCTCGTCTGGCAAGACTCAGTGTGACAGGAGAAAGCATTGAAGCAATCTGCACCCCTCCTGACGTCTCGGAAGTGTTTCACCCCCGACAGGAACAGTCAGCATATCATGAGAGACAACACCAGCGGTTTACCGACTACTATCACCGCCTGGCCTAGCGGGTATTAGTGAAGTGAAAGGATGAGCAGGCTTATGTCAGCAACAAAGAAAAATCCAGTATGGGAGTTTATCCAGATTGGAGAGAGCGCCATCTGTTACCGAGAGCATGGCGTCCCTCATCACAGCATTCATTGGCATGTACATGAGCAGTATGAACTACATCTGATTATCAAAACCCATGGCAAAGCGATGATTGGCAACCACCTGGGGCCATTTTCACCAGGTCAACTGACACTCGTCGGCCCTTGGTTACCGCACAACTGGGAAAGTAACCTCCAACCTGACGAAACCCACTCACTTCGCGACATGGTGATTGTTTTTGAAGCCGACCTGTTTGACAAAGCCATCCACTCGTTTCCAGAACTGGCGCAGTTAGGTCCCATGTTGGAACAGGCCAAAATGGGACTGGAGTTTCTCAACGTACCGTTAGAGATAGCCATTGAGTCTTTTTTGAAAGTCAGGGAAAGCGCAGGTGTGACACGGCTGGTGAATTTTCTGGCTTTTCTGGATTACCTCAGCCAAAGAAACACGCGGATATTGTCGAGTATGCCAGCTTCCGAGGTGAAAGATGCCGGTACGCTCCAGGCCCGTATCAATGATGTTGTCGACTATGTGATGACCAATTACCAACAGCCTATCCGCCTGAAAACGATGGCAGACAGATTGGGGATGACAGAGTCTTATTTTTCCCGCTTCTTTCATCAGTCGTCAGGGCATCGCTTTACCGATTTCGTCAACCGGGTCCGCATACAGCGTGCCTGCGTATTGCTCAGTGACACAGAAGACACAATCGCAGGGATTAGCCAAACCGTTGGCTTTCACAACCTTGCCAACTTCTCACGCCAATTCCGCCGTATTAAAGGGCTAAGTCCACTTGCTTACCGCAAAAAACACGCCCCCCAAATAAGAATAAACTAAGCAAAACAGTGTTATTTACACCTGACATGATTCATTTAACTGCAAATACTTATTCATTGGCGATCAGCCACTTTCTCAGCAGACTGGCGAGTTGCGTCTGTTCCTCCTGCGTAAAGGGCGACAGGATCTGTCGTTCGTTTTCAAAATGTTGCTCTATTGCTCGGTTAATCAACGCATTACCTTCATCCGTCAGCGAGACCAAACAACTTCTTCTGTCCGTTTCACTGGCTTGCCTTACGACCAGGCCACGCTTGACCAATCCATCCACGCGCGTACTCATTGCGCCAGATGAGAGCATCAGTGTTTGATAAAGCTCCGTTGGAGTAACAGGTTTCCCTGCCCGGCGCAGCGATGCCAGAATATCGAATTCAATGCTACTGAGGCCATGTTGTTTAAACACGTCATCAAGCTTTGGTGTCATTAACTGCTTCATTCGACTAAGACGGCCAATCACCCCCATCGGCGAACAGTCTAAATCCGGCCGTTGTTCTGCCCACTGCGCAAGAATTGCGTCAACATGATCAGTTTTCATCCTGTCTTTTGCTCATCACTGGATTTATCTTTTCTAAAAGATACTTGATCTAATGGGTCAAAGCGAATAGTTTATCTTTCACAAAAGATACTTTTCACAAAAACAACTGGAGACATGCGTGGCAAATTACCTGTTAGCAGCCCTTGTTCCGCTTTTATGGGGGAGCACTTACGCAGCCGTCAGCCTGTTCCTGCACGACATGTTACCATTTTGGGTCGCAGTCTGGCGTGCACTGCCTGCTGGCTTGCTGCTTCTGTTATTAAAACCGGGGAAACCGCCCCTATCTTGGTTCAGAATGTCACTGCTGAGCATCTTTAATATTGGCGCTTTTTTTCCGTTGCTGTTTATCGCCGCCTATCGCTTACCCGGTTCAGTCGCAGGCACTCTAGGCGCAACACTTCCCCTGATGCTGATGTTCATGCAGTGGTTGATTGAAGGCAAAAAGCCTGAGTGGAAAATGTTGCTGCTGGCTATCGTCGGCTTCTCCGGCATTGTTTTGATCCTGAATCCAAGCGCGGATATTGATCCTATCGGTGCGGGGGCTGCACTGACAGCAACGGCACTGGTTGCACGCTCTTCACTATGGCTGAAAGACTGGCCAGTAACGGATATTTTTCGTCTTACTGCCTGGCAACTGACGCTGGGGGGGCTGCTGTTGGTACCGGTTGCTTTGCTGGTCGAAGGAGCCCCTAAAGCCATCACAACAGCCGAACTGCCTGGCCTTATCTGGATATCCCTGCTGAACAGTTCATTTGCCTACTGGGCATTTTCCCGTTCCATTAAGAAAATCGGTGCCGACAGCATGGCAATGATCAGCATGCTCAATCCGTTAGCTGCTGTGGCCCTTGGGATATTTCTGGTCGGAGAGATTTTGGGGCCACTCCAGTGGATGGGCATCGCACTGGTGGTAACCAGCCTGTTACTGATGGTGCACAGCAAGCAAAAGACGCAAAAACCCTGCGAACCTGCTCGCACATATTATCCAAAAGCCATTCAGAAATCCGTACGCACGTCTAAGTTTAAAGACAGGTACTGAACTGGAATTTCTCCCTGCCCGACGTTTGTATGAGCGGTCTGGCTTTGAAACACGCGCCCCCTTCGGTAACGACACTGATGATCCCTACAGTGTCTTCTATACCTAGGTATTGCTCCCGTTCAGTCCAGCCTGACTCCCGTCCTCTTCTACTGTCGGGTAATACACAACGTTATGGATAACGTCTATCAAAGATTATGAACACAAAAATTGACATCATTGATTACCACCCGCGCTACACAGACCAGACAGTTTCCATGTGGCGCATCAGTAAAGAAAATGCCTTGGGGATACCCGAGGCCCATGATTTTGACCAACACCGTTATTATCTGAACCGCATACTGGCAGCAACCAACCACATTTACCTTGCCGTCGAAAAACGCACAGAACGCGTGTTAGCAATGATTGCATTTGATGACCGCTTCATTACTCAGCTCTATGTTGACCCAAACTACCAACACCAGGGGATCGGCAGTGCACTGGTTGAGCTCGCCAAAGAAACCACCCACCAGGATTTACACGTTTATACGTTCGAGATAAACCAAACAGCGCGCGCATTCTGGCAAAAACACGGGTTTGTAGAAAAAAAGTCAAGACAACACTGCAACGAAGAAGGTCTGTTGGATATTCTGTGCGAATGGCAACGCAACGCGTGGCTCTATGTCGCCAGCTGACTCTCTAACTAACATCAACCACATGATATTTCGCCTATTCCACCGCCAACACCAATCGAATAACTTAATGGTTACAAGTAATAATTTGACTTGTCGCTGACCTCGCAAAGCTGTAACTTGCGCGCTCTTTTGGAACGGTGCAGAGAAAGTTGCTGATGTTGTGCACCGCCGGAGTTCACCCTAATCACCTGTAACGTCAGGTCGTTTGGGTATAAACGATAGTCTTGATTATTCAATCGGTTCTTATAAATGTGAGCGGCACGATCCCACTGAGCAACTATCGTTTATTTGAGTTAACGTTAACGATTGATGCACGCACTCACTCCATCCGTACGAAATTCACTACCTGGGGCATTGACAGTAATGACTGACAAAAACACAGTTCGACCAGCAGTCGAGAACACGAACCAAGCGAATTCTAACGACAGATTGCTTGTGGGCTGGCGTGAATGGGTTGCCTTACCAGATATCGGTATCTCAGCGATAAAAGCGAAGGTAGACACAGGCGCTCGAACCTCGTGCCTGCATACCTTTGGCATCGAAGAGTATGAAAAGGATAACGAGAAGTGGGTGAAATTTATGATTCACCCCATTCAAGACGACAACGTGACCCAAAAAGAATGTCACGCGAAAGTCAAAGACATGCGCAATGTGCGTGACTCTGGTGGTCATGAAACCCTGCGTTATGTCATTGAAACAACATTGGTGATTGGTGATTTGTCATACCCGATTGAGATGACACTCACCAAGCGCGACACCATGGTATTTAGAATGTTGCTGGGTCGCACAGCGATGGAAAACAGACTGATGGTTGATCCGGTGAAATCCTACCTCGTTCAGGCGCCACAAGGTTAAAAATATGAAAATTGGCATTTTATCCCGAAACGAAAATCTTTATTCCACTCGTCGCCTGATCGAGGCGTGCGAGGCGCGCGGCCATGAATACAAAATTATCGATGCCCTGCGCTGTTACATGAACATCAACTCCACCCAACCCTCTATTCACCTGATGGGTGAAGATCTGGTGGGCTTTGACGCTATCATTCCACGTATCGGCGCCTCAGTGACCTTCTACGGTACGGCGGTTTTGCGCCAGTTTGAGATGATGGGCGTGTACACCCTGAACGATTCTGTGGCAATTTCACGCTCGCGGGACAAACTGCGTTCACTGCAATTGCTGTCGCGTAAGAATATTGGTATGCCAATCACAGGATTTGCGAGCAAACCGGGCGATATTAAAGACCTTCTGAACATGGTGGGTGGCACACCGGTGGTGATTAAACTGCTGGAAGGTACTCAGGGTATCGGCGTAGTACTGGCTGAAACCCGTAAAGCGGCGGAGAGTGTTATTGAAGCCTTTATGGGCCTGAAAGCCAACATCATGGTTCAGGAGTACATCAAAGAAGCAGGCGGCGCGGATATTCGTTGCTTCGTTATCGGCGATAAAGTGATTGCAGCAATGAAGCGTCAGGCGCTGCCGGGCGAATTCCGTTCAAACCTGCACCGTGGCGGCAGTGCCTCACTGGTACGTATTACCCCTGAGGAACGTAAAACGGCGGTTGCGGCGGCAAAAGCAATGGGTCTTCATGTGGCAGGTGTTGACTTGCTGCGCTCAGAGCGTGGACCGCTGGTGATGGAAGTAAACTCTTCACCCGGTCTTGAAGGGATCGAGACGGCTACCGGTAAAGACGTAGCAGGCCTGATCATTGATCATATAGAGAAAATAGTCTCTTCTCCGAGGACAAGGACACGTGTCAAAAGCCAATAATAAAAACAGTGCCTTCGAAATTGGCGGGGTCACCATCCCGCCAGGTCAGCGTGCAAGCGTTGAGTTTGAAGTAGCTAAACTTTACACACACTCTCCGCTGTCTGTGACAGCAGAGGTGGTTCATGGAAAGAAACCCGGTCCCGTATTAATGATAAACGCGGCCATTCATGGTGACGAGCTAAACGGTGTTGAAGTGGTTCGTCAAACCCTAGAGCGTTTAAATCCTGCCACGTTGAAAGGCACTGTGATTGCAATCCCCGTGGTTAACGTGTTCGGATTTATCCATAAATCCCGCTACCTCCCAGACCGTCGTGACCTGAACCGTTGCTTCCCGGGTTCTGAGCGCGGCTCTATTGCTGGCCGTATGGCGTTTCAAATCTTCGAGCAAATTGCCCGTCGTTGTACTCATATCATTGACTTGCACACGGCTGCCATCTATCGCACTAATTTGCCACAGATCCGTGCAAACCTGTCAAACGAGCAAACCTGCAACATGGCATTGGCATTCGGTACGCCAGTGATTATTGATGCTGCGTTGCGTGAAGGCTCTTTACGTTCTGAAGCAGAAAAAATTGGCATTCCGGTGCTAACGTATGAAGCTGGGGAAGCACTGCGCTTCGAACCGTATGCCATCACTGCCGGTGTTAAAGGCGTGAAACGCGTCATGCAGTACCTTGGCATGATCCGTAAAACCAGCAAGAAAACCAACGTTGAGCCTGTTATCGCCCGTGCAACCCGCTGGGTGCGCGCAGAAGCTGACGGTATCCTGCGCTCACATGTTTCACTGGGTCAACGGGTAAGTAAGGGACAATCCCTGGCATCAATCAGCAGCCCGGTCGGCAGCGAAGAGATCCAAATTTACGCACCTCAGGGCGGGATCATCATTGGTCAGCAAACCCTGCCGCTGGTTAACGAAGGCGACGCAATCTATCACATTGCTTTCTTTGAAGAGCCGGACAAGCTGGTCGAGCAGCAGGTTGAAACCTACCTCGACGAAGTGGTGGATGATGCCAGCAACGAAATCAAATGGGGTATTGGTGTAGCGTAAGCTGCTATGGTATCAACGGAAGTGTTTTTCCGGAGCAATCAATGAAACCCGCGGGAGGAGTGATGTGCCAAAACGCTGTTGAAATGCCGTCTTCATCTTGCTGGTTTCATCCACAACTTCCAGCGCCACTATCTGGTCAAATTCATCAACGTAAAGCCGGATGTTGCCGATATAGACTGCCCTATCGTCCGCACGTACCAAAAATATCAAGGGTTCAGGAAGTGGCATGGAAAGGTAAGTGAATGTGCCGCCTTCATCTGAGCGCCGTTTCAGTGTGGTTAATCGCATCGTTTTTCTGGGGACTGCAAAATAAAAGGGCTCTCCCCACTTAGCCAACAAACCGATGGGTTCACCATCACTCTCCGCACTTCCGGAAAGCCAGAGAAGAATTCGTTCGCCGCTGAACGGTGTAAACGTATCCGTTTCCTGCTTTAAATCCGCCGCAACAACAGCCGGTAGCTTGGACATCTTACCAACCACCATCACTTCACCATCTTTGATCTGAGATAAATCACTGAACGTAACTGATCGGGTGTTGTCCGATGCACACCCAGAAAAGACAATAAGACCAACTACCAGCAGTAGCGCACGGTAAATCGCCAGAACAAGGACTGGCAGACAGTTGGGTTGAGTATGAAAGTACGGTAGAAATGTCATGATTCAACCTTAGTATAGGCTGGACAATGTGCTGATAAGGATGTGAGATGAAATAAGTTTGTAGGTGTTGCGGTCAATTTCTTACTTCGCTGACGGCAAGTTTTATACCCTCAGCATTTCTTTTAACAGATCGAAGGTGAAAAGTATGCGTAACTGGGATTCTGTAATCACTACTGCCAAAAAAGGGAACCTGGATCCGCCGCGTCGGATAGAAAAGTCAGACGTCGATTGGCAGGCAGAACTGAGCCCGGAGCAGTTTTACGTGACACGTAAACATGGAACAGAGCCCCCGTTCAGCTCTGAAATGTGTAGGCTATTTGAGCCAGGCATTTACACCTGTGTCTGCTGCGGCGAACGGCTGTTTAATGCCAATAAAAAATTCGACTCCGGCACCGGCTGGCCTTCGTTTACCGCGCCTTTGGAAAAAAACGTGGTGGCGTACAATATGGACATTTCCCATGGAATGACACGTGTGGAAGTCACCTGCAATGTGTGCGATGCACATCTTGGACACGTTTTCCCCGACGGGCCCCCGCCAACCCGCCTACGTTATTGCATCAATGCCGTCGCGTTAGAGAAAGAAAAATAGCCCACGTCAGCGAACGTATTGGAACAGCGGACACTTGCCCTGTGAAAGCAAACTGATATCGCTTACCATAAACTCAGGCACTGACTCCAATACAAGGCATAACGTAATGAATGATGACGACATCCTGACCAGTGAAAACCTGATTGAGATTGTTGAAAACCAGTTGGCAGACAACAACCCGAAGAAAGTAAAAGAAACCCTGATGCGCCTTTGCATGACAGGCTCAACCCAGGAAGAAGCCATGGAATATATCGCCTGCGCCCTGATGGTTGAAATCTATGATGTAGCGAAAGGCGGTGGGGAGTTTAACCTCAAGCGCTATGAAGAGCACCTGGACATGTTGCCGGAAATGCCTTGGCAGGAAGATCTGGAAGACTGATTCTTCTTTGATAAAAAGCGCCCGAAGGCGCTTTTTTGATAGTTAAACTGGCTCCATCGGCATGGACATTACACTAAGGTCATTCAGCCAATAAAGCATGACTAGGTGACATACCACCACAACTGCCGTTAAAAAAGCCCGCATCAAGGTATACCAGAAAGGATAAACACCCTTGAACATCAACACCACTTCCAGCAAGAACAACAACGCAAAGGAAGCAATCAACATATACAGCGAATAAGGCAATGGCATCAGCAACGCCGCGACAGCCACCAGCGAGAAAATAATCCCTACTGTTAACCCATTGCTTGGTTTATCTGCCCCTGCTCCGCTGATCGTCATTCCCCATACCGCGCCGGAAAGAAACGCCAGAATCATTGCGCTGTAGCTGTTAAAGGCATAAACCAAGCCATGCTGCCAGGCATCTGGCCACAGTGGTAGCAACATACCCAACGCGACAAAGGGGATAAGCCCTAACGCACCATAGATAAGCGCCGTTTTCTTCATTGTCGGTTCCCTCTTTTCCAAGCCAACATTCCCCTTAATACGGGAGGACTTCAGCGTATGTTCAGTCCTGCAGTAAAGGATGTCCTTCCGGCAGCTGCTTGTGAATCCACAGCACCAGTTTGTGCTTCATGTTTGGTCCATCCTCTTTATCCAAAGCCAGTGGCACCAGCACTTTATCTTCCACCAACAACCGGTAAATACATTCAATTTTCACCTTATTGGATGTGCCCTCATCAAATGTCGCGAAGCCACGCTTTCGGGCGTACTGCTCACCAATCTGTAGCGCTTTTTTGAGCAACTGGGCCTCATGTTTAATTTTTTTCATGGTGTTACTCCAGCAATTGTTTTCGCCAGCATAGCAGAGAGATGGGAAAACCGTTGTGACCATAACCGAGAGATGATCAAAGAACCCACGACTAATCAGCCCTCTGGCGTCAAAATGAGCGTTTTGTAAACGTGTGCCCCAGCAAATAACACGGGTTATAAATAGTGACAAAACGAAAAAAGGCGGGTAACCCTACCCGCCTTTGCCCAGCCAAAAACAGCGTTACCCACGCTCGGCCGTTATTTTAATCACGTCAACCACCACAGCACTTGCCGCTTTGAGTGATTTCACCGGCAGGTACTCGTAGATAGAATGGAAGTTGTGTGCACCGGTAAAGATGTTCGGGCACGGCAAACCTTTCTGGGAAAGCACCGCGCCGTCGTAACCGCCGCGCATTGGAATCGCTTTCATCTCGATGTTATTGCGCGCGTAAGCCAGTTTCGCAATCTCAATCGGGAAGCCTGCGTCACCTTCCAGACTGTTTGCCACGTTCTGGTAACGGTCTGCCAGCGAGATAGAAACTGTGCCCTCGCCCCACAGCATGTCGCAGCTTTCAGCAAGTTTTTTCAGAAAGTCCATCCGGGCTTTGTAACCGGCTTTGGTAAAATCACGGACATCCATTTTCAGCACAGTTTTCGCACTGTTGCCCGACATTTCTTTCACCCAGTAGTAGCCTTCTGTTCCTTCGGTGTATTGCGGTGCCTCACCTTCCGGCAGCATGCTGATGAACTTGTGCGCCATCAGTAGCGAGTTTTTCAGTTTGCCCTTGGCTGACATTGGGTGTGCAGACTGACCGGTGAACGTCACCACCACATCACCCGCATTCCAGTTTTCATACACGAACTCGCCAATGCCACAGCAATCAAGCGTATAGCCAAAGTCTGCACCGAATGCGTCTACATCAAAGGCTTTTGCACCACGAAGGCCTTGTTCCTCATCCGGCAGGAACGCCACTTTCACGTCGCCATGTGGGATTTGAGGGTTGGCAACCAGAAAACTCAGCGCATCCATGATCGCGGCAATGGCGGCTTTGTCATCCGCCCCCAGCAGACTGGTACCGTCTGTCACCAGAATGTCGTCGCCCACATAGTTAGCAAGCTCTGGGAACTCCGCCAGTTTCAGGGTAATGCCCAGCTCTTTGTTCAGGCAGATGTCACCGCCTTGGTAACTGACAATCTGTGCCTTGGTGTCATTGGTTTGCTCGGCGCTGGTATCCAGGTGGGCAAAGAAAGAGACGGTTTTCACCTGCTCTTTCTGCCCTTCCGGCAGGTTTGACGGCAAGGTCGCGGTCAGAATGGCAGTATCGCGCAGCTCGATGTCTACCAGACCCAGCGCTTCCAGTTCGCCTTTCAGCAGGCGCGCCAGTGTCATCTGCCCATCTGACGATGGCATGATCCCTGCGGCGCCTTTCTCACGACTGGTTGTGGTATTGATGCGGGTATATTGCAAAAAACGATCGACAATATTCATGTTTCTGTCCACTTCATATCAATGAGGCTGCGGGTATGACTGCCGCAGCCTCAGAGGATCACTTAACGCTCAGTATTACACTAGGAACTGGGAGCACACCAATGCGGTTGCAAGGCCACCTAACATTGGGATCATAGTGCGTTTTGCCAGCTCAATCGGCGATACGTTTGCCGTCGCCGCACAGGCAATTACCACGCCCGCTACCGGTGATGCTGAACGCATGATGCCCGCTGCCAGCTGCATAGGCATCGCAACGTGTGCAGCAGTTGTGCCCACTTGCGCTGCCACATCCGGTGCCAGGTTAGAGAAGCTGAAGAACGATGCATTACCCGAGCCTGAGAGCATGGTAACAACCACAATGATACCCACCAGGATCAGCACCATCGCCATGTAACCGAGGCCCAGGTTCGCTGCGCTGCCTAAAAGCAGGTCGATAAAGCCGATGGTAGTCAGACCGACGACAAACACTTGCGCAGAGATAATCAGGCTTACCACGCTGGAGAAAACGTTGCCCATGCCTTCCAGATACACTTTCAGTGACGCTGCAACCTGTTTGCCGTCGCGGGTGTAGATGAAATCTGCCACCATAGAAACGAACAGGGCAATAAACATCGCTGTCACCACATCCATACGCACGCTGGTAATCGCAAACTTACTGAATACCAGCAGCAACACCAGTGGCAGGACAGGCAGGATAGCAAACCATGCTGGCGCGTTACGCTGCTCTTTGGCATCAATGTTAAACTCGTGGCTGACGCCTTTCTCTACATCTTTCTTGTCGAAATAACGCTGGCTGAAGAAGTGCAGCACCGCAATCACAATCATGGTCACGATAGCGACCGGCAGCTGGTAGCTCGCAAAGTAAGTTGCCACATCAACGCCTGAGACTTCTGCCGCTTTGTTTGCCGCAGAAGACGCCGGGCCCAGGTCCAGACAACCCGTGGTTGCCACAACTGCCGCTGCAGCCGCCGGGTTACAACCTACGCCCACCAGCACAGGATACATTGCCACCAACAGCAACAGTGCCAGCCCCGTTGCACTCGGGATAAAGATGTTGATCAACTGGCCAATGATGTAGGCCATCGCCAATACCAAGTAAGGGTTTTTAATATGGGAAAGAGGCTTGGTGGCGATTTGGACCATGGCATTGGCAGCGCCAATATGGCCCATGTATTTGGAAAAGCCGCCGACCGCCATGATGATCAGGCCCAGCTTCGCCAGAGTCGAAGAAGAAAGGACTTTGATGACTTCAAAGAAATCAACAATCAGTGAACCGGTAGGCTTGCCCCCTTTGGGAATGAAGTCGGTTGCACCGTCCATCACACCCAATGCAATCATTAACAAACCCGCAAGAAATAAAACCGCCTGGGTGTTATATTTCTTTACAATGAAATAACCAACGCCAAATATTATTGGCAAGGCAAGAAAAGTAACCATTTAGACCCTCATCTGATACTGCAAAATGAAATCATTTCAAAACAAAAATTTCTAAAGGCATTGAGACAGTGGTCCTCAAGTGAAAATCAGAACCTCTAACTCAATGATAAAAAACATTAATTTAACAATAGTTATAGGAAGATCTACATTCAGTGCAGACACTTTCATATGCATACTTTCATTGCCATAAGGGGAGTTCAAGAGAATTAGGGCTCTGGTGATATGTTCTGTGATTAAACTAATTTATTTGATAAATAAGTGGATAAATTAATAACTTTCCCATCATTTAATTGATTGAAATCTATTTTTGAAAATGAAAATAATATTAGCCAATGAATAATTGCTCACAAGTCATCCCGATTTTGGCTAACACTTAATCTCATCACACTTATTTGCTCACATAATATTCAACAGCATCCAATACGCCTTTCACCCCAAAGCGTCACTGCGATTGGAACCGTTTTCGTCTCTTCCCTGATATCAGGCAGTATCATTTTTCGTGAGTTTTGCTAAGGTCGGTAACAACCAAGTGAACACCCAAGGCTCGCCCCCCTTCGGGGTAAAAGGAAAAAAACAGATTATGGATATCCAAACCCTGCTGCTATTTGTGGTGGCTTCCCTCTCCATCAACCTGATCCCGGGACCAGATGTGGTATACATTGTCTCCAATACCATGGCGGGGAAAATGAAGATAGGGCTTCGCGCCGCCATGGGGCTGGGGGTTGGTTACGTTGTTCACACACTGGCAGCAGTGTTTGGCCTTTCGGCGATTATCGTCAATTCCGCCGTTGCTTTTATGGTGGTGAAATACTTAGGCGCAGCCTACTTGCTTTACCTTGGCCTCAGTGTCCTGAGACGCTTTTGGGCAGGCAATTCCAAAATCACCGTCAGTGCCCAGCAGGCACCCACGAAAAATGTGTTCAAACAGGGTGTATTGGTGGCGGTTTTGAACCCCAAAGTGGCCCTGTTTTTTCTCTCCTTCCTGCCACAGTTTATTGACACCACGGCTGCATCACCGGAATCCCAGCTTCTGCTTCTTGGCATTGTTTTCTGTCTGACGGCCACGTTTTGTAACCTTACCTACGCAATTGCCGGCAGCTGGCTGTTTTCTTCTGCAACCTCAACGCGGTTCTCAAGGGTGCTCGAAGGGTCATCCGGTATGTTACTGATAGGTCTGGCGGGGAAAATCGCACTGGGGAAAGAGTGAAGACGCAGCCGCTGTTTGATTAAAATACACGCTAACATCCTGCATTTTCAGGTTATTTGGGTATAATGTTCTGCACTTTTAAAAAATTGCAGGACTCACTGTGAATCACGCTCCCACTAAAATTACCTTCTTTGAATGGCTGACCCCACTTGTCGCATCAGGAAAGAAAACCATCACCATCCGTGACAAGTCTGAAAGACATTATGTGCCCGGCACCCGCGTGGATGTCCACACGCTGGAGAAAGATGAGTACGTATGCCAGATTGATATCGTTTCCGTTGAAAAGATTGGATTCGATGACATCAATGAAGAGCACGCCGCGCAGGAGTTTCTCCCGCTGGAAGAGTTGAAGCCCCTTATCCGCAACATCTATCCAAACGATGAAGAGTTCTACGTGATCACCTATACGCTGGTGGCATAAATCGACATGGCAGCAGAAATCTCGGCCATTATTCTCCTATCTGCCGTCAACACACGGAGCTGCGGCGGGGCTTCTGGTATCGGTGACCGATTCGAACAACTGTGGTAGTGGCATCGAGGTAAACAGGCAAAACCCCGTCTATTCTTCCAGTATCAAATCTCAGACACATAAACGCCGATGACGTGTTTAAATAGAAAGACCTAAACAAGTGAGAAGCCGTATGACTGATCTTATTCTGCGCTGCGAATGTGGCGAATTAGAAGGCACCTTGAAGCATGTGTCACCGACATCCGGTAACCACATTGTGTGCTATTGCAATGATTGCCAGGGGTTCGCCAAACACCTTGGCAATGAGCAAAAATGGCTCGATAAATGGGGCGGTACCGATATCTTTCAGCTTGCACCGGCAGCCATCGATATTCACAAAGGCGCGGATCAGTTACGCTGTGTAAGAATGACACCCGGTGGCATCTATCGCTTTTATACGGCCTGCTGCCGCACGCCGATCGCCAATACCATTAGCCGTAAGCATCCTTTTGCTGGGATCCTGACTGCCGCCATCCATGGTGTAAACAAGGAGCAAGCCTTGGGGCCAGTGAAATGTTATGTCATGGGAAAATACGCTAAAGGCAATCCCCCGACTCACCCCCATCCCAAATTTTCCCTGCTGTCTCTGTGGCTGATCATTCGCTTTATGCTGAAAAACAAAATTAAGGGCACGAACGTCCCCACCCCGTTTTTCAATGATGATGGAAAAGCCGTGGCGGCACCAGACCAAAAAGTCACACGTGGGTAAGGTAGCTATTTCACCCGCTTGGGACGCTGGAAATCGAAGAAATGCTCCACGCGATTTCTTCCGCGCTCCTTGGCAAGATAGAGCGCCTGATCCGCCTCTTCGAATAAGTCTTGCGGCGTCATTACGCCTTTGCCGGGGGGAAAGCGAAGTAATACCAATACTCATGGTCACTTTGTGATGCCACGGGAATTGCAGTGCCTCAAATTGACGGCGAATGCGTTCTGCAATCTCAATAGCGTCATCTCGATCAAGTTCAGGGCATATAACAACAAACTCATCACCCCCCCAGCGACCAATGTGATCATGTTTTCTTAACTGGGAAAGCAAATGTTCTGCCGCTACAACCAATCCCTTGTCTCCAGCTCGGTGCCCTTCGGTATCATTCAGGTTTTTAAAATTATCAAGATCTACCACCAGTAATGAAAGCGTCCTTGCGTAACGCTTTGCCCTTTTTACTTCATCCTCAAACCGCTCTTCGATATGACGGCGGTTATAAACCCCCGTCAGAGCATCATGCATGGAATCTGATTCCAGGCGTTTAAAATCAGTGATGTCACGAATAATGGCGATACTGCCCTGATGTTCCTCAAAAGAAAACGAAGAGATAGCAATACTCAATGGAATTCGTTTTCCCGACTTGGTCACGCCTTTTATTTTCGTATTACGCCCCCCCATCATTCGTCTGCCACCTTGTTTGACAAATGCTTTCCTAAGGTTTTCGTGATGCTCCTGCTTAGTCGGTTCAACCAAATCTTCAATTTTGAGCTTTTTCGGTTCAAACTCACTGTAACCGAAAATGTCTGATGCCATTTGGTTTGAGCGAAGTATATTGCCTTTCGAATCTGAATAGATAAATGCATCTGGGGATGCCTGAAAGATAACGTCAATCTCCCTTGCCCGCATCAGTACCTTTCTGCTAACCACGGAAATGACGACAGCAAAACCGAAGATGATCATAAGGGGGATAATCGTACTTACCAGCGTCCACTGCTCGTACCGGGCATTACTCAGTGAAGCCACCTGATAGTGGTCGTTTAAATTTGGGATGATATCCATTCTTAGCCTGGACAACGCATCACGGGCAGCCAAGTCATCAACCCTTACAATAGCGTCGAGCTTTTTTGCTGGCAGATCAGCGCATAGTGAATATAAGCATCGTTAAGCTTCCGGAAATACTCATTCAGGGTGCGTTGAACCTGAATAAGATCTCTCACATCCCGTTCTGGCAAGTCAGATAAGATCAACCGGAGCAATGCATCATTGGTCACCCAGTACGCTTTTGTCGCCTCCCGGTAATACACTTCATCCCTGCGCAATACATAGTTTTTAAAGTGATGAATAAAGCCAATATAACCAAAAGAACGCTCAACGGCGGCAAGATCCATGGCGGTTTGCATCACTTCTAGCGACTTGTCATTCCAAGATTCATTAATATATTCTGCGTGTCTAGCCTGCTGAAAGTTATGCAATACCAGCATCCCCGCCACAATCAGCGTAAGTATAACCAGCACGACATTGACTTTTTTGGGAGACATAACCATGCCGCCATCTCTCTTTGAGCATCCAATGTCTCAAAGTTTAGACAAGCATTTCTCTGATGCAGAATAACGTTGAAAATATGTGAATGAGTAAGGTTTAAGGTAAAAAATAAAAGAAGTGATCAAAACTACTTTTTCTAACAATGTCACGTTAAGTCGTCTGCAGTTTCTTCTTAACAGCACCCATTCGTTTGTTCCAAAACTCGCGGTATTTAAAGTAACCGTAAGTAGCAACCAGTGAAAAGAACAGGTACGACAGCGCAAAGATGAGTGGTGAGGTAATCAGTTCACGTTCCAAGCTCCACATTACGCCAAACACAGTAATACCCAACTTCGCGGCAAATCCTGAAATGAGCAGAAGGAGTGCCAGTTGAGGGTATTTCGTATGACGGAAACTCAGCCAGTAACAACAGCCGACAGCCAATGTCGCCAACGAAAAACCTACCATGTAAGAATGGAAGTGATCGCCAGCAAGAATGCCACCGACAACGGAAAGAAAAATAACCACTAAAAAGGCCATTTTTACTCCAATAAGCAAGATTAATGAAAAATTTAAACGTATTTTGTTCAACAGACGTTATTTTTACACATTTTATCGATATGCACCAAAAACAGGACATTACAAACCCATAACACCACCATACAACTTTAGGTCGATGTAAGAGAAATTTCTTCAGTATATTAATAGGTTAATCTCGATCAGGCACATCACATACTTGTTACTTTATTACTTTTAGAAATATCTCGTTACAAATCAGGTGTAAAAGTATGCGACTTATACTTGCCTAACGTGAACTGTCAGATCTCTTTACACGCTCCCTACCTCTTTCTCCACTACGATGTCCATACTCACCATAAAAACACCGCTGTCATCGATACTTCACTTTACATATGAAAAATCGAATATATGATTTATCAAATATAGGTGTTCTCGCCTTAATTGATCATTCGCGCTTTAAAGGAAAATCTATGACTATCAAAATAGGTATTAACGGTTTCGGCCGTATGGGACGTCTGTCATTTCGTGCAGCATTCGATCAGGCAGATGTTGAATTTGTTCAAATCAATGATCCAGCTGGCAATGCAGAAACCCTGGCGCACCTTATCAACTTTGATTCCGTTCATGGCCGCTGGCACCACGAAGCGGTTGCTGATGGTGATAACATGGTGATCGGCGATACAGTGATTCAATGTACCCAGAACAAAGCGATTGGCGATACCGATTGGTCTGGTTGTGATGTCGTGATTGAAGCCTCCGGCCAGATGAAAACCCAGAGCCTGCTGAATGCCTACCTCGAACAGGGCGTGAAGCGTGTTGTGGTAACAGCACCGGTGAAAGAAGACGGTGTGTTAAACATTGTCATGGGTGTCAACCATGACCAATATAACCCAGACGCCCACCGTATCGTGACCGCCGCTTCCTGCACCACTAACTGCCTGGCCCCGGTAGTAAAAGTGATCCATGAAAAACTTGGCATTGTCCATGGTTCCATGACGACCATCCATGACATTACAAATACACAAACCATTATTGACACCCCCCATCAAGATCTCCGTCGAGCCCGTGCTTGCGGCAGTTCGTTGATTCCGACGACAACAGGCTCTGCCACCGCGATTACCCACATCTTTCCGGAACTGCAAGGCCGGCTGAACGGTCATGCTGTCCGTGTTCCGCTGACCAATGCCTCACTGACGGACTGTGTTTTCGAACTCAGTCGTAAGACAACGGAAACAGAGGTAAATGCATTGCTGAAAGAGGCAGCCGATGGCGAACTGAATGGCATTCTTGGCTATGAAGAACGACCGCTGGTCTCTATCGATTACCGCACCGACCCACGCTCAGGCATTATTGATGCGCTATCAACGATGGTCATCAACGGCACCCAGTTAAAACTCTACGTCTGGTATGACAACGAATGGGGCTATGCTAACCGTACCGCTGAACTGGCACTGATGATAGGCCGCATGGATAACACACAATAGGAGCAGTTTTATCATGCCGTTTTCTGCCATTTCCCGGGAAATGAAACAGTACCTGATCGTCACAGGTAACTACTGGGCGTTTACCCTAACCGATGGCGCATTGCGGATGCTCGTGGTGCTGCATTTTAATGGGCTTGGGTACAGCCCGCTGCAAATCGCACTGCTGTTCCTGTTCTATGAATTTTTCGGTGTTGTGACCAATCTGGTTGGCGGCTGGTTAGGCGCTCGGATCGGCCTGAACCGGACAATGAACATTGGCTTGGGACTCCAAATCATTGCCCTTGCCATGCTGATGGTTCCCGCTAGCATGCTGACAGTTGCGTGGGTGATGGCCGCTCAGGCACTGTCGGGAATCGCGAAAGACCTTAACAAGATGAGTGCCAAGAGTGCAGTAAAAACCCTGGTGCCCGCGAATGCAGATGGCACACTTTATAAATGGGTGGCGATATTGACAGGCTCCAAAAATGCCCTGAAAGGCGCCGGATTCTTTTTCGGCGGTATGCTGCTGTCTATGCTGGGGTTTCAAGGTGCCGTCACGGCAATGGCGGCGGCACTGGGTCTGGTTTGGCTAATGAGCCTGATATTGCTTAACGCGGAATTGGGTCAGGCTAAAAACAAGCCTAAATTTACCCACCTGTTTTCCAAAAGCACCTCAGTAAATGTCCTTTCTGCCGCCCGGCTGTTTTTATTTGGCGCCAGGGATGTCTGGTTTGTGGTCGCACTGCCGGTTTACCTTACCAGCCAGTTCGGTTGGGAGCACTGGTATGTCGGCGGCTTCCTTGCCACCTGGGTGATGGGTTACGGTATTGTGCAAGGCTTTGCCCCGCGAATCACCGGTAAAACTCCAGATGGGCGTACAGCCATGGCATGGGCCGGTGCACTGGCTTTTTTGCCGGCGTCCATCGCCGTTGCCTTGATGCAGAATATATCGCCAGCATTTTCGCTGATCACTGGGCTTTTGGTGTTTGGTGCTGTGTTTGCCGTCAATTCATCACTCCATAGTTACCTAATAGTCAGCTATGCCCGGGAAGATGGTGTATCAATGGATGTCGGTTTCTACTACATGGCCAATGCAATGGGTCGCTTGACTGGCACCTTGCTTTCGGGCTGGATTTATCAGGATTACGGGCTGGTTGCCTGTCTTTGGGCATCTGCAGCTATGTTGGCTTTGGCGAGTGCCATCAGTTACTGGCTGCCGACAAACCTACAAGACACGCCGGTAGTTCATTGACCCATTCATTAAAAAGCCGGGAAAATCCAACCCGGCTTTTTCATTTCACGTTTTGTCAGGCAACGGAACAGTAATTCTGCACCAGGATCTGTTTCTCACGATACGCTTTATTCAAGGCGCTGACTTCAACAACCGGCCCTAACATTTTTACACGCATCAGCGTGCCTCGGGACCCAGAAATCTCAGCCGCGCGACCATCAGAGTAGTCACTGACATATTGGAAGGTTTCGATTGCAAGATGCAGCAAGTTAAAGTCCTGTCGACGGACTGAGAGGTAAGAACGCCACATCAGCGCATCGAAAACTTCTGCGGTATTGTATGCTCTTATCACAAACCGCCAGCTTCTATCTTCACCATAGAAGTCTAAGGGGAAAAATTTGCGGATTCGTTTTGTCGTTTTCAATGTGATATCTCTTATTCCATGTGAAAACCGGATATGCTGATATCGCATAGACGCGAGATTGCATATACAGTCTCAGTATAGAAGCTGATTTCATTACCGCCACAACACAACCTGAAATAAATTGCTGTTTTTAAAGCGTTATGTACCTTTTATTTTTCAAAAACCGGGCTATACCCACATACCTCTTTTTCTACCGCTTATAGAGATTGGCCAAACAACGATATTTATGGTCACTTGCAGGGTGAAGTGTCAAGTCATGCGTACCCCGTGCATTCTGCATCAGGGTAATACCAACCGCAGCATTATCACCATCAGCATGGGCGGGGTTTTTTGCTCACCAACGCTATAACGCCAACCGGCTTTTTCACCGATTGTCTCTGAATTCAGAAACACGGGGGGTTATAAACATGCAACTATTAGGGGTCCTTAAAATGCATGTGCACGGAGTCCAGTATGGTGTCTGTCACCTCACCGCGACAAATTTGCCATATCATCAGCTCACTGGAAGATGCTGAGCAGAATGCACTGGTTATTGCCAACATTCGCCAATTTCCGCAGCCGCATTTTGAGCACACACTGATTGTCCTGAAAAAGTCCCATCCCCTGTCTATGGTCCTCCCCCACGATGTCAGTTGCCTTGAACTGGCACTGAAAGGCTCTTGGATTCACCGCATGCGGGAATGCCATAGAGCGCTAACGGTATTGAGACCGGATATTTGCCAAACTTACGGCGAACATGCTTTTCCTGTGCAGTGGTTTGCGCACCGACTCAACATTCCGTTAAAACTCCACATCCATCATTCAACACGCGCCCAATCGGGGTGGCCACTGGATCCGATCCGCAACGTGAAATATCGCCTTCTCTCCCATTCAGTTGATGTTGTGATCTCTACCGAAGATAGCGACCTGATCTGGTTAACCGAAAAAGCCCAGCTGGAATCAGGGAAAACACAGCTTATCCGTAGTGGTATCGACAACCGCTGCCATTGTCCCAGGCTACGAGAAGTTGATTCTGGTATCTCCAATCACTTTGTCGGGACAGTACCAATCCCGACACATCACTTCGTTGTGGGTGTGCCGGTGGCAAGCTCCAATAAATCAACAGTGTTGGCATTTCTGGATGAATATATCGCTGCCAGGGCGCAGTCTGCATGCTTTGCACATGATTGTCTGCTTCTGCTGCTGGGGAATAGCCCGCACCTTTGCGAATACAAAAATGCGCTTGCGCACGCTGGTGTCAGCGACAACAGTGTACGCATCTGCAATCACTTTCCGGACTACGACCGTTTTTACCACCATATTGATGCCATAGTCAGTTTGGGAGAAAAAGGGCACACACCGGTTTCATTGCTTGAAGCCATGTCGATGGGATTGCCCGTTATCAGTCAACGAGATGATGACAGTGAATGTATCGACGATGATCCACTGTTGTGGCCAACCGACTACGACGCTAGCTTGATGCAATACCAACTCTTGACTCTGTATGAGAATGACCATCAACGAATGCGGCTCGGCCAGGCTTCACGGCGAT
Organism: Grimontia sp. THUN1695; assembly: GCF_059704325.2. NCBI lineage: Bacteria > Pseudomonadati > Pseudomonadota > Gammaproteobacteria > Vibrionales > Vibrionaceae > Grimontia > Grimontia sp. THUN1695. The sequence continues at coordinate 169,608 of NZ_AP046576.1, read as the reverse complement.
ACGTCATAGAAAAACATAGCCATCATGAATACCGTCTCCGGTACCGGGCGCTCTATACGCGGGCCAAAAAGAAAGAAGTTATGGAACCGTCTGGGACTGCCACCGTGCTGCGCAAGCAGTGGGTTACTCACGAATAAAGGTTGATTCGATCTCCAGCTCTATCGCACTGCTTCTCCAATATTCAAAAACCACTTCTTGCGCAGTATCTGTGTCATCGATATTCACCCGGGTAATTTTTAGGGCGGGGGCACCAGCGGTAGAACGTATCGCCAAGGCAACACTGTGATCAAACGTAGTGGAATTTACAATGTAGCGCGATTTGGCAAACTGCAATTGCCACGCTGACTGGTAAAGCGGCAGTAACTCCCCATCCAAATCATGTTGCAGAAGATTGGGGACACGATCAGCCCGGATCACGTGTTCTGCAAGCATGACTGGCCGACCGTCAATACTGTGTAGGCGAACAACACGATACACATCGGAAAACGGTGGCAACGATAGCAACTGACAGCTTTCTTTATTCGCCATCATGCTTTCTGACGCAATCACATTGATAGACGGGTGCCGCCTTTGGGCAAGGGCACATGCAGAAAAATCGAGGGAAGCGGAAAGGTTTATCTTGAGAGGTCGGTGGGAAACAAACCAGCCCCGCCGATCTTCACGAAAAATCAGTCCATCGGTCTCCAACAATGACAGAGCTTCACGGAGTGTCACCCGTGTTGTTTTAAATGCTTCAGCAAGCTTTCTTTCCGAAGGCAGTTTGGTACCTGCGGCCAACTGGCCACTAGAAATTTGTTCGCGAATGGCATCGGTGATTTTGATGTACTGCAAGCAACGCCGCTCTTATTTCCCAAAATAAGGAGCCAAGCATACCTCAGTCACCGGGAGATTACAGCCGTTGATCCCAAAACAACGTGAAAACGTGAACATGTCGAATGTCAGGAAATGTTGGGCAGTTGCCTAACGCCAGCGCACACCAGTAAGGGAGAGGATTTCCATGCGCTCCAACTCTTTTAGCAGGTTACGGGCATATTCCGGCTCACAAACAGACAACGCTGACAATGCCGCTCCCAATGAAAGGTTTTTCTCAAGAAGAGACAGGAAGACACCGGTGGCACTGTCACACACCATCACATCACCGGTGTTGGGGCTAAAAAGCACCATCTGATCGCCAGATTCATAACTGCAAACCTCAAGCGAAAAGTTTTCGGCAAGACACACATCCACATCAGCCTTCAGCACCAGATTATTATCTATCAGTTCTGTCACTCTCATCGTTACTACTCCGCTGCCCGAAAACTGAAGATGACACTTGCATAATCACAACAAGCAACTGTTTAACTGTACATGCTGATTTCTTTTTCCACACTATATTTATGGTTAATTACCTTAGTGTCGCAATATCAAGATGGAGAGACTCCAACCCATCCGGAACACAAGAACTACTTCAAACGGAAAGAACGAGAATCTGTTGACCTTTTGAGGTTATTCCTGACCACAAAAGGTCAACAGAACCTAGCGCTGGAGAGTATATTTTTCTATCAGGGTATACAGTGTTGGACGTGAAACCCCCAGCAGATTGGCAGTCTGGGACATGTTGCCTTCCGCACGCTCCAAAGCACGTGTAACGGCATGACGTTCTGCCTCTTCCCGTACCTGCCTAAGGTTTATGGACAACCCACAGTCTTTACGGTGTTCTTTTGTCAGCGCCAAATCCACAGCACTGATTTGGGTACCATCGGCCATGATCACAGCGGACTGCACTTTGTTCTGCAACTCGCGCACATTTCCAGGCCAAGAATAAGACAGTAAGGCTTCAATAGCATCTTCTGTGAACCCAGCCAGATTACGGCTTAAACTTTCATTAAACTGGAGTAAAAAGGTTTTCGCCAGCAAGAGAGTGTCATCCCCGCGTTCGCGAAGCGGTGGAATATTGATCGTCACTTCGCCGAGCAAATGCAAAAGATCTTCCCGAAATCGACGATCACCTGCACGGTGATTCAACTCTTGATGAGTCGCTGCCACTACTTTAACATCAACGGGAATCGCGCGCTGGCCTGCTATGCGATCAACCACGCGCTCTTGCAGAAACCGCAGTACTTTTGCCTGAATAGCAGGAGGCATATCCCCCACCTCATCCAGAAACAGTGTCCCCTCCTGCGCTGTTTCAATCTTGCCAACCTTCACCTGGCGCGAGCCAAAATTCCCTTTTTCGATACCAAACAGCTCACTATCAAGCAAGTCTTCAGGAATGGAAGCGCAATTGACTGTTACGAATGGCTTGTCGCTTCGGCCGCTGCGATCATGTATCGCCCGGGCTAGCAATGCTTTACCCGTTCCGCTTTCGCCATAAATTAAAGTACTTACATCGGTACTGGCTACACGATCTACCATTTTTAGGGTCTGTACCATAGGGGCACTGCCACCCAATATTAGACGTTGCTGCCGCTCAAAGGCTTTAAGGCGCCCAATGTCAATTTCCAGCTTTGCAATGTATCTGGACCTTTTTACTATCATCCGCAGCAGATCATCACTGAAAGGTCGCTCAATGATATCGAAAGCCCCTGCCTCTAACGCAAGTGTCGGATCGCTACCCTTTTCTTTATCAATCACCATCACTACCTTGGTTCGTGGCGAAAGCATCAGGATTTCTTTGACCAGAGACAGTGAAGTGGCATTGGTCTGGCCCACAACCACCACTGACGTTAATACTTGGTTTAGCGCTGAAGACACGCTATCTGGTGGAGCCGTTATAATTGACATTTCACTTTCTAAAGCGTGGCTTAATTGTTTTTGTGACGCTGGGTTATCATCAATAATAAGCAATGCGTCCTGACGTTTGCCAGTCAGGGTTAGCTCGGTATCAACCATGTATCTCCCCTTTGGGTATTCACACCGTGTATTAAAATTGCCTCAAACCACTTATCTTGTACCCAGTTTGCAACCGGGTACAAGAAGCAACACGGGAACTGTGTTTATTGCCTGTATTGGCATGACTGATCCAACGGACAACCCAAACTTCACTGTCGGCTATTGGGAGCGAACTCATCGCCTGACAGTTGTTCAGTACCTTGATGAATCTTTTATAGTCACGGTGTTTTCTAACGGGTTTGCGCAGCATTCACTCACCCTGAAAAACAATAGCCATTGGCTACTCGTCATTTGCTGCACATCTAAAACACGGAAAACTACCCAGTGACAACACGTTACCAAACCAAAAGACAGTCAGAGACCTCAGGCTTTCGTTTTTATCGTTATCACCCTTCCGGTCAGTGCTGGTGCACAGGAGCCGACATCAGGCAAGCCACCTAACATTCACTGGTTCGTGGGATACTCTAGCAGGATGACTATTGGGTATGTCTGATAAAGGTAGGAAATACGGTTAATTCTTATTTTGTAGTCACATTCTCTGAATTCAACAACGGGAAGATATGCGGGAATATGTTCAAACGTGTCGATATTTAGCGGCAACTTTCACTCTCACTGACATATACCCATTCAACTTGAAGATGCAGGATTGAGCACTTGAAAATTATCATTTATACGAGACGCTAAAGAGCCTGCGATTTGTGGAAGGATCACAGTGAAAAATCGGCCAATAGCCGCTTCAAAATCCCGTTTACTTTTGAAGTAGACATTGTTCCTTACCTGCTCGTTCATCACTTTCCAAAGCCGTTCTATCGGATTGAGGTTGGGACTGTAGGGCGGTAAATAGTGAAGCTCGATATTCAGCACAAAGGCGGCGTCTTTTACTAAGTCGCTTCGGTGATACCCTGCACCATCCAAAATGAGGTGGAGCTTATGCGTCAGTGGGTAGCTTTCTCTCAGCTTACACAAAAACCTAACGATGTTTTCGCTGTTGATGCTCTCGTAATTATCGATAACAGTGCGGCCAATCTCAGAGAGATTTAATGCACCCACTATGTTGAGGCGACTGCGGCTTCCCGTGGTTTCAATCGCTTTGTCCTGCCCAGTACGTATCCAGCCATGAGAGAGTTTGGTGGCCTGAGTGGGATGAACCGCATCCATGAACAGGATAGTTTCCTCTTTGCCGCAGCTCGACTTAAGTGCCTTGTAGGCTTCGACAAATTCTTGCTGTTTAGCCTCATCAAACCTGTGAGGGACACCTTTAGGCTTTTTATAGCTAAAACCGTGGTGATGCAGCCACTTGTTCATGCCAGCGACGGTATAGCAGACGCCGAATTGCGCCAGAACATAGGCAACAATCTGGTGAGTATGGTGATAGGTCACCTCTGTTAAGTGCTCGATGAGCGCCATCGTCTGTGAAGCCGATAAGCCACTGCTGGACCCACCATTTTCAGGTTTGAGTTTCTCGGACTGCGCGTAATCGTGAAGGTGACGGAGAACGGTGGTTTCGTGAATACGCAAGGCTTGAGAAATCATGGCAGTACTCCAACCTTCAGAAGCAAGCAGTACCGCTTTAATACGGTCACGCACTCGACCATCACGCGTTTTATCGTGCTGGTTTTCGAGTTCATGTTTTTGCTTGTAGGTCAGAGTCACTTTCATGGGGCGTAGCATGATCCTCATACCGATGAAAATCAAGCATCTTCAATGATCACGGGTATACATACATGCGGCCTCCTTGCTAATCAGTGTCAGTTCTGTTGAACGTGGTATCGCGGCCACGTCATTGCCCGCTGTGAGTAAAATGTCGATCCCTTGGGGAAACACGCCGCGGTGAGCGATGAGGGATGCCAACAACGTGCTGCTCAGCCCTTTTACCGACAATTTTTCAGTCGCCTTGATGCCTGGCCCCGTGAGTGAAAATGCCAACCCGCTATCAAAACCGCCAACATCCAAAATCAGCGTGGTGCTTCTGTCAGGATAAATCTCATCACCGAATGAAAAGCTTTTAAAACGCTCCTGTTCATCACCCTTTATTAAGGCAAACGCCGCCTGTGATTTCTCTAAGGTGACAGGTGCAGCACAATGGAAACGAACGTTCTCAATCAAGGCTTCATCGGCGCTAAAAAGGCGGGATAGCCATAAGCGGGTTGTATTGTCAGCCAGCGTCAGTAATACCTGTGTTGCCGCGCTGCTCGCCGAGCCAAACTGGGCTGAATGATCGAGCGAAACACGTTTGCCCGGACGGGACATTGCCTCCATCAGCTTTCGGAACACCTGCTGCGTATCATGCACGGGTGAATCAAACCCTGCCGTTATCTTGTTCATTCATCCTCTCCCCTTACCATGGTGAAAAAGTCGACTTTACTGGTTGCCACTTCTCTTGCACGCAACTGTTCTTGTTCTGCTTTTTCTGCCGCGAGGGGCAATATCAGGGCGTGTTGTAATACATCGTGTGCAGCGGTTTGCATCAACGCATCGATCACAGCAGCAAGTTCTGCATGCTGTTTGTTTCTTCCTGTGACGTAGCTGTAACCCAACTCGCCACTTTCCAACCGAACGACAGCCCGGGTGATAGTGACATCACCGAGATTGAAAGCATTACCCGTTCCTCCCATGCGGGCTCGGACCTGTGCCAAGCCTATTTCCGGCGCGCGAACCCGTTGGTATTGCGGCCTCAGAGCAAGCTTTTCCCAGTGCGTTATCAAGGCATTGGTATCCGTTCTGGCGAGAACTGACATCCAGCGTTGACGCGGTGTTTGTTGTTCCTGTTCCATTCAGTGCTCCAAAACAATTTCAACCAGATCAGAACGTGTATGGGATGACGAAAACTCCACGATCCGGTCGGTTCCTGTAATCACGTTGATGGTTTTAAACACCATGATGGGTGTCTTGCCAGACAGTTGAAGTAACCGACAATCGGTCTTTTTCGGCATCATGGCTCTGAGTCTTGTACTTTTGCGGGTGAGGTGAACATCCAACTTGTCTTTGAGAAAGGCATGCAGGGAGCCGACTTCGAAATGCTTCACCACCGGCCACCATGCAAGATCAGCAAGGTAGTGATCGATCACACTGGCTGACATACAGTTAATCTTGCGAAGGGTGCGAAGCTTGATGATTTTCGATTCCAGCCCGATACCAAACATGTCCGCCATTTTCCCGTTTGCCGCCACGAGGCCACGGCTGATCACCTGACTGGTAGGCAAGCTGCCCTGCTCTAACAAGTTATCAGTGAAATGTGCGCCGGAGTGAAGCGGGTAATCATAAGGTTGACTGACCACCATATTGCCGCGCCCCTGCTGGCGCTCGATGAGACCTGTGAACACCAGTTCGTCGATAGCACGCCTCACCGTGTGACGGTTTACGTCATATCTCTTGGCCAACCTGGATTCAGGCGGCAGGTAATCTCCCACCTGAAAGTGGTTGCGAACTTCCTGTTCGAGATGTCTGGCGATATCTAAATACACGCGCATGGTTTATCCCTTTACCTTTTAGGTTATCTAGACAAGTTGGGTGAAATAAAAAGCCGGGATGTTAAATAAACATCTTCAGATTGCTGACTAACCCCGCTTTTTCAAGCGGGGTTTTCTTTTGTTAGTGGCCGAAGGCCGCGATCGCGCTATTTTTCCATATTGTTATGTTCAGGCTGCTTTTAGCCCATAGACGCTAAATTGCGTCACTATCTGGACTATTTGCCGTGTATTGAGCCCGATTTTGCGAAGATAAGCCTCCAGTAAGGCTATCTTCTTGATGTTTTGCGCTGCTGCCGCCAACCAGCATTGGATTTGTACTTTCAACAGACCACGGAACCTCGCATAGCGATGGCCATGATGTTGTTTGGCATCTGCGAAGCTTCGCTCCACCGTCTCTGCCCGTCGTCGGTACACTTTCTTTCCCCAGGCTGTCAGCCTCAAGGCATTGGCATTCTCTACCGATTTCTCGAACAGGTGCCGGGTTATCACCCGTTTGTGATTCTTGCTCTTGGTGCAATCATCGCGCAGCGGACAGGTTTTGCATATCTGTGGGTCAGAGTGATACTCGCGGTATGCCTGACGGTTGGTGGTCTTGTAAACCAGCTCCTGTCCCTGAGGACAGAGATAGCGGTCCGTCTCTTTGTCGTAATGAAAGTGCTTTTTCTTGATAGGATTCTTCGTACGGTGCGGCCGGCGGTATCCCATCACCGGCAGCATTTGGCGCTGCTCCAGTTCATGGCAGATAGTCGCGGTGAAGTAACCGGCATCAAGCCCGGCGGCAACAGGCGAGAGCGTAAAGCGCGCTAACGTGGTATCCAGACGGGCGATATACGGTTGGGCGTCATTCACATTGCCTGGCGTGACATGGGTGTCGAGGATGATGCCGTGTTTGCCGTCGACGGTGCGATGGTCAAGGTAGAAGAAGCCCTGTGGTTTTTGGTCCCGTGTCATGAACCCGCTGTCTGGGTCGGTGGTGCTGACTTTGGTGTTTTTCTCAATGTGACCATCTTTCGGTTTGAGTGGGCGTTTTCCTTCTGCTGCACGGTCAGCGTCAACCGCTTCATCTAACAGCTCGGCATAAGCACTGACGTTTTGTTTCACCAGTTCGTTACGGTATTTACGCTTGTTGGCATTGGCTTTCAGGTGAGTGCTGTCGGTAAATAAGACGCGTCCCTCGACCATGCCTTTGTTCATCGCCTGCTCGACGATGCGGATGAAGATGCGCTCGAACACGTCGGTATCGTTGAAGCGACGGCGGCGGTTCTGGCTCAAGGTGGACGCATCAATCACCTTTTCGGTTAGCGACATGCGAAGGAACCAGCGGTAAGCGACGTTGACCTCGATATCTTTGACGAGCTGGCGTTCACTTTTAACACCGAAGAGGAAGCCTAGGAGCAGGATTTTGAACAGGCGAACGGGGTCTATCGCAGGACGGCCATTGTTGTGGCAGTAGAGATGGGCGACTTCGTCGCGGATAAACTCAAAGTCGACGGCAGCATCGATTTTGCGAACAAGATGGTTTTTGGGAACCAACTGTTCGAGTGTCACCATCTCGAATTCATATTGCTGAGGGCCAGGGTCTTTAAGCATGTCACCACATCCATGATTGATTTGCTTATCCCTTATTAGATCAAAGCCCCAGCCAAATGGCCAGGGCTTTGTCAGCAGTCTGGGGATGTTAAATAAACATCTTGCGAATATACTGAGATGCAAAGTCAATCAGGCTGACGGTTACGATCACGATCAGCATGATGGCGGCGGTCTGTTGAAACTGGAATCCACGAATCGCCTCCCAAAGCATCACGCCAATTCCTCCCGCACCGACCATGCCAACAACGGTGGCTGAACGAACATTCGATTCGAACCAATATAGGGTGAAAGAAATCCACAGCGGCAGTACCTGAGGCAACACACCGTACATCACTTCTTCAATCTTGTTGGCGCCGGTTGCCCGCACGCCTTCTACTGGGCCGATATCAATGGCTTCGACCGCTCCTGAGAACAGCTTAGCCAGCACACCCGTGGTGTGAACAAACAGTGCCAATACCCCAGCGAAAGGCCCAAGCCCAACCGCGACAACAAATAACATGGCGAAAACCATTTCGTTGATAGCACGGGCGGTATCCATCAAACGGCGCATCGGCTGGTAGACCCACCAAGGCACGATGTTTTCAGCGCAAAGCAGACCAAATGGAATGGAAAGAAAGACAGAAAGCACGGTGCCCCAAATCGCGATTTGGATAGTGATCAGGGTTTCATCGACATAAAGCTTCCAGTGCGCTCATTTGGCGGTTCAGAGCAGCCAGCAAGTTCTTGATATTTGCCAACTCAGCGGCTTGCTTATCAGAAAGCGTGTTCTGGCTGCTCAGGCCGTTGAGTTGTTTGTACAGTGCCAGTTGACGGATAGGGAGCAGTTGCAGATCGCTTGATGGTTTGAACGGTGCCCACTCCAGACCTTTCAGAATGGCCATTTCCTGCGCATCACCGGCTGTACCGTAGTTCATGAAAAAGCTGTAAATGTCTTTTTTCACGTTTTCTGGCAAGTTCTTGCGCCATACGATGGGGTCAGAAGGGATCAACGGCGATTGCCAAATCACTTTGATCTCTTTGAATTTTTCTGGATTGTTACGTTCGAAACGACGCAGGTTTTCCGTGTTGTTCGTCGCCACATCCACCTGTTTGTTGGCGACAGCGAACAGGCTCACTTCGTGGCTAGAATTCAAGGTGCGCTTGAAATCGGTCGGTTGGATGTTGTTTTTTGCGAACACGTAGTAAGAAGGCACCAGGAAGCCTGACGTTGAGTTTGGATCGCCATTACCGAAAGCCAGTTTGCTACGGTTGGCAATCACGTCTTCAACGCTGTTGATAGGGCTGTCTTTGTGAGTTACCAGCAAACTCCAGTAACCGGGGTTACCTTCTGCATCAACCGTTTGCGCGAAGATTTCACCACCTGAACGGTCAACCGCTTCCATCGCTGATTTGTTACCAAACCATGCAACGTCAACTTTGTTGAAACGCATGCCCTGTATGATGCCCGCATAGCCAGGGGCAAAATAGGCTTTCACTTCCATGCCCAGTTTTTTGCTCATATCGTCTAGGAACGGGTTCCACACCGATTTGAGGTTTTGCTGGGATTCGGTCGAAATTATACCGAAGTTCAGCGTGTCCATTTTGTCATCGGCAAAAGCTGGCGCCGTGATAGCCGCAGCCAGCATGCCAAATCCACAGGTGATTGTGCGTAGTGCTCGTAACATCATCATCGTGCTTTGTGTGTTAACGGTTTAGCTGATGAAAGAAAGTGCTGCTTTTTTCACAGCAGCCGGTTGTTCATCCATACCGACTATCCCGACTTCCTGTGTCATGTCAGATTTACGGCCATAGAGCTCAGCCAGTGCGCTTATCGATTGCTGCACTTTCTCTAATAGAAGATCTTGCCATCGCGCAATGCGACAACGTGTTGGCAGTATTTAAGGGCGTGATCGACCTGATGAAGCGTGACGATCACTGGGATGCCCTCACGTTGGTTGATATCGCTAAGAAGCTCCATCACGATGCGGGAAGATTCCGGATCCAGAGAAGCGATAGGCTCATCGGCGAAAATGATGCGGGCTTTTTGCATCAGTGCCCTCGCGATGGCCACACGTTGTTGCTGGCCACCGGAAAGCGTAGAGACTCGCTGATGGGCGAAGTTTTGCATGCCGACACGTTCAAGCGCAGCCATGGCATCTTCTTTCTGTTGTTTGGTGAAGTTTCCAGTAAGTGTGCGCCAGAAAGGTGTGTAGTTAAGTGCACCAATCAGTACATTGGTCATGACTGACAAGCGGTTAACCAGATTAAATTGCTGGAAGATGTAACCTAACTGAGCCCGGCAGTCACGGACCTGACCAGAAGCACGCCCCTGACTTTGCACGGTTTTACCAAGCACTTGGATATGTCCATCAGGGTTTTTATCTGAGAAAACCAGCCCGCTCAAATGGCGAAGCAGCGTTGATTTTCCTGAGCCGGAAGGCCCAAGTAGCGCCGCCATTTCTTTGTGTTGGATTTTGAGGTTGATCTGATCAAGCGCTTTGTTTTTTCCAAACGTCTTCGTCAGACCATTCACTTCGATGATGCTATCCATGTTTCAGGGAACCTCGTTATGTGGTGTCCCTATCGTGTGGTCTGTTTGTGTCGTTTTCATAACGACAACGTGTCAACACTGTGACCGTGCTATACACGTAGAAACAGGTCTAAAAACCCGGGAATGGCGCTCTCAAAGAGATTGGTTGGAAGAGATCTAGATATGTTCAGAGACATGTCTAGACAACTGATTAATTATAGAAGCATCACGTACTTTATCCACCATCAATTTATCTGGGATTGGACATACCCAAGCAACATGACGTGAATAGCCAATCACCGATTAAAAGGGATGCCTTGCTATAGATTTAGTTTTTGCTAAAATTAAAACTAAATCATAAAAAAACCACTTATAATCAGTGGCTTATTGATTAAATATCTCAATTATTACAGGTTCTGAACCAGTTCCATCGCCTGCGATACGATAACGAACTCTTCGTTGGTTGGATTTCTATTCGTATGGCATGAATAAGCGGGACATTAAGTATGTGCACTCGACAAGTTAGCGAGAAATGCCCAAAAGCGTTACGCAGATCACACATAGATGTAGCCAGGTTATCTTTGAAGAAGTTGAAAGATATCCATTAGACCGAAGGAATGATCGGGTACTTCCCAAGTTACACTTTAGGGGCTATGTATGCCGCTCAATTTATGGCTGCGATGCGCAAAACGGTAGATGTGGATGGGTGTATTGAAGCACTGGATATCGCGCCAATCAGTGCGTGGTTGGAAGAAAATATCTGGTCGAAAGGCTCAACGCTGACAACGGATGAACTCGTGATTCAAGCAACGGGTGAACCGCTGAATCCCGAGTATTTCAAACAAATAGGGGTAAGCGTCGAGCAACTCGAAAGACGCGATGACGGATATCCCTGCTTTCCACCTAACGTGAGGGGGTCTATCTCTCACTGCGGTTCACTTGCTGTTAGCCTAGTGACATGGCAAGAACACTTGGATTTTGTAGGGATTGATGTTGAAGACATAGTGAAAGTGCGTATTCCGATTTACTTGAACAGCCATTCCGGTTTTATTTGAACACCTCAGATCAACGCATCGTTGGCTAACCGATTTTTAACTTAAGTGTTCAAGTGGCGTCAACGGTCGCCAGTATTTTCCTCATTGACTCTCCTTTCAGTTTTATCCGGTGTGCATTGTGCATCAGGCGATCGAGGATGGCATCGGCCAACGTGTTATCACCGATGGATTGATACCATTGGTCGGTGGGGAGTTGGCTGATGAGGAGGGTTGAGCTACTGCCATGGCGGTCATCCATGATCTCCATCAGGTCGTTGCGCTGCGCGGCTTTTAGCGGTTCTAGTCCCCAGTCGTCCAGGATGAGCAGGTTGAGTTTAGCCAGGCTTTTCAGCTTCTTGCTGTAAGTGCCATCGGCTTTGGCCTGGGTGAGTTCCATGAGCAGACGACTCACCCGGTAGTATTTCACCGTGTAGCCTTTCAGGCAGGCGGTGTTAGCAAGCGCACAGGCGATATAGGTTTTCCCGGTGCCGCATGGCCCGGTCAGTAACAGGTTTTGCTGCCGCTGTAGCCAGTCGCATTGAAGCAACCCTGTCATGACACTTTTTTGCAGGCCGCGCGGGTGCTGATAATCGATGTCCTGGGCGGTTGCCGCAAGTTTTAGTTGGGCCTGTCTGAGCAGGCGCTGTTGTTTACGGTTATCCCGTTCATGGATTTCCTGGTCGGCCAGCAGTTGCAGCCGCTCAGCGAAGCAGAGGTCCTGATACTGGCCCGGTTGTTCGAGTTGCTGGCTCAATGCTTTTGCCATGCCACTCAGTTTGAGTTGGTGCAGTTGGGAGAGTGTGGTGTTTACCATGGGTTTTCTCCTTAATGGAAGCTCTGTGGGCCACGGATATTTTCGTGGTGCTGAGGGAGTGTCAGTGTTTCCTGGCTGGATTCACTGATGAGCTTGTCCTGATTACTGTTTAAGATGTCTTTGAGCTGTTGCAGGCGATAGAGCTGATGTTGATTAGCCAGTTTACAGGCGGTATTGAGCCGCTGCGGTGGATACTGGCTGGCTAATCGCAATGCGCCCAGACAGACGCGGAACGCCTGCTGTGGATGCGGTTTGCGTTTAAGCTGCGCTTTTACCCAGACAAGCACGTCATCGCCGATGTCCTTCGCCCAGTTCATCAGACTGCCCTCACTGACTTTGTGGTAATGCTGGTGCTGTACAGGCATGTGCTGCGGTGTAGTGGTAAACCCGTAGCGGTCATTACGGGGGTGGCTGGCAACGCATTTACCCTGGAAGTAGATTTGCACTAAGCGCGGCTTCGCGTGAAGCTCAACCCGCTCACCAACCAGTTGATGCGGTACTGAGTAAAGATGGCTCTCATACTGCACATGGTAATCAATGTTCACTTTAGCCTGGCGGATGTCAGTGTATTCATAGGCATGACACGGTAGCGGTTTTAAGGCGGGTTTATCCAGTTCGTCGAACCACTGCTGACGGGTTCCAGCCATTTGTTTGAAGGGCTTACTGTTTACTTCTATCAGTAACGCGCTGATGCACTGATTCAGCTCATACAGTGAGAAGAAAGTGTGATGGCGAAGCCGGGCTAATATCCAGCGCTCAATGATTTGTACACCCACTTCGGCCTTGGCTTTATCCTTCGGCTTATACGGTCTGGCCGGCACGATGGCCGTATCATAGTGAGCCGCCAGTTGCTGATAGGCCGGGTTGATATCTGGGTCGCTTTTACAGGCTTTGGTGACGGCACTTTTTAAGTTGTCCGGCACCACCATAGTGGGGACGCCACCGAGATAGTCAAAGGCCCGAACGTGGCTGCCCAGCCAGTCTTGTATACCTTGCGTCCAGGTCGCTTCGGCGAAGTAATAGCTGCTCGCTCCCATGGCCGCCACGAAGATTTGGGCGTGCCGGATCTCGCCAGTCTGTGGATTCACAACAGGCATGGTTTGCCCTGCGTAATCGACGAACAAGACGTCACCTGCCCGGTGATGCTGACGCATGGAGCGGCGCTGTTTCTTCAGCCAGTGCAGATAGCGGTCGCAGAACTGGGAATAACTGTAACAGCGGTTGGGGTATTGCTGAGTGTATTCCTCCCACAACAGCAGCTTCGTCACGCCCTTACGGCTTAGTTGCTTACGTAAGTCTGCCCAATCCGGCTCTTGGAATCGCTTGGCATGGCGGGTATCGGCTTGCGGATAAAAGCAGCGGGCCAACTGCGCATCATCCAGTTCACCCGGCAGTGGCCAGGATAAGTTCATGCTCTTGGCTTTGCTGAGCAGTGTTTGAATACTACCGACACTGACTTTGGTGCTGCGGTGGATCTCTCGGATACTCAATCCTGCCGAGAAATGCAGCCTTAAAACCTCTCTGATTTTACGCATTGTGATCCTTTTCAAACCTACCCCTCACTCGCCAACGAAAAGTCAGTGGTTAAGTTATCAAATTAATTGTTATTTCAATGCGTTGAGAAAATTCCGGTGTACTTGAACACCGATTCCGGAAATGAGCACAAAACTGTACTAAATAAATCCGGAATCAGAGTTCAAATGATTCCAGAATAGGTGTTCAAGTGTTTCCGGAATTACTGTTCAGATCCGGCCGGAATACGCAGTGAAAGGCGAGAGCGAAATGAGCATTCGAACCATGATTACCAAAGAAAGCGAATACGCGCTACTTGATGGTACGTCTTTAACCGACGCTCAGAAGACCACGCTCATTTTTTCCGCGAAAGAAAGTGTCTTTAAGGCAATCTACCCATACATCAATCGAGTGATAGGATTTGAAACCTCCTCTGTCACCTCTATCACTAAAGATAAAATCACAATAACGTTGAGCCAACCTTTGGCGGATCCTTTAGAAAAAGGATATGTTTTTCACTGTCACTATATCTTCCTTGAGGACGCAGTGATTACCTTTGTCTTGCAATAACTAAGTTCGCCATTAGCGGTAAAACGAGATTCATTCCATTATGGAAAGAAACTCCTGCCGCGAAATTTTAAATACGTTCATTCCTTTGCGGTGATAATGCACCTCTAAGGAGCCCGTTAATGTCAGATAAACTTTCCCTTCGTCCTGTATTATTGGCCTGCCTCATTGTCAGTATTGGCCAGTTGAGCGTGGGACTTTTGTTCCCCGCATTGCCTTCTATTGCCCAGCAGTTTTCCTTGAATGCAGAGCAAGTCCAACTTCTTATCTCTTACTATCTCTTGGGGTTTGGTCCCTCACAGCTTTTTTATGGTCCTCTTTCAGATGCGATTGGCAGAAAACCGATTCTATTGATCGGTATCGCTATCTCTATCGCTGGTTTAACCCTTACTGTCACTGGTATTGATAATTTCTCCTTATTACTTTGGGGCCGTTTTCTTCAAGGCCCGCTGGATGTTGTGCTGTTCTAGCCCGTGCCTCATTACGGGACAGTTACTCCTATCAGCAGCTTGCGAGGCAATCACATTTTCCTCGTTGGTTAGAAGCTAAATGGCACCAGGTTTTAAGCCACGTTTGGCTCACCCTTTTTCCATGTCTGGATGAGACGTCAGGACCATTAGAGGTCAACAACTAGAGAACAGCGGATCACCTGCGATCCGCTGTCAGGCGTTTACTTTTTCAGTAAGGGAGCAGAGTCAGCCACCGCAGCGATTAACGCTGCCTGATGAGGCTGACAATCCTGCCCTCCCATCCCGCCAACAATGGGTAAGAAGGGGTCTTCTAGCTCGGTTTTTATACCACTTAATGCCTCCATCACCGCCAACCCACAATACGGCACATAGGCCGTGGAATACCCACCCTCGTGGATACACAGCAAATGGCCATGGCAGAGTTTTTCAGCAGCAGCGACCAAGGCTTCCGTCATATATCTGTAAGTGTCGCTCGTCGCCATATTGCGGCCAAGCGGATCTAGTGCGCTGCCATCAAAGCCGGATGAAATAATGATGATCTCCGGCTTATAAGCCTCAAGAGCGGGAAGCACAACCTCTTCAAACGCTTGTCGGTATGCTCCGTCACCAGAGCCTGGAGGCAGAGGAATATTTATGTTGTAGCCTTCGCCGTCACCCTCGCCATGCTCATCCAGCGCGCCTGACAGGGGTGGGTAAAAGTTATCTTGATGAATGGAAATGGTCAGAACACCCGCATCGTTATAGAAAGCGCCTTGCTGGCTGTTCCCGTGATGAACATCCCAATCAACGATGGCCACACGTGCCAAACCATGCACATTTCTGGCGTAGTTGGCAGCGATAACACCATTGCCAAAAATACAGAATCCGCGTCCCATTTCAGCTTCAGCATGATGACCCGGCGGCCTTACCAGACAATATGCATTGTCGACTTGTCCTTCCATCATCCGATCCATGGCTTCCAGACAGCCGCCCAAACTCATCAAGGCAATCTCATAACTACCCGGACCAAAAGGAGTCAACTCGCCCGCATCACCGCCGTTGGCATCACTCATTTCCCGGATGCGGTCGATATAGGCTTGAGTATGAAAAGTGAGTAAATCGTTATTACTTGCTAGTCGCGGGGGAATCGTCGTTAGAGAATCAGAAAGGCCTGCGACGCTCAGAAGATTAAGCATACGTCGCTTCGTCTCCGCATTTTCCGCATGCTTGTCGGGTTGAATAGTTAGTCCCGGTGGCAAAAATGCAGCAGCCTCACCCGTGTTGTGCCAGAAGTAGAGTTCATGTGTCACCAATCCTGTCTTTCTCATTGTGTACCTCCTTGGTAGAAAAACTGTCCCGTCATTTGAACTGGACGCATTTATCAACCTAGGAGGCAGGCGCAGATCCGTGAATGATGCAAATGCATTGTTTTGCATTTTTTCGGAGGATTTCCCTCTGTGTGTATCAAATAAGGGAACGGTATTTTTCCACCAACTCAACTTTGTTTCTGATACCGAGTTTCAGGTAGATGGACTGCAAGTGATTGCGCACGGTTGTTGGTGCGCGGTTAATCTCCTGCGCAATTTCCATATAGGTTTTTCCCTTCGCGAACAGCTCTGCGACCTGCGCTTCCCGCTCCGTCAGTTCAAATAGCAAAGAGGTAGGATAAGCCCGTATAAACCAGTAGTTGTCTATTGGTTCAAATGTCAGGGTGAAATGTTTTCCCTTCCATGACGAGATTTTCCCGAGCACACATTCTTGTATCTCGTCTGGCAGAATGCATCCATCCCAATCGGGATAATCCCGTTTGAGCAGGTCAGTAAAGTGATTTGACGGGGTATTCAGCATGAACCCACTGTCGAACATCACGGCTTCAACCCTACTGTTCGTTTGCGCATGTTGGCTCGTTAACACCGAAAATTCGAGGCAATGATTGAGGCTGAGCGCAATGTGAGGCATGACAAGGCGAAGGCACCGCTTGTCTTCTCGTTGAAACGCATCGTCTTTTTCATTGCGGTAGAGTGAGAGAAAATCCACCAGTAAACTCTCCGCCATATTTCCGTTAGCATCGAGCAAAAGTTCAGGATCGTTTTTCATAAATGACAGCACATGGCGAATGTCGTGCTGCCAAAGGAAATCACACAATGCCTCACTCATTGTTTCGCGTTGAACCTCTGACATAAATGGCTGTGTGGCATTGTTGTAGAGGCGTTCAGCAATGGTGTCGCAATCCGCAATTTTCTGCCATTGCTCAAAATAATCGTCCGGTAGTTGGAACAATGAATTGCCGTGTACTTCTGGGGTATCAGAGAGTTCAGGAAAGAGCGCGCGTCCCCACCATGCGCTATCAAAATGAATAAGTTGACGAAGCTGGGTGATGGTCCATTGCTTGAAATCGCCAGGCTGCATATGGCTGGACACCTGATAGAGTAGTGCCACAAACTGCAATATATCGTCGGTCGTTGAAACACTTTTACTCTTCATCAGCCGTTACTCCATGGCTACCATCTTTGCCATAAAAGCTTATACCGAAAATGTAGAGGTGGAGGGGCCTACGCTTTCAATTAATTTTCACGCATTAAAGGTTTAAGCAAATCACAGACGTTTTACGCCATAGTATTCGCAATATGGCAGTGCCAGGTATGGCGTTTATCGGTATTCAATTAGTCGCTGTGATTGAAGAGATTGTGATGATTGATTCGCTGTTCTCTTAGCTGGTCGTCGGACACGGTTTTGCACACGCAATTTTTGACCGCGATATGACGACCCGATTAGCCGTTGTCGCAGCCAAAGTTGACGGAGGTCTGCTGTCCACTACCCATGATATTGACGTCGCCCGCCAGCTACAGGGAGAAGAAAAGCACTGTTATTCGGAAATTAAGATGAGCGAGTCACTCAAACTTTTTCTCGTGCTTTTTGTTTGCATAAAAAAGCCGCTGACTCTCATCAGCGGCTTTTTAAAACTCTTGTAATCGCTTAATTACTTCGCAAATTCAGCCGATTGCGAGGCTATAACATATTCTTCGTTGGTTGGCACAACCATCGCCACTGCGCCCAGCAGATCTGATTTACCAATAAGGCCGCCTTTACCAAAACGCGCAGCTTCGTTACCCGCTTCATCTTCCACAAAACCAAGCAGTTTGAGGTTTTTCAGGATCTCACGTCGGATTGGCAGTGAGTTTTCACCGATGCCGCCAGTAAAGATAATCGCGTCCAGACTGTCCAGAGGGATCATGTAAGAACCAATGTATTTCGCAACACGGTAAGTAAACACTTCAAATGCCAGCTTCGCGCCCTCATGGCCATTATCCATCGCTTCCAGAATACCACGTGCATCTGATGTCAGGCCGGATACACCAAGGAAACCGGATTTCTTATTCAGGGTTTCAAATACGCGCTCCTGACTCCAACCTTTTTTCAGCAGGAATTCAATGATGCCAGGGTCAAGGTCACCGGAACGTGTGCCCATCATCAAGCCAGCCAGTGGTGTAAAGCCCATGGAAGTGTCAACAGACTTGCCATTGCGAACTGCACACACTGATGCGCCGTTCCCTAGGTGGACCGAAATGAAGTTTGTTTCTTCAATATTCTTGCCCAACTGTTTAGCCGCTTCACGGGTAACATAGAAGTGACTGGTGCCGTGAAAGCCGTAACGGCGGATACCGTATTCTTTGTAAAGCTCGTTGGCGATAGCACCGGTAAACGCTTTCTTAGGCATGGTTTGGTGGAATGCGGTGTCAAATACCGCAACTTGTGGCAGCCCTTTAAAGGCTTTCGTTGCTGCGCGGATACCCATAACGTTTGCCGGGTTGTGCAGTGGCGCCAACTCGCTCAGCGCTTCAATATCACGAACCACGTCTTCATTGAGTAGGGTTGCCTCGGCAAACTTCTCACCGCCATGCACCACACGGTGACCAATCGCGATCAAACGATCGCCGATTTCCATGCTCTCGACTAATTCAACGATAATCGCAACCGCTTTCTCGTGATGGTTGCCACCTTGCTCAAGCATGGTTTCTTGCTTGTCTTGGCCTTCGCGTTTCCAGCTAATACGCGCATCATCAAGACCGAAGCATTCACCTAAACCGGAAAGGATTGCTTCGCCAGTTTGTGCATCTATCAATGCGAATTTAAGAGAAGAACTACCTGCGTTAAGGACAAGTACTAGTGAATTGTTCATGAACAAATCTCATTGGCAAAATAAATGAATTTCGATATCGAACCTCATTATTAAATTAATTTTGAACAATTCAACTTATATTTTAACGATTGATACTTTTCTTGACTTTTACTGCGTCAGATCAAGAATCACCCCAGAAGATACCCCTATACAAAAGCAAAAAGACGCTTCAATGAGCGTCTTTTAAAGCGTTTTGGATGCTCTCTATGCCATTGTCAACAGCGACTTACCAACTAGCCATTCAAGGTCTTTTTCAAACTCTTCGCCATACCGGTTACAACAGACATCATACAGCTTGCGGCTGGCATGGCTGGTAAATTCCACTGCATTCTCTGATGAAACAGTATGGAGAAAGAATAGGCGGAGAACCGCAATAAAACGGTTGTCGGAACGAAGCGCGCTCAACCAGCTTTCTATAAAAGAACGTTTATCTCCCTCAAGATCCAGCCTGTCAATCAGGATACCCAACAACCTGTCATCAAGCCTTGTGATAAAGTCAGTTTTCTTTGGAAAGTGGTGGCTAATGCCAGTTCTGGATATGCCTGTTTGCTGGCTCAACGTGGTGTAAGACATCTTGTCGTATCCCAGCGTGACCAACTGATCAACCACCGCATCCAGAATTAACCTGATGGTGACTTCTGTATCTTCTTTACTTCTCTTTGGCATAGCTATATCCCTGTTTTTTGGGCTTCCATGAGCTTTAGCAATCAAGACATCACTACTATCGCAGTAAACGCTGTTTTTAGTCTGTATTTCACGTATGTAGAACTTGATCATGTGAATAATAAAAGGGTTTACCGACTGCCAACCCTTAACGCAAGTTGTCTTAAAGATAGTACATTTGATTATAATATGAGCTATCTAGATGTAAAAAATAAGAAGCGGAAACAGCCTTATATTTGCAGAAGTCATACATGTTGTCAGGCTATAACATACTGAAAGAAAAATACTATTCTCAGCACTGACAATGTAATGCCGTGAGTGACAGCGTTACTTACATCAAAATTTGAACAAGCGTTTGAATGAATCGCTTGACCTGCGCCCCATTCGACACATAATTTAACATCCAAGTAACACAAAATTAAAACAACGCTTTTTTCCCTACTTTTATACGGGGTCCTTTATGGCTCAACAAAAACCCTATCTACAAGTGCTGCGCTGGGCGAATGAACGTCCCAACGAGGTTTTCCTTCGCCAAATCATCAACCGACAGTTCAATGACTTTACCTATTCGGATGTGGTCGATCAGGCACTGCGCCTTGTTTCTGCACTGCGCGGTATGGGATTGGAGCCTGGAGATCGCATAGCCCTTATCTCCAAAAACTGCGCAGAATGGTTCACGGCCGATTTGGCTATGATGCTCGGAAGCTATATCAGTGTGCCGATTTTCCCTACTGCGGGCGCGGAAACCATTTCCCACGTTATCGATCACAGTGAATCAAAAGCCCTGTTCGTCGGTAAACTGGATGACACAAAAGCGCTGAAAGAATCACTCAGCGAACGGGCTGATATTCCGACCATTGCATTTCCCTACCCGACCATTAATTGTGGCTATGACTGGAATGATTTGGTTGCCCAAAACGAAAGAGCAGAAGTAAGGCCTGAGCACCAGGATGACGACTTAATGTCTATCGTCTACACCTCTGGCACATCTGGTCTGCCGAAAGGCGCTATGCTGACTTATGGTGCCCACGCCTGGTCAGCACAACAGCTGATAAATCATATTGGCATGCGTGAAGGCGAGCGACTGTTCTCATACCTGCCACTCGCTCATATTACGGAGCGTGTTTACATCATGGCAACAGCGATGAATGCCGGTATCTGCACGGCATTTCCAGAGTCTCTCGATACCTTTATTGAAGATGTCAAAATGCATCGCCCTACCCTGTTTATCTCTGTTCCCCGCTTGTGGACACTGTTCCAGCAGCGCATTCAGGAAAAACTGCCCGAAGGCAAACTTAACCTGTTGCTGAAGCTGCCCATCATCTCAGGTTTGGTCAAAAAGAAAATCGCACAGAATCTCGGGTTGGATCAGGCACGTGTATTGGGCTGTGGTTCAGCCCCCGTCTCAGCAGCACTGCTTCGCTGGTATGAAAAGCTTGGCTTGAACATTACCGAAGCCTGGGGCATGACCGAATCCTACGCATACAGCACACTGAATTACCCATTTCGCAGCGATAAAATTGGCTCTGTCGGCAATGCAGGTCCCGGAGTGGAAATCAAGATAGCTGAAGATGAAGAAATCCTGGTACGCAGCAAAGGTCTGTTCACCGGTTATTATAAAAACCCGGAGGCCACAGCTGAAACCATCATAGACGGCTGGCTCCACACTGGTGATATCGGCTTTCTGGACAGCGACGGTTTTCTGACCATTCAAGGGCGTAAAAATGACACCTTTAAAACCGCGAAAGGCAAGTTTGTTGCCCCCGTTCCGATTGAGAAGCGTCTGTTTGAGCTGAGCAATGTTGAAATGATGTGTCTGGTGGGCTCAGGTATGCCAGGTCCGATCCTACTGGCATTGCCCCATCATTTCCCAAATTTTGACCGCAAGCGTTATGAGCGTCGCGTGAAACATGTGATAGAAACTATCAACAGTGAACTCGAATCACACGCGAAAATCCGTGGCGTTTTAATGATCAAAGAACCTTGGAGCATTGAGAATGGCATGTTGACGCCAACACTGAAGATCAAGCGTCACCTGCTTGAAAAAAAGTATCACGATATCGGTGCAAACTGGCCATCTCACATATTAATTCAGTGGGAAGAGTAAGACCCTCTCACTGGGTTAAAAATCCCTACAAACATAAAGCTTATGTGTAATAATATTGCTTAAGTATCAACTTACCGGAGCCATTCCAGAGTTGGTTTGCCCCGGCAAATGAGAGAAAAAGTGATGAGCCAAGAAGACTATCAAGTATGCGATGCATGTGGAGTGACCGCAGAAGTGGGCTTTATTATCGGTGAAGGTGACGATGTAGCAGAAGTTGAAATTTTCGCTGAAGACAAAGCGTCAGCAGTTGCTGAATTTCAACGTTATCTTGATCTAGCAAAGCAGGTAAATGAAAACGTTATTCACGATCTTAATGAAAATGCTGAACTTTCCCTCAACCCGCTGACGGTAAAACTTAAGTTTGAATGCAGTGCGGAAAAACTGATTTTTGAATTACGCAGCCGCTCGCTCTGATTGAGTTCACACCAAAACGTGACGCCGCATTTCAACGCGGCGTTTTTTATGCTCTTAGAAAAGCGCCGGGGGTTTCATCCACTTCTCCTGTCCCTAACGACGCAATCACTGCCTGCAGTTTTGCCGCCGCGGCTTCGTATTCGAATTTGCGGATAGCCTCTTCTACGGCAGATAAATCAACCTCCATACCCTTGGCGTTTTCCTGAATTCCAGTAATAAAATCAACAGCCTGAGTATCAAAATTATCCAGTAGAATCTTCAATTGCTCGAGTTCAATACGGAATTCTTTGTCCGTATACCCTGTAAACACCATCATATCAGAGACATCTTTTTCTTTTTTTTCACTGGGGATATAACCCTGGATTTCCCTTAGACACTGTTCAATCTTGTCAATCAGTGAGGCTTCAATCTTTATCTTCGAACCCGCTTGATCTTCAAGGTTACCCGCTAACACCGCGAGCCCTTTCGCTGAAACATTCGCCGCAGCACCTTTCAGTGAGTGGGCAAACAACTCAACTTCTTGTCGGTTTTCATCAAGCACGTCTTTTCGGATTTTATCAATGCCTGCCAGCTTGGCCTGAGTGAACGCAGAGATCACTTTCCAATACGCATCCTCATTTCCTCCAATCCTGCTGATACCTTCTGCAGCATCTAACACCAAGGGATCAATATCATCCAGATAAGACGTGTCAGTAGATACTTCATCTTGTTGCTCATTCAGCGAATCGAATGACCTTACGGCGTGTTCAGACATGGATGTCCATGTCTGAATGGCGTTAATGAGTTCTTCTATGTCGATGGGCTTTGAAACATGATCGTTCATCCCCGCCGCCTTACATTGCTTGATATCCCTTTCCATGGCATTCGCCGTCATGGCAACAATCGGAAGGCCTGCCAGTGCTTCAATCTCGCGGATTTTACGGGTCGCAGTTAAACCATCCATCACCGGCATTTGCATATCCATCAGAACAATATCGAAGTGCTCTTTCTGCACTCTCTCCAGCGCTACCTGACCATTGTCTGCCACTTCGATAGTAGGGTTAAACTGCTCCAGAATGCCCTTTGCGACTTCTTGGTTGATCATGTTGTCCTCAACAAGAAGTATTTTTATTCCATTTAAATCAATATGTTGTGTTTTTATTGTTGCTGCTTCACGGCTGTTGGCGCGTTTCATTTCCAACTGGCCAAACGCCTCCATCAGTGCATCAAACAACGAAGATGGGTTAATTGGCTTGACCAAGGATGCATCAAAAACGTTTTGCACCTCTTCATTGATAAGCCCAGAATTTTCACCGTAGGCACTGGCCAGAATCACTTTCGGCATTTTATTGAGTGATAACTCACGAATTTTCACTGTCGCTTCATCACCATTAATACCAGGCATCTTCCAGTCCATGACCACTACATCAAAGCCATCATTACTCAGGTCAGCCGACTCAACCTCATACACGGCTTCTTCACCATTAGAGACAGCAGCAACACGCAGATCCAGGTTATCCAATAATGCATACATGATGTCGCGCGAAGCCTGGTTATCATCCACCACCAGCACACGTTTGTCGTTGAGAATGGTGGTTTTGGCGATCTGCTCTTTGATACTGGAATTGCTGCGGCCACAACGAATAGTGAAAGAAAAGGTTGAACCTTTACCTGGTTGACTCTCCACCCAAATACGGCCCCCCATTAGCTCGACAAAACTCTTTGAAATGGTCAATCCAAGGCCGGTACCACCATATTTTCGGGTGATCGATCCATCTGCTTGGGAAAACGATTGGAAAAGGCGTCCCAGTTGTTCTTCATTCATACCAATGCCGGTATCTTCAATATCAAACTGGATCTCTATGATTTCATTCACATCTGTGACTTTGCGGGCACGGATAATAATTTCACCCGATTCGGTAAATTTCACTGAGTTACCGGTCAGGTTGATAATGATTTGCCCCAGGCGCAACGGGTCACCGACTAGATCGTCTGGCAAGTTCGGATCGATATCAAAAATCAGCTCCAGCTCTTTCTCTTTGGCTTTAACTGAAATGATATTGCTGATGTTGTCCAATACTTCACTGAAGCGGAAATCAACATGTTCAACTGACAGTTTACCGGCCTCAATTTTTGAGAAGTCCAAAATGTCATTGATGATACCCAGCAAGGATTTTCCGGCTTTTTCAATATTTCCGACATAATTACGCTGTTTATCATTAAGGTCAGTCAGAAGAGCCAGGTGCGACATCCCGAGGATCGCGTTCATTGGCGTTCGGATTTCGTGACTCATATTGGCCAGGAATTCACCTTTGGCTTTGCTCGCTTCCGTGGCCTGATCTTTCGCCGCAATCAAATCAGATTCGAGACGTTTCTGCTTAGTGACATCCACAAACAGACCAACTATACCCATAGGATCACCGTCAGTGCCGTAATAGGTAGCCTCATACACGTTCAGGATCCTTACGTCCCCATGGCTGTTTGCCAGTTCAATGTCATAGACGGTTGAACCCGGGTTTTCAAAAAGTTCTCGCTCTTTTTCTGTAAACATGTTTGCAACATCTTTAGCAAACAGCTCTAACGGCGTTTTATCTACAACATCAATATAGAAAAGGCCAAGGAAGTCAGTAAACGCATCGTTGACTCCAATATAAGTTCCCTGAGTGTCACGAAAGTAAGTGGGGTTTGGAATGGCATTGATAATTTGCTGGTTGAGCTTAAGTTGCTCTGAAATACGCTGCTCAGCCTCCATTTGCATCTCAGCATTGAGCGTGAGTTGAATCCCTACTGCCAAATCCTCTTGCATTTCTGAAAGCCAATCCATTTCTTTATCAGAGAGAAGCCGCACAGCTCCAACCTCTAACACCCCCACCATTTCGTTGTTGACCATCAGGGGAATGAAATACATCTCTGATAATGACAGTTCTCCCACCGGTAAAGTGAGTGTGAAGTGGCCTTTATCATTGCGGATCCGGAGAAATTGTCTTGTCGTAAGAATGGCACGGTGGAATGAAACCGTATCTTTGTCCATGGCGTCTGATTTTTCATCAACACCCACACCACCTACCAGTGTCATTGTCCTTCCACGTACGACATAAAGCGCCACGTAAGGCAGCTCCAATCCTTTTGAGAGAAAATTGGTGACCAGATCGCCCAACTCGTCCATTCCTGAACAGCCGCGGATCAAGTCAGCAAAGGCTTTGACCTGACGACCAAGCTCGAAACGTTCAGCAATCTCACGCAACACTTCATTTTGTGCCTGAGCCAGATCTTTCAATTCCCCCTGGTTATCAACATCGAGCTTAAATTCAAATTCTTTATCACGCACTTTACTGACGATAGTGCTGCGAATATTATCGAGAGGCTTAAGAAACCGAAACCAAAGCAATACCGTTGTTGATATGACGGCGATCAACAACATAAACGCCATTGAGATCGCAATACCATCCATATTGGCCCGTTCCTGCTGCAGTTGCTGAAGCGTTTGGTTGGTTGACTTTTCAATGGCTTCATAGAAAGCACCGATTGGTCCCATGATCTTGCTTCGTGCATGCAGGTAGTCGGCACCAAACAACATTTCCTGAGCCAGTTCAGGATCAGGGATCACACGTTCAATACCCCGAGCAGTACGTTTACGTCCCTGGATTAAATCCATCGCCACCTGTTCAATACCAATCAAATCCTGAGAGCGAGACAGCGCCTGGGTTAAAAAAGACATGTGCGCTTCACTGATCCCCGCATTTCTTAAACGCGCTAACAATGAAGGATAATTAGGGCGAATTGGGATTTCTGGCTGTTCGATGATGACGTTTGGATCTGACAATTGATTCCAGTAATCGAAGTTATAGTTGTTTGGTAAAGGCAGCTGTCCGTCACGGATCGCCTTAACCTGCTCATACAGAAAACGCCATTTATTGCTAGAGGTCACTGCGTAAATGCGGGCAAAACGGGTGAGGAGATCAGAGCTCTGTTTCAGCTCCATCGCCAGATGGTATTGCTGGTAGCGCTGCTCATAAATAGCATTGATCTGGCTGCTCAGCGTATCGGAGCGAAAGTGAGCGAGGATAATGGCAATGCCGAGAACCAGGTTTAAGCCCATCAACGCAAAAAAGATGTGGCGTATCGATCTCATTTTGTCTCCAAATTCTCTAAATGGTGACACTCCTATCAAATAAGCGTAGACGGCGAGTTGGACTAGATAAAGGCGGAAAAGGTAAAACTTGTTTGCACTTATTGACTTATCACAAAATCACCAGGCAACATTCGGAAACACCCAAAATCGCCAAACCCATAATGAAAAACCCAGCGCTGTCTAGCTGGGTTTTCGGGTGTCTTTCATGGAGAATGTCATAGCCTCAGACTTTGCCATGCTTCACACATGGTGCGGAAGATAGCGGCATCCCCTTCGGGTCTGTCTGGGTGCCACTTGAGCGCCATTTTCCGCCACTGGCGACGGATTTCTGACTCAGACGCGTGTTCAGAAAGACCCAGCGCAGCCAGTGCATTTCTCCGCTCTACGGTCGCTTCAACGCAATGGCCAACATGCTGCTGATATCGCTTCCAGAAAGAGCTGAGCAGCTCTCTTACATCTTCCTGCTGCGCGTCATAATTTGTCCAATTCATGTAGTATTCACGCAGCGGGTCGTCACGATCGACCTCATGCTGGACAAATCCAGTGCCAGCGCCGCGCCACATAAGGCGGATATCCATCGACTCTACCTGCAGCCACTGTTGGGGCAACAGCATTTCCTGCAATTGGTAAAGCGCGTTCATGATAAGGAAGTTACGCTTGAACAAATCCAGTTGGGGGTTGTCATCAAGGTGGTCCATGATGGTATTTTTCTGGAGTTCTGCCATCAGGTAGTGCACTTTCCAACTCTGGTTGGACGCTTCAAGTACACTCAATATTGGCCAGATCAGGGGGTTATCAATATCATCCCGTTGTTCAGCAAGCATACCACTTCATCTCCTATCGGCTTCATGCCGTACATATAAGACATTAATCCATAATTCCGTGAATCGCCTGCTTAATTAAGCAGTTCATTCGGATTTCACGGTCTCTTGCTTCCTGTGCCAAAGAAATAACATCCTTAATGATAGAAAGCTCACTTTATGTACTTAGCATATCTGATGCCAGTTTTGAAACTCTCTGCAAAATATTTCGACATCCTTACTATCGTCCATTCCAGCCTACTGACAGATAAAAGAAAAAAGGCCGATGTATGACACCGGCCTTTGGATTGAAATGTAACGTAGCCGTTAACCACGATAATAACGCTGTGGCACAAACGGCATTTTTTCGACGGTCATCGGCAACTTTTTACCTCGCACTTCTGCAAACACTTCTGTTCCAATCACCGCATTGGCTGTCGAAACATACCCCATCGCGACAGGCTGGCCTTTGGTTGGACCAAACGTGCCGCTGGTGACGACGCCAATTTCATTGTCATCCGCATCAAACAACACTGCGCCTTCACGCACCGGCGCTTTGCTCATGCCCAGCAACCCAACCCGCTTGCGGGATACATCCTTGGTCGCGATTTGATCCAGAATGATATCCGCACCGGGGAAACCACCGGCACGCTCGCCGTCGGTGCGGCGCGGCTTGCTGATTGCCCACAACAGGCTGGCCTCAACCGGTGTGGTAGTTTGGTCAATATCGTGACCATACAGGCACAGACCACACTCCAGACGCAGGGAGTCGCGCGCGCCCAGACCAATCCATTCCACTTTTTCTTTTATCAGCAGGCGGCGGGCGAACTCTTCTGCCTTATCTGCAGGCACCGAGATTTCATAGCCATCTTCACCGGTGTAACCGGAGCGGCTGACCAGGCACTCAATGCCTGCCAGCGCCATTTTCGCTGCATCCATGAATACCATATCCGCCACAGCTGGGTTCAGAGTTGCCAGCACAGCCGCTGCTTTCGGACCCTGCAGTGCCAACAGCGCGCGGTCTTCGATTTCTTCCAGCTCAACATCTGCCGGCAGATTGGCGCGCAGGTGCGCAATGTCCTGCGCTTTGCATGCGGCATTCACTACCACAAAAAGATGATCGCCAAAGTTAGTCACCATCAGGTCATCCATCACCCCGCCCTGCTCATTGGTGAACAGCGCATAACGCTGTTTGCCCACCGGTAAATCAATGATGTCTACCGGAACCAGAGCCTCCAGCGCTTTTGCTGCGTTTTCGCCATGCAAGCGAAGCTGCCCCATGTGAGAAACATCAAACAGGCCCGCATGTTCACGGCAATGAAGGTGTTCTTTGCGCACGCCCAGCGCATATTGCACTGGCATCTCGTAACCTGCAAAAGGCACCATTTTGGCGCCCATTTCTACATGTAGGGCGTGCAGTGGGATTTTAAGTAGATCCTGAGACATGTTTCACTCCATGATCACGGCGCAAGCCGGTTTACTGAAAAATCAACCGCCAATAAAGCGGGTTACTGTTAGGGGCTGTTGATTCAGGATGCCGTCACCCAAAGAATCAAGGCGTCTTCGTCGCTGAGAGAGGTAAGCATATGACCCATGGCGGCGTCGTAATACACACTGTCCCCTTCATTCAGTTCAATAGCTTCATAAAACTCGGAGTAGAAAGCGATACGGCCTTCCAATACCAAAAGGAACTCTTCACCATCGTGACGGATCCACTCATCGTATTCTTCAAATGATCGGGCACGGATGCGGGATTTAAATGGGAACATTTTTTTGTTGGTGAGCTGGGTTGCCAACAGTTCATGTTCATACGTTCCAGTCGGGCGGTTTTTTCCCTCCCCGGCACGGGTAATGTCGCGTCGGCCTGTCGCCTGACGCTGTTTGGGTGGCGCAAAGAGCTGGGGAATATCGATGTTTAAACCGGCCGCCAGCTTTTGCATTGCCTGAAACGTGGGCGAAATCTGTTCGTTTTCAATTTTAGACAGTGTCGATCGCGCCAGGCCAGTCAGCTTGCTCGCTTCTTCCAGCGTCAGTCCGTTGTTGGTGCGGATTTCTTTCAGCCTTTCCCCGAGGCGCAAGGGGGCAATCGGCGCATCAGCCTGTGTACCTGCTCTTTCAATGGTCACTGACGGATACACATCCTGTGCATCATGATCTGACATGGTTTTCTCTCACCTTTGGTTTTTCCCAACCTGCGTACCGACAACTGAGAACACCTTTAAATGTGTCGTTACTGGTCGCCATTCTTGCACAAAGTCGGCGGTAACCAACACGGGCAAGTTAACACTTTTAACACAAAGTTTCCTATTGGAAACCTGTGTAACATGCCTTTCTCCGGAAAAAACACGCTGGGTGCATTAATCCGGCACCGTCTAAGGGCCGAAAAATGCCGCCAGAGTGAACACTTTTCCATAACAACAATCAACTCATTGTTTTTTAATGATTAATTAAGATTTCATGGATTTAACATTTGCAATCATGTGTCTAAAGGCGTAAAAAAGCAAACGTTTGCCTGTGGTATTGAAATAACCTTTTGCCAATACTGAGCCATTTGTCAGAACTGCTTGTGAGATCACATCAAGCGTTTCCTATAGGAAATTTTGTTTTGCAGGGTACAAACACGTTTTGTATGTTACGTAAATGTTTAAGCTTCAATAACAATAAAGCGCCACGCTTTCGATACCCAGAGTGATACTGCCCGCCAGCGTTCCCACTGGGCATGCGATGACGCAGACAGTCATCACCCGGTCCCCAAAACATCCTATTCAAACAGGACGCTGGGGTGCGTAACCTACAAACAGCAAGGAGACGTGCAATGAGTCACAGCATGTTTGACCTGTTCAAAATTGGCGTTGGCCCTTCAAGCTCTCACACTGTCGGGCCCATGGTTGCCAGTGCCAGGTTTGCAACAGAATTGCGCGAAAAAGACATACTCCACAGCGTGGAAACCGTCACTGTCGACCTTTATGGTTCGCTGGCATTAACCGGGGTAGGACACGCAACCGACGTTGCCTGCGTGATGGGATTGATGGGGGAATGGCCGGAAAGCGTCAATCCTGATGACATCCCCACCATGACCAATATGGTCAAAGGCAGCAAAGAGTTGCCATTGGATGGACACCGGTTTGTTCCTTTTGACTGGGAGACCGATTTGGTTTTCCACTTCGACCAAGCACTGCCGGAACACCCAAACGGCATGACGCTGACCGCAACGGGCGCAGACGGCAAGGTATTGCTCTGCCGCACCTACTTCTCTGTAGGTGGCGGTTTTGTGGTGGAAAAAGGTGAAACTGATGCCCTTGCATCAGATTTTGTTCCGCCCTTTCCGTTTAATAATGCCCTGGAGTTATTGGCTCATTGCGACAAGCAGGAGATGTCGATTGCAGACATCATGTTTGCCAATGAACTTGCCCGTGCCAAGTCGCAAGATAAAAACGCGACCATGGAGACTGTCAACCAGCAGATTGATGCCATTTGGCAGGTTATGAGTGCCTGTATTGAACGCGGTATCCAGCAAGACGGTGTACTGCCCGGCGGCCTTGAACTTAAACGCCGGGCAAAGAAGCTGCACGACAGCATCAAAAAGAAAGATTCAGACGGCTTGCCACTTGATACCAATGACTGGGTCAACATGTTTGCCATAGCCGTTAATGAGGAAAATGCAGCCGGTGGCCGTGTCGTCACCGCGCCAACCAATGGGGCAGCTGGCGTGATTCCGGCCGTGTTGGCCTATTACGATAAATTTGTGTCACCCAACAACATGGAAGGTATCCGCACCTTCCTTGCTGCTGCCGCCGCCATTGGCTCCCTGTACAAAACCAATGCGTCGATTTCTGCAGCAGAAGTCGGCTGTCAGGGTGAAATCGGCGTCGCGTGCTCAATGGCCGCAGGGGGACTCGCTGCCGCCATGGGTGCCACACCGGCACAAATTGAAAATGCCGCAGAAATCGGCATGGAACACAATCTGGGGTTAACCTGCGATCCCATTAACGGCTTGGTTCAGGTGCCTTGTATTGAGCGCAACACCATGGGCGCAGTGAAAGCGATTAACGCCACACGCCTGGCACTCAGTGGCGATGGCGAGCACCATGTTTCCCTCGACAGCGTGATCAAAACCATGCACGAAACAGGGCTAGACATGATGAGCAAGTACAAGGAAACCTCACAGGGCGGTCTGGCAACCCATGCCATCGCCATCAATGTTGTTGCCTGTTAGGGTCTGGTGATCCTGCCTGTTTAACGGCGAAACAGAATGATTGGCGGGTCGGTCAGCTCCCGGCCTGCCACCCTTGTTATGTCGCAGTAAGCGACGACGATCAAACGCGTTTGAAAACGGAGAAGTAAAAATGGATGCAACCCTGAAGTTTACAGAGAGCCACGAGTGGGTAAAAGACAACGGCGATGGCACAGTGACCGTAGGCATTTCTGAGCACGCGCAACAGCTGCTCGGCGACGTGGTGTTTGTTGACCTGCCAGAAGTGGGAAGCGACGTGGAAATCGGCGAAAGCTTTTCTCTCGTAGAATCTGTAAAAGCAGCATCAGATATTTACGGTCCGGTAAATGGCGAAGTGATCGAAGTAAACGAAGAGCTGGAAGACAGCCCAGAGCTGGTCAACGAAGCCCCTTTCGAAGGCGGATGGATTGCCAAAATCAAGCTGGCTGATGACAGCAACCTTGATCACCTGATGAATGCAGACGCGTATCAGGCAACTCTCGAAGACTAATTCAGGACGACAGTCATGACAGAATCACGCTTACTTGATCAATTGCAGCCAGACAACGAGTTTGTCACCCGCCACAATGGCCCGCGCCAATCAGACCAACAGGCAATGCTGGCCACTGTCAATGCCACCAGCCTTGAACATTTGGTTGAAGAAACCGTACCGGCCGCGATCCGGTTGCCACAGCCGATGGAACTGGATGCACCACTGAGTGAGGTGGCTATGCTGGACAAGCTGAAAGCGATTGCCAGCAAAAACGTTATCAAACGCAGCTTTATCGGTCAGGGTTACTATGGCACTCACACACCGACGCCCATTCTCCGTAATGTTCTCGAAAACCCGGGGTGGTATACCGCCTACACGCCGTACCAGCCGGAAATTTCGCAAGGCCGCCTTGAATCCCTGCTGAACTTCCAGCAAATGGTGATGGATTTGACCGGTATGGAACTGGCGAACGCCTCCCTGCTGGATGAAGCCACTGCTGCTGCAGAAGCCATGACACTGTGTAAACGTGGCGGAAAGAGCAAGAGCAATGCCTTCTTTGTTGCTGATGATGTTCACCCACAAACACTGGATGTTATCAATACCCGCGCCGGCTTCATGGGCTTCGACGTGGTGGTTGACGCTGCTGAAAACCTGCCCCAGCACGATGTCTTCGGTGCCTTGCTGCAATATCCCGGCACGACCGGTCAGGTGCGCGATCTGACAGACCTTATCGCGGCAGCGCAGGCCAACAAAACACTGGTTACAGTGGCTGCAGATTTACTGTCCCTTACCCTGCTGAAAGCACCGGGTGAAATGGGTGCAGATGTGGTGATTGGCTCAGCGCAGCGCTTTGGCGTGCCAATGGGCTTTGGTGGCCCTCATGCCGCTTTTATGGCAACCCGTGACAAACTGAAACGCACCATGCCTGGCCGTGTAATTGGCGTATCTATCGATGCCAAGGGCAATCAGGCGCTTCGCATGGCCATGCAGACCCGCGAGCAGCATATCCGCCGCGAAAAAGCCACCTCTAATATCTGTACCGCGCAGGCACTGCTGGCCAACATGGCGGCGTTCTTCGCGGTGTATCACGGTCCGGAAGGCCTGAAAAAAATTGGCCGTCGTGTACACCACCTGACAGCCCTTGCCGCAGCGGCGTTTAACCATGCAGGCATCACGCTGGCATTCCATGATTTCTTCGACACCATTACGCTGAACACCGGCGACCAGACCGATACCCTGCTCCAGAAAGCGCAGGATGCCGGTTTCAACCTTCGCAAACTGGACGGCCAAATCGGCATCAGCTTTGACGAGACCACGACACTTGCAGAGGTAAACGCGCTGGTTGCTGCACTGACCGACGAAACAGACGTGGCGCAATACGCCTCCTCCGTCGAAGCAGACGAGTTCGCGGCCATTCCAAAAGCGTGCCGCCGCACCACCGATTTCCTGACGCACCCTGTGTTTAACACCTACCACAGTGAAACCCAGTTGATGCGTTACATGAAGAAACTGGAAAACAAAGACTTCTCCCTGACACACGGCATGATCCCGCTTGGCAGCTGTACCATGAAGCTGAATGCAGCGGCAGAGATGATCCCTGTTACCTGGCCAGAGTTCGGTGCCCTGCACCCCTTTGTGCCCGCAGATCAGGCACAGGGTTACGCTGAACTTGCAGCATCCCTGAATAAAATGCTGTGTGAAATCACAGGTTACGACGCGATGTCCCTGCAACCTAACTCTGGCGCGCAGGGTGAATATGCTGGCTTGATTGCCATCCAGCGTTATCACCAAAGCCGTGGCGAAAGTCATCGTAATGTCTGTCTGATCCCAAGCTCAGCGCACGGCACCAACCCGGCATCGGCGGCAATGGTTTCCATGAAAGTGGTGGTGGTAGGCTGTGATGAGAACGGCAACATCGACATTGATGATCTGAAAGCGAAGATTGAAAAACACCGCAACGAACTGTCCTGCATCATGATCACCTACCCGTCTACCCACGGCGTATATGAAGAAGCGGTGCAGGAAGTGTGCGAACGGGTTCATGAAGCGGGCGGCCAGGTTTACCTCGACGGCGCGAACATGAACGCACAGGTAGGGCTTACCAGCCCGGGCTTTATCGGTTCTGATGTTTCTCACCTTAACCTGCACAAAACTTTCTGTATCCCACACGGTGGCGGTGGTCCGGGCATGGGACCAATTGGCGTGAAATCTCACCTTGCCCCTTTCCTGCCGGGTCATGTGGTTGAAGGCACAAATTACGCCGTATCTGCAGCGCAAATCGGCAGTGCCTCTATCCTGCCTATCTCCTGGGCATACATTGCCATGATGGGCGAGCAAGGGCTGACGGAAGCCACCAAGGTTGCCATCCTGAGTGCAAACTATGTGATGGAACGCCTGCGTCCTTACTATCCGGTGCTTTACCGTGGCACTCACGGCCGCATCGCACACGAATGCATTATCGACATCCGCCCAATCAAAGAGGCATCAGGTATTTCTGAGGAAGACATCGCCAAGCGTTTGATGGACTACGGTTTCCATGCGCCTACGATGTCATTCCCGGTTGCCGGCACCTTGATGATTGAGCCGACAGAAAGTGAAGACAAAGCGGAGTTGGATCGTTTCTGTGACGCGATGATCGCAATCCGCGAAGAAATCGCCAAAGTACAGGACGGTGAATGGCCACTGGATGACAACCCACTGGTTAATGCTCCACACACCCAGTCTGACTTGATGGCAACAGCGTGGGATCACCCGTACAGCCGTGAACTGGCCTGCTTCCCAAGCGCACAGTCGAAAGATGCCAAATACTGGCCGACCGTTAACCGCGTCGATAACGTATATGGTGACCGTAACCTGATTTGTTCTTGCCCAAGCATTGAAAGCTATATGGAAGAATGAGCGTTTTTAATCATAGATAACCGAGTTGGAGACTAACTCGAATAGTAAAGAAACCACCTGCAGAGCCTGTCTTTTATACAGAAGTCCCTCACTTAACGTGAGGGATTTTTTGACCAGATCACCCCATTTGCATATATAAATTTACGTAGCGAATAAAAATTCATTTTCATAGGTACTTTGCCCCTTGGGGAATGTCCATCGCCCTGATATATTGGCGTTTCGTCGTTCAGGAGAGGACAAGGATGAATACATTCAACCGGGTTGCCATTGTTGGCGGCACCCATGGAAACGAATTCAGCGGCATTTATCTTCTTAGAAAGTGGCAGGAGACTCCCGCCCTTATCAGCCGCCCAAGCTTCGAAACAGAAACGCTTTTCGCTAACCCCAATGCATTTCGTGACAATAAACGGTATATCGATTGCGATTTGAACCGCCAGTTTGCCCCGGCCGATCTCGACAATCCGTCACTCGGTAATTATGAACAAAGCCGGGCGAAAGCCATCAACCAACAGTTGGGTCCAAAAGGCAACGCCCGCACCGACCTGATCATTGATTTACACAATACCACCAGCAACATGGGCCCCACCCTTATCTTGCTGAAAAATGATGCGTTCAACACGCAACTGGCTGCTTACGTTTCGGAACAAATAGAAAATGCCGTGATCCTGTTTGAAGATCACTGCTCTATGGACGAGCAATTATTCCTTTGCTCCATTGCCAATCAGGGCATTATTGTAGAAGTGGGTCCACAACCACAGTCAGTGGTCCGCCAGGATGTGCTGGAGTGGATGGACAACATGACAGGACATATTCTTGATTTTGTTGATCTGTACAACAAAGGTGAAGTACCTGAACTGCCGGACACCATCTCAGCCTACCGTTATGTAGAAACACTGAAACTTCCGGAAAACGCGCAGGGGGAACGCATCGGCATGGTGCATAAAAATGTTCAGGATGCCGACTTCACCCCCCTAAAAAACGGCGATCCTATCTTTACCACATTCGATGGCTCAGAAATCTGCTGGAATGGCAACTATGAAGCCTATCCACATTTTATTAATGAAGCCGCTTACTACGATAACAATCTCGCTATGTCTTTAGGTAAAAAAGTCGATATCACCGTGATCAAATAACGGGAAACAAGCGCCACATTCTGCGGCGCTTGCTTATTTTCTGCTGTGTTCGCTACATCCCCTTCAACGCTATCTCATTATAGGTCAGATGATCTTTAAGCTTAAATGTGATATACATCGCTAAAACAACACAATTAGTAATCAATATACAAAAAACGAAATAGAAACGCAGTGATTGTGATCGGGATCTGCTGAAGCGTGTTGCATGACCCCTAGACTGGGTTCAAGAAATATTAACAGTAATGACACAAAGACTAATAAATATTGCTGTTTTTGATGCAAACACAAAGGGATTATATTAATGAGTGAAATTTTATTAGCGCTATTCGCTGGCGCCATTGTGGGTTTTTTCTTTAGTGCCGTGAAATTACCTTTGCCTGCTCCACCGGTTATTTCCGGCATTATGGGCATTGTAGGTATTTATCTTGGGGGCGTTATCTACCAAGCCATGATCACACGATTTTTTTCCTAGTACCGCGCATCTGTACTGAAACCATTTGACGCGCTTATCACAGCGCCGGTTTTCATTTTCTATCTATGACATAAAAGAATTCGAGGAGGACTGGTGTCGACAGGGAAGCTACCGCCGGCGGCAGATGGATTACAACTCAACTTCTGTAAAACATTGGCGTGTCGAAACTTTGGATTGAGTGATGAGAAGTATTATTTGCTTCAGAATACGGATCCATCCCGTCCCGGCCTGGTATGCAGAGAGTGTGGTGCCTTTCCTCCTCTTCTTAACAACCAAGGCGTTATTGAAGAACTCAATCGCCTGAAAAAGCAGGACGCAGGCAACCTTGCAGCCTGCTGCACAGAAGGCTGCGAAGCGTATGGCAAACCTGTTTTAACTCACCGCGAACACTATCATGCATTTGGCTACAGCGGTGATCGCCAGCGCTATCGCTGTAAGCACTGTCAGTCGACTTTTGTTGACAAGTGGTCAAATACCAACCAGAAACTAGGCATGCAACAGCACCTGTTAGACTTGCTGTTTACCGGTCATCCGGTGCGCGAAATTTGCCGAAAACTCCACATCAATCCCAAAACGTTCTACGATCATCTGGAGCAGATCGCTGCACGATGTCGGAACAAGCTGGCAAGTGTTGACGCCCGCTTTATGCAACTGGCAAAACAACATCCATTGGCATGCGCATTAACCCCTCTGCAGCCTAACAGCAACAACGGCGTGCTTTGGCTGACGACAGGCGATGCAAATCAAGGTTATGTGCTGCTACAAAACATCAATTATTCCTCGGAAGAAAACAAACCCAAAGAGTCTGTTGATATGTGTACAGTCAATTCACGTCTGGTACCGGACAGTTTTGTACACATCCAGGAATCGCATGAGCCAGATCACACAGATCTGCTGAGCCAAATCAACGCCAAATACAAGGAAGTGCTTTCCCGCGCAAATGTCGAAGACATTTACACACGCCCAATCCACATCGACTATCCCTCGAAAGGATGTTTGATCAGGCCACAGTATGCCGCCTATGCTCACTACTTGCGGTTACAAGAGCTGACAGACGACTGGGAAAATCTAACCATTTATTTGCCCCAGGAAACATTGCTCCGCTCTGCCATTATCAGTGTATTCAAAGAGCGTCTACGCAATAAGCAATGTCATCCGGTGTATGTTGCACAGACACCACAGTGGAAAAAAAGCAATACAATAGAAAATATCGACATCATGCTACTTAGCTGGTGGCGTGACCGTTGGGCATTTAGCCAACAAGGGGACGAAGCCAAAGCAATTTGCCACTTAGGTCGTGATATGGGTAATGAAGTAGATTGGTTACAGTGTGCTTCAACAACCGCATTGGAAGAGTATCAAGATCGCTTCCATCATCACTTCCGTTCCCTGATTGATGAGCCAAGACGCCGG
Source organism: Grimontia sp. THUN1695 (assembly GCF_059704325.2). Lineage (NCBI taxonomy): Bacteria > Pseudomonadati > Pseudomonadota > Gammaproteobacteria > Vibrionales > Vibrionaceae > Grimontia > Grimontia sp. THUN1695. The sequence continues at coordinate 131,895 of NZ_AP046576.1, read as the reverse complement.
TTACGCCCAGGGGGATTGCTCCCGTTACTCGATATATTCCGGGCATGGAACAATTTATGTTACCTAAAAAGTGACGGCTTCACACCAGCACAGGCACTAGGGTTAACACGCCATCCCTATACGTTGGAAAATTTGCTCGCGTAATCGTTACAACTCTTAGGGTCTGCTGGCTTTTTACCATCCAAAACCCTAGATGTCAGGCAGTAAAAAAGCGAGCCTCAAATGCTCGCTTTTTTATTTTGACGTTATAGATGTTACTCGTCAGCTTCAAGATCAGAGTAATCTTCACTCGCGCTACTGCGGGAAGTGGAGCAAAGATTGTAGACGACATGTTTGTGGTTGATCTCTTTCAGATACTTCAACCAGCAAAGAGCGTAGCTTGATTCAGCCGCACGACGCCCCTTCACTTCGTCAACAAACTTTTGCTGCTCTTCGTCTTGTGGGACCATGGTACCATCGAACAATGCCTTCATGGTACGGCCACAGCTTTCCAATAGTTGTGCTTCTTTGATGGTAAAATACCCTGAACGAGCAAAACCTTTTGGAAAATGCTTGTCATCAAAAAACTTTTGACCACTAAACATTATTTAGCTCCTTAACAAATTCGTGCCTTATTCTTCATTAAACCACTAAGGTGTAAAGCAAAATATTGTTGAACTGACGATTAATAAATTTAATTCTTAATGCGGTTTATAGCGGTGATTTCGAATTCTGTCGAGTTTTATCTAGATAAACTTTAACTAATTTCATCAAAGGTAGCAGTAAGGCTATATCACGTCGAGATGGTCAAAAAGTAACTTATTGTAACTGTGTAAAAAATGTCATTGCCTGACCATTTTTTCACCACTACACCCCTAGAAAATTCCCTCTACTTCCTTCGCATCATCAGTCAAGCATTAGACCTTACATCACACTTTTACTGCTTTACAGCCCGATAACGAGCGCACGCGGACACAGGAAAAAACGCAGTTATCCTTTCATCTTCCAATGAGTAAGGTTTTGCCCACAGCTATCGAAAACTTTCATCGATAGCAGTGAATTTTTTCGTTTTATTTATTCGTAATACAGGAACTATGCTTGTTTGGAATTGGTGTCATAGTCATGCCAAGAAAACATCATCAATAAGTCACAATACATCGGCTATATTTTCAACGACATCAACTGACGCAATGTTAACTGCGTTTGTTAAAACCAGAATCTATTCCGACGCATTGATAAACGAACAAGGTATAAATAATGGCCAAGTGGGAACAGTGGCTGAGAGACGACATAAAGCGCAAAGAGAAGTTTCATTCTAAATTCCACGATGAATTCGATGATCGACAACGTGGCAAAAAGGCACGTCGCAAGACGCGTCCTGGTCGTTCACTTCAAGAGGATTATTACCCGTTCGATTGATGCGTTGATGTAAAAAAGCCAGCGTTTTTTAACGCTGGTTTTATTGTTTCAAGCGACTGGCATTCCAATGTGGAGCATGGCAAATCATCTGCCTGCCGACTTACTCTTGCTTTTCCTGCCACTCGACATGAAAGGCCTCGATGCGTTTTTGGGCTTCTCGCCACCTTTCAGTCCCTTGCAACTCTTTTACGCTGAAATGCTTTTTCTTGGCTAAATTGACCGCTTGTGGTACCTCAATGATTGGCAGGTTGTCGAGGGCTTCAATAGAAGACTGGCGATTGTTGCAAAGTAGCAGCATATCGCAACCTGCGGCTAAAGATTGCTTACAACGTTCTGCCGGGCCGCCCATCACGGTCGCGCCTTCCATGCTCAGGTCGTCTGAAAACACAATCCCTTTAAAGCCAAGTTGTTCACGGAGAATCTGCTTCAGCCAGTAAGGCGAACCACTGGCAGGCAAATCGTCATAGTGGGGATAAATCACGTGCGCGGGCATCATGGCATCCAACACGCCAGCCTCTATCTGGGCAGTAAAAATCGCCATGTCCTGCTCGAACAGGTTGTCACGCTCATCTTTCGGACTTTCAACGTGTGAGTCAGCAATCACTGCCCCATGTCCCGGGAAGTGTTTACCGGTGGTGGCCATTCCTGCTTCTTTCATGCCTTTCATAAACGCGGTGGAGTAGCGAATCACCGTATCATTATCCTCACCAAACGCCCGGCTACCAATCGCTTTACAGTCAAAACCACGATCCAGCACTGGGGCAAAACTGATGTCGATATCGTGGGCCATCAACTCCGCTGCCATCAACCACCCCGATTCCTGGGCAATGGCCAGACCGTCGCGCATTTGTGCATAAGATTGTGCCGGTGGGATCAGCGTAAACTGTTCGCGAAAGCGCTGAACACGTCCTCCCTCCTGATCGACACCAATCAAAATTGGCCGTTTCGCTGCTTTTCGGATAGCAGTGGTCAACGCAGCCAACTGTTGGCTGTCGTGGTAATTGCGGGCAAAAAGAATGACACCGCCAACGGTCGGGTGTTGAAGCAATTCTCGCTCTTCTGCGTCGAGTTCACATCTCTCAACATCCAGCCACAATGGGCCCATGGTTCGCTCCTGTTCGGTTTATTCAATATGTTGGGCAACATATTACGCTGACATGCACACGCTAAAAAGCCCAATTCCGGAATTTAATACCCTCTTTTCCTATGGTGTGAGAGACTTAGGAAACCCAAGGTACTCAGGTAAATTGAACATATGTATATCGGTATCATGTCCGGCACCAGCTTGGATGGCATTGATATGGTCGCGGCTTCTTTCTCTGATGCCGGTGTTGTGCTGCATCATCAGGCCATGTACCCCTTCCCGGAAACACTGAAAGACAAGCTAATCGCGCTCAGCCAAGGTGCGCCCGTCACACTTGAAGAAATAGGGACGATTGACCATTTTCTGGGGAAAACCTACGCCGGGTCGGTGAACCGTTTCCTAGACGAAAAGGGGCTGGAAGCCACTGCCATTGCCGCTATTGGCTGTCACGGCCAAACTGTGTTCCATAAGCCGACAGGCCCAATGCCCTTTACGATGCAACTGGGCGATGCCAACCTGATTGCGGCATTAACAGGCATTACGACCGTCGCCGACTTCCGCCGCAAAGACATGGCACTTGGCGGACAGGGCGCGCCCTTGGTTCCTGCATTTCACCAGTATCTTTTTGGCATGAAAGACACCACAACAGTGGTACTTAACATTGGCGGCATTGCCAATATCTCCGTGCTTTCACCGGGTAATCCTGTTGTAGGTTACGATACCGGCCCGGGCAATATGCTGATGGACAGTTGGGTCCACCAACATCTCGGCAAGCCCTACGACAAAGACGGTGCTTGGGCAGCAAGCGGGTCGACGAATCAAGCCCTGTTGAGCCAAATGCTCAGTGATGATTATTTTGCGCTTCCGGCACCGAAAAGCACCGGACGCGAATTGTTTAACCACAGTTGGCTGAACGCCCAGCTCAACCTGTTCAACGAGCCAGTGAAACCTGAGGATGTGCAAGCTACCCTGCTCGCCTTCACAGCCCATTCAATTGCAAATGATGTGCGCCGCTTTAGGCAAGGCGAGGTATTGGTATGTGGCGGTGGTGCCAGAAACAACGCCTTGATGGCTGCGCTTCAAGCCTTGTTACCAGACTGGCAAGTGATGACGACAGATGACAAAGGCGTTGATGGCGATTATCTGGAAGCACTGGCATTTGCCTGGCTGGCACAGCAGGCCCTTGAAGGAAAACCAGGTAACCTGCCCGATGTCACCGGCGCCAGTCGCCCATGCAGGCTTGGCGCCATCTATTACCCTGATTAATGTATTATCCCGATTGCGCACCAAAGCGGTTTGACCTTTTAAGGACAACCGGCACCTGGTGCGCTGTCCGCTTCAGGTATAACAGGTACTGGCTGAAACTGAGAGGTCGTGAATAGTGATAGCCTTGGGCAATATCGACGCCATAACGTTTCAGCACCGAGGCCGTTTCCAAATCTTCCACCCCTTCTGCCACTACCATCAAACCCAACGATTTGGCCATTTCAGTCGTAGCACGGACAATGTTCTGTTTACGTGGGCTGCTGGTCAGGGTCTTAATAAAGCTCCGGTCAATTTTTAACTCAGTAAATGGTAACTGGGACAAGTAGGTCAGCGACGAGTAGCCCGTGCCATAATCATCAATCGACACTTCAATGTCATACTCTGATAGACGATCGATAACTTCATGCAGGCTATCGTAGTCTGACACCATGGTTGACTCTGTCAGCTCCAGAGAAAGCGTTCCTGTCGGCACATGGTACTTCTGGGCGATATCAGCGATTCTATCAACCAGATTGGGAATAACGATATCAGATGCACTGACATTGATAGACAGCCGACGGCTAAAACCCAGCTCAATCAGTTTACTTTGCTGGTAAAAAGCACGCTTAATAACCCACAGCGTTAAATCATTAATCAGCCCCACCTCTTCCGCCAATTTGACGAAAACCTCCGGTGAAACCTGGCCATACTTCGGGTGATCCCATCGCAGCAATACTTCTGAACCATGAATTGACCCTGTGCGCAAATCTACTTGTGGCTGGTGATACAGATCCAGTTCGTCTCTCTCGATGGCTTTTTTCAGATCAGACACCAACGACATATTTAACGTTCGATTGAAACTGTTCAACGAATCATAGGTATTGAGCCGCTTTTCTATTGGTGATGTTTCCGCCACTGCCTGCATCGCTTTGCGCAGTAACGTGTCATGTTGATTTCCATCTTTGGGAAATTCACTTGAACCAATCGTGCCCTGAGTACGAATACTGAGATCACTAAGCTCGACGTAGTTGTCGACCTCATCAAGCACACTTGCCAATAACAGTTTTATTTTCGCTTTTTCCGTCGATAACACCACAAAACCAAACAGCCCATCATTGATGCAGGCAATACGGTGTGTGCGATCATCACCGCTTTCCAACACCTGTACAGTATCGCAATCCAGTGATTGATGCAGGCGATCGCACACTTCACCGATGAAGACTTTTTTTTGCTGTGAAGACATATAAGGCGCCAGAGAGTTAAATCTGTCTATCTGAAAGCAGCACAGGGTGAACGCACGGTTGCGGTCTATCAGGTTATCCATCACCAAGGAAAGAACATTAACATTAGGCGTGGCAGACACCGTGTCATGGGTCATTTGATACACCGATTGCTCCCGTTGCTGACGGAAACGCTCTGCCAGCGCCAAGGCCATAAACATTACCGCAGTGACATTCCCCAACATAAAGGCGTAACGGGACGCCAGAGAATATTCAATGGTGCCGGTGATCAACAGTGGCGGAAAAATACCCGATATCACCAAGGGTATCCAAGAGAAAGTGAACATTGGGCTCCACTTCTGTGCCATCGTCCAACGCTTCCATACCAGTATGCCGATAAGGAGATAAAACACCGGTTGGACGGCAATAAGGAAAGTCGCAGCAATATATTCTGGGGTAACAAAAGAAATCAACATCAGCCCTAACAGCACCATCATGGCATAATTCACGACCTGCCTGAGAAAGCTTTTGACTTTGTGAGAACGCAAATACAGATAGGCATACAGAAGCGAAAGCAGAAAAAGGCCAAATGTCAGACCCACCGTATTGTTACTGAAGAAAACCTGGATAGGTGCCGGAAACAGATAAATACCAAACCCGTGCACCGCGCCCAACTGGACCATTGAGACCAGCACGTAAAGGGTATAGACGATATATACCCTTTCACGCAACATCGCGTATACCGCAAACGTATACGCCGCCACTGTCAGCATAATGGCAGTAAAGCCCCCCCATATTGCGTGCAAAAGCTGGGTCAAGGTATGGAAATCATGTTTATCCATTACCCAGATCGGCATAACAGGTATCCCTTTAGAATAAACATGAAGATAGATGTAGGAGCGCTCGAAGCCTTCCATCATAAAATGGATAGCTGGCGGCATATCTCCGACCAGATAGCCTCTTTCAAGACTGTCGCCTAGCCGCCAACGCTTAACTTCACGACCAGACTCGTCATACTGGTAAATATTGAGCCTATCTATCATCGGCGTATCAAAATAGAGTGTTAGGTGACGGTATTCGGATTCAAAGTTTTGAATCTCCAACTGCACCCAATAGGATTTCTCACCGAGCGACCAGGGAATGTCTTTTGGATCCTCAATGGTGCGGAAACTGGCCGACTCCCGGACATAGCTGAGTACGTGGCTATTAGTATTATCAACAAAATAGCTATAGCTTGTCTCTACATTCTCCGGTGAAGCCACCAAGGCAGGAAAGAGCCCGGCAAACCGTGCGCCCACGAGTGTACTCAAGAGTATGACAAAAAACGCCGCAGACAACCAAAGCGGACGGTTCGGGATCAAAGGCTGAAATTTCATTCATTGCTCCCGGGTCTGGAGAGTGAGGGGCAAACAAACAACGTTGACGAGAGCAAAGATGTTCGATACCTGGGCCATATAAACCAACCAATACGCAGCCTTCTATAATTTCACTGAAACCGTGACTAAACGAAGGTGGCACGAAGGTGGCTGCAAATAAATTTTGACAAAGATAGTTTCAATCTAGATACGAATGACTACTTTTTCAAACATTCAGAGGACATAACACACAAATAAATTGGTTCAGATACATGCTTCACTAATAAATGTGATCGCAAAATGTAGCTGCAAACATATGATCCACTACTGAACATTTGTTCGTTTCTCTAAAACGCCGTAGACTCTGTATCAGTTCATATACAGCAGGATACCCGAATGATTTCCACACACACATTGAGCGGCAACTTTGAAAGCCTGCTTGATGACACTAATTTTCTCACCGAGATAGCGATTCTCTATTATCAACAGAACACAACACAGGAAGAGATATCCAAAAAATTTGGGATCAGCCGGGCTAAGGTTAGCCGTCTGTTGCGCAGGGCGCGCGAAGAAGGGATCGTCGAAATTTCCGTCAAGTTTCACCCCGTGCACAGCGCACAACTGGAGCAAAGGCTAATGGAAAAGTTCAGCCTGAAACGGGCGTTGATCGCGCTTGACCAACCGAGCGTCCAGGAACAACGCATCCAGGTCGCAATGCTGGTTTCCTCATTTCTGGACGGAAACTTACAGGAAGGAATGGTTGTTGCTGTCGGTCAGGGACAAAACGTAGCGGCCGTCGCTGATCACCCAGGCATCGTATCACACCGCAATGCACGCTTTGTCTGTGCGATTGGCGGCACACACCGCAGCGGTGACATCATTAATGCGGACCACATCTGCCGTCGGCTGGCAAAAAAGTTTGGCGGCAGCAGTGAAACCTTGTACGCGCCTGCCTATGTGGATACACCGCAAATCCGTGATGTGTTTTTAAGCCACCCCAACATTAACGAAACCCTCAATCAGGCGCGAAAGGCAGAATTTGCCTTGGTCGGTATCGGTGACATGGATGAAAACAGCCACATGGTAAAGCTGGGTTGCTTCTCAGCCCGTGAATTTGTTGAAGCACGTCTCAATGATGGAATTGTGGGAGATATTGGTGGCTTTGATTTTTTTAAGCTCGATGGCAGCAGCGCCAAAACCCTGATGCGGAATCGGGTTGTTGGCCTTGAAATGAGTGATTTAAAGCGCATCCCCAATGTTATCGCGATAGCCAGTGAAAGCAGGAAAGCGTTGTCTATTCTTGGTGCTCTGAAAACCGGCACGATTGATATTCTGGCGACCAGCGCAAGTTGTGCAATGGCATTATTGAATATGGTCGATAATGAATGTAGATGAATCGGGTTAACCACGTTGGCTTCATCGCATATTCAACAGAGAGGGTAAATAGCAAACGTTTCCATGAGATCACGGTGATATTTATCAGATCAGAACGTTGACTTTATCGCACAAAAACACAAATATGACTTCATCATTTGCTCAGGCATGTTGCATTTGTTCATTTGGTTTTTTACCCCGATACATCAAGTGTGCAAGTGCACTGTCCTGGGCCCCTATTAAATAAACAAAAGGCTTAAAAGATGAGCACGAAACTGGAACAATTACGCAAGCTCACAACCGTGGTTGCTGACACGGGTGATATTGATGCGATCACTAAATACCAACCTCAAGACGCAACCACTAACCCTTCCCTTATCCTGAAAGCCGCCGAAATCCCGAAATATGCGCCGCTGATCGAAGAAGCGATTGCGTATGCAAAAGCAAAAAGCAACGATATTGAGCAACAACTGGCTGATGCGAGTGACCGCTTGGCAGTTAACATCGGTAAAGAGATCCTGAAAGTGATCCCTGGCCGTATTTCTACCGAGGTCGATGCGCGCCTTTCTTATGATTTCGAAGGCAGCGTCGCCAAAGCGCGTAAGCTTATCAGCATGTATAACGAAGCAGGTATCAGCAATGACCGTATCCTGATCAAGCTGGCGTCAACCTGGGAAGGTATCCGTGCGGCGGAAGTGTTAGAAAAAGAAGGCATCAACTGTAATCTGACCCTGCTTTTCTCTTTCGCCCAGGCACGTGCCTGTGCAGAAGCCGGTGTATACCTGATTTCACCATTCGTTGGCCGCATCATGGACTGGTACAAAGCCAAAGAAGGCCGTGATTTTGAAGCAGCAGAAGACCCAGGTGTGCTGTCTGTTACCAAGATCTATAACTACTACAAAGAGCACGGCTATGACACCGTGGTTATGGGCGCGAGCTTCCGTAACACTGGTGAAATCCTAGAGCTGGCAGGCTGTGACCGCCTGACCATCAGTCCACAACTGCTGCAAGAGCTGTCTGATGCAGAAGGGGACGTGGTGCAGAAACTGAACGACAATGTAGACGTAAAAGCGCGTCCAGCACCAATGACTCATGCTGAATTCCTGTGGGAACACAATTTGGATGCGATGGCGGTTGAGAAACTGGCTGAAGGTATCCGCAATTTTGCCGTTGACCAAGGCAAACTGGAAGACATGATCCGCAGTATGCTGTAACCGGAAAAACAGATTTACCCAGAGCGGCTATTGCCGCTCTCTTGTTTCCTATATCATTCGCTTGATTGAAATCAGATTTGAACACACTTCAACAAGGTAAGCCCAAGATGGAACGTAAAACCCTTGCCAATGCAATCCGTGCCCTCAGCATGGACGGTGTACAACAAGCTAACTCTGGTCACCCAGGTGCCCCCATGGGCATGGCGGACATCGCCGAAGTGCTGTGGCGCGACCACATGAACCACAACCCTCAAAACCCTGCGTGGGCTGACCGTGACCGCTTCGTGCTGTCTAACGGCCACGGCTCTATGCTGATTTACTCTCTGCTGCACCTGACCGGTTACGATTTGTCTATCGACGATCTGAAAAACTTCCGCCAGCTGCACTCGAAAACCCCGGGTCACCCGGAATACGGTTACGCACCGGGCGTTGAAACCACCACGGGTCCGCTGGGTCAGGGCATCACCAACGCGGTGGGTATGGCGATTGCGGAAAAAGCACTGGCGGCACAATTTAACCGCGACGGCCACGACATCGTTGACCACAACACTTACGTGTTCCTTGGCGACGGCTGTCTGATGGAAGGCATCTCGCACGAAGCGTGTTCACTGGCGGGGACGCTGGGCCTTGGTAAACTGATCGCATTCTGGGATGACAACGGCATCTCTATCGACGGTCACGTTGAAGGCTGGTTCACTGACGACACGCCGAAGCGTTTCGAATCTTATGGCTGGCATGTTATCCCGGCAGTAGACGGTCACGACGCAGACGCTATCAACGCTGCGATTGAAGCGGCGAAAGCAGAAACCGGTCGTCCTACCCTGATTTGTACCAAAACCATCATTGGTTTCGGTTCGCCAAACAAAGCCGGCTCTCACGACTGTCACGGTGCACCACTGGGCCATGATGAAATCAAAGCAGCGCGTGAATTCCTCGGTTGGGAACACGGCCCATTTGAAATCCCGGCAGACGTTTACAGCGCATGGGATGCCAAAGAAGCCGGTGCAGCCAAAGAAAACGCATGGAACGAGAAGTTTGCCGCGTATGAAGCGGCTTACCCAGAGCTGGCGGCAGAATTTAAACGCCGCATGAGCGGTGAACTGCCCGCAGACTGGGAAGCGCAAGCGAACCAAATCATTGCTGACCTGCAAGCCAACCCTGCGAACATTGCCTCACGTAAAGCGTCGCAAAACGCGCTGGAAGCGTTCGGCAAACTGCTGCCAGAATTTATGGGTGGCTCTGCTGACCTTGCGCCGTCAAACCTCACCATGTGGTCTGGCTCCAAATCGCTGACTGCTGACGATGCCTCCGGCAACTACATCCACTACGGTGTGCGTGAGTTCGGCATGACCGCCATCATCAACGGTATCGCCCTGCACGGTGGTTTTGTGCCTTACGGCGCCACCTTCCTGATGTTCATGGAATACGCGCGTAACGCCATGCGTATGGCGGCACTGATGAAAGTGCAGAACATTCAGGTTTACACCCACGACTCTATCGGCCTGGGTGAAGACGGCCCAACCCACCAGCCAGTTGAGCAAATCGCATCCCTGCGTCTGACACCAAACATGAGCACCTGGCGTCCGTGTGACCAGGTAGAATCTGCCGTCGCGTGGAAACTGGCGATTGAGCGTAAAGACGCCCCAACCTCGCTGATTTTCTCGCGCCAGAACCTGGCACAGCAAGACCGTACCGCAGAGCAGGTGGCTGACATCGCCAAAGGTGGTTACATCCTGAAAGACTGTACAGGCCAGCCAGAGCTTATCCTGATTGCAACGGGTTCAGAGGTAGAGCTGGCAGTAGACGCAGCCGCACAGCTGAGCGCAGAAGGCAAAGCGGTTCGTGTGGTATCGATGCCATCGACTGACACCTTCGACAAACAGGATGCCGCATACCGCGAAGCCGTACTGCCATCAGACGTGACGGCACGCATCGCTATCGAAGCGGGTATTGCCGACTTCTGGTACAAGTATGTCGGCTTTGATGGTCGTATCATCGGCATGAACAGTTTCGGTGAATCTGCACCGGCAGACCAACTGTTCAAGCTGTTTGGTTTCACCACCGAAAACGTGGTGGAGACAGCCAAAGAGCTGCTGGCATAAGCGCCAATACCCCTTTCCAAACCCGCCAACCGGCGGGTTTTTTCTTTTTTGGGCTAGCAAAAGCGGCTGCGAAAAGTGACTTTAGGTTCTGACACAGACCCTGTTGGTGGTCATATTTGGTGAGTTCAGCGTTTTCCTTTTAAACCCTTATGTAAGCTTTTCGATTGCCATCACCGTCATAGTGTACGACTGAATTCCCACACAAAGTGAGTAATGGCACATTGCTGACGTCAGGTTGTTGCCAAAGCGTTAACAAGGTGCCTAACTGGACGGCTTGAGTGTAATGATTCTACAGGCATATGACCCATACCCGTCCCTCACTGGCCTGGCTCTCTATTTTGCTCGCCGTTATCGCGACCATGAGTTGGGCTGGCAATATCACACTGGCCAAGCTGGTCAATGAATCGATCCCACCTATCGGGCTCGCTTTCTGGCGCTGGACAATAGCCTCACTGGTGCTGGCGCCTTTTGTCATCGGTCCAATGCAGCAGCAATTTCCCCTGTTCAGGCAACACTGGCGGCTGGTACTGCTGCTCGCGCTCTTTGGTGTCGCAGGGTACAACACGCTGGTTTACATCGCGCTTGAGGACACCCTCTCCACCAACGTGGTGATCTTGCAATCTTCCTCGCCATTGATGATTTTGCTGGTCCAGTTCGTGCTGTTTCGCCAGTTCACCACTTTTAAGCAGACGTTTGCCATCTGTGTGTCCGCTGTTGGAGTATTGCTCATCATTACGAAAGGGCAGTTGGCTATCGGTTTTGCCATCGGCCAGAGCGAGCTGATCGCCCTGTTTGCTATTTTGGTCTGGGCGACCTATTCCGTATTGGTACAAAAGCTTCCCGCCGCGCTAAAAGGCTTACCCATGCTGGGATATACCGTGTTTCTCGGCAACCTGATGTTGCTGCCGGTCTATCTGGCTGAATCAGTGTGGATTGAAACCATGCCTGTTACCTGGGAGAGCATTGCCATTTCACTCTACACCGGCATTTTTGCCTCTGGCATTGCTTTCTTTTGCTGGAATGCGGCGGTGCAACGGATGGGCGCGGCAACAACCGGGCAGTTTATGCACCTGATCCCGGTTTTCGGGCTTATCTTCTCGATGCTGCTGCTTGGCGAACAGCTACAGGGATATCACTGGCTGGGTATGGCTTTTATCGTTGCCGGCATTCTGATTGCCAACCTCTCCCGCGCCCAAAAACCGGTGACCTCCAGTTAGTTACACGGGTAGGCACAGGCAGTCAGCTTGGTTATAGTACCGCCTCCTGAACCATGGACTGCCGACCTGAAGAGAAAAAAGACATGTTGTTTATTTCACACAACGTATCAATCCCCGATGACGAGATTGATCTTTCCTATATCCGTGCCCAGGGAGCCGGCGGACAAAATGTGAATAAAGTGTCGTCAGCAGTACACCTTCGCTTCGACATTAACGCGTCATCATTGCCAGCGTTTTACAAAGACCGCCTACTTGCGCTGAAAGACAGCCGTCTGAGTAAAGACGGCATCATCGTGATCAAAGCGCAGCAATTCCGGACTCAGGAAAAGAACCGTGAAGATGCATTGCAGCGCCTGCAAACGCTGATTAAAAGCGTGACTGTTGTGCAGAAAGCACGCCGGGCCACCAAACCCACCCGTTCTTCCCAGAGAAAGCGGATGGATGCGAAAACCCAGCGCGGAAAAACCAAATCACTGCGCGGAAAAGTGAAGATCTAACCTCAACATACCGGATTCAACGAAAACCTAATTTCTTAAACACCATGGCCGCAGGACAAAACCCCGTAAAGGCACTCTGGATAAGGTTAAACCCGACAAATACAGTCAACCAGATAAACAACGGGTTTACCCATATCGTGAGTGCTAAAGAAACCAGCACCATTACGCCAGCAAAAATCCGCACTGCACCTTCAAGTGACATCCCTTTTCCTTGATCAGAACCTGAATCAACCTGTGACATAACCACCTCCTCATTCGTAACATTTCACCTGAATACATTTATTTTAGCATAATCTAATTAACTTGTCGCTAATTTTATATTTTTGCACCCAGACATCACATTAAACCGGCACAAGCTGTCACCGGCCTTGTCTCTGTGTCCTCCATGGTGTGCAATCATAGATGCCAGAACACCTGCCGGAGTTGTCCAATTCCTGAACAGACACAGGCAGGTTTGCAAGCCTTTTTGCCTCCCATGAGCACTGATATTCCTCAAAGCAAAAAGCCCTGACCTTAAATAGGCAGGGCTTTTCTTTTGTTATCTTCTTAGAGCGGTTAAGACACTGACAACACCAGACCCGGTAGCAGCACAAATACAGCCCCAAGGTAAGCCACAACAGCCAGTTTGGTCTTGGCTGCATACTCAGCCAATAGCTCTGCACATTTGAGTGGTAGCTCACGTAAGAAAGGAACGCCGAAGATAACCAGAATACCCAATACATTGAAAGCCAGGTGAACCAAGGCAATCTGCAATGCGAATACGGCATTTCCCCCCGTCACAGCAGTGGCTGCCAGCAGCGCAGTGATACAGGTACCGATATTTGCACCGAGGGTAAATGGATAGACCTGACGCACGCTCAACACATTGGTGCCAACCAGCGGTACCATCAAGCTTGTCGTGGTGGAAGAGGATTGAACCAGAATCGTCACCAACGTACCGGAAGCAATGCTGTGTAGCGGGCCACGGCCAATCGCACTGTTCAGCACTTCACGCGCTTTACCCACCATCAATTTCTTCATCAGTTTGCCCATCACTGTGATAGACACCACCACCAGAAGAATACCGAATATTACCAGAGCCACACCACCCAGCGTGCCGGGGAATATTTCAAACAGGGATTTGGCACCACTGACCATCGGTTTTGTCAGGGGTTTGATGAAGTTCAGGCCTTTCAGGCTCAGGTTGTCTGCCTGCATCAGTGGTGACACCAACCAGGCTGATATTTTCGCCAGAAAACCGGTCATCATTTCCAGCGGCAGAAAAAGAGCAACCGCAAACAGGTTGAAAAAATCATGGACAGTGGCACATGCAAAGGCGCGGCGGAATTCGTCTTTACAACGGGCGTGACCAAGGCTTACCAGCGTATTGGTCACTGTGGTACCAATATTGGCCCCCATGACCATTGGTATCGCTGTCGCAACGGGCAAGCCTCCAGCAACCAGTCCTACAATAATCGCCGTGACAGTACTTGAAGATTGAATCAGTGCAGTACCAACGATACCAATCATCAAGCCAGCAACAGGATTAGAAGCAAACTCGAAAAGCTCTATTGCCTGCTCACCTACAGCCCACTTGAAACCACTGCCGATCATAGAAACAGAAACCAGCAGCAAATACAGCATACCAATAAGGGTTGCCCATTGGATGGCGCGTTTGGGGTTTGCGGACTGCGGTCCTTGTAGCGCATCAGACTGGATGCTCATAACTCACTTCCTGATAATAATGTTTTCAGTTCGAAGTGGATGCTATGAACTGAATATTACAGAAATATGAATACAAGATTTCAACAGCGATTTTTTTAAACTTTTTACGCGCAAAATACGACCAAGCAAAAACTTCTTAAATCATTTCGACAAAAATGACTGATAGCAAGACAGGGAAATGTTTCGAACTGTTACCGATAACAACATGACTGTCGTATCATCGGGATAATGAAACCGCACAGCCCACCCTAAAACGTTTCATTATTAAGAAAAAGACTTCAGGTAACCCTTTCCTTTTCATGGTTTTTTGTTATTTGCTTAACAGACTAGCTCACTGATATATAACTATTTTTTCTTTTTAATTCTCTTTTTTAAAACATATGGCCATTTAATTGCACATATGAAACGTTATATTGATTTATTTTGTATCGATATGACCCTCTCTTGCAAAACCATTAAATTAACAAAATGATAAATATCGTATCATTTTGATAGCAACCAAGTATGACTGCCTGATGTTGGGCATGAAACAGAGAGGACCAAGGCAATGATAAATAATGGATTTAAAGGAAGAAAAGCATGGACAGTCACGGTATTGGGCAGCGTTATTGCAGCAATGCTGGCCGTTCCAGTTGCAGCCCAAGAGAAAATCCGCTGGAAGGTACAAGCCGTATTTGGCACCCATTTACCAGCATTGGGCGATCCGATCATGCAGGTTGCCGAGCAGATTGAAAAAGCGACCGACGGTGATATCCGGTTCAAAATCTATGAGCCGGGCAAACTGGTTCCCCCTTTTGGGATCACCGAAGCAATCAAAAACAAACAAATTGATGCCGGTTATACCTGGCTGGGTTATGACCAGGGAAAAATCCCGGCAGCAGCCCTGTTTGCCGCGGTTCCTTTTGGCATGGAGCCATGGGAATACGCGACATGGTGGTATGAAGGAGAAGGTCAACAACTTGCCGAGGAACTTTACGGAAAACACGGCGTTCATCCTGTGCTTTGTAGTGTCATTGGCCCTGAAACTGCTGGTTGGTTTACCAAGGAAATAAAATCTCTCGATGACTTTAAAGGATTGAAAATCCGCTTCGCAGGCATTGGCGGCAAAGTGCTGCAAAAAGCCGGAGCATCAGTCACTGTGCTGCCGGGCGGCGAAATTTTCCCCGCACTGGAAAAAGGCGCTATTGATGCATCCGAATTTTCTATGCCCGCCATCGATAGCATGATGGGTTTTGACAAGATTGCCAAAAACAATTACTTCCCTGGCTGGCACCAAACCTTCACCGCCTCTCATCTTGTCGTTAACAAAGACGTCTGGGATTCACTTGAAGCATCAACCCAATCCACGATCAACATGGCTTGCACCGCGGGCACATTCCGCGCGCTGACCCGGGGCGAGTCACTTCAGGGTGATGTGATGGCCGGGTTCGGAGAAAAAGGAGTGACAGCACGTTCACTGGGCCCGGAGCTGTTGAAATCACTCAATACTCTGTCAACCGAAGTGATGACTGAAATTGCCGAGTCAGACCCTGACTTCAAGCGCATCTACGCCTCGCAACAAGCCTTTATGGAAAACTACAAACTCTGGAAACAGAAGGCCTACCTGCCACGCAATTTCGAGTAATTCGGCAACTGGGATGACATAAACACTCCCCAGTCTGTGCGGCCGGGGAGCTATTCAGGGCAAGGATTCGCTATGCAAAACAATAATACCAAACTCAATTCAGAAGTGGCGACAGTACCGGAAAACATGCTGCCAGAAACTCGCCTTTCCCGTGCTCTGGACTCGGCATTACTCAGGATCGGTAATGCATTTTCCTGGGTCTGGGTCATTCTGATGCTGGTCATCATTACCAATGTGCTGATGCGTTACCTGTTAGGTGAAGGGCGAATCGAGTTTGAAGAGCTTCAATGGCATCTTTATGCGCTGGGTTGGCTGGTTGGCCTCTCTTACTGCATGGTTACAGACAGCCATGTCAGAGTCGATTTACTTCGTGACCGCTTCTCACTGAAAACCCAGGCAGTGATTGAACTCTTTGGTCTGTTGATCTTGCTCCTCCCCTTTCTGGTGCTGGTCTTCTGGTATGCGGTTCCTTTCTTTCTTTACGCCTGGGAACTGGGTGAAGTGTCTGCCGCGCCGGGTGGCCTTCCCTACCGCTGGGCGATGAAAGCTGTCCTGTTACT
This sequence comes from Grimontia sp. THUN1695, assembly GCF_059704325.2. Lineage (NCBI taxonomy): Bacteria > Pseudomonadati > Pseudomonadota > Gammaproteobacteria > Vibrionales > Vibrionaceae > Grimontia > Grimontia sp. THUN1695. The sequence continues at coordinate 115,301 of NZ_AP046576.1, read as the reverse complement.
CGCGTTTTGTTTACTGGCCGTTGCGGCAGTTTCACGCCTCAGCCGGATATGCGCATTGCTCTTTCAGCCCAGTGAACCACTTTCAAAAGCAGATAAACAACAGGAGTCATCATCATGGAAGTGAATGAAATCCTCGTCATGCTCATGTTTGGCATGTTCATCCTATTACTGTTTACCGGGTTTCCTGTCGCCTGGGTGCTTTGTGGCATTTCACTGGTGTTCGTCCCCCTCGCCATGTTGGCCGACGAATGGTTCGATGCCTTTATCGGCATCGACTGGAATTACGCCTCGCTGGTGGTGCCGCGTATGTGGGACATCATGACCAACTGGGTGCTGGTCGCCCTGCCCATGTTTATCTTTATGGGATTGATGCTGGACAGATCCGGTACCGCCGAAGACCTGATGGGCAATTTGGTCAGGCTGTTTGGCCGCGTACGTGGTGGGCTTGCCATTACCGTTACTTTTGTGGGTCTCTTACTTGCCGCCTCTACCGGGATCATTGGTGCCTCTGTCGTTCTGCTTGCCGTACTCGGCATGCCAATGATGATGCGGGACGGCTACAGCAAAGAATTGGCCTGCGGCACGGTTGCCTCAACAGGCACGTTAGGGATTCTGGTGCCGCCCAGCATCATGCTGGTCATGATGGGCGACAGGATCGGTATCTCAGTGGGCGATCTTTTCCTCGGTGCAGTCTTCCCAGGCATAATGCTCGCGGCATTTTATGTGACTTATATTTTGTCACTCGGTTACCTCCGCGCAGATGCTGCTCCGGTATCCAAAGATGCAGAGCCTATCAGCCTGCCCGTTGTTCTGAGTGCGCTGAGCGCAGCCTTACCCACCGCAACCCTTATCATTGCCGTGCTAGGCTCCATCTTTATGGGTATTGCAACGCCAACCGAAGCTTCCGGTGTCGGCGCGTTAGGCGCAACACTGCTGGCGGCAGCACGAGGAAGACTGACCCTTCAGGTGTTGCGTGAAGTCGGCAGGGAAACGACAAAAACCACCGCGTTTATTTTTGCATTGATTATCTGCGCGACTGCTTTCTCATTGATTTTACGTGGTCTTGGCGGTGATGAAGTGATTGAGAAAGCGCTGACCAGCCTGCCTTTCGGCCCGGAAGGTATCGTGATTGCCATTCTGGTCGTGACGTTTCTCCTTGGCTTTTTCCTCGATTGGATTGAGCTGACCCTGATTATTCTTCCCTTAGTTGCCCCAGTCGTCAGCGCCATGGGATTTGATTTGGTCTGGTTCGCCGTGTTGTTTGCGGTGTGTCTGCAAACCTCGTTTCTTACTCCCCCTGTTGGTTTTGCCCTTTTCTATCTCAAAGGCGTGGTGCCAAAGGGGATCAACCTCATCCACATCTACCGGGGGGTGATGCCGTTCATTTTGTTGCAGCTTATCGGGCTCGGGATTGTTTTTTGGATGCCCGCCATCGTCACCTGGCTGCCAAACGTGGTGTATTCACCCTGAAATTTATCGCCCAAGACATTTCAGAAACCTGCTCATACATAAATAACAAGGAGTTACTATGTCTCACTCAATCATCCTTCCGCGCCTGATGGAAATAGGTGACGGAGCCTTAAAGAAACTGCCGGACACACTCAGTGCCCTTGATTGCCGGAATCCGATAATCATCACTGACAAAACCATGGTCACACTTGGACAAAGCCAGAAAGTCGCCGGTTTACTGAAGCAGGCAGGCATTGAAGCCAAGGTGTTTGATGACACCATTCCAGAGCCCACAGATGCCTCCATCAATGCTGGGTATGTCACAATCACCGAAGGCCGTTATGATTCACTGATTGCATTGGGAGGTGGCAGCGTCATCGACAGTGCGAAAGCCATGGCACTGCTTGCCTGCTCCGGGGGTGTGATGCGTGATTACTGCTTTCCGCGCATGGTTTCAGAGCCGGCACTGCCACTGATTGCGATTCCAACTACAGCGGGGACAGGTTCAGAAGTCACGCGGTTTACCATCATTACCGATGAAAAGAACGATGAAAAAATGCTCTGCGTCGGCCCCTCTTTTATGCCTTCTGCGGCGCTTGTCGATCCTCAGTTAACCCATACCCTGCCAACGCGGATGACAGCCGATACCGGCATTGATGCCCTGACCCATGCCATCGAATCTTACGTCAGCCGAAAAGGCAATGCTTTCAGTGATTTTCACGCCAGAGAAGCCATGCGCCTGATTGCACCCAATCTTCGACGCGTCTGTAAAGATGGCCGTGATGTGCAGGCAAGAGCCGACATGATGCTGGGTGCTACCCTTGCTGGCATCGCTTTTTCCAATGCCTCAGTAGCCCTGGTTCACGGCATGAGCCGCCCTATCGGCGCATTCTTCCATGTACCTCACGGCCTTTCCAACGCCATGTTACTGCCGTCGGTTACAGCATTTTCCCTTCCCGCCGCTCCCGAAAGGTACGCCGATTGTGCCAGGGCTATGGGGGTGGCCACCAAAGAAGACAGCACAGACGCAGCATGCCAGAAGCTTCTTGACGAGCTGAATGCGCTCAACCGGGATTTGAACGTTCCCACACCCGAGGGGTATGGTATCGACCGCAGCGCGTTTTTCGAACATCTCGATACCATGGCATCACAGGCACTGGCCTCCGGCTCACCCGCCAATAACCCGCGTATCCCCAGCCATCAGGAAATGGTGGCGATATACACCCAGCTTTGGCAGTAAACAGCAAACTTTTTTAAACGACTTATCAAACGACAGGGAGTTAACTCATGAATACTATTGGACATCTGATCAACGGGGCATTAATCACCGAAGGCCAAACCACGTTGCCCGTGTATAACCCGGCAACAGGCGCTGTAACTGCGCAGGTGGATGTTGCCAGCACTAAAACCGTCAATGACGCCGTGCATCAGGCCAAGGCTGCCTATCCGGCTTGGCGCAACACACCGCCAATTCGCCGTGCCCGTATCATGCAAAAGTTTCTGCAATTGCTTCAGGATAATGCCGATACCATCTGCGAGATGATTGGCCGCGAGCACGGCAAGATAAAACACGATGCGATGGGCGAGTTGCAACGGGGCATTGAAAATGTCGAGTATGCCTGCAGCATCCCCAATCTGCTCAAAGGCGAACATACCCGTGGTGTCGGTCCCGGCATCGATGCGTGGAGTGAGTTCCAGCCACTCGGCGTTGTCGCGGGGATCACACCGTTTAACTTTCCGGTCATGGTACCGCTTTGGATGTACCCACTCGCCATTGCCTGTGGGAACTGCTTTATCCTTAAGCCTTCTGAACGCGATCCAAGCTCAACACTGTTCGTCGCGCAGTTGCTTCAGGAAGCGGGATTGCCACCTGGGGTGATGAACGTAGTCAATGGCGATAAAGCTACCGTAGATGCCCTGCTCGAAAACAAAGACATCAGCGCAGTCAGTTTTGTGGGCTCAACACCGGTTGCACAAAGCATTTACACTCGGGCGAGTGCAGCGGGCAAACGTTGTCAGGCGCTCGGTGGTGCCAAAAACCATGCCATCGTCATGCCAGATGCTGATCTCGACAACGCTGTCAGCCAGTTACTGGGCGCAGCATTTGGTTCCTCTGGGGAACGATGCATGGCGCTTTCTGTGGTCACTGCTGTCGGTGAACAGACCGCCGATACCCTGGTTACCAAGCTAAAAGAAAAGATGGCCGGACTCAGAGTGGGAGGCTGCAATGACAACAGTAACGACTTTGGTCCTGTCATCACAGAGGCACACCGTGACCGCGTGAATCGCCTGATCGGCAGTGCGGAAAACCAAGGGGCAGAAGTGGTTGTTGATGGCCGCAACCCATTGGTTTCGGGCTTGGAATCAGGCTTCTTTGTTGGCGCAACCTTGATTGATCACGTGACACCGGAAATGGAAAGCTATCAGGAAGAGATCTTCGGGCCGGTTCTACAGGTTGTCCGGGTTGATTCCATGGCAGAAGCGATGCAGCTCATCAATGATCATGAATATGGTAACGGTACCTGCATTTTCACCCGTGATGGTGAAGCTGCACGATACTTTTCCGATCATATTGACGTGGGCATGGTTGGTATCAATGTTCCCCTTCCCGTGCCGGTGGCCTACCACAGCTTTGGCGGTTGGAAGCGCTCCTTTTTTGGCGATTTAAGTGCCTATGGGCCTGACGGTGTTCGCTTTTACACGCGCCGTAAAACCATTACCCAGCGCTGGCCTTCGGAAGCGGTACGTGAAGGTGTATCATTTTCAATGCCTGTGATGAAATAGTGTGAAAAAGCGATAAGTTGACAGCGTACTTGTGTGAGCAAACTTATACAGGTACGCCTCGACACTGCGCTTTGTCCTCTGATACAGATATACTTCCACCATATCAACAGAATCAGGTGCAGGGATGACAATAGAAAGACGCGAAAAAGCCTCCTCCATAACCCGAGTGTTGGAAATTATTGAAGCTGTTTCCCGCTCAGAGCGGCCACCAAGCCCGGCAGAGCTGTCTATCATGCTCGATATCCCCAAACCGAGTATTCACCGGTTACTACAGCAGTTAGAGCGGGAAGGCTTTGTGCAAACCAATATGCGTGGGGGTCTGATCCCTGCTAACCGCATGCATGACATCGCCCTTGGTGTGTTACATACCACGCATTTTAAAGCGGTGAGAGAGGCTATTTTGCGAAAACTGGCTGATGAGGTGGGGGAAACCTGCGGCATCTCGTTACCCAATGGCGTTGATATGATCTATTTCGATCGCGTGCAAACGAACTGGCCATTGCAAATCAATTTACCGACAGGCAGCCACACGCCCATTTGGTGTACTGCCAGTGGAAAGCTTTATCTCAGTACCCTGACAAAGCGTCGCCGGCAACGGCTTATCAACAATATAAATCTGGAAAGGCACGCCAAGAATACGATCACAGACCCCATTGTTCTGGAGCGCGCACTGAGTGAAATAGAAGACCGGGATCTGGGTATAGATAACGAAGAGTTCATTGATGGTATGGCAGCAATAGCGGTTCCTATCCGCAATGAAGAAGGGCAACTTCACGCCTGCCTGTTTACCCACGCCCCCGTATTTCGAAGCTCTCTGGATGATTTACTACGGTTCGAGCCTCAACTCCGTCGCGCAGCGAGGGATCTGGAATCTTTGATGAAGGAAGGCTAAACCCCCCTGCTATTCCCACTCCCTCAGTTCAAGTGAATCTTGCTACATCAACTTTGGTGTCGGCAGACTTTTAGGCATTAACACGCCTTATTTTAAATAGTCTCATTATTGCTACGGTTTTTGGCTGGCAGGATATTACTGACACTCTACGATATATATCGATACATAAAGTATCAATTTAACGCTAATACGAAATAGTATTCATCAATAAAGGGAATTTTTCTCATGAAGAAGATCATAGGATGTTCGTTAGCTGTTTTGTTGGGCTTTTCCATTCAACATGCTTCTGCAACGACTCAGGAAGAGCTGGGCAATATCGGGGCGTATGTCGACTCGGTACTCAATCCGAATATGACAAACACTGCGAATGCCACCGGGACAACATATAAAACCCACCAGCCGCCTTCCATCAACCAGGCGGGCGTCGCCCTGCATTATCTTGCGTTTGCGGAACATGTTTACAAAAGCTGGGGCACACCAAATGGCTGGTCTCTCACTGAAAGCAGTCATGACAGCTCAACAGGCTTTCACGCAGCAGTTTATACCCAGGGCAGTGATGCCATCATTGCATTTCGTGGCAGCGAACTAGGGACATCAGATTGGGTAAATAACGGCATTATGGCTGCCGGTGAGGTACCTCCACAGTACCGTTATGCAATTTCAGCATCTGCGAGGCTGGCAAATAAATATCGTAGCTACAACATTCACTACACCGGTCACAGTCTGGGTGGTGGTCTGGCAACCGTCGCAGCCATTCGAACCGGTAAACCGGCGACCATTTTTGATGCATCCGGGATCAACGACGCAGTGCTTGGGGAAATCCAGCAAGCGCTGGCAGCCGAAGGCCAACCGTCTAACGCATGGGCAACCAACGCCACCCACATCACGAATTACAACCTGGAAGGTGAGTTTGTTTCCGATGGCGATGACCAGCAGGATGCCGATGTGATTGGTGTAGATTCAAAACAGTATGGCGATATTTTCTATCTTTCTGCCTCACGCTTTACGCCACTGTTTTTCCTGAATACCGGTCTGTCGCGCCATTTCACCACACCCCTTAGGGAAGAACTTCAGCTCCTGTCGCAACCTATTTTCCGCGTCGATACTAACGACCGGACAAGCATTGACAACGACATCAACGAATTCACCGCGTCTTTCTATGTCGATTGGACAGATGACACGCTGGATCTGATGGCCTGGCAGGCAGAATACGCCATTAATTCCTTCCCAAGTCTTCTTGAAGATCTATAAAAATAACGTCTTGGCTAATTAACAAAAAGCCCCTTTCATCGACCAGATAAAGGGGCTTTACGTTTATACCAAGTAAACGCCAACCAGAAGGTACAACCTTGGTGACTATGCCGCTCGCGCGACGAAAGCTTTCGTACGCACGTTTTTTGGATTGCCGAATATCTGTGATGGCGGACCTTGTTCGACAATCACCCCACCTTCCATAAAGATCACTTTATCAGCAATCTCACGGGCAAACTGCATTTCGTGGGTCACCACAATCATGGTTTGCTTCTGTCTGGCCAGTTGCTTCATCACCGCCAACACCTCTTCAACCCATTCGGGGTCCAGTGCTGAAGTCGGCTCATCAAACAGGATCACTTCACCTTTACAGGCCATAGCGCGGGCAATACCCACGCGCTGTTGCTGACCGCCGGAAAGTTGCGCCGGATATTTTTCCAGGTGCGCTTCCATGCCCACACTCTGTAACAGAGTACGTGCGGTAGCAAATGCCTGCTCTTTCGGCTCTTTCCACACCGTCATCAGCGACTCCGCCACGTTTTCCAGCGCGGTTTTGTTGGCAAACAGTGCATAGCTCTGGAACACGAAGCTGCTTTGTTTGCGCAGTCGGTGAATATCGCTTTTCGAGACATTGCCAGCATTAATGTGCACATCACCAATCTGGATTTCTCCCCCACTTGGTGTTTCGAGGTAATTGAGACAACGAAGCAGTGTCGATTTTCCGGTACCGGATGGGCCGATAATCACCACGATTTCGCCCTGCTCAACCTTGAGATCGATTTGCTTCAGTACCTCGACATCACCAAAGCGTTTGCTCAAATTTTTCACTTCAATCATCGTGCATACGCCTTGTTCAAGCGGACTTCCATTACTGTTTGTATGCGGGTAAAGAAAATCACCACCAGCCAGTAAATCAGTGCGACAGCGAGGAAAGACTCAAAGAATTTAAAGCTCGATGAAGCTTCCATTTGCGCCTTGGCCATGATTTCCGCCACACCCAGTGTAAACGCCAACGATGTGCTTTTGATCATGTCGATGAAATAGTTCATCAACGAAGGCGTTGCAACGCGGGCTGCCTGCGGCAGTATGATGCGCCGCATTGCCTGAATCTCTGTCATACCGACACTCAGGCTCGCTTCCATCTGGTGTTTATCAATCCCCAGAATCGCACCGCGAATACTTTCCGCCATATAGGCAGAGAAGTGGAGAGACAAACCGATAACCGCGGCGGTAAACGCATCCATTCCAACAAAAATAGGGAAAACTTGCGGCAAACCATAGTAAAGGAGGAAGAGTTGAACCAGCAGCGGTGTACCCCGGAAAAACGAGATATACACAATCACCACAGCATCCAGACCTTTTACTTTGAATACCCTTACCAGCGCCAACAGCACCGACAGCACCAGGGCAGCCGCAAAGCCTATCAGTGACATCTCCAAGGTTATTCCCAGATACTTCACCAGTATCGGGAATAACGCCAGCATGTAGTCAAAATCGAAACTTTGCATTATTGCGTGATGTCTGAATCAAACCACTTCTCTGAAATTTTGCTGAGGGTGCCATCAGCTTTCATTTCAGTCAGTGCCTGATCAACCTTCGCTTTTTTCGCCAGTTGCTCAGGCGTGTTCAGGAATGGCATCGCATTTTCGATGGTTTCAAACGGTCCCCCAGCAAGTTGCAACGGCAGACCCGATTTTTTGATCAATTGTGCAGATGAAACGCGGTCCATAACAAATGCATCAGTGCGGCCCAGTGCAACATCCTGCTCGAAACCGGAATCATAAGTAATAATATTAATTTCATTTGCTTTGTCGTAGTTGCGCAGCAGTTGTTCGAAATTACTGCCCAGGTTCACCGCCACTTTCTTACCTTTCAGGTCTTCAATGCCACCAATATCTTCTCGGCCTTTACGCACCACCACCTGTGCGCCGTCTACCACGTAAGGCACAGAAAACGCGTATTTCGCCTTGCGTGCTTCTGTCATCGTGATCTGATTACTGATGGTGTCAATGTGACCGGCTTCCAACATGCCAAACAAACCAGAGAAGCTCGACGTCACAAACTCAACATCGTAATCAGCACGCTTACCGATTTCGTTCCAGACATCGATTTCAAAGCCCTGCAATTTATCCAACTTCACGAATGTGAATGGGAAGTAGCGACCAGACATACCGACTTTAATGTCTTCCTGGGCCAGCGAAGCAGTAGAGGTGAAGCTCGCGGCCAACGCAACAGCGGCAAGCAAAACGTTTTTTATAGAAGTAGAAGGCATTGTTACAACTCCAATTGTTATGTTTCCCTAAAACGCCTTACTTCCGGATTCTTTTAATGTTCGTAAGGTGTTTCTATCTGTTGAGCCAAATGTAACCCATACCTATTTTTCTGATAAATAACGAAATGTTCTATGTAATAATCTGCAAATAAGTACGTTTATAGATATATCATCTACGTTGGCTACTTTTCACACAAAGCATACTCTATACATATCCTTCCATATCGAATTTTAAAAAGTCGATATTTTTCACCCCTTCTGAGCACTCGCCCATTTATCCCAAACTACCTGAAAATGCTTGGGTATATGCCGTCAAATCCGCTACAAAAAGGAACCGGTTGTTTTAATGCTGACCGTATCGGGCTCACCGAGCACGTTGATTGACGCTTTAAGTGCCTTGATATGCAACCATCCCAATAAGGTCATAAATTCGTCATTTTACGGCCACAGAAAGTTAATGTTTGTTCATCAAAAGCGTCAATTTTTGCTCCCAGACTGGTTACGCCACAAAAAACACAACCAATAGGAATTGAGCAATGAGTAAGGAAACGTTTGACCCCACGCTGCGTAACCATAGCGGCAACAAACCGTTCGATGAAGTGCTGGAAGCCAACCTGTCACGACGCAGTATACTGAAAGGTGGTGTGGGTGTTGGTGCACTCACTGCGGTAAGTTCACTCGGTTTATCGGGCTGTTTTTACCCTAACGTATCAAAAGCCAAGCTGAATTTTGAGTCTATTCCGGGCTCACAGACCGATGCTGTTGTTGTCCCTCCTGGCTACAATGCGCAAATACTGGCGCCTTGGGGCACACCACTCAATGCACAGGGTAACGCATGGCTGGATGATGGCTCCAATACCGCAAAAGATCAGTTGAACGCGATGGGTATGCACCATGACGGCATGCATTTTTTCCCGCTCAACAACAGTGACGAAGAAGGCCTGCTGTGTATTAACCACGAGTACATCGATCTGCATGCCCTGCACCCGAATGGTCCAACCGTGGATAATGGTCTTCGCACCCTCGTCGATGAAGTGCGCAAAGAGATTAACGCGCATGGTGTGAGTGTGGTGCGCATCCGCCTTGAAGACAACAAATGGGTGATGATCAACAACGATCCATTGAACCGCCGTTACACAGGGGCGACCGAAATGGATGTTTCCGGTCCGCTGGCATATACCCCTTTTCTGATCACCAAATACTCGCCAAACGGCAACACCGTGCGCGGTACCCTGAACAACTGTGGTAACGGCTACACACCTTGGGGCACTTATCTGACGTGTGAAGAAAACTGGCCGGGGTACTTTGTGAATACCGGCACGCTGACGGAAGAGCAGGCACGTATCGGGGTGTCTGATGACAATACCCGCTACCTTTGGGAAACACTGGCAGGCAACGCCCAGGAAGTGGATGACGAGTTCGCCCGCTTTAATGTCACCCCAATCGGTGCATCGGCTTCTGAAGATTACCGCAACGAAGCAAACGGCCACGGTTACATCGTCGAAATCGACCCATACACCGCGAATTCACGCGCAAGAAAACGCACTGCACTGGGCCGTTTCCGCCATGAAGGTTGTGTGTTCGGCAACGTCAAACACGGCAAACCTGTGGTCTTCTATTCAGGCCACGACTCACGCTTTGAATACATTTACAAGTTTGAATCTGCAGCGCGCTGGAACAAACGCGATGCACGCCGCACAGACCGCTTAACCGTTGGTGATAAGTACATGGACGAAGGTACTCTGTATGTGGCCCGTTTCAACGACGACGGCACAGGCACCTGGTTGCCGTTAACGCTCGGCAGCGTCACCACTGATGGCGGTACGCTGGCGGATCATTTCGATTCACTGGAAGCCATTATCCTGAACACACCGAGAGCAGCAGACAAAGTCGGCGCAACCCCAATGGATCGCCCAGAGTGGTGTGCGGTTGACCCATTCTCCGGCTCTACCTACATGACGCTGACCAACAACACCCGCCGCGCCGAAGGCAACTCCGCAAACCCACGCGTAAACAACAAATTCGGCCACATTATCCGTTGGGATGAAGGTCGCCGTTCTACCGAATTCACCTGGGATATCTTTGTGTTCGGCGCACCCGCGGATGGCGATGCAGACACCAACCGATCTGGCCTGACGGAATTCAATCAGTTCGCAAGCCCGGACGGACTGGCGTTTGATAAGCGCGGCATTATGTGGATCCAGACCGATAATGGCGCAGATGAAGTGGAAGAGTATACCAATGACCAGATGTTGGCGGTCGTGCCTTCACCATTGATGGATGACGCGTTCAACCAATTGCCAATCAGCGAAGAGAACCAAGGCGAGCTACGCCGTTTCTTCGTTGGTCCAAACGGTTGTGAGGTAACAGGTTTCGCTGTCAGCCCTGACTACCGTTCTGTATTCGTGAACATCCAACACCCGCGAAACTGGCCTTACTCTGACGATGCGACTGAAGAAACACCGGGCGATGTTAAACTGCGTCCCCGCGCGGCAACAGTGGTTATCCGCCGTAACGACGGTGGCCCTATCGGTACCTAACAGATCGTGGATTGAAAGTAGGAAGGGACGCACTTGCGTCCCATTTCTATAACTAAGCGATGATCACCCGCTCAGGTTTCAGTGCCTGCATTTCTTTAAGCTGATCCAACCAAGCTGTCACTTCTTCATCGGTTTGGGTGTCTGCCATCCAAACGTGCATGCCTTCTACGATGCCTACGTTACCAAGAATCGCATTTTCTGACGGGATCCAGCACCTTGGCCGCAATTTGCAAGGCATCGGCACGGGGAAAACCGGTATCAATCACCATTACGTCCTTTTCACCTGCCTGATTCCCCTTTTTTATACTGAAATCCAGAATGGCTTAGAAGGTATAACCCATCGCTACCATAAAGACCCAAGGGTCAATTTCCACGTTGGTTTTCTGCTCAATACCGTTGAATTTGTACGTCGCATCGGTGTTAATGTCTGCATACCAAATTGAACCGTTCACAAACCAGTCCTCATCCAGCATGTAATCCACACCCACGTTTACTGCCAGTCCCCAAGAATCATCCAGTTTCAAATCACTTAAACCAACATCTTTAGCTTTGCCGTTGAAACCTTCGTCAAAGAAGATCGTGTAGTTGATACCCGCCCCCACATAAGGGCGAATCTTGCTTTCTTTGGTGCCGAAGTAATATTGCGCCATCAGTGTCGGTGGTAAGTGGCTAGTCTCAGCAATGTCGCCAAGGCCTAACAGATTGGTGGAAATATCGTGGGTAAATGGCGTTGCAGCCAACAGCTCAATACTCCAGTTGTCAGTCAGCATGTAACCCACTGTCAGGCCAAGCTGAGTATTGGATCCGACTTCGAGCTCTTCCTGTGAACCGAGGATCTTATCACTGCTGTCATTGGGCGAAACATACGCGGCACCGGCACGGACGACAATATCCCCCTCACTGTGTGCCAACACGGGAGAAACAGCAGCGGCAGCCATCATGGCAATGAGACTCATCGTTTTTTTCATTATGGTTTCCTTACGTTGTAGGGTTTCGTTGTCATACCCGTAAAAGCCGAGTAATTTTTGAACTGCGCCGCAATTTACCACGCAAACACCACTCTCTTTTGATGGAAATCAATTTGTAAACGAATTGTCTTTTCCGGTTAAAAAAGTGCCAACCCGATCAACAAATCACCCATATCTACATACATCTATGTAATGCAAGAAAACCCCTATAACCTGTTTTCATATCGTTCAACGCTTCCGCGCTTCTGTATGCAAAGGGTTAAATATAAGGTTCAGATATTAGTGAAGCGGCATCACAAATACACCTTATAAAAGGTAGAGAAATCCCACTCCCTACTACGCTAATTTTGAGAAAGTAAGTCAGTCAACATCTCTATAAAAAAGCGCCGGCGACGCACTGGTGTGATGTGAGCGAGGTTCACCATGGACTCAGGAATGTTGACAAAAATGAATAATGTCGTGTTCGCCACGCTGTTGGCTATATTGCTCCTGCTATTCACAGCAGGAAGCGTGAGCGCCGAACCGAAGGCTTTAGTGATGAAGCCTTTCAAACAACTCAGTAATCAAAGCAAGGAGTGTGCTGCCTGTCATAAAGAAAAGAACCCTTCAATTTACGCCCAGTGGGGGCGCTCTAAGCACTATGGCGCCAACGTCGGCTGCTATGAATGCCATAAAGCCGATCCTGAAGATGCCGATGCAATACGCCATGAAGGCGTAGACATTGCGGTGATCGTCTCACCGAAAGACTGTGGCAGTTGTCACGTTCAGGAAGTCGAGGAATTCGACGCCAGCCACCATGCCAAGGCCGGACAAATCATCGGCTCACTCGACAACTTCCTGGCAGAAGTGGTTGAAGGATCATTGATGCTGAATGGCACGTCACCTGCCGCTGTAAACGGTTGCTGGCAATGTCACGGTTCAGAAGTCAACGTGCTGGAAAATGGCGATTTGGATCCGGCAACCTGGCCGAATACCGGTATTGGCCGTATCAATCCGGATGGCTCTATCGGTGCGTGCAGTGCCTGCCACCAACGCCATGAGTTCGACATGGTGCAAGCCCGCCGCCCAGAGGCCTGCGGTAAATGCCACCTTGGCCCTGATCATCCCCAGAAAGAGATTTACGAAGAATCCAAGCATGGTATCAATTTCTATGCCCATGTTGACCAGATGAATCTTGGCTCAGCGAAATGGATTGTCGGTGAAGACTATGACTCCGCCCCAACCTGCGCAACCTGCCATATGTCGGCAACCCGCGAACTGCCGGTAACCCATGATGTAGGTAACAGGATTTCCTGGACATTGCGCCCGGCGATTTCTGAAAAAATCGATGCCAAAGACAAGGCACTGGGTAAAGAAACCAGACCTTGGGAGGAAAGACGTGCTGACATGCAAAATGTCTGTCAGTCCTGCCATACCAAATCCATGGTTGAAAACTTCTACGTCCAATTTGATTCATTGGTTGAATTGTACAACGAGAAATTTGCTCGTCCCGGCAAGCAACTTATGGCCGTGTTGAAAGAAGAGAACATGCTGACGGAAACCGGTTTTGATGAAGAAATCGAATGGACCTGGTTCTATCTGTGGCACCACGAAGGACGTCGGGCACGCCATGGGGCGGCTATGCAGGCACCTGACTATGTGCAATGGCATGTATGAAGTCGCAGAACGTTTCTACATTGAAATGGTGCCTCAATTTCTCGAAGTGGTTGAAAAAGCGGAGCAGAAAGGCAATCACGACAGTGCTGTAAAAGCCCGTGCCGTGCTGGCAGACATTCTCGCCCGCCCAGAGCATGCCTGGTTCAGTGGCAACGAGCCCGAGGAAGTGAAGCGCGCCCGCAAAGAAGCACAGGAAGCCTTCAAAGCGCGTTATCTGGACGAAAGTAAGTGATAACGGCGATCGCGGCGCCTTGCAGTTTTAAAGCGCTGCGGTCTGGGGAGGAATAATGGACGAATCCAAAGCTTCAGCGCCAAGACTGTCCCGACGGCAAACACTTTGGTGCTGGCTCAAAAAGCCGTGGCTGCTGAGTATTCCCATCGGCGTTTATCTATTGGTAATTGGCATTGCCGGGTTTCAGGGTGTGATGGTGGCATCAAACCAGAATGCATTTTGCTTCAGTTGCCACCTGAAAATGGACACCATCGTACAGGAATATAAAGCTTCTCCGCATTATGTCAGCGAGGAAGACATTCATGCGACATGTGCGGATTGTCATGTGCCGAATGAGTTTGTAGACAAAATGCGGGTCAAGATCGCCGCCACGGCAGATATCTATTACATGCTAACCGGTAAAATCACCAAGGAGAACTTCGAGCAAGAACGGCCGCGGTTAGCACAAATGGTGTGGGATGACATGACCACAAATAACTCAGCCAACTGCCGGCATTGCCACAGCGGAGATAATTTTAACCTTAGCGGGCAACCACAACGGGCCAGATTGAACCACCAGCAAATGGACGCACGTGGAGAAACCTGCATCGACTGCCACACCGGCATCGCCCATAAGCGAATTACCGTAGAATAATAAAACAGGCCGCCTTCACCCTGGCGGCCTGTTTCCATCAATGTCAATGTAAGGAAGAATCCACCAATGATCTTGAAACATGGAGACATATTTTAGAATTGCACCTCCCTGCCCCAGTAACAAAGCCGGAAGGAACAAATCGAAAGTACCGGTTCTACAATCCCAGAGTATGGGCACTGTAAATAGCAGAAAGCACTGCCGACGGTGTCACCGGGAATGGCATATTGTGGATAGTTTCACCTTCAGCGCAGGATGCTTCAGCCACCCGCAGGAGTTTTTCGTTATCCAGCTCTTTCATTCCCATCTGATGAAGGTTTGTAGGAAGCCCTACTTCTTTACAGAAATTAAGAACAGTCTGGATCTCCTCCATAGGCGCATTTTCCAACGTCAATAGGACAAGTGTTCCAAACGCCACTTTTTCACCGTGATAGAGATGGTGGAATTCCTCGACATGCGTCAAGCCGTTATGGACTGCGTGTGCAGCAGCCAATCCACCACTCTCAAAGCCGATCCCGCTTAGATAGGTATTCGCCTCAATGACATTGTCAAGAGCAGTGGAACTTAAGTGGTTGATAGCAGAGATCTTTGCTTTCAGTCCGTCGGCAAGCAACGTCTCGTAGCAGAGTTTCGCCAGTGCCAATGCAGAAGCTGTTGGTACACCCCCCGCCATGGTTTGCCCACCGGAGATACCGTTAGCCCTGGCTTCAAAATAGGTTGATAGCGCATCCCCCATTCCAGCAACCAAAAGCCGGACAGGTGCACCGGCGACAATATTGGTATCCATAATGACCATGTTAGGGTTTGAGGGTAAAAGCAAGTATTCACTAAACTCCCCCTCCGGGGTGTAAATTACGGATAGTGCGCTTGTTGGTGCGTCTGTTGACGCCAGTGTGGGCACAATAACAACCGGGACATTATGGTAATAAGCTGTTGCCTTAGCTGTATCCAGTGTCTTGCCACCTCCGATGCCAATGACAATATCATGGCTACCATTTCGACAGAGATCGGTAAGGCGCTCAATTTCCGGACGGGAACATTCGCCACAAAAGGTTTCTATGCTGTAGGGCATATTCAAAGAAGAAAAACTCTGCGATACGGGCTCGACAACAATCTTTTGGACGGTTTCATCAGCAAGTATCAGCGGATTACTGCCTATCTTTTCAACGTATTGAGCAAGTTTTCCAATAGCATTCGGACCTTGGATATATTTTCCGGGACTAATAATTATCCTTTCCATCATAATCTCCTTGATAGGGTTATATTACATACTTACTACTCTGTACTGCTTATGTAGATTTCACTCTATTTCTTGACAGGTAATTCCCTGCAATTTTTGGATAAATCCAAGCACTGAAACATGCACCTGAAATTGTCGCAACAATGGGAACAATAAAATAAGGGAATGTTTTCCCACCACTTAATGACACATAATCCCAACCAGCCAAGAATGTGAATAGCTTAGGGCCAAAATCTCTTGCTGGGTTCATAGCAAACCCGGTTAATGAACCTAATGAACCACCTATCACAGCAATAACAATACCAATAATTATTGGTCCTATTGCGCTATTATTAAAACCACTATTCTCATCAAATACCGCCAATATTGTAAACATCAACACTGATGTAATTAAAAACTCAACAGAAAATGCACAGCGATAGAAATTGAGGGGTTAGGATAGGTAGAAAATATTGCAGCAGTTAATAGGCTCTTTTCAGAACCGCGAATAATCTGATGCATAGTTTCATATTCAGTAAACAGGTTGAAATACAAAAAATAAACTAAGCATGCTGCACAAAATGCGCCAAGGCACTGAGACAAGATATATGGAATAACTTTTTATTTATACCCATTCAACTTGAATATTCAGGATTCGTCTATCTGATCGTGACTAAAATGAAGGTAAGAAGGTAAAAAGAGGCCAGAAAACAACAGAAGGGGTTTGGCTAATCGCAAGCCATTGATTCGCAAACTAAAAGATTGTCTAACGCACAGTTAAACACCTCGCCATCAATCTTACCCTGCAACACCATGTTAGACATGAATTGCAACTTCTTCTCCAGCGACATACGATCACGGTAAGGTCGGTCTTGTGACAGAGCCTGAAAAATATCGCAGAAAGTAAGAATTCGCGAGGGTAAATCCAGCTCATCCCCTTTTTTTTGGTAAGGGTAGCCTGAACCGTCCAGAAACTCGTGGTGGTTTGCGGCCCATTCACAAATCTTGGAGTCAGGGAAAACTTTGTTCAACGCCAGTTCAGTATAAATAGCGTGACGCTTTATTTGGGCGAACTCATTAGCAGTGAGTTCCGAGGTTTTATTCAACAACTCATTCGGGGTTCTGAGCTTACCCACATCATGAACCAAACCAGACACATAAAGTAAATCACATGTTTGTGCTGACAAATTCATTCTTTCAGCAAGAAAGTGGACCAGGTTCGCAACGCGCAGTGAATGGTGATAAGTAAATGGACTCTTGGCATCAACCAACCTGGCAAGAAACATTGCCACTTCCGTCAGCTCAGTAATGGTGAGTGTTTGGTCATACCAGGGATCAGCATCAAAAGAGAGAGCGGTGGACTCGATATGTTCCACATCCATTTTGTACCAGAAACTATCTGTCGCGATGAGTTGGCACATGGCTTCAACAAAATCAGGCCGGAAAAATGATCCGGCATACATCCGTAACCCCTGTTCAATCTCATCTTTATGTAACGGAAGTAAATACTCTTCTCCCATCCCCACATGCCCCATATGCGTGGCGCGCAGAAAGTCTACCCTATCAGCCAAAAAGATCAGTGCTGCTATATCACGATCATCATTGTTCATCTCTAGTCTGGAAAGCAGTTCCCAAGGTGTGTGGTGATGACGGATAATCTGGGCAAACCCTCTAAGGATTGAGCATTCTATCAAGGCTTCATATCCACGATGACAATGTACTTCGACATCATCAGGTCGCATTTGCTTTAACAGCGCTTCATGCTCCGTGGATTTTGAGACACCACAGTCGTGAATAAGGCCAGCGAAAAAGCTCTTTTGAATTTTCTTAGCGTTCCATCTCATCGTATGGGCGCAGTTAGCACTGATATATGCAACACGATGGCTGTGATAACAGTCATCAATACCAACATAGTTAAGCGCTTTTGCAAACAACAACAATGTGTGCCGCATATCAACATTTAACGTGTCGAACTGATGCGCTGGCATCGTTCTAAACATAGATATCAATCCCAAAAATAAATGTAATCCATTGCCAAATCGCACTCTACATGTAGGTTATTGTTTTGTCAGACTGATTGACTCAAAAATAAAACAAAGCTCTCAGTTTGTCTCACAATCCTTTCAGACCACTTTCTATGTAAGAGTATTAAGTGAACGATGGTGCCCCACGCTACAGATACTCTCCTTGTAATCATATGTGGTACCACGTACTGTGCAGAGGTTAATCAAAAGGTCTTAACCGGCGGTAAAATGCGTTTTTTGCAGAATAAGAATCAATCCATGAACTGATACGCAGCGCCTAATAAACATGCATCATAATCACCGTTGGCAGGTACAACAGGCACTTGAAACGCGTGGGGATGCGCTTGAATAGCCTGATTTACCCGTTCTAAATAACCAGTTGCAAGACCGATCCCTCCACCAAGTACGATGATGTCTAAGTCTAAAGCTGCCTTAAGATTGCAGCACAAGGTGGCAATCGCTCTGGCACTGCGGTCAATAATCGCTTCTGCTTTTTCATTTTCACTCGCCAGCGCAAACAGCTGAATATTTGAGATAGGTGGAGAGAAACACGCGTCGCTGGCTTTTTTTATCGCCGTACCTGAAGCAATCGCTTCAACACAACCGGTTTGTCCACAGCCACAATCAGGGCCTTGATGGTCTATTACGGTGTGGCCTATATGGCCTGCTAAGCCGCCATTTCCTTTGTACAGTTGACGATTAATGACGATGCCTCCCCCTACGCCCGTAGAGACAGTGATGAAAGCCATATTGTCTACAGGAGTATTGAGTCTTGTGTATTCATACCAGGCCGCGGCTTGGGCATCATTCAACATAGCAACACGCTTACCCGTTCGCTTTTGTAAACAATCAGCCAGTGGAAAAGGGGTAGGAAATGCCAATGTATCTGGGTTAATCGCTGAAATTCCGGCTTTGCTGACCAAGCCTGTTGTTGAAACGCCAATCGCAGTGACACTGTCCATCCATTGGTTGCAATAGTGCAATATATGTTGGGCAAACTTATCAACATTGGTTGCTTTAGGCGTAGGGATTTGTTGTCGCGCAGTCAGTTTTCCACTTTCCACCAAGCCAATGGCGATCTTCGTTCCGCCAATGTCTATTGCAAGCGTGCACATTCCTTTGCTCCTACTGCTTGAGTAGCCGAGTTGAACCATTGAATCACGACTTCTAACCGCGTAATGGCCGATCCTACCGTAACGGCAACAGCACCGGATTCAATCGCCTTTGCTGCCATTTCTGGCGTATTGTAACGACCTTCAGCCATGGTAAAAAAACCTGCCTCAGCAAATTGTTTTACCAGCTTCAAATCGGGTTCGGTGGGTTCAGTGTCCCCAACATACCCTGACAAGGTTGAACTGATGATTTCGACACCCTGTTGGTTTGCCCACACCCCATCGTCAAAACATGCACAGTCCGCCATAGCAAAACACCCTGAATTTTTAATTGTTTGAACAATGTGCTCCCGGCTTTCAGGGCGCGGGCGGTCTGTGGCATCAAACGCAATGATCGTGGCGCCTGCATTTGCAAGATCATCAACATCTTTAGAAAAAGGAGTAATTCGAACAGGGCTTTCCTGCAAATCACGTTTTACGATTCCAATGATTGGCACACTGACAGCCGAAGCAACCGCGGCGACATTCTCGACACCTTCAATCCGTAACGCCTTAACACCAGCCTGCTCCGCAGCACATGCCATCGCCACGATAATGTCCGTTTTTTCTAGCGGGCTACCAACAACAGGTTGAATCGAAACCACCGTTTGACCAAGCAGATTTTCTCTTAATTCATTGATTTTTAGATTGTTTATTTTCAATATGGGCCTCATAAATTAAGGTGCAGGATGGCAGATCAATGCAAAAACCTTTCATCAAAATTCATCTAACCAGCTAGCTGATTGACAGCCTTGATTAAGGATTGTCCGCGATCACATTTTGTAAAAAGTCGATTTGAAAATTATTTTCACCCGAATGATAATTCATGACAAATATTTTTTTCAAATAAAATATACATTTTTTTAGATTAGTGAAACAAGGTAGAAATCGAAGGATAGAAATACTATGAAAGCCATTAATAAACTGACTCTCGCTATGCTGACGTTGGGTTGCGCTGTATCTGTGCAGGCAGAAACAACATTGAAAATGGGTATGCAGGCATCCGTTGGCTCGGTTGAGTACCAGTCTGCAAAATTCCTCGCCGACACCATTGAAGAAATGAGCAAAGGTGAGCTGAAGCTTGCGCTTTATCCTAGTGCCCAACTCGGAGACGATCGTGCAATGCTTCAGCAACTCAGCTTTGGTGATCTGGACATTACCTATGCCGAATTTGGACGTATTGGCCTTTGGATACCGCGCGCCGAAGCCGTAACACTCCCTTACGTTGCGCGCGATTACGAACATTTGCGTCGTATGTTTGATTCAGAGTTTGGCCAGGGAATTCGAGACGAAATGCTCACTAAATTTAACTGGCGCGCATTAGATACCTGGTACAACGGAACGCGCGAGACCACGTCTAACCGTCCTCTGAATAATATTGAAGACTTTAAAGGCCTGAAACTGCGTGTTCCAAATGCGAAACCTAACTTGAACTACGCAAAATTGTCTGGCGCATCCCCCACCCCAATGGCCTTTTCTGAAGTGTACCTGGCACTGCAAACCAATGCCGTTGATGGCCAGGAAAACCCACTACCCACCATCAAAACCATGAAGTTCTACGAAGTTCAGAACAACTTAGCAATGACTAATCACATCGTGAATGACCAGATGGTGATCATTTCTGAGTCCACGTGGCAAAAGCTGTCTGATGAAGATAAAGCGATTGTGACCAAAGCAGTGGAAAAAGCCGGCGAAGCGCACACAGCATCTGTGAAGAAACAAGAAGCGGAGTTGATTTCTTTCTTTGAAAAAGAGGGCGTGAACGTCACCTATCCTGACCTCACTCCTTTCCGCGAGGCCATGCAGCCACTTTACACTGAATTTGAAGAAAAAATCGGTGAGCCAATCGTTAAAAAACTCGCAGCAATGTAAAGAAATAAACGCCGTTGTTTATTTTCGAATACGCGGGCTGGTCAATGTTGGCCAGCCATGGAGCTCAGGATGCTTAGAAAAATAATTGATAATATTGAAGAGATCATCACCGTGCCATTGATGGCGGCATTGCTGGTAGTACTCACCTGGCAAATCGGTACGCGTTGGTTACTCAATGATCCTTCCCTTTGGAGTGAAGAACTCGCCCGGGTTCTGTTTATGTACATGTCATTAATTGGTAGCGCGATTGCTATCAAACGCAGCACTCACGTCAACATCACTTTTTTCTCAGATAAATTACCGGAAAAGATCCGTTTATACCTTGTGCTGTCACTGGAATTGGCGGTGCTTGTATCGATTGGCGCCATTATCTATCTGGGTTACCAGCATGTTCAGCGAACCGCTTTCTTTGAACTCATCACATTGGGGGTGTCGAGTGCCTGGATGAACTACAGCTTGCCCATTGGCGGTGTGTTTATGGTACTCCGACAAATAGAAAAGATTGCCGCTATATCAAAACAACTTTTCAGCGGTAGCAACAATACCAATGCATCAAATTCGCAAATAGCACAGAGGTAGACATTCCTTATGGCAGGTTCAATTTTCGGCTGGCTAGGGCTGCTGTTTGCAGGTATGCCAGTAGGCTTTTCACTCATTTTTGTTGCCTTAGTGTTTCTGATTCTCACCAATAGCACAGGCATTAACTTTGCCGCTCAGCAAATGCTGGGGGGAATTGATAACTTCACACTGTTAGCAGTGCCATTCTTCGTCCTGACTGGGCACCTAATGAACAGCGCAGGGATCACTGAGCGTATTTTCAACTTCGCGAAATCCATGGTCGGCCACATTACCGGCAGTCTTGGACATGTGAATATTATGGCCAGTTTATTGTTCTCCGGCATGTCTGGCTCAGCGTTGGCAGATGCAGGCGGCCTTGGTCAGCTAGAGATTAAATCAATGCGTGATGCGAAATATCACGATGATTTTGCCGGCGGGTTGACGGCGGCATCTTGTATTATTGGTCCTTTAGTCCCACCTTCTGTGCCGTTAGTCATTTATGGTGTGGTTTCAAACACCTCTATCGGCGCACTGTTTCTCGCTGGCGCTATTCCGGGTTTATTGTGCTGCATCGCCTTGATGACCATGAGCTACTTCATCTGTAAAAAGCGCGGCTACATGACCTTGCCCCGCGCAACACGAAAAGAAAAGCTCCGCTCATTCAAAGAGGCGTTTCTCTCTCTGCTGACCCCGATTATTATCATTGGCGGTATTTTCTCGGGCAAATTCACACCAACAGAAGCGGCTGTCGTTTCGTCTCTATACGCACTGTTTCTAGGCACTGTGGTTTACAAACAGCTGACTTTTAGTGGCTTTATTGAGATCTTGAAAGAAACCGTCAATACCACTGCCGTCGTAGCACTCATGGTTATGGGTGTCACAGTGTTTGGCTGGATTGTTGCGCGAGAGCAGCTTCCACAAATGCTTGCAGATTACTTTTTAACCATCAGTGATAACCCGCTTGTTCTTCTTTTGTTGATCAACCTGCTTCTGCTGTTTTTAGGCACCTTTATTGAATCATTGGCACTGCTGCTTCTACTGGTGCCTTTTCTCGTCCCTGTTGCCACAGCTGTAGGCATCGATCCGGTCCACTTTGGTGTCATGGCTATCTTGAACCTGATGATTGGTATCTTGACCCCTCCAATGGGCATGGCGCTCTATGTCGTATCACGGGTGGGAGATATACCCTTCCATGTGCTGACCCGCGGTGTTGTACCACTGTTAGTGCCTCTGTTTATCGTGTTGATCTTGGTGGCCGTTTTCCCTCAATTCACCCTATTGCTCCCAGAGCTCTTGTTAGGCTACGGGCAGTAAAAAACAAAAGGTTTAAAAATGAAAAAGTTAACTGGACTTATCGCAGCACCCCATACGCCGTTTGATAGCAATAACAAAGTGAACTTCGCGGTGATTGATCAGATTGCCCAACTGCTGATTGAACAGGGCGTGAAAGGCGCGTACGTGTGTGGGACGACAGGTGAAGGCATTCACTGCTCGGTTGAAGAACGTAAAGCGATTGCGGAACGCTGGGTGAAAGCGGCAGATGGCAAACTGGATCTTATCATCCATACCGGTGCACTCAGCATTGTTGATACCATCGACCTCACTAAACACGCTGAAACACTGGATATTCTGGCTACTTCGGCCATTGGCCCCTGCTTTTTTAAACCGGGCAGCGTTGAAGATTTAGTGGAGTATTGCGCGCAAGTGGCTTCAGCGGCACCGTCGAAAGGGTTTTACTACTACCATTCCGGCATGTCAGGCGTGAACCTGGATCTCGAACAATTTTTGATTCAGGGGGAACAACGCATCCCCAACCTGTCGGGCGCGAAGTTTAACAATACTGATCTTTACGAGTACCAACGCTGCATCCGCGCCTGTAACGGCAAATTCGATATGCCATTTGGCGTGGATGAGTTTTTACCAGCAGGACTTGCAGTGGGTGCTGTCAGCGCTGTCGGCAGTACTTACAACTATGCGGCGCCGTTATACTTGAAGATCATCGACGCCTTCCACCAAGGTAAGCACGATGAAGTGGCCGCTTTGATGGACAAAGTGATCGCGATTATCAGAGTGCTGGTGGAATATGGTGGCGTTGCGGCGGGTAAGGTCGCGATGCAACTGCATGGCATTGAAACAGGCGATCCCCGCCAACCGATCCGAGCGCTGACTGCAAACCAGAAAGCAGATGTTGTGGCTAAGATGCGTGATGCGGGTTTTATGTCTATTTGATCATGTACCCAAGCCAAATGAAAGTACTTGCATACAGAGGGGTTCTTCCCCTCTTCTGTATTGGTAAAATTTCGTCGATTTAGTGTCAATGTGCCTAGCCCTTTGATACTTTTAGATCTGCCAAACGAATACAATGAGGCTTTTGTGAATTCGCCGAAAAATCTACTGGTTCGACTCCGGTCAAATATCGAGCCATTAAGCAAAAAGTTAAGACTGGTTGCGGATTACATCCTAGAGAATGCCCATGACGTCCAGTTTCAAACGATCACTGATTTAGCCCGCAGCACTAAAACCAGTGAGGCGACAGTTGTTCGGTTATGCCGGGATATGGGATACAAAGGTTACTCAGATTTTCGAATGGCGCTCGCAGTGGATCTCAGCCAGACGGCAAGTCTGAACAAGCCAAAGGGTAGCGGAGATATCTGTGATATTTCCGCGCAGAGTGCCGTGGACAGCCTGCAAGATACTGCGAAACTGATTGACCGGAACGCGTTGAACCGCATCTGTGAACGGGTACATAACGCATCGTTTATCGGTTGTGTGGGAGTTGGTGCATCGAGTATTGTCGGTCGCTACCTCGCTTACCGTTTAGTGCGGATCGGCAAAAAAGCGATCATGTACGATGATACGCACGTCGCTGCAATGAGCGCAGGCCGCAGTTGTGAAGGCGATTTGTGGTTTGCAGTATCCAGCTCTGGCAGCACAAAAGAGGTGATTCATGCCGCGTCACTGGCGCATCAACGAGGCACTCCCGTCATATCGTTGACCAATATAAGCCATAGTCCGTTGTCGGCGATATCTGATGAACTGTTGGTGGCAGCGAGACCAGAAGGGCCACTTACAGGTGGCGCGTTTGCGTCAAAAGTCGGCGCCTTGCTTCTTGTCGATGCCTTGGTCAATACACTTTTAGACCGTTATCCGGAGTATTCTGAGTCAGTGCAAGAAACGGCAGAAGTCGTCTTACCATTAATGAACAGCTAGCTCCTCAGCGTGTTTATGTCTCAACCAGCGCAAAATTAGATGGCTGGAGCAGGGATATTTGGCAGTTTGATGCTCAACAAAAAACCGGACAGAAATATCTAGAAATTTATTCAACGCCAATTATGAAGCGCAGCCGAGCACAGAAATTCGTTTTATGGTGATTGATATTGACCAAATAAACTAAAAAGAGACTGCCCGCCACTACCTCCTATGCTCTCCAGTAGACTAACAAAGGGGATTGCGTTGGATTGAATGTGTCGGGCAGCCTTACTTCCCCAATTTTATATTGCACCCGCTTTTGAATTCCTCCATCCCTCGTATTTACGCGATACCTTCTACCCTCTGTTTAATAACCAAGCCATAGCATTCACCAAAAGTGTATCAACCAACTGTAAATCAGGCCGTAGATATCGGTAACTCCCCTCATCTAACAGAGTTCAACTTTGAATTTTCATTCACACACCATGCAAATGCATTTAAATAACACCTCTTTTGCCTTGTCTGATAAATAATCACAAAACGCCAATATTGATTAGATACCAAACATAAAAAGCAATTCATGTTCATTTTGTGATATTAAGCCTACGTTCAATATTGTTTTAATATGTTGCATTCCATTAATCAAACATTTCAGTTGGTCATATTGTGAACGCGCAAAATACAAGCGGAAACGTTTGCTTGTTAAATCAGTCGCATGAAAATAAAAAACAATAAACAAATCAATAACCATCTCTTGTTTGAGAAAATTTACACGTCTACTGTTTTCAAGGCCAATGAGTGGTATCTATTTAAGGACAGAAAATGAATAAAACATTATTAGCAGTGGTTTTGTCTTCTCTGGTAGCAGGAACAGCCCAAGCAGCAACAATTTATAAAAACGATAACGGCGACAACATTAAAGTTTATGGTGGCGCAGAGGTGGGAGGTACTTTTGTCTCTGACACCGACAAGACACCGTTTGGCACAGATACAACCTATGTCGACCAATCCTTTGCGACCATCGGTCTGAAAGGCCAAACCGGCAACTTCTACGGCAAGTTCGAGGTAGACGCAGAACGTGAAGATTGGACTGCCGACAACAACCTTCGCATTGTCATTGATAAGATCATGGTGGGTTTCAAGTTTGCTGACCACCATGCACTGGAGTTTGGTCGTACTGATACAGCCTATGACAAAGTCGACTCTTTTGGTGACATGACCAACGAATTGGGCGCGGGCATTTCAGAAGCGGGCGACCAGGACAATACCATTCGCTACATCGGCAATTTTGGCAGCATCAAGATGTCAGTATCCCACTCGCTGGAAGGCTGGGATGGAGAAACAGATGAAAATGGTGAGCCAGTCAAATACAGCTACCAGACAGATTCACTGTATGGCGCAGTGACGAACGGCTATATCGGCTACTACGGCGATGACTTCACCGTGATCCTGGGTGGTGAAAAAGGTAAAGAAACCGAGATCTATTCTGCGCATGCTGAAATGGACTTTGACAACTTCACTCTGGGCGGCCTGGTATTCGACCAAACCAAAAACTTCAATGGCGGCAAAGACAAAAACACCATCGGTGCAAACATTGGTGGTAAATACGCACTGAATGACAAAACCAACCTGATCGCCACATTCAACTATGAAGACACCAAAGGCGACGCGGATGCCAACATCTATGGCGTGTTCGGTGCCGATTACATGTACGCCCAAAACGTCAAACTAGCGGCCGAAATCGCAGCAGGCAACGTACTGGATAAAGGCGAATCTGGCGCGCTGATGTTTGTTAAAGCCTTCTACTGGTTCTAAGTCTCCACTTCCCTTACTTTTCGCCCCCATTTATGGGGGCGCTTTCCACGCGTTGAGGCAATCATGAAAAAAAGAAACCTTGCTTTGTCCCTGCTGGCGACCTCTGTGTTGGCTGGCTGTGCCGCGAACACAGAACAAGCCCCATCATGGGTACAGGACAAATCCTACGACATCACCATCATCCACACCAACGACAACCACGGTAACTTCTGGCAGAACAGTAAAGGCGAGCTTGGCATGGCCGCCCGCGCCACCCTGATCAAACAGATTCGTGAAGAAGTAGAAAAAGAAGGCGGCGCTGTTCTGTTGCTGTCCGGTGGTGACATCAATACCGGTGTACCAGAATCTGATTTACAGGATGCAAAGCCTGACTTTCTTGGTATGAACATGATTGGCTACGACGCAATGGCCGTGGGCAACCATGAATTTGATAACCCGCTTGATGTGCTGGCCCAACAGGTAGAATGGGCGAATTTCCCCTTCCTGGCTGCCAACATCTATCAAGATGGTGAGCGCATGTTTGAACCCTACAAGATCTTCGACAAACAAGGCGTGAAGATTGCGGTAATTGGCCTGACAACTGAAGATACCGCGAAGATTGGTAACCCAGAGTTCATCTCTGAGATCACCTTTACCGATCCGAAAGAAGAAGCCAAAAAGGTGATTGCGGAACTGAAACACAAACACAACCCTGATGTGATCATTGCAGCAACCCATATGGGTCATTACGTCAACGGTAACCATGGCTCAAACGCGCCGGGTGACGTGCTGCTGGCACGCTATCTCAATGAAGGCGATCTGGACATGATCGTGGGTGGACACTCACAAGAACCAGTCTGCATGGAAGCCCCCAACAAGCCGGCAGCATTCAAACCGGGTGATGAGTGTAAACCTGATGTGCAGAACGGCACCACCATTGTGCAGGCGCACGAATGGGGTAAGTATGTTGGCCGCGCTGACTTTACCTTTAAAAACGGCGAGTTCGAGCTGCAATCTTATGAACTGATCCCGGTGAACCTGAAGAAGAAAGTAACGGTGGATGGCAAAAAAGTCCGCGTCTTTATTCAGGATGAAATCGCACAAGATCCCGAGGTTTACAACACTCTGAAACCGTATAAGGAAAAAGGGCAGGCCGCGCTGGAAATCGTGATTGGCAACATTAACGCTGATTTGGTGGGTGAGCGTAACATTGTACGCAACAACCAAACCAACCTCGGCCGCCTGATTGCAGAGTCACACAAAGAGCGCGCAAAAGCGGACTTTGCCGTCATGAACTCAGGCGGTGTGCGTGCTTCCATCGAAGCCGGTGACGTTACCTATAAAGATGTACTGCGCGTACAACCCTTTGCCAACATGGTGACTTACGTTGACATGACGGGTGAAGAAGTACAGCAATACCTGAATGTTGTAGGTACAAAAACCAAAGATTCCGGGGCTTATGTGCAGTTTGCCGGTGTCAGCATGACCGTGGAAGCAGACAACGTCTCTGACGTAAAAATCAATGGCGTTGCGTTAAACCCAACGCAGATTTATCGCTTCACGGTGCCATCTTTTAATGCCGCCGGTGGCGACGGTTACCCAAAAATCACTGATCACCCTGCATTTGTAAATACCGGTTACGTTGATGCCGAAGTGCTGAAGGAATTCATCCAGAATCACTCCCCTATCGACGTATCAGCGTTCGAACCAAACGGTGAAATCACCTACAAATAAAGAAAAGCCAGAGCCTGCTGAATAAAGCGGGCTCTTTCCATCGTGGCAAAAACCTTATTGCCTATTCCAACATCCCAGAAATCACTTACGCGATTGAATCCTTTTGTTTTTGCTTTATCTTTTCAGGTACACGCAGTTTGTTGAGCTTCCCATGAACCTGAAACGCATTGAAACTGACCCGGGCTGTGCGTTATCCCGGCGCTAACCGGCAAAAACATTCTGTATGTCGCACAGGCGGCGCTTCCATTTTTTATGATGATTCTTCTGGGGTTAGTGTTGATCACTGTCTTTCCGGAAATCGTAACGTACCTGCCAACTACCATGAGTCAACGCTAGGGGCAACAAGGAGTATGTTGAGATGAAATTAAACTGCGACATGGGAGAGAGCTTCGGCACCTGGACCATGGGAAAAGATGCCGAAGTGATGCCATGCATAGACATGGCAAGCATTGCCTGTGGCTTTCACGCTTCCGATCCGGTGACCATGCAAAAGACGGTTGCTTTGGCATTGGAACAGGGTGTCACCATTGGCGCCCACCCCGGTTACCCAGATTTGATGGGATTTGGCCGCCGTCAGTTTGACTGTACCAAACAGGAACTTTACGCCTGGCTCGGCTATCAAATCGGGGCTCTGAAAGGCATTTGCCAGCAACAAGGTGCCAAGGTGAGTTACGTGAAGCCTCACGGCGCCCTCTACAACACCATGATGAAAAACATGGCAGTGCTGGAGACCGTCATGCGTGCCGTGAAGACAGCAGCGCCGGGCTGCCCCTTGGTGGTGATGGCTATTCCCAGCCGCCAGCTCATGCTTGATATGGCTGCCGACATCGGCATCGATCTGATGTTCGAAGCCTTTTCTGACCGCGCATACGACGACCAAGGATTCCTTGTCGATCGCCGCATAGACGGCGCTGTGCATGGCAGCGCAGAGGCCATTATCGGGCAGGTGCAGCAAATCATCGAGCAAGGAACAGTGACGACGTTAAGTGGTAAAACCCTCAAGATTGAGGCAGATACACTTTGCATCCACGGCGACGGCCCCCATGCCTCCGCTGTCGCCAACGCCCTGACACAATGGAGGGCAAATGGCGCGGATTGAATCAGTGAATGAGCAGACGCTGATTGTATACTTTGGCGACAATATTAATGAAGCAGTTGCTGCGGACGTGAACCGCGCCATCTTTCAGGTCAGGAAAAGTCTCGGCGATTTGGTCACCGATATGATTCCCTCTTACAACTCCATGTTGGTTGAGTTTGATTTAAGCCGCACCGATCGGTTTGACATCATCAAACGCATCCGTCTGGCATTGGCATCAAACACCACCGAAATCAATGACTACAGCGACAATCAGGTCGTCGAGATCCCCGTTTATTACGGCGAGGAAGTTGCGCTGGATATGCCAGACGTCTGCGAAAAAACCGGTCTCGACAGCGCTTCCGTCATCAGGCTCCATAGCCAGCGGGAATACCGTGTGTATGCCATCGGCTTTAGCCCGGGGTTTGCCTACCTTGGCAGTCTGGATGACGCCATTGTGGTTCCTCGCAAATCCACGCCACGGCTGAAAGTGCCGACGGGAAGCGTAGGGCTAGCAGACAACCAGACCGCAATTTACCCAAGCAGCACACCGGGAGGCTGGCAAATCATCGGCCGCACCCCACTCAACATGGTGGACTGGGACAGCGATTCACTGGCCAAAGTGAATGTCGGCAACCGGGTAAGGTTCTGTCCTGTCGACAGGGATGAGTTTTTGAAACAAGGTGGTGTGTTATGAACGGAGGCGTGTTAGGAATGGGGGCGTGCTATGAGCTTTGAAGTCTTAAGCCCCGGTATGCTTACCCTGCTGCAAGACAGCGGCCGCGTGGGTTTCCAGCATTTGGGCATTACTCCCGGTGGGCCGATGGATGAACATGCGTTTTACTGGGCAAACCGGCTGCTGGGAAACAGCCCGGATGCCGCGCAGCTGGAAATCACCTTTGGTCAGCTCCAGCTAAGGGCGAACGCCAATACCACCATAGCCCTGACCGGGGCCGACCTTTCCGCCACCCTGAACGACAAGGTGCTGAAGCCATGGCAAACCTACGCCATCAAACCGGGAGATGAACTGGCGTTTGGTTCACCAAAAACCGGGTTACGGGCTTATCTTGCCGTCACCGGAGGCTTTGAGTGTGAGCCGAAACTTGGCAGCTGTGCCACCGTAAAACGCGAGCAGTTGGGCGGCTTAACCGGCAAAGGGGATCCGCTGGCAGCAGGCGACATCCTTCCTTTCACCGCCACATCGGTATTCAGTGAACAGCGCACACCAACGTGGGCCATCCCGGATTACGATGCGCCGCTGGCGCTTGGCGTTATTGCCGCGTATCAGAATGCGTCATTCAGCCACAGCGAACAAATGACGTTTTTCACAAGCAGGTATGAAGTCAGCCAGAATATCGACCGCATGGGCTACCGGTTATCCGGCGCGCCGGTAACAAGCCGTCTGGATGGCATTATCTCTGAAGGAATCGCTTTTGGCGCTATCCAGATCCCGAGTGACGGCCAGCCCATCGTGCTGATGAAAGACAGGCAGACCATTGGCGGTTACCCCAAAATTGGCTGTTTAAGCAGCTTAGGGGCAGGGCAGCTTTCCCAGCGCCAACCGGGACAGGTTGTCACCTTCTCATCCATGGATATTGCCGATGCGGAAGTCGAGAGAAGGCTTTTTAATCGGGCAGTATTCGGGTAAATCTTCTGGCAGGCGTACCTGTTTTTCGTTACGCTTCGCCATTATTTTTGCTTGCTTAAACCTCATAGAAACCATAATGAACCTAACAATAAGAACGGCTCTGGACGCAGATGCCAGACGCATCACCGATATCATCAACCCCATCATTCGAAGTGGCCGCTATATTCTTCTCGACTCTCTTTTTTCAGTGTCAGATCAAAGCTTTCTTATCCAGTATTTCCCGGTCAATGGGGTGTTTCTGGTCGCGGAAGATAAAGACACCAAAGCGCTTGTCGGCTACCAAACCGTTGAACCATTTGCCAACTACTCCCGAGCCTTGGATCACGTCGGCATTGTGAACACGTATGTTGCACAGCAGTACCACCGTCAGGGCGTAGCAACAGCGCTGTTTTCCACTATGTTGGATATTGCCCGGTCACGCGGGTTTGAAAAGCTGGTTGCACAGGTTCGCGCTGACAATGAAGCCGCACTAAAAACCTACACAAAGCAGGGGTTTGAGGTATCAGGCCGGGCCAAGAAACAGGCCAAGATCGGTGAAAACTACATTGATGAAATCACAATGGAACGGTTTTTATAACCCATAACGCCTGCCGTATGTTGGCTTTTAAAGGTGCTCCGGTGAGCACCTTCATCCAAAGAAGCACGACTCAACAGTCCCCATCACCCCTACTGTTGTGATGTAAACGATGGCAATCGCGATTGCTTATACATCCGGGCGAAGTGAACACATCGCTGCTTACCTTGTCCCGATCCTACTGGTGCAAAGGTGGGATCACGGCGTATTGGACGCCTGCCATCTGCTCAATACAGTGGATGACCTGACAACTGTAACCAAACTCGTTGTCATACCAAATGTAGAGTACACAACGGTTCCCGTCTACAATGGTCGCTTCACTGTCCACCACCCCCGCATAACGGGAGCCAACGATGTCTGAAGAGACAATCTCGGTAGACTGGGTGTAGTCAATCTGACCGGACAGCGGAGACATCAATGCGGTTTCGCGCAGATACGCGTTGAGCGACTCGCGGTCTACGGCTTTGCCCAGATTGAGGTTGGCAATCGCCATCGACACATTCGGCGTTGGTACACGAATCGCGTTGCCGGTCAGCTTACCTTTCAGCGCTGGTAGTGCCTTGGCAACGGCTTTAGCAGCACCGGTCGAGGTCAGGACCATGTTCAGGGACGCAGCACGGCCACGACGATCACCACTGTGGAAATTATCAATCAGGTTCTGATCATTGGTGAACGAGTGAACCGTTTCGATGTGCCCCGACTCTACGCCATAGCGATCATTCATCGCTTTCAGCACTGGCGTAATAGCATTGGTGGTACAACTCGCCGCAGACACAATGGTGTCGCTGTCTTTTATATCACCATGGTTAACACCAAAGACGATGTTTTTAATGTCACCCTTGCCTGGTGCCGTCAGCAGCACTTTCGCCGCCCCTTTCGCCATCAGGTGGTTGCTCAGGCCATCAACATCACGCCACATGCCGGTGTTATCGACCACCACCGCGTTTTTAATGCCGTACGCTTCGTAGTCCACGTCAGAAGGATGGTTCGCATAAATAATCTGAATGTAATTACCATTCACGATCAGGGCGTTACGGGCGTGGTCAACCAGAATTGAACCATTAAAAGGCCCGTGAACAGAATCACGACGCAGCAAGCTGGCGCGTTTTTCCAAGTCGCCATCTTTGCCGCCACGTACAACAATCGCCCGGAGTCGCAACGGGTATCCCGGTCCGCTTTTTTCTATCATCAAGCGTGTGACCAGACGGCCGATTCTGCCAAAGCCATACAACACGATATCTCTGGGCTCCTTAAGACTCGTGGATAGCGGCAGGTCAGCGATTGCTGTTTTTAGGAAATCATCAAGTTGAGCAAGGTCATCATGATCACGCCAGTAGAGCTCAGCCAGTCTGCCCAGATCAATACGGCATGCGGAAAGCGGTAATTCAGACAATGCTTCTAGAATAGGAAGGGTAAGTGCAGTGGTTATTTCCTGACCGGTATACCAGCGCGCTACTCGGTGAGATTTCAGTAAATCAATGGTACTTGCATTGATAACAGCCCGGCCGTATATCTGGATTTCCACACCCTTTTCACGGTACAGCTTACTGATCAGGGGAGACATGGTTTCTGCGTCGGATTGACTCTTTTGCCATTGGGTAAGGTGTTGTTCAGGACTCATTATGACTTTCTGTGCCTTTTTGAGGGTTAAAGTATAAAAATGCTGTTAATGATTATTTTTATTATTTTGGCGCTGAGTCTAATGGCTTGATGATTATTAACCTAGGAAAATTAAGTCTCAATGAATTTAAATAAGTTTCAATCAGTTAGCATTATTTGTGTAGGTAATTTACGCCTTTAATCCACTTCTTTTTTATTAGCCTCAAAATATGATTGAAAGTTTACAACGTGAAACGTTCAAAAACACAGCTAAAAACTTCTTAATACGATACGTTAAATAAGTTGAACCACTTGCGCTTAAACCTGATCACACGTTGCATTAAGGTGAACATTTATTGACATATTAATTACACCTCTAAATATATACTTTTTAATTTGATTTTTTATCATCACCTTAAAACATCATGATACAGACAAAAACTCACTTACCCGCAACATAGCCTTGATAAAAAATCCACAGCATGTATCATTTAAGCGGATTAAATGCTTAGACCACTAAAGGATAAGTAATCAAGATGAGCACCGAGACGATTAACCAACACGCAACGTTAAAACGTTTAAGGACGGATCAAGATGCATGGGTGTTTCGTACACCGAGGATGGATGATGGCATCAAGATCCATAACCTGATCGCCCATTGCCCACCACTCGATGAAAACTCTTCGTACTGCAATTTCCTTCAATCATCCCACTTCAATAACACCTGCGTTCTCGCAGAGTTCAGCGGTAAAGTTGCTGGGTTTATTTCCGGTTATCGCAAACCGGATGCCCCCAACCACCTGTTTGTCTGGCAAGTCGCTGTAGCACCCGAAAAACGTGGACTTGGCCTCGCCTATCAGATGTTACAAGAACTGTTGATGCGTGGACATCTCCAGCAAATCACCGCAGTAGAAACGACTATCACTGAATCCAATGAAGGTTCCTGGCGTCTTTTCAAGAAGCTGGATGCTGCCAATGGCAAGCAAGGATCAGTGAGCGTGTTTCTCGACGAGGAACAACATTTCAAAGGCCGACACGATACGGAATACCTGTATCACATCCCTTTGAAAAAAAATCATTAATAGGAATAAAACGGAGTCCTCATGGACATTTTTAACAAACAAGAGTCAAACGTTAAGTCATATTGTAATAATTTTCCGGTGGTCTTCACTTCAGCAAAAGGTTGCTGGTTAACCACTGAGGCAGGAGAACGCTACATCGACTTCCTTGCTGGTGCAGGCTCACTTAACTATGGCCACAATAATCCGGTTCTGAAGAAAGCGCTGATGGACTATATCGACAGCGATGGTATTACCCATGGACTTGATATGTTTACTGACGCAAAAGCCGCTTTTCTAACCGCACTCCGTAATCACATCTTCGCGCCACGAAATCTTGATTACAAAGTGCAGTTCACCGGACCTACCGGCACCAACGCGGTTGAAGCAGCGATGAAACTTGCACGCAAAGTTACGGGCCGTACCAATATCATCACGTTTACTAATGGCTTCCACGGTTGCACCATGGGTGCATTAACGGCTACCGGTAATCAACACCACCGTGGCGGTGCCGGCATGCCATTGTTTGGTACATCACGTATTCCTTATGAAGGCTATGCCGACGTTGATGGCCTGGCCCTGTTTGAAACCATGCTGAATGATAACTCCAGTGGTCTGGATAAACCGGCTGCAGTGCTACTGGAAACCCTGCAAGGTGAAGGTGGCCTGAACGTGGCGTCCAATGCGTGGCTGCAAAAACTGAGCAAAATATGTAAAGCCCACGGGATTTTGCTGATTGTTGATGATATCCAGGCTGGTTGTGGCCGTACTGGCACTTTCTTCAGTTTTGAGCCTTCAGGCATCAAACCGGACATGGTCACCCTGTCGAAATCTATCAGTGGTTATGGGCTACCAATGGCACTGGTACTGCTGAAGCCTGAACTGGATAAGTGGTCACCCGGCGAGCATAACGGTACGTTCCGTGGTAACAACCATGCTTTTATCACTGCAACAAAAGCCATTGAAAGCTATTGGCAAAATAGTGAGTTCGAAAGCCATATCGCTGAACGCAGCCGTCAGGTAACAAAAACCATTGACCGCTCACTCACGCGGCTGTCTTCACTGTTCGTCCGTGCCAAAGGCCGCGGCATGATGCAAGGCATCGAGTGTAAAAACGGTGACATCGCCAGTGCCATTTCTCGCCGTTGTTTCGAGAAAGGCATGATCATCGAAACAGCAGGCCCTGATGATGAAGTGGTGAAGTTTTTCTGCCCACTGACCATCAGCGAATCTGAGCTGGAGCAAGGCCTGCAGATTTTTGAAAAAGCGGCACAAGACATTGCCAACACACTGACCCGTAAAGCGTCATAAGGAAAGAAATAACCATGATCGTAAGAACTCTGGAAGCGTGTAAAAACAGTGAACGCCGCGTCGTTGCCGAGACATGGGAAAGCGTTCGCATGTTGCTGAAAGATGACCAAATGGGCTTTTCATTCCATATCACTACCATCTTTAAAGGCACTGAAACCCATATCCATTACAAAAACCATCTGGAGTCGGTGTACTGCATGTCCGGTGAAGGTGAGATTGAAGTAGTAGGCGGTGAAACCTACCCCATCAAACCCGGTACACTGTATATCCTTGATAAGCATGATGAGCATTACCTGCGTGCTTACAAAGGTGCCGATATGGTGATGGCTTGCGTGTTTAACCCGCCGATCACAGGCCAGGAAACCCATGACGAAAATGGCGTATACCCACTGGTAGATTGATAAACCACATCAGTTAGGGGCGGCTTTGCCCCTGCTTCTTATTTCGATTCAAAACAGAAAGACAAGGATTTTAATGATGACTTATACCGTTGAGAAAATCGGCGGCACGTCGATGTCTGCATTTGATGCAGTGTTGGACAATATTTTTCTGCATCCTAAGGACCCGTATAACCGCGTATTTGTCGTCTCTGCGTACGGCGGGATCACCGATGCCCTGCTGGAAAATAAACGCACCGGCGAGCCGGGTATTTACCAGCTGGTCGCGAAACGTGATGAGCAATGGGTTGAGGCAGTTAGTGCTCTCGAGCAGCGCCTGAAGATGATCAATGAAAACCTGTTTGCTGACCCACTGAACCGCACCCGCGCAGACAATTTCATCACAGAGCGGCTAAATGACGCCAAAGACTGTATTGCAAACATTCTGGCAACGTGCAGCTATGGTCAGTTCACCTTACGCCAGTACTTGCCGCAAATTCGAGAGTTTTTATCTTCAATCGGCGAAGCCCACAGTGCTTATAACACCGCTTTGAAGCTAAAAACTCTTGGAATCAATACTAAATTCGTCGATCTCTCCGGTTGGGACAACCAGCTGTCTGGCACGCTGGATCAGGTCATTACTGACGCCTTCAAAGAAATTGATGTAACAACAGAATTGCCCATTGTGACCGGCTATGCGTATTGCGATGAAGGCTTGATGAAGACCTACGATCGCGGCTACAGCGAAATGACATTCAGCCGAATCGCCTACCAAACCTCAGCAGATCTGGCGATCATCCACAAAGAGTATCACCTCAGCAGCGCTGACCCGCGCATTGCTGGACCTGAAAATGTGTTGCCTATCGGGCAAAGTAATTTCGATGTGGCCGACCAGCTGGCGAATCTAGGCATGGAAGCGATTCACCCAAACGCCGCATCCGGCCTGCGCCAGAAAAACATTCCGCTACAAATCAAAAACACGTTTGAGCCTGAGCATAAAGGCACGCTGATTTCGCAGGCTTACCAGCCTGATGCAGAGAAAATCGAGATCATTGCTGGCCGCGATAAGGTCTTCGCCTTGCATATTTTTGATCAGACCATGGTCGGCAACGTGGATAATGTCGGCTATGAGCTGATGGAAATGATTGCAGAAGAAAGCGTTAGTCTGGTCGGTAAAGAGATGAGTGCAAACTCCCTCACCTACTACCTGAGCGGTGTCGCCAAAAACCTCAACAAGTTGCTCTACCGTGCGGAAAAACGCCTCCCAACGTCAACCATCACTGGCCATATGGTGGCACTGATTTCAGCCATCGGTTCTGAAATCAATACCAATACCACGCTCAGCAAAGGTGTGCTAGCACTGATGAACAGTGACATCTCACCGATTGCCGTCCATTCGTCAATGCGGAACGTCAACGTGCAGTTTGTGGTGAAAGACGAGAAATACAAGAGTGCTATCCGTGCACTGCATGATGAGTTCTTTGTAAAAACCGCGAAGAGAGACAAACAGGTCGCGTAAGCACAGCCTGAAAATACAAAACGCCGGGGTCACTTCAGTGCCCCGACATTTTTTTCTTCACCATGGAGAGGAATTATTTCTGGCCGGCTTTGATCAGCACAGAAGTGTCCATACGTCCCAGTCCCTTAGCCTGCAAAGCCGCGTATTTCTGGTCGACGTCTTTTGTTAGCGGAAGTTCGATGCCTTTACTGGCCGCCTCGTCCAGACAAATCCCCAAATCCTTGCGCATCCAGTCAATCGCAAAGCCGAAATCAAATTTATCCTGTGACATGGTGACCGCACGGTTTTCCATCTGCCATGAGCCCGCCGCACCATGCTTGAGCACATCCACCATTTGCGCGATATCCAGGCCCGAAGCCTGTGCCAATACCAGTGCTTCACTCAAGCCTTGCAAAATACCAGCAATACAGATTTGGTTTACCATTTTGCAGCGCTGACCCTGACCGTTTTCGCCCATCAACACCGCTTGTTTGGCATAGGCGTCAATCACCGGTTTCACCCGTTCGAATACCGCTTTATCACCACCACACATCACTGTCAGGGTGCCATTTTCTGCGCCCGCCTGACCGCCAGAAACCGGCGCATCAATAAAAGATACGCCTTTATCTTGGCATGCCTTTGCCAATTCAACCGCCAGATCTGCAGATGTTGTGGTGTGATCGACTAACACACTGCCCGGTTTCATGCTCGCCAGCACACCGTCTTCGCCATAGATCACACTGCGGACATCATCGTCGTTGCCCACACAGACAAAAACAATGTCCACGCCTTTGGCGGCTTCCCGCGGTGTTGAGGCAAACTCACCACCATACTCCTTCGCCCATGCTTCCGCTTTTGCCGTCGTCCTGTTGTAAACCGTCGTGGCAAAACCTGTTTTTTGCAGGTGACCGGCCATGGGATAACCCATCACACCCAAACCAATAAAGGATACTTTTTCCTGAGCCATCAATTTTCTCCTGTTCCTCCATGAGGCTATTACCGCGACTATATCAAAGCACTCAAGCGATTACCCGTCTCACTCCCATGTTCAAAAGACAAGCGCTTTCAACACGTAGATTTCAAGGCGATAAATGGTGTTTTGTTCGCCAACTGAACGTTAACAGACAATGATTTTGGGG
Source organism: Grimontia sp. THUN1695 (assembly GCF_059704325.2). NCBI lineage: Bacteria > Pseudomonadati > Pseudomonadota > Gammaproteobacteria > Vibrionales > Vibrionaceae > Grimontia > Grimontia sp. THUN1695. Next base: position 76,806 of record NZ_AP046576.1, on the reverse strand, counting down.
TTTCATTGACAGGAATACAGCGCCATGCACCTGAAAGTGTTACCCTATTGATGAAATTTCCCATGAGAACTGAAAAATGACCAAACTAACTGCAGACGTTCAGGCAAACTTGATGTTGTTCGTTGAAGAAACCAAACGCACCAACGTGGTTTGGGGTCTGAAAAACGAGGAAGAAGGCTGGCTGGCATGTGATTCCAGCGAATTCGAAGAAAGCGAAGTCATGCCATTCTGGTCAGCAAAAGAAGACGCTGAACACCACAACGTTGATGAATGGGCCGATTTTGAAGTAACTGAAATCCCGCTGGACGTGTTTGTTGAAGACTGGCTTATCACTCTGGATGAGGATGGCGTGCTGGTAGGTACTAACTGGAATGCAGAGCTTGAAGGCGAAGAGATTGAGCCTTCCGAGCTGGCGAAAATGTACTTGTAAGCCTTTCTATTAACAGAGTGCATGGTTCCACCCCGTTATTGCAGAAGCCATCGACCAATGACGGGATGGAGCTGAAGGCTCTGAAAATTGGCTACAAACGCGCCAGACTGGATCTGTCTGGCACGTGCCGAGACAACAGTGAATCCGTAAAATCAAAGCAACAATGACGCAGGTTGGAAGCATACAATTGGACGTCAGGATTGTACTCAACATGAAGGCAGAATTTGTATTTGAGTACAGGAGAGGCTTTCTTTGTTTTGCTCAAAAATAGTCAGCACAACCATGCGTCGTAAAATTACTACAAAACATAGGTTATGCTGACGAACAATGCCAACTTTGCAGCCTTATACTGCAAATATCTATTTGAAAAGAAAGTTACTTCTTACCTTCTTTATCCAAGCGGGTCAGCTCTTTGATCTGACGGCTAATTTCGCGACGCTCTTTTGAGATTTCAGCACTTTTGATGATGTGATCATCAACACGATCTTCGTAGTCTGCTTTCATGTTCTTGATGATTTCCACGATTTCTTCGTGTGTCATCTCTGGCCGAATGTAATCAAGCAGGTTCTCAAGTAATGTCACGCGCTTTTGGTTATCGCGAATTTTCTTCTCGTTATCCTGAATTTCTCGTTTCAGTTTGTTTTTGCGACGAGAGAACTTAACAATCTCGAATACATTGTTCATCGGTTTACAACCTTCTTAGTGTGATCCTGATGAAATTAAACCACAAGGTGACGGCCAGAAACAGTCTTTTGATCAAGGCAGCCCTGTATTTTGTGAGAAGTTTTAGTGACAGGATGGAAGATGTCTGAAACGCTCTTATCTATGATAAATAAGGGGTAAGGGATGAAATATACTGAATGGTTAACAATATCCTTTATCGTAATCGATACAAAAGACACGCTTAACGGCGTGTCTTTAACCAGAGTGAAAAAATCACTCAATGGCACCTTCTAAACGAACGTGTTCGCCTTGCAGTTTGAGCACAGCTCCCCGAAGCATGGCGTTTACCAATTCAGTTGCATCAAATTTGGTCAGTGCTTCGTGGGCACCTACTTGATGAGCACGATCCACGCTGATCTCACTGGAAAGGGACGTGTGAAGAATGAGATAAGTCTCTGACAACGGTCCATTGTTGCGAATTTCAAATGCCAGCTCATAACCATCAATGCCCGGCATTTCAATGTCGCTGACGACAATATCAAACGGGCGACCGTCTTTGGCTGCTTGGTTAAGCTTCTCAAGCGCATCCAAACCGTTAGCACTGACTTCATAGGGAATATTGATACTGTCGAGTGCTTCAGAGAGTTGGCGTCTTGCCAGACTGCTGTCATCGACAAGCATAATGTGCATAGGTTTGAGCTTTTCCCTATCGATATCCGCTAAGATTGGATGCAACTTATCTTCCGGCATGGGGAATATTTTGGACATCACCAGCTCAACGTCAAGCAATTGAACCAATTTGCCCTCTACCTTCATCACTCCGGTGAGAAAAGCATGGCTCCCCAATGTTTCTGGTGGCGATGAGATATTGCGCCAGTCGCACTCGCTGATTTTTTCAATACCACGAACAAGAAAGCCGACCACTCGACGTTGGCAATCAGTGATGATAATAAAGCAATTCTCGTACTCTTCTTTCCCTACAGCGGTATAGCCCACAGCTTTCGCCATATCGATGATAGGTGTAGGGATGCCCCGGATATTGGCAGTACCAATAACAGTGTGATGAGAACCAGGCAACGAGGTGAGCGGGCGATAAGGAACAATTTCCCGAACTTTCAACGTACCGATAGCAAATGTTTGCGTTGCGGACAACTTGAATAGCAACATTCCTTGAGATTCATTGGCTTTGCTTTTCATAGAACGCCTGTTGTTAGCCTGTGGGTTTATCGTCTTAAGTGTAGCGTTTCGTCTCGTTAATAACACCTACCTTGTACCGTTTATAGTAAAGGATCAGCAATTTCTTCTATAAAAAATCAGAGCATTAAATGAACGCCCCGTGGTTACAAGATTGCCTGCAAACAAACCCAACCGGCTGAACCATACATTGAACCAAGGCCAGTAAAGCAGAACAGACAGAAAATTATTCAGCGTTTTCGCTTTATTTCAGGAGCTTTCCTATTATTGATAGGTAACGCGCTAAAAACTGACGCCGAAGTGAGCCTAATGTCATTCTGTGTTCTACTGGCTGTCAGATACAAACAACGAAACGTCACACAATAATGCCTAACTCACTGAAAAGGTGAAATTCTAGGCAATTTGGGGACAAGTGATCGGAGAACGGTTAGTAACCTCATGACAAGTATTTTAGATTCAGTAGATTCTCGCACCAACCTGGTTGGTGAGAACCGCCTTGAGCTATTGATGTTCCAACTGGGAACTCGCCAGCTATTTGCTATCAATGTGTTCAAAGTCAGGGAAGTGTTGAAAGTTCCCCACCTCAACCAAATGCCTGGTTCACATCCCAAGATATGCGGAGTGGCAACAATTCGTGGCCATTCTATTCCTGTGATCGATATGCGCCAGTCAATTGGCTTGCGTCCGCTAGATAAAGATCAGGAAAGCAACCTGATAGTCACGGAGTACAACCGGTCAGTTCAGGCTTTTTTGGTCGGCAAGGTGGTCTATATCAAAAACATGGGGTGGGATGAAATTATGGAGCCACCAAGTACCGGACGCTCTAACTATCTTACTGCTATCACCAAGCTTGATCACGAGGGCGAAAATAAACTGGTTGAAATTATCGACGTTGAGAAGGTGTTGGCAGAGATTATCTCTTACGATATTGGTATCTCTGAAGACGTTCTGGATAGCGATTTGCAACAACATCTTGTTGGTCAGACAGTATTGTTGGTGGATGATTCATCGACTGCCAGAAAACAGGTCACAGAAACACTGGAACAACTTGGTATTCAATGTATTGAGAAGAAAAATGGGAGGCAGGCTCTGAATCTTCTCAAGTCTTGGTGTGACGAAGGCAAGGATGTGAAAAAAGAAATCCTTCTGATGATTACGGATGCAGAAATGCCAGAAATGGATGGTTATAAACTGACATCCGAGGTTCGTGCCGACAGCCGCATGCATGATCTTTACATTGCCCTTAACACGTCGCTCAGTGGCAGTTTTAATGAAGCCATGGTCGAGAAGGTTGGCTGTAACCGCTTTGTCTCTAAGTTCCAGCCTGATCTACTGGTGGATGTTGTGCAAACCCGTATGCGCGAGTTGTTAGATAATCAGTAACGCCTCTCTTCCTGTCTGTTACACTCAGCGGTAGGAAACGTCAACAGGTACAACTTATTCACTGTTTCTGTGGATAACTCGGTTAACTCTCGGGGTTAAACTCAGTCCTAAGCCTGAGTTACTGCTACTAAAGAAACGATTCATTAGCACTGTTCAATAATTGCACACATAACTACTGTATTCATTCCGGCACTAGTCATAACAATTAAGCCCGTCACTGACATGCACTTAAAGAATGTTTCGGTATAAACTAGTCAATTAAACCAGCTGCGGACAAACCGTTAGAAGAGAATGTTTGGAGTACACCATTGATCTCTGTTGAAAAGTATGAGGGATTAACTGCAAGGATTGCGCTAGTAAATGAAGAGATAAAAAGACAGGACGTCGAATTCTACCTTTTTGTTCCCGGGGAGCTGAACTTCTCCAAAAATGTGTTGAGTGAAGATGAGTTTTACAACACGGTGCTATCTAACACCCGGACCTATTTCACTTCCCAGCATCATCTTCCCCTTGTTCACTCACGCCTGGCAAGCCGGGATAAACTGCCTTCCGATCAATACCGTGTCAGCTTAAGTTTATATGCATACCAGTATGCACTATCGCTGGAAAAAACCACCCACCGTTTCTTTGACACAGTAGCCGATGTAGAGGAAGACGAAGCAGTAGAGCAGCTTGAAGTCTTGACGGATATGGCGGTGGAAATCCTCCGCCGTCTGCGCCGCTATGTGCCGAAAGATGAAAGCCTTATCAAGTATTACAACAACATTGACAACTACCTTTCCTGGCTGACAGAGCAGCGTTTTCTGTCATTGGTCGCGCACATGCCCAGAAGTAGTGCATTTAAGCCTATCAAAGAGCAACTGATCGCCTTTTGTGAATCTGAAGCCGCTTACCGGGTGGAGCAAAATTATAATTCACAGAAAGCACAGAGTGATGCAACACGGATGGTGAACAAGATGCGCCTTGCTCGCCGGCTCATTGAATATCCGGTAACCATCCGTCAAAAGGATGTGGTATTGGGGCAAAACCTCAACAAACTGGCGAAAGGAGCAGCAGCAGGTTTGGTGATGATATTTGTCACGGTAGCCATCATCAAAATGCGAAGTTTCCTGGGAGAGATTACCCTGTCTTTTGCACTCGCTATGGCTGGCCTATACGCAATGCGGGAAATCTTCAAAGATGATTTACGCGATGTGCTTTGGCGCTGGATTCGTAGAGGACGCCCTAAATGGCGAAAAATGTTTACCGACCCGACATCCGGCCAGCGTATTGGCAGCCAACTGGAGTGGCTGGACTACATTCCGTTTGACAACATCCCGGAAGATGTCCGCCAAATGCGCAAAGGCAAGCTGCGCCAGCGCGAAGAGTCTGTCGTCAGGATCAAGATGGTTACCCAGATGTCGACCACCAAATTCCTTAGCGGCTATGACATGACACGGGAAGTATGGAAAGTCGATTTTCGTCCATTTTCACGTTTGATGGCGCGTGGTAAACAGCCTTTCTATGTTCTCAATGATGGGCAAGTTACCCGAGAATCTATCGAAAAACGCCATCAGTTTAACCTGGTGTCTAAGCAAAAAAACCCGGATGGCAGCTTCACTATCCAGCGTTGGAAAATCACTGTAAATCGTTCAAAAGTTGTTGATGTGGAAGAAGTTTTCTCCTAAAACGCGCGACGTTTTTGATAAGCGCGTTCCACTTGTTATAGCTGTAAGCATAAGATGATAGAAGAACTGCAAGCCGTTCCGGTCGAGTTTCCAAAGGTAGAATGTGCGAAAATCAGATAGACTTTTCCAGTTAACTAATATCTTGCGTAGGTACCAGCCGATTACTGCAAAGCAGTTGGCTGAGAAGTTGATGGTGTCTGAAAGAACCATCTATCGCTATATTGATGATTTGTCTATCTCTGGAATACCCGTTTATGGAGAGCCAGGTGTTGGATACCGACTGTCAGAAGGATTTGAGTTGCCACCTTTACAATTATCTGCAGGTGAATTAGAAGCACTGATCACCGGCGTCAACTTTACCGCATCATTGACTGGAAAGGATTTTGCTGCTTCAGCGCATTCTCTATTGTCTAAGATCGAAGCTGCATTACCAAGTGGGTCAGAGATAATTTCAAGCCAAGATAGAGTGGTTAGAGTACCAGCACGTCATCGAGAATCTGAGGTATACCCTCTGTGGAGTAAAGCCCATACAGCTATAAGAGAGAAGCGCTGGCTTAGCATAGATTATATGTCGCTTTCGGAAGATGTGACGGCCAGAAAAGTATTTCCTTTGGGATTATTCTACTGGGGAGGGGGAGGGAAATGGACGTTGAGTTGTTGGTGTGAACTTCGAGGTGATTACAGAGACTTTAGAATGGATCGAATCAGCAAATTGGAATTCAGTGAATATGTAGGAATTTTACCTGAGCACGTATCTCTGCCAGCGTATGTGGAAATAAAAAAATACAAAAGTTGACTGACACAGTGTTGTCAGTAGTAAAGCCTTACAGTTGGCATTCATCCAACAAACATTGAGGTTTTAACATGATTAATAAGTGCAGCATTGATAATATTGGTGGCATGGAGTTCGCTACATTCAAGCTAAAGGAAGGTGTGACAGAATCCAGGCTAATAGAGCTGTCTCGTCGAGTGGAAGCAGAGTTTCTTTGCTATCAGGAAGAGTTAATTCTTCATTTTCTAGTGCGTGGTGCAGATGGTGTCTATGCTGATGTAGCTATCGCCAGCTCTCAAGAAAAGGCTGAAGAATATTGTCAACAATGGTTAGATAACATGGTTGCATTGGAGTATTTATAGCTTTTTGATAAAGAATCTGTGAACATGACGTTCTGGTCACGAATCAATTAAAAGCCTAACAAACACAGATGAGTTAGACTACCAGATCTTCATTTCGATTTGAACAGAAGAGAGTTACCTACTTTGATTAAGGTGCTGAATTTTAAATCAAAGTGAGTAACTCTCATGCTTCATGCTAGGAGCTGTTGATGTTTAAATGACAAAAATGTCATTTCATCGTCTCGCCACACTATTACCCCTTCCCTTTTTGGTTGAAAACGCAGTAATATTCAGAGGCTCACTGTGAGCATTATTCTCAGGGCGGGGTGAAATTCCCCACCGGCGGTATGTCAGCAAGCAATGGTTGCGAGACTGGCGAGCCCGCTAGCGCCCACACTTCGGTTTGGGGTCAGCAGACTTGGTGAGAGGCCAAGGCCGACGGTTAAAGTCCGGATGAAAGAGGATGATCAACGTCCAACCTTCCTAAGGCGATACTTATGCAGCCAAAGGGAGCTGGATTGCGCTTGGCTGTATTCACAGTTGCGCTCATCTATGCCCTGATTCTGGTATTAAAATTCAGGAGATTACCATGAATCAGACACACACTTCACTGCTTGACGGCACCCCATTTGAACGTGTTGAAACCGCGCTCGATGCACTTCGCGCAGGTAAAGGCGTTCTGTTGCTTGACGACGAAGACCGTGAAAACGAAGGCGATATCATTTACTCTGTCGATCACCTGACCACCCAACAAATGGCACTGATGATCCGTGAATGTTCAGGCATTGTCTGTCTTTGCCTGACCGAAGAACAGGCTGACAAGCTGGCTCTCCCACCGATGGTGGCGAACAACAACAGCGCCAACCAAACCGCATTTACCGTTTCCATCGAAGCCAAAGTAGGCGTGACTACCGGTGTTTCTGCCGCAGACCGTGTGACCACCATCAAAACAGCATCTAACCCGGATGCAAAACCTGAAGATCTGGCGCGTCCCGGTCACGTATTTCCACTTCGTGCGCGTAAAGGTGGCGTGTTAACCCGTCGTGGTCACACCGAAGGGACAATCGATCTGATGCAAATGGCGGGGCTATCACCTGCCGGTGTCCTTTGTGAAGTGCAGAACGAAGATGGGACAATGGCTAAAACAGAAGAAATTATTGCATTCGGTAAGAAACATGACATGCCAGTATTAACCATCGAAGACATGGTGCAATACCGGCTTGCTGCGGCTGAGAAAATCGCGTAACTGCCCGCCGAAATATCCTGGCCGCACTATTTTAACAAGATGTGTGGCCATTTTTATCTTTAATACCCCCTCACTCTTACGATCCAGCCCATCATTTGCAGAATGTCTTTTTTTTCGAACGTGTTGCTGTCATCCATCAAGGCGATACTGTTAGCGACAATACCCAAAAGCTGGCATGCTTAGAGCATTAACTCTAAAATGTTCAGAATTTCCTCATATGGAAAAAATTATGTTTACCAGAATTCTTTTACTCCGCCGATCAATGGCCGTGCTGGTATTTCTCTCCGGCATTGCCAATGCACAGCCCATGACATTTGAACAGGCGTGGCAGTCTGTGTTAATGCACAATGATGCCATTGCCGCTGAGCGCGCCAACGTACAGCGTGCCGAACACATGCGGGATGCGGCATCTGCCCGTCACCTGCCTGCCGTTTCTATCAGCGGAAACTACACCCGCCTGGATCGGGATATCGAACTCAAACCTTCTCAGCTTGCCCACCATATGAATGGCGGCGACGCGCTGGGACAACTTGCCAGTTCATTGCCCGGCATCGGGGCACTGGCGGGCAACCTTGACAACCTGCTGACCACGACACTGGCAGATCGGGACATCTACACCAGTTCTATTCGTGCTATCTGGCCTATTTTCACCGGCGGCCGGATCCTGGCCGCCGAAGACATCGCCAATGCCCAACGGGATGAAGCCAGCCATCTGATGCAAATGGCGCAACAGGCGAAATTTGAAGATCTGGCAAAAGTATATTTTGCTACCGTGCTTGCCGAACAAGTGCTGCAAACACGTCTCGACGTAGAGAAAGGACTCGCAAAGCACCTTGATCATGCCAAGAAACTGGAACAACAGGGACAAATTGCCCGGGTAGAACGCCTGCAGGCTGAAGTGTCCTACGACAAGGCCAAAACTGAACGCCGTAAAGCTGAGCGCAATCTGGAAATTGCACAGACTACACTACAGACGTTGGTCAAGAGCGACACCTTGGTCACCCCCTCAAGCCCCCTTTTCACGCAGCATGAAACACCGCCCATGGCACCCTTTATGCAAAAAACACTGGCAGGATATCCAGGCCTTAAAGTGTTGGATGCCAAGCGCAAACAGGCCGCAGGATTGCTCGATTTGGAGAAAGGTAAGTACTACCCACAGGTTTACCTCTATGGTAACTACAACCTCTATGAAGGTGATTCACTGGCTGCTGAGCTGACCCCCGACTGGGCTGTTGGAGTGGGCGTCAGTATCCCGCTTCTCGACAACGCCGGCCGTTCTGACAAGGTAAAAGCGGCACACAGCACATCACTGCAAGTGAAACACCTGCGGGCACAGGCTGAACAGGATCTTTCCCTGTTAGTCGAGAAAACATGGCGGGAAGCAGGACAGGCACTGGAAGAATACCAAGGGTTAACATCAAGCATTTCATTGGCACAGGAAAACCTGCGTTTGCGCGAGAAAGCCTTTGCGCAAGGGCTTGCGACATCCCTTGATGTGGTTGATGCCGAGTTGTATCTCGCCAGCATTAAAACCCAGCAACTTGCAGCTTCTTACCAGTACGTATTATCACTGGCCCGCCTTCTGGCGATCAGCGGCGAAGTGAACCGCTTCCCTGAATTTCAGGCTGCATCACTTTCATCCACCCAATCCCTACAGGAATAATTCACAATGAGTAAATTCAAATCTGTTGCACTGGCACTCCCTGCTGCGGCCATTGTTGGCTGGATTGGATACAGTTTTTATCAGGCCTATCAATCTGTTCCAGAGCGCTTCCAGGGTCAGATTGAGGCCCAGCAATACAGCATTTCCTCCAAAGTAGCGGGCCGCATTGAAAATGTTCTGGTACGCAAGGGGGAAATAGTTGGCAAGGGCGATCTGATTTTCACTCTCTACAGCCCTGAACTGGAGGCAAAGCTGGAACAGGCAAAAGCCGGACAGGAAGCGGCTGATGCCATGGCAGAACAGGCAGAAAGCGGCGCCCGTGAACAGGAAATCAGTGCAGCGCACGACCAGTGGCAAAAAGCCCGTGCAGCAGCGCAGTTAGCGGAAAAAACATTCAAACGTATCGATGCCCTTTATAGAGAAGGGGTGGCTGCTGAGCAAAAACGTGATGAAGCCTATACCCAATGGCAAGCTGCAAAATACACCGAAAACGCGGCACTTCAGATGTATGAACTCGCGAAAGCCGGTGCCCGTTCAGAAACCAAACGTGCCGCCCAGGAAAAGTTACGCATGGCAGCCGGGGCTGTTGCTGAAGTGGAAGCCTTTGCGAAAGACACCAGAATTCATAGCTGGTATCAGGGGGAAGTGAGCCAAATCCTACTGCACCCGGGTGAATTAGCACCACAGGGTTTTCCGGTAGTCACCGTTATCGACATGAATGACGTCTGGGCGGTGTTCAATATCCGGGAAGACAAACTGCACCAGTTTGAAAAAGGCAGCCAATTTGACGCCACGATTCCCTCGCTTGGCGAACAGACATACCGTTTCGAAGTTACCCACATTGCCCCCATGGGGGATTTCGCCACCTGGCGTGCCACCAACAACCAGAGCGGCTATGACATGCGCACCTTTGAAGTTGAAGCACGCCCTGTTACTTTTATTGAAGGTCTGCGCGCTGGCATGAGTGTGTTGGTGTCAGAACACAACCAAGAGTAATGACGATGGATAAACCTTCGTTCACTTCAACCTTGATCCGGGAATGGCGGCTCACACTGTCAGATACATGGTTGACTGCCCTTCTGGGCTGGTTGCCACTGGTGTTGTTCTTAATCGTGTGGGCAGTATTTTCTGCTGGTACCGGACGGAACCTCCCCATCGGTATCGTCGACCTCGATCACAGCGCACTGTCTCGAAATCTGGTGCGTTATTACAATGCCAGTCCAACGTTGGAAACCCGAGCGTTCAATAGTGTGGAAGAGGCATCAGCCGCACTGAACCATGCGGCAACCTACGCCACTGTGATCATTCCTGCTGACTTTGAAAAAGACATATTGCGCGGTGAAAGCCCCGATGTCACGGCACTCTATAACAGCCAGTACATTTTGATTGGGAAGCTGGTGAGTACTGCCATCACCCAAAGCCAAAGCACCTTTGCGGCGATGGTAGAAGCCAAAGGCAAGATGCTGCATGGCACCACCATTGCTTCACAAGCTGCAGGCCAGTCTGTACCCGTCCGTTTTCAGCTTGTACCGCTGTTTAACAACGGCACCAACTACGCACAGTTTCTGGTTTCCGCCATTATCCCCGCGCTTTGGCAAATTGTGATTGTCGCAAGCGGCACGCTTTCTATGGCATTGACAGATAAACGTGTCGGGCTGGAAGGCCATTTCATGCAAGGCATCTTTGCTCCACTTGGCGCCAAAATCATGGTACTGGTTGTTCCACTCTGGTTACTGGGTGTGGTGTTCACAACCGCCATGCATTTTGGACTCGGTTGGCCAATGAATGGCAGTTGGGCTTTGCTGTTCGCAGGGCAAGGCCTGATGGTACTGGCAGGTTTAGCAGTGGGAATGCTTCTCTATCTGGGCTTCCGGCACCCGGCCCGGGCGATGAGCCTTGTCGCGGGTTTTACTGCGCCCGCATTTGCGTTTATGGGTGTCAGTTTCCCTACCAGTGAAATGCCTTTCCTTGCTCAGTGCTGGCGGGCAATGTTACCGATCAGCCACTACATCACCGTACAAATCGGCCAGTTTAATTATGGCGCGACACTGGCACAAATGCAGCCCGCGTTGTTTTCATTAGCCGCATTCAGTGTGGTGTGGCTGTTGGTTATGCTCAAATTGAAGCGCATTTGCGGTGCAACAAACACGGTCAGGGAGGTGAGCGCATGAGCTGGGGAGCCCTGTTTAAACAAGAACTCAAGGCATTGTTCAGCAATCCGGCCGTGGTCTTTACCGTGTTCGGCGGCATTGTGATCTATTCGTTGCTCTATCCCCTGCCCTACGAAAACCAACTTCCAAGAGAACTTCGTATTGCTGTGGTCGATCATGACAACAGCCAACTAAGCCGTAGATTTACCCGAATGCTCGACGCGACCCCACAGCTTTCCGTCACTATGCACCTCAGCGCCGAACAGCAAGCCAGCACTGAGATCGCCGGTGGCAAGATTGAGGGCATCGTAGTCATTCCACACGACTTCTACCGTGATCTTCTGCTCGGTAAAAGCCCTGTCATTTCGGTTGGCGGCGATGCCTCATTTTTCCTTACCTACGGCACGATCGCGGAAGGTGTCGTGAATACTGGAAGCACGCTGGCCGCCAAGGTAAAAGCTATCCGGGCAATGATACACGATATTCCTCTGCCAGCAGCGAAACAGGTCTCGCCCTTCTCACTGAATATCGTACCAGTATTTAACCCTACCATCGGTTATAGCAACTACGTCGTACCCGGTGTGTTTATGCTGATTTTGCAGCAAACTCTGTTGATTGCTTCTGGCATGCTGGCGAGCATGAACCCGCACAATGGAGCAAAAAACCTCATCACACGCACGGCAATTTTGATGGCGATTTACAGCATCATGGCGATGTACTATCTCGGCGCAAGCTTTGATTTAAATGGTGTTAACCGCTTGGCAGATCCGGTGAACCTCGCCATCATCCTGTTGCCTTTCTTGCTGGCGACGATCGGGTTAGGCACCTTGATTGGGACGCTGATTCCCAGACCGGAAATCATCACGCTGGTCGTGCTGTTAAGCTCGATGCCTCTGCTGTTCACATCGGGCTTTGTCTGGCCATCCAGTGAATTACCGCCCTGGTTAAATACACTGGCACAAATGGCGCCTTCAACGCCTGCCATCCAAGCCACGATTCAGCTCAACCAAATGGGTGCCACACTTCAAAGCCAGCTGGGGCACCTCTTCCATCTCTGGCTGTTGGCTGCGGTGTTCCTGTGCCTTATCCTGTCTAGTCGAGGAGAATCCCCTTCCACTTAAACAGCGAGCTCCGTCAATGGCGGGGCCGCCTCACCACGGAAGAAGGAAACACAAACAGGTGGACAGTTATCTGCCTGTTTTTCTTGCCGCCGTGCTTTCCCTCACCACCAGCTTTGCTTCCAGCTCCAGCGTATCGCTGACCCTTTCGCCAGCCAGTTTTGCCAGCAGGTAATCCGCTGCTTTTTCGCCCATTTCCTTTGACGGCACCTGCATCGTTGTCAGTGCCGGATGGATATGGGACGCCATGGCAACATCATCAAACCCGACAATCGATAACTCTTCTGGTACCCGGATACCGAGCGACTGCGCTTCGAACAGCGCCCCCATGGCAATGATGTCGTTACCACAAACAATAGCGGTCGGTCTGGGCGTGAATGCCATCAATTTACGCAACGCCTGTCGGCTTTCTGCCAGATCGTAGCGACATTCAATAATGTGCTCCGCTGTCAGTTCGATACCCTGCGCCTTGAGAGTGTCGATACAGCCTGCCAGACGATCTTTGGCGCGGTCATTCAGCCGGGTAATACCGGATATTGCCGCAAACTGAGTGTGCCCTAAATCCAGTAGGAACTGGGTGAGACGGGTCGCTGCACGGTAGTTGTCAAAGCCGATACAGGGGTGCGGCAAGTCAGGCTTAAACGACCAGGTGTACAGGTAAGGCAGCTGTTTACTGTGCAAAATATCGAACAGCTGGGGTTGGTGTGCCTCCCCGACCAACATCAGCCCTTCCACGCCGCGGGAGATCAGGCGTTCGGCCTGCGCCAGCTCTTCTTCTGTCGAATAGTCAGAACTGGCGATAAACAGGGTGTATCCCTTCTCCTGCAGCCGTCGCTGGAATGCCTGTATTCCTTCAGCGAAGATGTCGTTGTCAATGGTAGGGACAATCACACCAATGGTACGGGAACGCTGCGACGCCAGTGCTTGCGCTGCGCCGTGGGGAATGTAACCAAGGGATTCAATGGCACAACGGATAAGCTTGCCCCGCTTCTCGCTGACCGCAGACGGATTCGCCAGATAACGGGAAACCGTTGCCGTAGAAACGCCCGCCGTCATGGCGACATCTTCCGCCGTTGGGGTGTCTGAGGCTTTTTTATGTAAGCGCTTACGTGAAGATGGCATCTCTTTTGTCCTAGAAAGTTATACCTTTGACTCAAAATTGGGATTTATAAACCGTAAGTTACCTCATTATAGCGTTTCCCAAAAAATCCATGATCAAAAACTTGACAGTTATTTAAACACTCCTCTACCTTCAAAATGTAAGCGCTTACATTTAACAATTAATTCACAATAAGCGCAAGCGCGATAACGATAACCCGGCGACTGCCAGCCAGCCGACTGCTCACTGAGAGGGAATACAACATGAGGTTAAGGAAACGCTACGCCCTACCTGCAGTGCTTTTTTCACTCTATTTCCTCAATGTGATTGCCACCAAGATTCAGATCATTTCAGGGGCCACATCCATTGTTCGTGTTGGTGATGTTGGGGAGTTTCTTTTGCTCCTTTTCGCTTCACTGACTTTCGTCGTCGCAATGCTGTCAGCAGAAAAGGAAGCTGAGAGTCATTCGACAGGGTTACGATAAAAAGCTGAAAGGAAGTAGATATGTCTGTTCACCATAAGGATGACTCCCCACAAAATGCAGAGCGTCGCCGTTTCCTCGACATCGCCAGAAAAGCGGGATTTACGGCAGCTGTCGTTGCCGGTGCTTCGGGTGCCTTGCTGACATCAACCAGCGCAAACGCAGCCGTCAATGAAGAAAAAGAACGCCAGAAGCGGGCAAAATACACCATGACCGTTGCAACGGCATACATTATTGGTGCATCGCGCAGCTACCCCATCATGCAACTGGATTTCAAAGAAAACATCCAGAACATGACCAACGGAGAGGTGTACGTCAGGCTTGCGCCCGGCGGTCAGTTGGGTGCAGGTGGCGCACTGGCACAGAAAGTTCAGGCAGGTACGATTCAGGCCGCGCAGCATTCTCTTTCTAACTTTGCGCCGTTTGCCCCGGCTATCGACCTTATCAACATTCCTTACTGGTGCGGTGAAAACCAAAAATTTATCAATCTGGTGACATCAGAGGCATGGAAAGCAGAAATTCACCCCAAAGTGGAAGCCAGAGGCTTTAAGCCGCTTTGGTATGTGGTGATTGACCCAAGGGTTGTCGCGTTGCGCAACGGCCTTGAAGGTCCAATCAAAACCCCGGATCAAATGGAAGGCATTAAATTCCGTGTACCGGGTTCTAAAATTCTCCAGCAATTTTACCGTCTGCTTGGTGCCAACCCGACACCGGTTGCATGGGGGGAAACACCTTCCGCCATCAAACAGGGTGTAGCAGATGCCCTCGACCCATCCGTCGAGGCACTGAATGTATTCGGCTTTAAAGATGTCCTATCCTGGGTCACTTTCAACCGCTCAGTGCCGGACTCTCAGGTTTTCTCATGTAACCTTGAGTGGTTTAACAGCCTGCCGGGCCACATTCAGGAAGGCATTGAGTTCGCAAGCGAAGTGACCTCGTTGCAGAATCTGGCGAAAGTGCCAGCCGCACGAGCCTATGCCATGGCAGAGCTCAGCCGTGCCGGCGTGCAGTTTTATGCTCCCAACGACGACGAAATGGCATTGTGGGCAAATAAAGCAGGCCACCAGCTCCCGGCATGGGACGCCTTTAAAACCGAACTTGCCGGTTCGAAAGCGACCTTCGACAAACTGCTGGATGCAGCCAATAACAACGAAGGCCCCTATGTTCACGATGTGTAATTAATGCAGCTACCGTATGGCCGGCCTGTCGTCCATACGGTCACCCTACTCTTTCTGAAACGGACGTTGGATACGCGTAATGAATCTTCTCAAACACATCGATGAAAATGGTGAACGCTGGTTACTGCTGTTCTTCTACACCACCATTGTGATCACCATCGCCATGGAAGTGCTGCGCCGGTTTGTGTTCAGTTATTCCTCCATATGGGGTGAAGAAGTGGCAAGGTACGCCTTTATCTATCTGGCATGGATTGGCGCATCCGCCGCCGTCAAAGAACGCGCACACATTCGTATTGATGTATTGCTGCACTATTTGCCCAACCGGGGGAAGGCATTTATCTATCTGGTTGGGGATATTGCCACCTTCATTGTTGCCGTGTTCGCCCTCTATTGGTCAATTCACCCAATTGAAGTGTCAATAAAATTCGGGTCAGTGACACACGGCCTTGGGATCAGTCAGGCATGGTTTCTTGCCGCAGTTCCTCTGGGGTTTTCCATGATGATCTTCCGGCTGGTCCAGTCCATGTACCGGGATATCCAGAGCCTGACACGCAACACCCCGGTGTTTGAAGGCAATAAGCTGTTTGATTAGGAGATCCCATGCTGAATTACTACACACAACAGGTCTCCATCGAGCTTGGCTGGGAGTTTTACGGTCCTGTTATCGCCATGCTGGTGCTTATCACTTTTGCAGTGCCGGTATGGGTATCACTGGGGCTGGGTTCTATTGCCCTGCTGTTTATCACCGATGTTCTTCCCCTCTCCCTGTTTGGAGAATCTCTGTTCGATGGTATTGATGCCTTCGCGCTGATTGCCGTCCCGCTTTTTATCCTGACCGGTGATGTGCTGGTGAGAACCGGGCTTTCAACCAAGTTGCTCGATGTGGCAGAAGCGAGTGTTGGCGGGGCAAAGGCAGGATTTGGCAGTGCTACCGTATTGGGCTGTGGCTTCTTTGCCTGTATCTCCGGTTCAGATGCCGCAGGCGCAGCGGCAGTTGGCAGGATGACCATCGACCGGCTGGTGACGCAGGGCTATCCCAAACCTTATGCCTGTGCACTGGTGGCAGCCGGTGCCTGTACCGGGATCCTTATCCCGCCATCCATTGCCTACATCATTATTGGTCTGGTGCTGGGCATTTCCGCATCCACCCTGTTTCTGGCCGCGGCTGTGCCCGGGATCATGGTGATGATGGCCATTATGCTGACCAACGTGGTGATGAACCGCATCCACGGTTACGAAAACGCCGGACAAGGTTTCTCGCTCAAACGCTGGCTGGCGGTGGTGATTGATGCACGTTATGCACTGCTGGTACCGGTGATCATTCTGGGCGGTATTTATTCTGGTGTCTTTACACCCACTGAAGCCGCCGCCGTTGCTGTCGTGATCACTATCATTATCGGGCTTTTCCAGGGCACGCTGGCCATCAGCGATTTCCCCAAAATGCTGGAAAGCTCCGCCAAAGTAAACGGGGTGATCCTGCCTATCATCGCGCTCAGTTTACCATTGGCACAGACACTGGCTGCCCTTCAGGTGCCACAGGCATTTGTGGAAACCATGACATCGTTCACCGACAGCCGCACTGTGCTGATCCTGATTATGATTGGCATCCTGATCATCGCAGGCTGCTTTATGGAAACCACGCCAAATATTCTGATTTTATCGCCTATCCTGCTGCCGCTGGCACGCGAGATCGGCATGGAAGATGTGCAATTTTGCATCATGATGGTGACTGCACTGGGTGTCGGCTTCATCACACCGCCACTTGGTCTGAACCTCTTTGTTGTATCCGGATTAACGGGGACCTCGGTACTTAAGATTGCCGCGCGATCGGGGCCCTACGTGATATCCATGTTAACGGTGGTATTGCTGCTGGCATTTATCCCCGAATTATCACTCTGGGCATTGGATTAACGACACGTAACTAACCGCTCTCTGGCATGTTCGACGACCGGCCAGATAGGAACGTTGCGTCCAAAACGTAATGAGGAATTGAATAACATGGCTGTTAACTATCTGAAAAAAGCCGAAAAAACGGCGGCTACAGGTGAAGACGATGTTCGCGCAATCGTGGCGGACATGCTGAAAGAAATTGAACAAGGCGGCGAAGAAACCTGCATTGCCTATACCCGCAAATTTGATAACTGGCATGGCGATATTGTGGTTTCCCAGCAAGAGATCGACAACGCCGCAGCCAAGGTGCCGGAACAGCTGAAAAAAGATATCCAGTTTGCCTATGAGCGTGTCCGCGACTTTGCACAGGCGCAGCGTAATAGCCTGAGCGAGTTTGAAACCGAGCTGTCGCCGGGTCTGTTTGCCGGCCAGCGTTTGATCCCGATGCAGGCAGCAGGCTGCTACGTGCCCGGAGGTCGTTACTCGCACATTGCTTCGGCCATTATGTCGGTGACAACAGCAAAAGTGGCAGGCGTTGACCACGTTATAGCCTGTTCCCCCCCGGGCCGTGAAGGTGGTATCCACCCCGCCATTCTTTATACCCTCAGCCTGTGTGGTGCTGACACTATCTTAAATCTTGGTGGCGTGCAGGGTATTGCTGCCATGGCATTCGGCCAGTTTACCGGGCACCCCGCGGACATTCTTGTTGGCCCCGGTAACCAGTTTGTTGCTGAAGCTAAGCGCCAGCTCTACGGCCGTGTCGGTATTGATATGTTTGCCGGCCCTTCTGAAATCATGGTGATTGCTGACAGCCATGCTGACCCTGAGTTGGTGGCCGTTGATCTGGTGGGTCAGGCGGAGCACGGCCCCAACAGCCCAGCGTGGCTGGTCACCGATTCCGAAACACTGGCACGAACGGTGATGAAGCGTCTGCCTGAGCTGATTGCTGAACTGCCGGAGCTCAACCGCCAGTCAGCAGAAGCCGCATGGCGTGATTATGGCGAAGTGATTGTTGTCGATTCCCGCGAAGACGCGGTGGCAGTGAGCGATCAATACGCCTCTGAACACCTTGAAGTGCACGCTGACGATCTGGATTGGTGGCTGAAAAACCTGCGTAACTACGGCTCTTTATTCCTTGGCGAAGAGACCAATGTGGCATTTGGTGACAAAACCTCAGGACCCAACCACATCCTGCCCACCAAAGGCGCTGCCAAGTACACCGGGGGGCTGAGCGCAGGCAAATTCATTAAAGTCGTCACCTATCAGCGCTCTACTCGGGACGCAAGCAAAGATGTTGCACAGGTCACCGCACGTATTTCGCGCCTTGAAGGCATGGAGGCACACGCCAAAACCGGCGATGCACGTCTTGCAAAATACTTCCCTGACGAGCAGTTCAACCTGCAGCCTGAGTGATTGAAACCGGAAGGAACAGAGATGACGGTCAGCAGAATACAGCAGCTTTTTAGCCTTGAAAGTCAGGTGGCACTGGTCACAGGGGCAGGTTCCGGTATAGGCCAGCGCATGGCCTATGCCCTCGCTGCAGCCGGTGCCAAAGTGGTGCTTGCGGGGCGCCATGCTGAAACACTGGCACAAACTGCACTCGCCATTGCCGGTGAAGACGGGGACGCCGCCATTGAAACGGTTGACCTTAGCAAGCGGGAAACGCTGCCCCGCTTTATTGAAAAAGCATCATCACACTTTGGCGCACCAGACATTGTGGTGAATGCGGCTGGTGTCAATCTGCGCCAGCCTGCTGATGACATCACGCTGGAAAGCTGGGACATCACATTAAACCTTAACCTGTCTGTCCCTTTTTTTCTGGCCAAAGCCTGCCTGCCCGGCATGCGGGAAAAAGGCCGGGGGAAGATCATCAATATTGGCTCGCTGCAAAGCTATCGCGCTTTTGCCAACTCGATTCCTTATGGCGCATCAAAAGGCGGCGTCGCACAGCTGACACGGGCAATGGCGGAAGCCTGGTCAAAAGACGGCATCACCACCAACGCCATTGCGCCGGGGTTCTTCCAGACACCGTTGACCGAAAAAGTCTTCCGTGATGATTCACTCTCAGCGCACCACGCTGCCATGACGGCTATTGGTCGCAATGGTGAACTGAACGATTTTGACGGGTTGACTGTGTTTCTGGCCTCACGCGCGTCGGATTACATCACAGGCCAGATGATCGCACTCGATGGCGGCTACACCGCTAAATAGCTAAGAAGGAATAGCAACCATGGATATGAAAGCACTGGTTTACACAGGCCCGAGCCAAATGACCTATCGCAGTGAGGAAATGCCAACGCCGCAGGAAGGTGAAGTATTGGTTGAAATCCGCGCGGTGGGGATTTGCGGGTCTGATTTACATGCCTACCTCGGCCACGATGAGCGCCGCCCTGCCCCGCTGATTTTGGGACATGAAGGCGCTGGCATTGTTCACGGTGGCGCATGGGATCAACAAGCCGTGGTCATCAACCCACTGGTCAGTTGTGGCGAATGTGAATACTGTCTGACCGGCTTCACAAACCAGTGTCAGTCTCGCCAGATCATTTCCATGCCGCCAAGGGAAGGGGCATTCGCGGAGTTTATCGCCATTCCCAAGCGCAATCTGGTGCGTGTCCCAGAAGGTATGTCACTGAGCACCGCCTCGCTCGCTGAGCCTATTGCCACAGGCTGGCACGCAGTCAGCAAAGGGGCAGAGCTAAGCAAACGGCCTCTGGCGGAAAACAGAGCGCTGGTTTATGGCGGCGGAGCAGTCGGCCTTGCAGCCGCGCTTTCACTGACTGCACAAGGCTGCAAACACATTTATCTGGCAGAAACCAATGCCCTGCGGCGCGAAACCGTTGAAAAAACCTGCCCCTGCAACGTATTCGACCCGCTCACCGATGATGTAATAAGCAAAAACAGCATCGATCTGGTGGTGGATTGTGTGGGGAACAAGCACACACGAATGGGGGCTTCTGCAGCGGTCAAACCCGGCGGTGTGATCATCCATGTCGGACTGCAAGACAGCCTGGAAGGGCTGGATGTACGCAAGTTCACCCTACAGGAAGTGACCTTCGCCGGCAGTTACACCTACACCATGCAGGATTTCAAGGCAACGCTTGAGGCCATGCACAACGGTGCGCTGGGCGCACTGGACTGGATTCAGGAGCGTCCGCTCAGTGATGGCGCGAACGCTTTTGACGATTTACTTCACGGACGTATTGCCGCTGCCAAAGTGGTACTGCTTCCCGAAGGGTAATCAAACACCAAGGCAAGACGGCAAGCAGGTTCGCCCAGACTGTACACCGCCATGCTGAGGATAAAAGGCAATGCGATTTAACACCCCGATTCAAAAGGAGATGAAAATGCAAGCACCGGATTTTCTCGTCCACGACTCGTCTGACACTGTCGGCGTGATTGTGGTCGAGGGCCTCGAAGCAGGTCAAACGCTAACCGGATGGGTGATGGACACCGATGAAACCATCGAAGTCCGCGCACTGGACGCGATCCCTCTCGGTCACAAAGTGGCGCTGAGTGATATTAAAAACGGCGATACCATCATTAAGTATGATAATGATATCGGCAAGGCCGTCGCTGACATCGCAAAAGGCGGTCACGTGCACGTACACAATGTGAAAACCAAGAGGTGGTAACCATGAGCAATTACACATTTATGGGCTACCGCCGCGAAAATGGCCGTGTCGGTGTGCGCAATCACGTCATCATCCTGCCATTGGACGATCTGTCGAACGCCGCGTGTGAAGCGGTCGCCAACAACATCAAAGGTACGCTGGCACTGCCCCATCCCTATGGCCGTCTGCAATTTGGTGAAGATTTGGAACTGCATTTCCGCACCCTGATTGGTACGGGTTGCAACCCCAATGTCGCTGCGGTGGTGGTGATCGGCATCGAACCGGGCTGGACAAGCCGCGTGGTGGAAGGCATCAAAGCCTCTGGCAAGCCTGTTCAGGGCTTTGCAATTGAACAAAATGGTGACATCAACACCATCGCTGCTGCTTCCCGCGTTGCGAAAGAATACGTTCACTACGCCAGTGAGCTGACCCGCGAAGCGTGCGATGTGAGCGAGCTTTGGGTATCGATGAAATGTGGTGAGTCTGACACCACATCAGGTCTGGCAGCGAACCCTACCGTTGGCAATCTGTGTGACAAGTTTTCTGCCGCAGGCGCTACTTTATGTTTTGGGGAAACCTCAGAGCTCACCGGTGCAGAGCAAATCTGTAAAACTCGCGCCATCAGCCCTGAAATTGGGCAGAAGTTCCTCGATACCTGGCAGGCTTATATGGATGAAGTGATCGAACCCCACAAAACGTCCGATCTTTCTGACAGCCAGCCAACCAAAGGTAATATCGAGGGCGGGCTGACCACCATCGAAGAAAAGGCATTTGGCAACTATCAGAAAATTGGTAAAAACACCCAGTTTGTAGATGTACTGAAACCTGCCGAGCGCCCCGAGGCAGGTCCCGGCCTGTATTTTATGGACACGTCTTCAGCCGCTGCCGAGTGTGTCACCTTGCAGGCAGCGGCAGGCTTCGCCGTTCACCTGTTCCCTACTGGGCAAGGCAACGTCATTGGTAACCCGATTGTGCCGGTTATCAAGATCACCGCCAACCCACGTACAGTGCGCACCATGGGAGAACACATTGACGTGGATGTTTCCGGCATCTTGCGCCGTGAACTGAATCTCGACTCTGCCGGTGATGCGCTGATCGACATGACGCTACGCACCGCAAATGGCCGAGCCACAGCCGCAGAAGCGCTGGGTCACCGCGAGTTTGTACTGACTAAACTGTACCGAAGCGCATAAGCATTTAGCTTATCCTGCGCGACAATTATGTGATGCAGAAATACGGACGCTGGGGAAACTCAGCGTTTTCTGTTGTATCTGCTATTCAGGCTTTCTGCTGTCGCTGCCAGACAGATATTGCCTGATAGCTTCAATCAGCTTTTCAGGCTGACGGTAGGCATAGTAATTGACCACAACCCGCTTCTCACCCGCCATGATAACGACAGAAAAATCATTGGATGTTGAGCCTGTGACCTCATGCCAATAAATGCGTCGCTTGCCTTTTTCTACATAGTCATCCGTCACCCGGGTGTTTTTCGAATCAAATACCCAAAACAGTGAAAGAAAAATCCCGACAAACGCCAAAAGGCCGTATAACGCATCCATCCAGACACTGTGTTGTTCATCGCCTAACACAAGCTGCAAATTCAGTATACCGAACGTTATACCCAGCATCAGGATCACAAATGAGAGCGGTTTGTTCAACACAGCCTTGTTCTTTGCTGTGTTGGTCACCTTTTCATTCACTGCGACTATCTCTTACCATCCAAGTTATCAATAAGACTATGTATTTTACTGGGAATTCACCAGTAATTACGCCTATATTTTTAACATTTTGGTAAATTGTATGGTAAACATAACCGCCACTCTCACCACAGGCCGAGTTTCTTTATCGCGTGATACGCCGACATGACATCGTCAGGGATAAGCTGTTCTATTTGAAAGCCTTTTGCGGGATAGTCACGAATACGTTCGAAATCGCTTAGGGTAGCTTCAACTACATGGTCAAAGGGTAAGTCTGCGTTTGGGTAATCAATGAAAGAGATTGGTGGAGATGTGCAGACAACGCTATTGATATCCCCCGGCCATTGTTTCATAAACGTGGCGTAGGCGCGTCTTTCCATAAAAGGTTTTTGCACCAGAATAAACCGGGAAAATGCCAGTCCATGACCTTTCATGACGTTATATGACAGCGTCATGTTTTCGCCAGAATTTGTCGCCTTGGTTTCCAACAAAATGGCTGACGCCGGAACCCCTTCATCACACAGGATATCGGCAAAGGTTTCTGCCTCTGTTTTATCAAATATGTCTTCGGTAAACCGCCCTCTCCCACCAGACACAAGAAGATAAGGTGCCAGCCCTTTTCGGTATAGCTCTGCGGCATACTCCGCAACGCGAAGATCGTTGCTGCACAACACAAACAGGCAATCCGCAGGCTTCACGTCATGCCCCATAAGGTGAAAATTCCAGATAGTTTCCAGATGATTATAAAGTCGGGCCGTCATAGGTTGGTTCTCTAAAAATAGCTTGGCTTTCTGAAATGAGCAGTCGCCAACAGTCATACCCCCACACTATCACACAGACATTAGGCGAAAAAAAACCGCGCTAAAAAAGCGCGGTTTCTTTGGCGTAAAACAGGGCCTATACCTTTTTCACAAACTCCGATTTCAGCTTCATCGCGCCGATGCCGTCGATTTTGCAATCAATGTCGTGGTCACCGTCTACCAGACGGATGTTTTTCACTTTAGTACCGACTTTAACCACCAGTGACGATCCTTTCACTTTCAGGTCTTTAATCACAGTGACGGTGTCGCCGTCTTGCAGAACATTGCCGTTTGAGTCTTTGATGACTTTTGCCTCTTCCACATCAGCAGATGCATTCTGGGACCACTCGTGCCCACACTCAGGACAAACAAGCAGCGCACCATCTTCGTAGGTGTATTCAGAGTTACATTGTGGGCAATTTGGTAAAGACATGATTAATTACCTCGGTATGGATGGGTAAAGGGCGGTAGTCTAAACCAAAGCAATCACTTCGCATATAGCTGACCGTGATAAGCACACTTTTTTTCTGGGATTACGATTATTTCAGGCATTCACGATAACAAGTGCACCATCTTCGTGCCACATGCACACCAATAAGGAAAACAATTGAAATTATTTTCCTACAAATAAATGCATCCGATCACATTTCTAAAAAATGTTAATTCACCGAAATACATTCATTAAGTCAATGCGTTTCCTTTCCATGCCGCCGCAGCCCTTTGTCTACCTAGCCAGACATGAGATCAATCAAATCCCGCCGTGTTTTTGCTGCCAGTTTGATCCATTTCACATCAGGAAAATATGAAACCAGTTGCTAGACTCTTTTTTATAAAACCCATTATTTTAACCAGTTAGCTAAGGGTCTTGGACCCTATGGAGAGAAACATGAACGCGCTGTCTATCCGGCAACGTTTATCGTTGATCATTATCATTGCCTTGCTGTCTTTGGTTTCAGTCACCATTATCTCGCTTACAGTTAAGCGCGATAACATGTTGGAAGAGAGAAAAAGCCAGATACGGGTTCTTGTTGAAACAACACAAAGTCTGGTTACCCGCCTATACCAACAAACACAAACCGGCGAAATTTCCGAAAAGGAAGCCCAACAACGTGCTATTACTGCCATCGATGCCATGCGTTATGGTAATAATGGTTATTTCATGGTGTTTGATATGGACGCAAACATGGTCCACCACCCTATCTCTCCAGATCTTAACGGTAAAAACCTTCGTGATCGCCAGGATGTCAATGGCGTCTACCTTTTTACTGAGCAGGCACAACAAGCGAAAGAAGGCGGCGGTTTTGTCACCTACTATTGGAAGAAAGCAGGTAACGACACAAAACCACACCCGAAAATCACTTACTCACTGCCTTTCCAGCCTTGGGGCTGGGTACTAAGCACCGGCCTTTATGTCGATGATGTAGATGCCGTTTTCTACCAAGACGTACGAAAAATGTTGCTTCTGGTGGCAGCTATTGCACTGGTGTTAGCAGCCATTTCCTTTACCATTGCCCGCAGCATCACGGTACCGTTGAGCAAACTGCAAACCTTGCTTCTAACAGCAGAAAGAAACCTAGATCTGACGGTTCGTTCGACGTTAAAAGGTAAAAACGAAATCACCGATCTGGGACGCGCATTCAACAATTTGATGACGGCGTTTGAAGAAACCCTGACCAGCATCGCTCAGGGCGCAAACCAGCTCAACAGTGAAGTGTCTAAATTAGAAACCCTGTCTAACCATATCGTTGGTGCTTCAACCCAACAGTCTGAAGACACCGGCAGCATTGCTGCACTGGTGGAGGAATTTGCTGCCAGTATCAACACCATTTCCCACGACGCCGACAAAATGAAGACCCTTTCCAATGAAAGTGGGAATAAGGCTAAAGTCGGCGCATCAACCATGCAGCTGACTATTTCCAACATGGATCAGATGTCTGAGAAATCTCAACGTTCCAGCTCTGCCGTTGCTGAGCTCGATCAGCACTCCAAGGAGATTGAAGGCATTATCAGCGTGATCAATGATGTAGCGGAACAGACCAACTTGCTGGCACTGAATGCGGCCATTGAAGCTGCCCGCGCTGGCGATCAAGGTCGTGGCTTTGCCGTTGTCGCCGATGAAGTGCGTAACCTAGCCGTCCGCACATCAGACTCCACCAAACAGATTGCCTCTACCATTCAGGAACTTCGCAATGGCATTGAGATGACAGTGAGCCATATCGAAGAAAGTGTCAGTGTGGTGAGTGATAACATGTCGCAAACCCATACAGCCGAACAATCGGTTCGCGAAATGCACCAAAAGTCACTCGATCTTATCAATATCATCGAAGAAGTTTCCCGATCGCTGCATGAGCAAACTGTCGCCAACCAAGAGCTGGCAAGACGTATTCAGGGCATTGCCGACATGGCCTCCAATAACCACGAATCGGCGGAGGATGTGCAAGGATCTGCCCGTCAGGTGAATAGCCTGGTGAGTCAATTCAGAAAATCTGTTGGACGATTTAAAGTGTCCAAGGCCTATTGACTTCCCCCTGCTGTCGTAAGAAAGGCACAAAGCCCCTTCATGGGGTTTTGTCCGTTTAAGCGATACCGCTTTAATTCATGGGCTCGCGGCAGATCAACCCGTATTTTGTTGGACTGGATAGTGGTGCCAGTGGATGTTGCTCAATAAACTGCTCGACATCATGGCGATATGACGGATAGAAGAGATTAGGCGCATGGCCGCAGCCAAGATAATAATTCACCGCCATGTCCGGTTGCATTTCTCGCATCTTTTTAACGATGCCCTTTGTCAGCACATCAGAGTGCAATCCATGCATCAGCATTAACGGAATATCAAGGCGGCTAAACTGCCGCCATAGGTTAATTGGCGGGGTATCAGGATCGTATTGCGCAAGAATATCGGGGTCATAATGCGTCGTGTAATCACCATTGCCAAGTCTGCGGACCGATGCAGAAATCATGGTATGCCATTGCTGGCAAGTATGGGGACCAAAGGGCTGATAGAGGCTTTGCAGGTATTGGCTAATCTCATTATACCGTTTGAAAGAAACGGGGGTCTGCACATAACTGACGATTCGCTCCAGGGCATCGGCTGGCACTTCCGGGCCAATGTCGTTTAAAACCAGAGTTGCAATCTTGTCGGCATTCTCATCACTGGCTGCGATTAACATACCAATCAACCCACCCATGCTGGTGCCGACCCAATGAACCTTGTCACAGCAGTAAAAATCCATCAACTTCAGCGCCATCGCAATATAGTTGGCATAGCTGTATTCTACTTGCGGTTCTTCTGCCCATTGCGATAACCCACGCCCCAGGGTATCAGGTGCAATGACACGGTAGCCTTTCGACGCCAGCGCATTCCCCAGTTCAATAAAGTCGATGCTGTTCCTTGCTAAACCATGCCAACAGAACACCGTTTCACCACCCTCCGGGTTCCAGGCTCGAACGTGTATTTCGCGTTCATTGATCACTGGGTACTGGTGCAGCATTTCAGACATGATTCCGCTCTCCCTCTGCATCCCCAAGATGAACATGACACCGGCGCCGCTCGCGATGGGGTTATGTTAATTATTTGAGGTGTTTCAGGTTTCCTCAACTCTAAAACTGAAAAAAAGCGTATTTCCGTTTAAGCCGCCACATCGACACGCCAGAGCGCACTAATTGGTAGCTTTTTTCGGGTGTTACAGATAAAACAACACAACGAAGTCTTGCTCAGTCTCAGTAAATACGGGAGGTCCAGCGCTTTTAGTGCTGGAAATAAACCACCGGTGATTGATAAAATCGCTGCCACTTTAATAAACGCATATCAAAGAGAGTGACTCCCCATGGGACGCAGTTTCGAAGTTCGTAAAGCTTCAATGGCGAAAACACAAGGCGCCAAAGTTAAGCTGTACTCTAAGTACGGTAAAGAGATCTACGTTATCGCGAAAAACGGTGGTACCGACCCTGACTCTAACCTCTCGCTAAGACGTATCATTGATAAAGCGAAGAAAGATCAGGTGCCAAGCCACGTGATTGAAAAAGCGATTGAAAAAGCGTCTGGCAGCGGTGGTGAAAACTATGAAGTTGCGCGCTACGAAGGTTTCGGTCCAGGCGGTTGCTCTGTGATTGTTGACTGTCTGACAGACAACAACAACCGTACTTATATGGAAGTCCGTCAGTGCTTCGTGAAAACCAACGCCAAAATCGGCAGCCCTGGCTCTGTTGCCCACATGTTTGAGCACCAGGCTGTTTTCCAGTTTGCGGGTGACGACGAAGAAACCGTACTGGAAGCATTGGTCATGGCAGACGTTGATGTGACTGACATTGAGTGTGAAGACGGCGTTATCACAGTTTTCGCCCCTCACACAGAATTCTTCAAACTGAAAAGTGCACTGACAGAGTCAATGCCGAACGTTACCATTGACGTTGAAGAAATCACTTTCGTGCCACAAACCATGACAACAATCAGCGGCGACGACGTGGCTGTCTTTGAGAAGTTCATGGACATGCTGAACGACTGTGACGACGTACAAAACGTTTATCACAACGCAGAAATTGAGGCGTGATCCTTTCAATCTGCGTTCAAAGTGCCCGGTTTTGCCGGGCATTTTACTTTTCGATCGAATAAAGGCGCCATAATGGAACAGAAAGAATTTGAAACACTGGTCAAAGCCCTTTGCCAAAAAGCAGACCTTCCTGAAGCACTCGACATGCTGAAAGCATGCGAAAACGAAGCCGTTGCAGAAGCTGCAAATGCGCTGACCGGGCAGTTTGCACTGGCGGAAGTTGAGGGTGAAAACCGTGTTTACCACGTATTTACCGAAGAAAATGACGACGGTGAAGCACAAGAGTTCGTGGAGCACATTATGAACGTTGGCGACGACGTGATTGTGTTTGTCGCCTGGTTCTTCTACACCCAGTTCGACATTAAAAACCGCGATACCTATGCCGCTGCAGGCCGCACTTACAAGCAGCCCAAACGCAGCTAAGCTAACCCAAACGCTGGGGCAAGTACCCTGGCGTCTTTGGGCCTCACAACGCTATCCCGCTTTCAGCCGGTACTCTTTTACCAATAACTCGGTCGCTTTTTCGGCGATGGGATTGAGCACATCCTTGCCCATCCCCTCAAACAGGCTTTGTTTCATGTCAAGGGACCAGAAGCGGCGGATGTGTGACGCAACGTCTTCTACGGTTTCCTGTTCACTCCTGCCATGTGCAAGGTTTTCTGCGATTTGGTTCGCCATCACAAAAAGCCGTTCATTACGATGGTGTTCGCCGTCCATGCTAACTCCTCTCAATGCCCACTACCTTGGGTGGCAGCCGACAAATGCGCTTGTTGCTGCTCGTCAAACTCGCGAAAACGCCGCTGCCAATTTGTTTGGTTAACGGCCACTTTCACCTGCACTGCGGTCACTTTGTATTCCGGGCAGTTGGTTGCCCAGTCCGAGTTTTCTGTGGTGACCACATTGGTGCCGGATACCGGATGGTGGAAGGTGGTGTAAACCACGCCCGGTTGCATACGGTTGCTGATTTTAGCAGGCAGGGAGACTTCACCAGCACGGCTGGCAATCAGCACTGCTGTGCCTTCTGTGATCCCACGATCTTCTGCATCCAAAGGATGGATTTCCAGCACATCTTCTTTGTGCCAGCGTGTATTATCAGTGCGGCGGGTTTGCGCACCGACATTGTACTGGGTCAATATGCGGCCAGTGGTCAGCAGCAATGGGAATCGCTTATTCACTTTCTCTTCGGTTGCCACATATTCGGTCACCACAAAGCTGCCTTTGCCTTTTACAAAGCGGCCAATATGCATGGTGGGTGTTCCTTCGGGCGCCATATTGTTACAAGGCCACTGAATCGAACCCAGTTTATCCAGCTTTTCATAGCTAACACCTTGGAATGTTGGCGTCAATCGGGCAATTTCATCCATGATTTCAGAGGGATGGTTATAATGCATCTCATAACCAAGGGCGTTAGCAAAATCTATCGTCACTTCCCAGTCGGCTTTGCCGGAAAGAGGAGCCATTACTTTACGCACGGGCGAAATCCGCCGCTCTGCGTTGGTAAACGTACCGTCTTTTTCAAGAAAGCTGGCTCCCGGAAGGAACACATGGGCAAACTTAGCGGTTTCATTCAGGAAGATGTCCTGAACAATCAGGCATTCGAGCGATGACAATGCCGCCTCAACATGTTGGGTATTGGGATCGGATTGGGCAATATCTTCACCCTGCACATACATGCCTTTAAACCGACCTGCAATCGCAGCATCAAACATATTGGGAATACGAAGCCCGGGTTCCTCGTCAATCGGCACGCCCCATTCGCTTTCAAACAACACACGCACTTGCGGGTCTGAGACGTGACGGTAACCGGGCAATTCATGCGGAAAAGAGCCCATATCACAGCTGCCCTGTACGTTGTTTTGTCCACGCAACGGGTTAACCCCTACACCTTCACGGCCAATGTTGCCTGTTACCATTGCCAGATTGGCAATCGCCATGACAGCTGAACTCCCCTGGCTGTGCTCTGTCACTCCCAGACCATAATAAATCGCACCGTTCTGTGCTTTCGCGAACATCCTTGCCGCTTCCCGGATCAATATGGCGGGCACACCTGTCGCACTTTCCATCGCTTCCGGCGAGTGATGCGGCTGGGCGATAAAATCACGCCATTTGTTATACGCCTCGGTGTCGCAACGTTCAGCGATAAAATCTGTTGCTTCCAGCCCTTCATTGATAATGACATGCGCCAGCGCATTCATCACCGCCACATTGGTACCGGGACGCAGTTGCAGATGGTATTTGGCACGGACGTGCGGCGCGTTGACCAAATCAATTTCACGCGGGTCAATCACTATCAACTTCGCGCCTTTTCTCAGGCGACGTTTAAGCTGGGAAGCAAACACCGGGTGGCCATCGGTTGGATTAGCACCAATCACAATAACCACATCGGCTTTCTGCACCGATTCAAACGTTTGGGTGCCTGCCGATTCACCCAAGGTGGTTTTCAGGCCATAGCCGGTTGGAGAATGGCAAACACGGGCACAAGTATCGACGTTATTGGTGCCAAACCCAGCGCGAACCAGCTTCTGCACCAGATAGGTTTCTTCATTGGTGCAGCGTGACGAGGTAATGCCCCCCAATGCGTTCGCCCCATATTTATCCCGGAGCGCCCTGATCTTGTCTGCGGCAAACCCAATCGCCTCATCCCAACTCACTTTGCGCCACGGCTCATTGATGGTGTCGCGGATCATCGGGCGGGTAACACGATCTTTATGGGTCGCATAGCCAAAGGCAAAACGGCCTTTCACGCATGAATGTCCCTGGTTTGCTTTGCCCTCTTTGTGCGGCACCATCCGGATAAGCTGATCTCCCCGCATCTCGGCACGAAATGCACAGCCCACCCCACAATAGGCACAGGTCGTCACACGATAGTGACTCGGTGTGCCTTGCTCAATCACACTGTTTTCGATCAGCGCTGCTGTTGGGCAAGCCTGAACACAAGCGCCGCAAGACACACATTCAGACGCCATAAACGATTCTGCACCCGCCACAATACGGGATTCAAACCCCCGGCTTTCAACGGTCAGAGCATGCTGCCCCTGTATTTCGTCACAGGCACGGACACAACGTGAACAAACAATGCATTTACTGGTATCAAACGTAAAATACGGATTGGAGGTGTCCTTTTCCTGATCAAGGTGATTGCTGCCCTCAACACCATAACGCACCTCACGAAGTCCGACAGCGCCCGCCATATCTTGCAATTCACAATCGCCGTTGGCGGCACAGGTCAGGCAATCCAACGGGTGGTCTGAAATGTACAGCTCCATTACATTACGTCGTAACTTACGAAGAGCTTCATTCTGTGTGGTGACGACCATACCTTCCACAACGGGTGTGGTGCAGGCTGCCGGTTTTCCGCGCATGCCTTCAATCTCCACCACGCACATCCGGCACGATCCGAAGGCGTCCAACGAATCGGTGGCACACAGTTTGGGGATCTGGATATTCAGCATGGATGACGCACGCATTACCGAGGTGCCTTCAGGCACTGTGACTGACCAGCCATCAATGGTCAGGGTGATGGGTTTGAGATCCTCACCTTTCATCGGCGGAGTCCCGACGTCTTTGTTGCCCTGTTCAAGGGGGATATAAAACTCAACCATTGTTGCCTCCTCGACGGACTATCACCCGTCAACGCCCGTATTTTTTGCGTCTAACGCAAAACCAAAATCGTCTGGAAAATGTTTCAACGCACTTTTCACCGGGAAGGGGGTCATGCCACCCATGGCGCAAAGGGATCCCTGTTCCATCGTCTCGCACAAATCATCAAGCAAGGCTTTATGTGCTGACTTCTCATCGCCAGTGGCACGTAACAATTGATCAATCACTTCAACGCCACGTACTGCACCAATCCGGCAAGGTGTACATTTACCGCAAGATTCCAACGCACAGAATTCCATGGCAAAACGCGCCATCTGGCTCATGTCTGTCTGCTCATCAAAAGCGACAATGCCGCCGTGCCCCAACATGGCACCACGCGCTGCAAGGTGTTCGTAATCCAGCCCGGTGTCCCAGTCTTTTTCGGCAATATATGCCCCGAGCGGCCCACCAATTTGAACTGCTTTTAGCGGATTGCCGGTTTTACTTCCCCCACCGAAATCGAAAAGCAGCTCTCGGATAGTGACACCAAAAGCGAGTTCAAACAGCCCCGGCCGCTTGATGTTGCCGGCAAGTTGAATCGGCATAGTGCCAAGCGAACGCCCCTGGCCAAAATCTTTATAGTGGTCCGCCCCTTTCGAGAAAATGATCGGTACTGACGCCAGAGAGATCACGTTATTGATCACTGTCGGCCTACCAAACAGTCCCTCAATGGCAGGCAGCGGTGGCTTATTCCTGACCAAACCCCGTTTACCCTCAAGGCTTTCCATCAAAGAGGTTTCCTCGCCACAAATATACGCCCCCGCGCCCATCCGCAGTTCTAAATCAAAATGCTTGCCGCTGCCGCAAATATCTGGGCCGAGATAGCCGGCGGCATAAGCGTTTTCAATGGCTTTAGTGAAAATCTTGCAGGCATTGGGATATTCAGATCGGGTATAGACATAGCCCTGAGAAGCACCGACAGACAACGCACAGATGATCATGCCTTCAATCAGGGTAAGCGGATCGCCTTCCATCAACATACGATCAGCAAAAGTGCCTGAATCGCCTTCGTCAGCATTGCAGATAACGTATTTCTGACCCGAAGGTTGGTCTGCCACAGTTTGCCACTTAATACCGGTAGGGAATGCCGCCCCACCACGACCGCGCAGTCCGGAGGCTTTCACTTCATCCAGCATTTCCTGGGTTGTCATAGTGAGCGCTCTTTTCAGTCCGTCAAAACCGCCCTTACTGCAGTAATCTTCAACATCAAGAGGATCGACAACCCCCACCCGTTCAAACGTCAGTCTGTCCTGGCGCTTCAGCCAGGGAATCTCCGTGGTCAGACCAAGACACAAGGGATGTTCCAACGCAGCACTGCCTGCCTCATCCGGCGCAAAAAAACGCAGGTCAAGCAGTGCATCAATATCCTCTTCAAACACAGGACCGAATGCGATGCGGCCCCCGGCAGATTCCACTTCAATCATGGGTTCCAGCCAGAAAAGACCGTGGGAGCCATTGCGGACAACCGTCAGGGATTCGCCATGGGTGACAGCGCTGTGTGCCAATCGCGCCGCAACCTTGTCGGCCCCTCGGGAAACAGACGAAGAATCAAGGGGGACATAAATACGATAACTCATGGCGCCTTCACCTCAACCACTTGGGAGATCAACGAATCAACGAGGCTATCAAACGCGTCATCATTCATGTCACCGTGAATATCGTCACCCACCCGGACACAAGGGGAATACATGCAGTTGCCCAAACAATAAACCGGCTCAAGGGTGAAATTGTTATCTTTGGTGGTTTCATGAAAGCCAATGCCAAGCCGGGAAAACACATGGCGTTCCAATGCCTGCGATCCCATCGACTGACAGGATTCTGCACGGCAAATCTGGATAACATGGCTACCGGGCGGATGATTGCGAAACTCATGGTAGAAACTGATAACACCATGCACATCGGCGTTTGACAGGTTCAATCCTCGCGCAATCATTGACACTGCAGCGGGAGGGACATAGCTCAGACGATGCTGAATTTCATGCAATATGGGTAACAGGGCACCCGGCTTGGTCTTCAGGGTATTTATTGCTTCTGCTACCACAACGCGCTCCTGATCCGTTAAAGCGCTGTGCTGGGCTTGCTGTTTCATTGGCTTTCCTTGCTATCCGCTATCCTAATCTTGCTATCCAATCATCCAATCTGACACTTGCTTTTGTTATGCCATGGTAAGTGTAGTGCCAATCAGTTACTCGCCTGTTCCCGAATTGAGATCTGATCAGGCCGCAATGCGACGCTGGCAGCTTGTCATGCATGATAAAAAATGATTATTTTACAAATAGATTGCCTTCTATACCGTCATGGAAAGAGGGATTGTTACCCAGCAGTAATTAACCGTTTATACCCGTGATCGCTACGGGTGCATGCAAGGGGATAGGAATGGCAATGCATATAAATCCAAGCAACCTAAAGATGCAGGATTCAGGTTGCTTGAATACAGCTATATTAAAATGAGGTTAGATAGCAAAAAGGGCTGAACAACTCAGCCCTTCCACTTAACGCAATATTATGGATACAAATCAAGCAACAATGTCTTCTTTATGTTCGATAGTAGAAGAAGAGCCACTGTTGATTGCGATAGACTTTGGTTTCATCGCATCTGGAATAACCTTCAACAGGTTAATTTTCAGCAAGCCGTTTTCCAGATCTGCGCCGGTTACTTCAACGTAGTCAGCCAGATTGAACTTACGTTCGAACGTGCGGTTTGCGATACCTTGATACAGGTAGTTTTTGCCTTCTGTTTTCGCTTTTTCACCGCGGATGGTCAGTACACCACGTTCTACATTAATGCTCAGTTCTTCTTGAGTGAAACCGGCTACAGCCAAGGTGATAGCGTATTTGTTGTCTTCCAGTGATTCAATGTTGTACGGAGGGTAACCCGCCGTCGCGCTTTCTGCACGGAACGCGTTATCCAATAAAGAAGCAAAGCGGTCAAAACCGATGCTATTACGATACAGTGGGGTCAAATCGATAGTTTTCATCATATATCCTCCAAAGAAGCGATATGTATTTAGATTCAGTAAATGTCTTTGTAAAAGGTCGCACGAATATCGCCACAACCTTCACACTCATATATTTGGAGAGTCACCTGCTTGTTTTCAAGAGAGCATCCCTAAATTAACGTCAAAAAATTTACTAAATGATTGATGATATTTGAATTATTTTTTAATGAAAGTTTTTACGCTCGATGATAAGAGTTTTAAATGATGAATTTACATTGCCGTTAATACGTAATGTTTTTATTTTCAATCAGCAGATCGGGACTCACCGATAACGCGATAGTTTGCTCACGACAGTAGCGTGACATACAGGTATTGAGGCAAAGTGCTTGCACCGCTTTTTTGGAGGCTGGGTTCAGGCAACTGAATTCGGCTGCACAAAGCTGTCCGTTGGTAAACAGTCTTTCCAGTACCTGAACATTGATTTCGAGTTGCACTTTTTCCCCAGAACCCGATCGCTCCCGCGCACACCTTGCCTTGGCTGGCTCTGACATTCATTCATCCCCACCGTTTGTGATAACCATTACCACCAAAATAAATGATAATGGTTATCATTACAATAAAGAATGCCAGCAGGTAGCGTCCTGCCTTCTTTTAGTACGACTTCATCAGTCAGATGCTCCAACAGGTTACTTACCGGAAACCACAGTAAAAGGGGGCGTATAATGGTGTAAATGTCACGAATATCACCCAATAACACGAATCCGCTCCAACAACTTTGCTATCGTGGAAATAACATACCCAGCCCTGAGAACACAGGGGTATGGGAACAATGAGAAGACGAGCATCGTCACCAAAGGAGTCACTCCCTATGCAATCCCGCTACTTCCCCCTTGCGCTGCTGGCACTTTCCCCTTTCACGTTTGCCGATGAGTGTGGTGATGTCACCCTTGCCGACATGAACTGGAACTCCGCTACCTTGATGGCACACGTTGATCAGTTCATTCTCACCAATGGCTTCGGCTGCAATGCTGAACTGGTGCCCGGCGACACCATGCCAACCGGTGTTTCAATGACTGAAAAAGGCGAGCCGGATATCGCCCCGGAGTTCTGGAGTAACTCCCACAAAGAGATGTTACAAAAAGGTGTGGACGAGAAAAAGCTCCGCTTTGCCGGTAAAGCCTTTGTGGAAGGGGGAGAAGAAGGCTTTTGGATACCGAAATACATGATAGACAAACACCCGGAGCTTGCCACCATTGAAGGCATTAAAGCCAATGCGAATCTGTTTCCCCACCCGGAAGACGACAGTAAATCCGGCTTTATGACCTGCCCTGCAGGTTGGACGTGCCAAATCACCGCAGGTCACCTTTTTAATGCCCTGGGTCTTGAGGAAGCCGGATTTGAAATGATTGACCCAGGTTCCGGTGCCGCGCTGGCAGGTTCCATTGCCCGCGCCAATGACAGGGAAAATGCATGGTTTGGGTATTACTGGTCACCCACACCTGTACTGGGTCGTTATGATATGATGAAAGTCGATTTTGGTGTGGACGCCGATCCTGAACACTATGAAAACTGTATTACCCAAGCCGACTGTATCAACCCCAAAGTCACAGCTTACCCACCGTCTGCGGTAAACACGATCACCACAGAGAGCTTCGCTACCAAATCCCCGGCGGCGTATAGATACATCAGCAACCGTGCATATACCAATGCAGACATGAGTGCCATGATGGCATGGATGGAAGAGAATCAGGCAGACGGTGAAATTGCGGCATTTGAATTCCTCGAATCCTATCCACATGTGTGGATGAAATGGGTACCGGAGGATGTGGCCAAAAAGGTTAAGGCTGCGCTGTAATCTCTGTTCCTCGCGATTCCAGCACCGCACCTTAATGCCAGTCAGGCAACCTTTCTGGCATTAAGGTAACGAAGCCGTCGCGTTATCACTTCTTATGAAGGGGATTGGGTAAAGGTCCTGGCACTCCAGGTGGCAACCATTGGCTGCTTGCCACAACAAAGCGCCATGATGATGCCAAAACAGGCACCTTGGGTGATCATCGCCGTGCCGCCATAACTGATAAAGGGTAGCGGGCTGCCCATTACCGGCAACAAGCCGCTCACCATGCCAAGGTTAATAAAGGCATACAGGAAGAAACTCATGGCCAGTGCGCCACTCACCAAACGTGAAAATGGCGAAGCTGTATTCACTGCCAACCACAGGATCCGGCCAGAAATAAACAGGTACAGCAGTATCATGACTACGCTCCCCAAAAAGCCCCACTCTTCGGCAAACGTCGAGAAGATAAAGTCAGTATGACTTTCTGGGATAAATCCAAGCTGTCCCTGTGTAGCATGCATAAAGCCCTTACCACTCACACCACCAGAACCAATCGCAATCAACGATTGGATGATCTGGTAACCTGCGCCAAGGGGATCGGATTCCGGGTTAAGGAACTGGTTTACACGCTGCTTCTGGTAATCTTCCATGAAGAAAAACCACATCACTGGAAGCACCGCACCTACGGCTGCCAATACTGTGCCAATGATCCTCCAACTCATCCCTGCAAGAAACAGCACAAACAACGCGTACATAACAGTGAAAATGGCCCCATCCAGATCCGGTTGAATCACGATCATGCCAGCCGGCAATGCAGTCACCAATACACACAGTGCAATCTTGGCCACCCCCGGCCTGCCGGGGTCTCGCACAACCAGCCAGGCTACAATCATCGGCACTGCAACTTTCACCAGTTCAGAAGGCTGGAAACGCACCGGCCCTAACACTAACCAGCGTTTTGCGCCATTGACGGTTTCACCCGCCAACAGGACACCCAGTAGCAATATAATGGTGATGCCAAACAGGTGGGGCGCATACGTTTTATATTTTTTGGCTGGGATAAGGGAGAAAAAAAACAACGCGAATAATGCAAAACCTGCGCGTGCCAAGTGGCGTTCAAGGATAGGTACACTATATCCACTCGCGCTCCACACGCTCATTGAACCGAAGGTGATCAGCGCAATAATCGCCATCAACAGCGGATAGTCCAAACGGGGACGAAATACATTCATGGGGAAACAACAGATTGAAAAAACGAAACAAATGACTTTGCGCGGCCTAAAGGCCGCGCCAGATAAGTAAGTGCTATCAGGCTTCAGCAGAATGTTGCTTGTTGCCACGCATCTGCTTACGAATTCGCCAGGTGATAGCGGTGAGGATCGCAACGCACAATGTGACCAGCGGTGCCGCCATGAGGCCCATGGTCACTATACGGCTCAGTGTTTCGGGCAAAGATGGCAGTACAAATCCAAATCCCGCCAATAAAAAGACCCAAATAACCGCACTTAACCAAGAAAAATATTGGAAGCGTGGCGCTTCTTGAACACGGATCCCCATCATCATAGGAACAATCGAGCGTACACCTGGAATAAACCGGGCAGCAAACAATGCGACCAAACCGTGCTGTCGCAATAGCGCATCCACCGTCTGCATATTTTTCTCAGGCACTTTTTTCAACCAGCGCTGTACCGTCGGTAATTTGTTCAACCAACGCCCTTGCATAAATGCTGCCCAACTGCCTACCGATGCAGACGCAATAAGCAGCGGGAACGCCACTTCGGGAGACAATACACCGACTGCCGAGAGGGTACCAACCAGAATAACAACGCTGTCGCAAGGAAGTGGCGCTGCTGGCAAAAAACCACTTTCCAGACTGATTAAAACAGCAACAATAATATAGATAAGCGTGGCACTGCCAGGCGAAAGCAGTGTGTTGAAGTCCTGATGCCAAAGGGCGACCAGCACCTCCTGAATAGCGTCAAACATATTCTCTCCAACATTCAATAAGAAAAGATCATGATGAAGAAAGCGCCGCTATCGGGTATGAATAAATCGGTACTGCAGGTTTCGAGGCGTTGAGCGTGTCGAGTAACAATTGATAATGGCTGAAACCAACAGCACTAATGTGGTTAAAGTCAGGACAGCAAACGTTACCCTAGTCGAAATCGCCGTTACCCAAATGCCTTTTTCATCACCATTATGACGCTGCGATTCGTACTGGAAGAAACGCGGAGCCATAATACGAAAAAGTGACGACTCCTCTTTGGCCTGGGATGCGTTTCCACTGTTTTTCCATACACTGCGATGATGCTCGGCAACGTCCGCACCAATAGCACCAACTGCACTACTTAACAGCAGTACAGCAATCAGTACCAGATAGATGGAAAGACGCCTTTGCAACAGGTTCACCGTGTATTCCCGAGGGTAATTTCAGGCAGAATTTACTGCTAAACTCAGTGAAAAGGCAACCTTTTTATTGCTCAAAATGGACGTTAGCCATTCAGCGGAATATTGGGCTAAATCACCTCAGGAGCAGCCTGATTGTTGGCTGTTATCCATCCAGAAATTGCGTGACAACGATTGAGGCATCAGGACATCTGTTCTCATCCCATGACTTAAGATGAGATGTTTTTCTCAGTCAACAACATTGAGAAATTGACTGATGGATTACCCTGTTATAGTGGCACGCTAGTTTCAGTGTAAAACAGTTAAGGAAAACGGCTGATGAACAAGTGGTACATGGTTCGCCGATGGATCACCTCCCAGTTTCAGCATTTAAGCGGGAAGCATATTGTTGTGGCCGTTGTGGCGTATGCGTTTTTAAGTTGGCTGATGCTTCGCTTAGCGGGTGAACAAACACTGACTTCGCCTTTCGTTGATTACCTCTATTACCTGTTAGTGACGGCTTCGACCGTGGGGTATGGCGATATGTCTCCCACCACAGAGGCAGGAAAGTGGGTTGTGGCACTATTTGTCATCCCCTGCGGACTCAGTATTTTTGCTGTTGGTGTTGGTCGCCTGGCTGGCGTCACCATTGAATACTGGCGCAGAGGCATTTTAGGAAAAAGGAGTGTTGACGTGTCTGGACACATTTTGATCCTGGGTTGGAATGAGAGCCGAACCCTACACCTCATCGATATGCTGCTCCATGAGGAAAAAGACAAGCGCCCTATCGTATTGTGTGTGCGCGCAGAGATTGAAAACCCGCTACCAAAAGAGATCGATTTTGTTCGCACCACCAGCTTTACCGATGAAACAGCCATGGCGAGAGCAGGCGTAAGCGATGCTGATTGCATCATTATCGACAACCCGGAAGATGATATTACGTTCGCCGCTGCCCTTTTCTGTGCCAGCAAAAACCCGGATGTTCATATTCTGGCGTACTTTCAGGAAGACGTACTGAGCGATTTGCTGAAAACCCACTGTCCGAATGCAGAGTGTATTCCTTCTGTCTCGGTTGAAATGCTGGCCAAATCTGCTGTCGATCCGGGTTCATCAGAACTTCACCATGAATTGCTCAATACCCGCAAAGGCATGACGCAATATGCAGTGACTTACCCAGCCAATGCCCAATACACCACCGTAGAAAACTTGTTTGTGCGAATGAAACGCAAACATGATGCAACCTTGATTGGGTTTCGCCGCGACAGCCAAGTCAGGCTCAACCCGCCGCTTGATCAGGAAATCAAACCCAATGATCTGCTGTTCTATATCGCAGATGAAAGGGTGTTGGATTTTACGTGGGACTAATACGAAAAACATACAAAGGGAGCCGGAGGGCTCCCTTACCTACTGTTTTGGCAGGACATTAAACAGACATTCAACCGATTGTAAATTACAGCGAGGCAGAGAATCCTCCTCTATTCACGCCGTTACATTCAATGGGCGTTGACACCTGATCGCCCCGACAAGCGCCTTCAGGCCAGCATCCACTTTTGAACGTGGGCACCCCAGATTTAACCTGACGTACCCTTTCCCTGATTCGCCGTAAACACTGCCATCCATGATGGCGACGTTGAAGTGCTCAATGAGGTCACGTTGCAGTTTTTGCATATCCAGTTTGAGCGGTGACAGGTCAATCCAGGCTAAATAGGTGGCATCAGGCACCCTATAACTGATCTCTGGAAAAGCCTCTCGAAGCGTATCCCGAACCCACTCATGGCTTTCACGTACATACGCATTCAGTGCATTCAGCCAATCCTCGCCTTCGTTGTAAGCCGCCATCATACCGATCACGCCAAGAATGGAAGGTGAAGAAAGACCGTCAACCTCTTTCAATTTGAACAAGTATTCATTGCGCGCGTTGTCATCCGGAATAAAAGCGTAGGCACCGTTCAAGGCAGGAATATTAAACGACTTGGACGCAGACGTAACCAGCGCCCAGCGCTGTGTCATACCAAAGCCCTGCCATGGCGTGTGTGCGCTGAATGCCACATCCATATGGATTTCATCCGAGATCAGCGCCACGCTGTGCTTATCACACAGCGTGGCGATACGTTGCAGCTCGTCTTTGTGCCAAATGCGACCGGTCGGGTTATGCGGACTGCAAAGCAGGAATACCTTGGTGTCAGCATCAGACAACTGGGTTTCCAGTAACCCCCAGTCGATCTCCCAGCTACCATCAGTTTTAATTAAGGGGTTACGTACACAGCGACGGCCCGCCCCTTCCACCAATTTGTCAAAGGCATCATACGCCGGTGTCTGAAACACCACACCCTCGCCTTCATGGCTCCACTTTTCAATCAACTTGGCGATGATATAAATCACCGACGGACCATAGACGATGTTGTTTTTGTCAATTTGTACCTGGAACCGACGCTGGTACCAGCATTCAATCGCCCCTTTAAAATCCTCATGATTCCAACGGCTGTAGCCCAAAACCGGGTGCTCAAGGCGTGCTTTCAGCGCCTTCATCACCGGCGCTGGCGCACCAAAGTCCATGTCTGAAATGGTAAAAGGCAGCAAACCTGCCTTGCCAAATCTGTCCTGTACATAATCCCACTGCGTGCAGTAAGTGCCCATGCGGTCAATAGGTGTATCAAAGTCAAATGTCATCGCTGCTTTCTTCTTCTACACAAACAGGAAAACCCCCGACTTACTGGCTGCGGGGGTTCAGAGAAAAACGGCTTAACTTGCGTTCATCAACGCCTGCATTTCATTTTTAACCAGGTGAACCTGGGTGCCGATCACGACCTGAAGATTGTGGGCATCCAGCTTAACAACACCCAGTGCGCCGTAAGATTTCAACTTGTCGGCATCGACCAACGCCATGTTTTTGACCGACAGGCGCAAACGGGTGATGCAGTTGTCCAATGCTGTGATGTTCTCTTTGCCGCCCAGTGCTGCAAGAATCGCCGCACCTTTACCCGATTCATTGATAAACGCGGCCTCCAGTTCGGTATCCAACTCTGCGGTATCCACTTCACGGCCTGGGGTGTTCAGGTTGAACTTGGTGATCGCAAATTTGAACACTGTGTAGTACACCGCAAACCATGCTGCGGCAACTAACGGCACCAGATACCACTTGGTTGCGGTACCTTGCAGCACACCAAATACCAGGAAGTCGATGATATTGCCGTCGGTATTGCCGATAGTCACATCCAGCAACCCCATCACCATGAAACCAAGGCCGGTCAGAATAGCATGGACAACATACAGCGCCGGAGCCACAAACAGGAACAGGAATTCCAGTGGTTCAGTAATACCACCTACCACGCAGGCAACCACGCCGGAGATCAACAATGCTTTAATCTTGCCGCGGTTTTCAGGCTTCGCACAGTGATACATCGCCAGTGCCGCCCCCGGTAGGCCACCAAGGAATGCAGGCATTTTACCCTGTGACAGGAACGCCGTAACCTCTGGGCTAAAGCCGTTAGTGTCTGCACACGCCAGCTCAGCGTAGAAAATGTTCAGTGCGCCAGACACGGACTGCCCACACACTTCCATGGTACCGCCAGCTTCGGTGAAACGGATCAGCGCAACCAGAATATGGTGCAGGCCAACGGGCAGTAACAGACGCTCACCGGTACCAAACAGGAAAGGACCAAACGCGCCAGCGCCTGCAATCAGACTGCCGATACTGTTGATGCCTGCGGCGAAGTAAGGCCATACGAATGGGATCAGCACACCCACGATGCCCAGCGTGATCGCGGAGATGATGGGCACAAAACGCGCACCACCGAAAAATGCCAGCGCATCAGGCATCTTGAAGGTATAAAAACGCTGGTGCAATTTGGCAACGATAATACCGACCATCACCGCACCCAGGATACCGGTATCAATAGACTCTATGCCGATGATACTTTTCACGCCATAGGCTTTACGCTCCAACTCATCACCCAACACACCACTCACGGTCAGGAAGAAGTTGATCGCCAGGTTAAATGCGGCATAACCCACGAAGCCGGCAAACGCTGCCACACCTTTCTCTTCACGTGCCAGACCCAGAGGGATGGCAATTGCGAACATCACTGGCAGGTAAATGAATGCGACCAAACCAATCTTGGTCATCCACATGAACAGGTATTGAAGCAAGGTGTTATCCAGTAAAGGGATCGCTTCACGGATGGCATTACTCGACAGCGAACTGCCGACACCCAACAAAATGCCAGAAAACGCAAGGAGTGCCACCGGCAACATAAAGGTTTTACCGAGGCTTTGCAGGAACTCCCACATGGTGGTTTTTGTCGCTTTATTCGTCATTACAACTCTCCAAATTATGAGCATATGACTGGTGTGGAGTCCTCAACCAAAGCATGAACCGGTTGCCAGCCCCACACGCGGGGACTCAGTGTTTCGCCGCTCATACTAAAAAAATAAAATAGAGGTAAAACGTTTTATCAAAAAGTTTGTGATCTTCGCATCGAAAGAAAATCCGTAATTTTGATCAACGTTAAAAAAACTGAAGGTCCCAATATTCTTTTCAGATAAAACGTTTTATCTATATATTCAATAAACCTCATATTAACGCCCGTTTTGGGCATCACACACTAACGGGTCTATCAAATAAGGAACACACTTGAAGAAGGTGACGATCACGGATGTCGCTGAGCATGCAGGTGTCTCAGTCACTACCGTTTCAATGGTATTGAGCAACAAAGGGCGGATTTCACCAGACACCGCCGAGAAAGTGAACAAAGCCGTGGCAGAACTCGGTTATGTACGTAACCGCGCCGCTGCCAACCTTCGCTCCCACAGCAGTGAAATCCTTGGCCTTATCCTGAAAGACATCAGTGACCCTTATTACGCCCAGGTAGCGGCAGGACTTTGCGAGGAAACCGAAAAGCAAGGCTACATGGTTTTTCTGGCACAAAGCGGCAATGAAGACAAATTTGAACAGTGCATGCTGACCATGGCACGTCAGGGTGTCGGTGGCATCGCATTCTGCCCCACCAATGAAAACCAGCAAGTCAATACAGCAGTACTGAACGCGCACGACTTGCCGATGGTATGTATTTCCCGGGCATCAGTGAACCAGCAGATAGATTATGTTGGCCCGGATAACGCCAGCGCTGCAAAGATAGCAACCGAGCATTTGATCGGACAAGGTCATCGCCGCATTGCCTATGTGGGCGGAAAAAGCAGTTCGCTATGCCGTGCCGAGCGGGTGGGAGGCTATTGCAGCACACTGATGCAATTTAGTTTGCCGTTCAAACCGGAATGGGTCGTTGAATGTGAGGCAGGGCAGGCACCGGCAGCGAAAGCTGTTGAAACCCTGCTTGCCAAGCATCCCCAAATCAGCGCTGTTCTTTGCCATTATTCATCCACAGCCCTAGGGGCTGTTCAGGGGGTTCACCGCATTGGACGAAGCGTAGGTAACGATAGCATTTTCAACAAAGAGATTGCGATTGTCGGGTTTGATGCTGTTCAGGATGCCGAGCTGACAGCCCCCCTTATTCCATTTATCAATTCAAATGCCAGAGAGATAGGCAGACAAGCAGCAAAGCGGCTGATTGAACAAGTGGAAAAACGAGACACAGCCCCACGAAAAATCATCGTTGCCCCCTCATTCATCAACCACTCTGTATATACCTAAGTCACTTGAAGGTGCGCAGATTCAGGAGACTTGGGTATAAAGAATTTTGGCGTGAATACTGGTACATTAGCGCCATCATTTTCTGATTCAGTACGATTACATTGGAACTTTTCAACATATCCTGTCTTGATAAGCCCCT
The DNA here is from genome assembly GCF_059704325.2 of Grimontia sp. THUN1695. Classification (NCBI taxonomy): domain Bacteria; kingdom Pseudomonadati; phylum Pseudomonadota; class Gammaproteobacteria; order Vibrionales; family Vibrionaceae; genus Grimontia; species Grimontia sp. THUN1695. Next base: position 32,286 of record NZ_AP046576.1, on the reverse strand, counting down.
GCGTCTGGAAGGATCGCTGGCGGGCTGGCAAGCACTTTACTGGGACAACCAGCTCGTCTCTCAACTCGCTGCAAGCGCAGACAACGAAGGCGAGAAAACCCATACTTTCCAGCTCACAACGGAAGGGCGCATCCTGACTGTCGAGGTCATCACCAACATCACCTGGCAGCCGTTTAACCTTGAATATCACGTCACTGTCGATGGCAATGAAGTGGCATCCGGAGCGCGTAACGAGAAAGATATTGAACGCCAACACCCCGTTGTTGCCCCGCAAGGAAAACAAAAGTTCAGCTTAATTGGTCTGGCCTCGCTTGGTCTCAAACTGATGAAAAGTGCCAAGGTCATCAAAGTCGTGTTGGCCGGTGCCAGTGTCGCGGCATATTCCTGGCTGTTTTCATGGCAGTTTGCACTGGCACTGATTGCCTGTCTTGTTGTGCATGAATATGGCCATATCCGCGCGATGAAATACTTTGGCATGAAAACCAAAGGGATTTACCTGATCCCGTTTATGGGCGGTTTGGCACTGTCAGATGAGAAGATCAACACCCGCTGGCAGGATGTGGTGATTTCCATTATGGGCCCTACTTTTGGCCTGTTGATGTCACTGGCGGCGTTGATCGCCTATTGGATCACCGGCAACGTGTTTTTTGCGGGGCTGGCAACTTTCAATGCTCTGTTGAACCTGTTTAACCTGTTGCCTATCCTGCCGCTTGATGGTGGGCATATCCTCAAAAGTATCAGCTTTTCGATGAACAGCATGGCGGGTCTGGTTGCCTGTATTGCCGGTGCCGCAATCGGTGTGTATGTCAGTTACGCTTTCGGTCTGGCATTGCTGGGCTTTTTGCTGCTGATAGGAAGTGCGGAAATTATCTTTGAGTGGAAATACCGCCACCACTCTCACCTGTTGCCATTAAACCGTTATGGTCAGGTTTTTAGTACGGTTTGGTATTTCGCAACGGTTGCATTGCTGGTTGGTGTCATCACCTACTTCGCCACCCAAGGTGACGAGCTGCTGGCGCTGCCGCTGATTATTCTCCAGAGTTAACACCTGCCCCACTACACCCAACTGCCTGAAGCAGCAGGTAATTGTAGTAAAAAGACTAAACGCCAGCCTGTGCTGGCGTTTGACAGTAACGTTCCCGGGCATTCAGTGACATATAGGATGTCGATCTGTCCCACCCTTTAAATCCGTTCAACGGGGCAGTGAAAGGGAAGCGCTCTTTTTCCACCCGCCTTTATTGCGCCCCTTTATAATGCGCGATGATCTCTGCATTGCTCACTGCGCAGTCGGACTTCAATCCCAGAAAAAAAACACCATTCGCCGCATCTACGTTGAATTTGTCCGGGATTAACTTATCAAAGCCCATGATCCAAAACAGAGAGAGCTTCACCATTTTCCCAGCCATGTGGGACCGGAACAAACCACTGAAAAAACTCTCTATCGCCCACAGCAACTGGGTACCGGCTCCGGAACTCACGCCTGACTTCACCACATCAAATTTGCGAAACAGTAGCCGGTGTCCACTTTCAGTAAAGCGCATAAAATCATACGCCCCCTCGTGGACATGCTGCAGAAAAGGGGTTTCAGCGTAGACCATTCCTTCAGGCTTTAACACACGGTGAACCTCTGCAACCACACTGAATGGATCGATAACATGCTCAAGCACGGCCTGGACAATCACTGCGTCAACGCTGCTGTCTGATAACGGAATACAATGCGCGTCTGCGACAAACTGGACATTGGGAGAGGGGTAAACATCAAAAGAGATAAGCTCAATATTCTTGTCTTCATAGAAAGGAGCCATACCTTCGCCGATCGTGGCGCCTCCCACGATCAACACCCGGGGATTTGTTTTCTTTTCAAACAGACGGGCCAGCAATAACGCCACATTGTCTTTCGTGGAATGCGAAGGTGGCGACACCATTCGCTTTACGACCTTTAACACTCCTTTATAGTGACTTCGCTCAACGGCAGATGTTTGCGGTGATACTTGCCATCCCAACCCTTTACAGCATTCAGAACAAAGCAAAATAGGATACCCATCTAAGACTTGGTACTGAATATCGTCACTCATGGAAATAGCATTGGCTTCAGTGTCAATACTTTTGATCTCAGCGCCGCTTCGCGGACAACGAAGCAGTGCCAATACATCCTTTTGATCCAGAAGCATTGTTCGCTCCAATCTTGGTTTTCAGTCGATAAATAACGTTATCCCAAAACCACCTGATACCGGGATATACCCAAGAAAACAGGCTCAAGAGATACCTTAATCAAGCATCTGTGGGCTAACGTCATCAGTTCATCAGAACTTGGTCATTTTATTCACATGGGAGCAAGCCAATCGCGGATAAAAGTAACGACAAAAAATCTGTTTCATGAAAACGCAAGGCAGGAAAAAAGAAAGAAAACAAATGAGTATGTGGCATTAGCGCATGTGTGATATGCGCACAGCCCCTAATCAACCACCATGTAAAAAAGGCAGTCGGACAAGGCGATATCCCGGTTTGTGGTGATCATAAAAAGCTTCGATGCATGCTTTAAACGCAGTTCTCCTTGCGCTTCATAAAACAGCGTGCTGATTGGATGCCCACCTTCTCCATCGTTGGTGATCATCGCATCCACACCTTTATTGCCCAGCCAGCCAATCATGCTGTCCGCTGCCATCCATCCAAAGTTGTGGCGGTCAATATCGGGGGGGAGCGTCAGGTCTGCGTCATCCACTTTTCTGTCGTGGTAGCAAAGTGCCAAGCCTGGCTTTAGCTGCACGCGAACAGGGTGGTAAAGCAGATCCAGCGGCCAGAATCCGGTGTGATCCTGGAAAAGGTTCTCTACTGAGATAAAGTGGTGAAGGCCATTTTTGGCAACCTCGTGTGCGGCAAGATCATTCGCACCGCCACACTCCACGGTAACAATTGGCGATACGTCAGTGGTTTGTTCCATCAAGGCACCAAGCATGACAGAGCTGCAAAGCATGCGTTCGGTAAACAGGGAGGCTATTTGCTGGTGTTTTTCATCATCAACAATTGACACCGAAAACGAAGGGCTGGTGCCGGATGTATTATGCAAATCAACCACTGCTTCAGGCTGTAGTTCTGCAATACGCTTCAATATATCGGCGGTGATTTGGTAGCTGTCATCTTCTCCATACTTACCAAAGCACCGGTTCATGTCCGGTTTATTGGTAAGGTGGCGAGCCGTAAATGGGGTGCCAAATAAAGCGGCATTGACGTTTGCCAGACAAAAGTGGGTAGTGGCTGCACAATCGGTTTTTTGCTGCGCGAAATGCCACAATGCGTTAACACCAGAAGGCTCATTGCCATGGAGTAACGTCACCACAACACGATGACGGTTTGGGTCTCGTCCCGGTAAGGTTAACCAGCTTGGTCCAGGCAAGCTAGCCAGCCAGGCAACCAATCCGCGCCTGAGATCGTCTTCAGTTGGCCAGCTAACATCATGTAGCATCATGGCTTTTTGCACTCCATTTAATGGTGAATATGCCACTGCATCATAAAACCGGCCAATGCGAAACAGGCTCACCGTTGAAATATTGCTTTTGATACAAAGCAAACATCTTGTTCAGCGCCACATCACGACCATATTTCCGTTCAAACCCTGCCAGTGTTTTAAGCTGCCAGACTGCCCCACTTTGCCGCTTCGCAAGCCGGTGTTCAATCACCGCCATTAACATGTCAGCTTCCAGCCTGGCGACCCCCAGTTTTACCAGCGCGTCTGCAACACCGGGAAGTAATTTAGCAAGAACATCCACCAGCGGGTACTCCTGTAACCTGCCAGTCTCAGAAGATTCCCAAAGAATGTCAGCATGGATGCCATACTGGGCAGCGCGGTAAAAATTATATTTAGCAAATTCAAACGGTAGCCGGTCCAGCAATCTATCCAGATTCTCTTGTAATGCATACGCAAGCCCAATGCAGAGCGCGGCGTTTGCCACCATGTCAATCGTCGTCGGCCCCGCGGGTAAACTGCGCAGTTCTATTCTCAAATGCCCACCGTCGGCGTCATCATAAACAGCGCGGTTCCAGCTCCATATGGTGCTTTGGTGAAGCCGTAATGCACCCAGTATAGGCCCACATCCTTCCTTGCATGTCGATGCCGGCAAATCAGGCAGTAACACCGGCTGTAAACTCACGCCTTGGCGAAACAACTCCAACGCACTTTTGCGAACATAGCCTTTACCATAGGAAACACGCGCTGGCACGTGCCAGCTCATGCCACATAAGTTCCGGCTATCAATCGATTGCTTGAAAAGAGGTACCCGGGTTTCATGCCAAAGTTTTTTTTGCAAAAAGATCGGTGAATTCGCGGCTAGCGCCAGGGTAAAAATGGTCGCAATCTGAATACCGTTGTACCACTGGGCAAATTCATCTGGCTTAACCCGGTAGTGCACCTGAAACGACGTATTGGCCCCTTCCAGGGTGACATCTTCAGCATCGATTTGCAGGCTCTCCAATCCATGAATGCAGATATGGAAAGGACCTCTGCGTGACTCACGTAAAATATCCGTCAGTGCTTGGTATCGCGGTAAATTTGTCATGGATTCAGGGCCAAAATCCCCATCCCGCAACGTAGGTAATATGCCGATCGGTATAACATTGATGCCATCCCCCCTGGCGATGCCTTGCAGAAACTGAAGTTTCTGATCCATATTGCGTTTAAGAAAGGTGAAAGGAGAACCATGGAACCCGGTATAGGGGCAGTTATATTCAACGTTAAACCGATTGATTTCCGGGGTCATCAAAGGGTCAGCAGCCTTGTCGAGAATATCAAGGTTACAATGCGCGGGCCGGTGATCCTTGTCAGTCAGATAAAGCTCCAACTCCGCACCCAGAGTACATGCTCCTTCTCCCCAACCCGGCGTATCGAGTAATGCCTCAAGTTGGTCCAGTTCAGATTTTAGCTGCTTGGCGAACTGTTTATGATCGCGGACGCTAAACGAGGTTTTGTTAATATCCTGTCCCACTGCTTCGCCCTCGCTTGACTTCAATGTTTAACATAGAACAAAAACACTGCTGTTACAGGCAGCAAGCAGAGTGGGCCCGTATTCAGACCAGTTTTCGCATTCCTGAGCGCGGTTCCTGTTGCAAAATCGGCACCCTATTTCCGTGGGATCAGACTATCTGGTACACTCGCGCTCCTTCTAAAACGTGGAATTTTTCATACATGTCAGGCAATGCTTTTTCCCTTCTTCATCCGACACTCCAGCACACGCTGAATGTGCTGGGCTACTCCGATCCTACGGCTATCCAGCAACAAGCCATTCCTCATGTGTTGGACGGAAAAGATGTGATGGGCGCCGCGCAGACAGGCACGGGCAAAACAGCGGCGTTTGCCCTGCCAGTTATCCACCAGCTTTTGGAACGTGGCGTAAAAGGCGCAGCCAGGGTTTTGGTTGTCACCCCCACCCGCGAACTGGCACAACAGGTATATGAAAAAGTCGTCGAATACAGCCAGCACACGTCACTCAAATGCGTCGCTCTTTATGGTGGCGCAAACATCAACCCGCAGAAAAACCAACTGGCGAAGAAGCCAGAAATCATCGTCGGAACGCCGGGCCGTCTACTGGATCACCTGCATATCGGCACTTTGACACTCAACAGCCTGGATACCCTGATCCTGGATGAAGCTGACCGCATGCTCGACATGGGCTTTATTTCAGACATCAAACGCCTGATGAAAAAAATGCCGAAAACACGCCAAACGCTCTTTTTCTCCGCAACCTATCCCAAACAAGTGGTAGATCTGGCCTACCGTCTGTTGAGCAATCCTGTTCGCATTGAAGTGTCCACAGCCAACAGCACTGCTGAGACGGTAAACCAGTTGGTCCACCCTGTTGACAAAAAGCGCAAACGGGAACTGCTTTCTTACCTGATTGGCAGCCGCAATCTCCAGCAGGTATTGGTATTTGCCAAAACCCGGCAAAGCACTGAAACATTAGCCAACGAGCTCAAACTGGATGGCCTGAAAGCAGAAGCGATCCACGGAGAGAAAACCCAGGGCGCAAGGAACCGGGTACTGGAAGGGTTTAAATCTGGGGAAGTACGGGTATTGGTCGCGACAGACGTCGCTGCCCGCGGGTTAGACATTCCATCGCTGGATACTGTGTTTAACTACGAATTGCCTCACCAACCGGAAGATTACATTCATCGTATTGGCCGTACCGGACGCGCAGGAAAGCCAGGCATGGCGATTTCACTGGTCAGTCGTGAAGAAGAAGGCATGTTGACAGCAATTGAAACACTGATCGACCAGCGACTGCCGCAAGAATGGTTGGCCGGGTATGAACCGGATTTACATGCTGACATGGAATACCGCCAGAAACGAGGGGGACGGGGAGGAGAAAAACGCCGTCTCAAACGTCAGCTTCTCAAAAAAGTGGGGGATGGAAAACGCTAACGTTACTGATAAACGGCGCACTGTGCGCCGTTTTTGCGTTTTACTTAGCTCCACAAGCCGTTACCACACTGTAATATCTACTTTTTTAGATACATATTCCTCTCTAAATATTGCTGACCATTTTATTGAAAATGGGCCATATGCTTCTATATTCAAAAAAGAGCTGGATTTTATTTTGCACCGATGGACTAGGAGAATGGTCGATGAAAACAAAAACAATGATGTCAGCAGTGTTTGGTGTCATATCCGTCCTTGCCATAGTTACTATTACGCTGTCGTTCACTGTTCTCGATTCCGCCAATCAGTTGAAAGACACCTCTGAAACCCGTTACAAATCTTATCAAGTCGCTGATGAGCTCAGGCAAAGCTCAGATGATTTAACCCGGCTGGCCCGAACCTATTCGCTCACGGGGAATGAAGACTACGAAAAAATGTACCTGGATATCCTCGCTATCCGGAATGGTGAGAAACCACTGCCTGAAAAATATCACCAAATTTATTGGGACTTAGTGTTGGAGTACGGTCAAAAGCCAAAACCAGATGGTAGAACCATTTCGATAAACCAACGCATGACAGACCTTGGCTTTTCAGAAAAAGAGTTTGCTTTCTTGAAAGAGGCACAAGGCAACTCCGATGCCCTCGTCAATCTTGAAGTGAAAGCGATGAACGCCGTTAAGGGATTATACCCAGACCCTACTACTGGCAACTACACAGTGAAAGGTCAACCGGATTTGGCGATGGCTGCCGAACTGCTACACAGTAAAAAATACCATGTTGAAAAAGCCAAAATTATGGCACCCATCGATGAGTTTTTCTCTGCGTTGGAAACGAGAACCCAAGGCTATTTCACCAAAGATTTTAATGCCTTGTACACCAGTGTGTTGGTCACACTGGGCCTGATGGCTCTCATGGTCTGCTCATCGGTCATCGGCTTTTTTATCGTTAGCCGGACCATTTCATCGCCCATATCCCAACTCCGGGAGCAGCTTGTTGACATCGGCAACAGCCACGATATCTCTTCACGCATCAACATTAAGGGCAAAGGTGATGTGGCAGATATTGGTCACCATATCAATGCATTACTGGAAAATCTTGCCAAGGCAAACGCTAGCCGGACCCAGGTTTTCCACCAGATCTCAGATCTAGCCCAGACAACAGGCAATGCCGTTCAAGAAAGTTCTCAAAGTGCAGAATCCCTGAAACGCGAAACGTACACCGTTGCTGCAGCTGTAGAAGAAATGTCAACAGCCCTTTCACGGGTTGCTGAAGTGACACAGGATGCCGAACAGAAAGCATCTGAAAATGATGCCAATGTCGCCAAAGGTGAAAGCGCCATGAATTCTGCTCTCAACTCAATGGCAGGGCTACAAAGTGAATTTACCCACTCTCAGGAAGCAATGAGTGGTCTGGTCACAGAAAGTGCACAGGTATCCAGTGTGTTGGACGTGATTAAAGCCATTGCCGAACAAACCAACCTGTTAGCACTTAACGCAGCGATTGAGGCAGCACGCGCTGGCGAGCAGGGACGTGGTTTCGCCGTTGTTGCCGACGAGGTCCGTTCACTGGCGCAACGCACCCAAGACTCAACCAAAGAAATCGAAGAAATCATTTTAAGTCTTCAACAAAAAACTAACCTGATGGGAGATGCGATAGAGAAGTCAGCTGGACTGATGGCAAGTTCAAATGAAGATATTCAAGCCATTGGTGAAGTGTTTGAGCAAATCAAAGGTAGCACCAGTCAGATTTTCTCACTCAACTCAGAAATTAAAGCCTCAACTGACGAGCAATCCAGCGTTGCACAAAGCATCAACGAGAACCTTACCCAAATCAGCGATCTCAGCAGTGCTGTTGCCAACAGTCTCACCTCGATTGAGGATTCTGTTCGGACACTCACAGACAATACAAGAACTCTGAACAGCGGCAACGCAGCTTAAAGGGATATCTGGGTGCTGACGCCCCGGAGTATTTAAACAAAGTATCGCACCGCACGGCGCGATACTTTTTGCGTTAATCGACTAACTCAATCCCAAGGCTTTCCAGCAGATTCAATGCTTCATAACGGGAAAACCTGGCGCCTTTCACTTGGTTTTCAAGCACATTGATCGCGTAATCTGTCGACTCGTCCAGTCAGCATTGTTATATAAACCGCAGTCTTTTCAAGATCACCACTTCCAGCGCAACCACTGCAATCAGTGACAGACAAAACAGCGTAAATGCCATCGGGTTTTCAACGCCCGGTATCCCACCGATATTGACCCCTAAAAGCCCCGTGAAGAACCCGGCAGGCAGGAATATCCCCGCAATCACCGAGAACAAATAGGTATTCCGGTTCATCACTTCTGCTTGCTGCTGATTTACATTCGTTTGATAGAGGTTGATTTGATCGATATAAAACTCAATCGACTCATTTATTCTGGCTATGGTATCCAGACAGTTTTTGATATGGTTTTTATGGGGCTTCAGCACCGGAATATCTGCATGAAGTAAGTCCTCAAACACATAATGTTGGGGTTTCAGGTAACGCCGCAAACGAAGCAATCTCGAATTGAGGGTATTGAGGGTTTTCAAATTAGCCACATTGACCTCATCCAGCCCGTCAATACTCTCTTCTACCGGCGAGAGAAAATCGGAAATAATGCCGTTAATCCCCGTCGCCATCCCCACCAGCAAAGCGGGCAAAGTACCAGGCCCTTTCCCCATTTCCAACCGTTCGATTAAGCGGGAAACGGCGCGGGACGGTACCTTCCGGGTAGAAATAATTGCACCGTTAAACCAGAGAATACGCAGGCTGAGCATGTCATCTGGCTCAGAGCCTTCATTGAGATTGATGCCACGCAAAATAACCAAAAAGCAATCATCGTGAAATTGCTCGAAACGGGGACGGGTATCGTCTGTCAGCAGCGAGTCGATAATCGCCTCTGGCACCTTATTTTCTGTCAACCAGCCCCGTAAGCCGATAGCGTCACGCTGGCAGTGATACCAGTTTCCGGAGGTGATGGCAGATGGTTCATTGCCGATTTTCTCCGCAATGTTATCTGCAAAACGCCAACAGGTAATGATAAAACTATCCATAGTTCGTCCTTTAAATTCTAGAACGTTATTAATCTATTAAAAATACATTCTTCGCAATGTTTTTCATTGCTGCCAACCAGTGTTCTCACTATGCTTGCTGCATTGAAAACACTGCGCCGTCGGAAAAAGTATGGACGACAATACAATAAAACATGCCGTTGAGGAGCTGCTTTCCAGCGCCGCTGACAGTGAAACGCAAAGTGCGGTGATTGAGCAGCTTGAACTCGAAAAATCTGCGTCTGATGTTGCACTTTTGCTGGAATCGCTACCACTTGCTGAACGTCTTGCCACCTGGGAACAATTGTCTGATGACCGGAAAGTCCCTGTGCTGGTTGAGATGCGGGCGGATGCCAGCGAATCAATCCTCAAACAGCAGGATGAAAACCTGCTGCTGGCGCTGTTTACCGGTGTTGATGCAGATACCCTGCTGGAATTGCAAGACAGTCTTCCTGAGCATTTGCTGGAAAATGTCATTGGACGGATGGATGAAGAGCAGCAACACCGCTTTTCCGCCGCCCAGCAGTTTGAAGACGATGAAGTGGGCCACTGGTGTGATCATCAACCTCTGGTGGTGCCGGGAAAAACCAAGTTGAAAGTGGTGATGCGTTTGTTGCGCAGACACTTACCACCGCACAGCCACGTGGTCTATCTGGTCGATAACCGTGGTAACTTTACCGGTACGGTACGCATAAACCGACTGTTTGGAGCCGATCCCGCGCTGCGTATTTCAGAGTTTGCCGAAGCCGACTACCCCACGCTGGATGCAAAAGAAGACATCTATGTGGCGGCAGATCAGGTCGCTGCCAGTGGCGAATCATCACTGCCAGTTATCACCGAAAGCGGGCTTTTGATTGGCCGGTTAGACATGGGCACAGCCTATGAGCTTCAAAGTGAAAAAGCCGAATCACAACTGATGGCAGGCGCTGGTCTCGACGAAGATGCAGACCTTTTCGCGCCGGTAAGGAAAAGCGCACAGAGCCGGGCCGTGTGGCTCGGTATTAACCTGATGACCGCACTGCTGGCCTCCTGGTTTATCGGCTTGTTTGAAGCCACACTGCAACAGGTCGTGGCATTGGCCGTGTTGATGCCAGTGGTCGCATCTATGGGTGGCATTGCAGGCAGTCAGACACTCACACTAATTGTCCGCGGCCTTGCGTTAGGGCAGATTTCCAAAGCAAACCTGAAACCCTTGCTGACAAAAGAAGTCAAGGTCGGGGCATTAAACGGTGTCCTTTGGGCAGTGGTGATTGGGCTTATCGCAGGCATTTGGTTTGAGGATGTGCTGTTAGGGACGGTCATTGGCATTGCCATTGTCGCCAATATTGTCTGCGCCGCCATCTCGGGCATTTTCATTCCGGTATTGCTTGATAAGCTGAAAATTGACCCTGCGCTTTCCGGCTCAGTGATCCTAACGACTGTCACGGATATTGTAGGTTTTGTCGCCTTTTTGGGGCTCGGCAGCTTACTGCTTCTGGGATAAAACCCGCGACTGTCAAAAACGCCTCGCTATTTTTGCGGGGCGTTGTCTTTCATTCGTCCAATCTGATCGGGCTAACAACAGCTCGAAGCGCGCGCTGGGCGATCACCCATTTGATACAGGCGGGTCAGGTTTTCCTGCAAAAATGCCCGGTTAGATTCTGTGGTTACCGCAAGCACGTCTCTGACCCATGATGGCAATGCGTTGGAAATACTGTAGAACACCCATTGCCCCTGGCGACGGTCAGTCAGCAGCTCACATTTACGCAGTTGGGCAAGGTGACGGGAGACTTTAGGCTGGCTTTCATCGAGCGCTTCCATCAATTCACAAACACACAGTTCACCTTCCTGCAGCAAAAGCATCAAGGTTTTCAGGCGGGTTTCATCTGCTAGGCATTTGTAGACGTTGACGGGAGAGATCATATGCTTTCGCCAGTTTCAGTGACATGATTCAAGCTTCATACTTTATATGTGTTTTTTCATATGTAAAGTAACGTTTTCATGTGTAGAGTGACATATTCATCGCCATTCGATCAGATCAACGAGCAATCTAGTTGCGGTACACCTTGGCCATGACACAGCAACCGGGGAATTATCCATGACTCTTCAAGACAACCTGACGTCTTCTTCCGGCCACACTGCGGCTGGCGAACTTGAACACTGGTTCGATGCATTAAAAACGGCATATCAGCGGGATCCCCATCCTTCACTGGCAGAGCGAAAAGCGCGGCTTTGCGCATTGAAAACCCAGATCCGTCGCTACCAGACTATGCTGGCACAGGCAATGAATGAAGACTTTGGCGGACGCAGCCATACCGAATCTCTGATGGCTGATGTACTGGGTCCAGTGCTGGACATTAACCATGTTAAACGTCACCTACGCCAATGGATGCGCCCTAAACGCCGTCCTACCGAGTGGCTGTTCAAAGGTAATAAGCTGGAGGTTCGCTATCAGCCCAAAGGCGTGGTCGGGATTATCTGTCCGTGGAATTTTCCACTCTACCTTGCTATAGGGCCAATGATCACTGCGCTTGCCGCCGGTAACCGCTGCATGATCAAAATGCCGCCTAACTGCCCGAAAACCACAAACGTCCTGAAAAGGATGTTGGCAGAAATCTATCCCGACGATCTTGTCTGTGTGGTACCGGGTAATCACCCACAGGCAATGGACATCAGCAATCTGCCGTTTGATCACCTGGTATTCACCGGCTCCCCCAACAGCGGCAAGGCCATTATGGCGAACGCGGCAAAAAACCTCACCCCGGTAACTTTGGAACTTGGCGGTAAATCCCCTGCCGTGATCTTTGATGATTACGATATCGAGAAGGCAGCAAACCACATTGCCCACGGTAAAAGCTTCAATGCCGGACAGATCTGTATTGCGCCGGATTACGCCCTTGTTCCTGAGCAAAAAGTCAACGACTTCGCCGAAGCCCTCTATCGCGCTTACAACAAGATGTACAACACAATATCCAGCAATGCAGATTGCACATCACTGATCGATAACGCGCAATACCAACGGTTCCAAGCTCTGCTTGATGATGCCGAAGCAAAAGGCGCTAAAGTGGTCAAATGCCTTGAAGACGGGGAGAAACGTAAACTGCCGCTTCATATTGTCACTCGCCTGACACCGGATATGCGTATCTGTCAGGAGGAGATTTTCGGCCCGTTACTGCCTGTTCTCAGCTATGGTGAATTGGAGGAGGTGGTGACCTATATCACCCAGCGTCCGAGGCCGCTGGCCTGTTACCTGTTCAGTGATGATAAACCCCGCCGTGAATGGATGCTGGCGCGCACTCACAGTGGCGGCGTCACCATCAATGGCTGGGGCTGGCATGCCTTTAACCACTCGGTCCCCTTCGGGGGAGTGGGTAACTCTGGCTTTGGTAATTATCACGGTGAAGAAGGTTTTCGCGAACTCAGTCATGCCAGAACAGTGCTACAGCTCCGGCGCTGGTTTCCCACTCACCTCTTTACACCCCCCTACGGCAATTGGGTTCAACGCCTGGTGATGCGCGTGTTTATCGGTAAGCCAGATCCTCAGCTTTCAGCAGAAAACACCGCCACAGCACAGGCCCCCAAAAGCACTACCTGATGTAGCGCTTTTGGAACGAATGAAGTTGATGCGTTAGAACAAGCCCACAAATCGCAATCACAAAACCCGCCCACAATCAGGTGGAGCTCATGCACTGGCAGGATGTAGCCTGGGTGCACCAGGGCAAGATCATGAATATTTTTTGTCCAATTCGAGGTCAAAATTGACCTGACGAGTCGACTGTGATCTTATGCTCCTCTTTTGAGGAGAAGCCATGAATTTAGATACCATCAAAGCGTATTTCAGCATCATCCGCGACGAGCGGCAAAGCGCAAAAGTAGACTACCCACTGTTTGATATTCTATTTGGTTCAATCTGTGCCGTTATCGCTGGAGGCCAAGGCTGGACTGATATTCGCGAGTACGTTCTTGGTCACCATGAGTGGTTCCTTAAACAGGGCTTGTTTGAAAAAGGGGTGCCCGTTGATGATACCTTTGCTCGTCTGATTTCAAATATTGATCCCGCTGAATTCCGCGATTGCTTTCTAGCCTGGATGAAAGCCGTTCACAAGCTAACCTGTGGTGAAGTGGTCGCCATTGACGGCAAGACCTTACGCGGCTCTTATGACAGAAACGACAGGCAAAGCACCATCCATATGGTGAGTGCCTATGCCAGCGCCAACCAACTCGTATTGGGCCAGCTTAAAACCGATACTAAGAGCAATGAAATCACCGCGATACCCGCATTGATCCAGATGCTCGACTTGCGAGGCGCCATCGTGACGATTGATGCGATGGCCTGCCAGACCAAGATAGCCAAGGCTATCACGCGCAAAGGCGGCGATTATTTATTGGCGGTTAAGGGCAATCAAGGCAAGTTAGCGGCAGCGGTACAGGCCGCTTTCAGTCCACATCGACGCGCTCCGATTGACAGAGGCACATGTCAAATTGAGAAGCAGAAAGGCCGGATTGAAGCGCGTACTTGTCATGTCCTGAGTGCATGTGAGTTGAACGGTGACTTCTCCATCTGGAATGGGCTAACCAGTATTGTGATGGTCGAAAACTACCGGGCAGCAAAAGGCAAAGAGCCAGAGTTGGAGTATCGCTACTACATCAGTTCAGCCAAGCTGACCCCAGAGCAGGCAGGAGATGCAATCCGGGCTCACTGGGGCATTGAGTCCATGCATTGGATTTTAGATGTCAGTATGCGGGAAGATGCTTGCCAGATTTACCGAGCAAACGCCGCTGAAAACTTGGCAGGGTTAAGGCACATGGCACTTAACATGCTCAGGGCAGAACCCACCAAGATTAGCGTACCGATGAAACAGAAACGTTGCATGATGAAACCCGCCTTCTTGGAGCAGGTCCTTATGGCCGGATTGACGTCAATGGCTAAATCCTAACCATTCATGCGGACGCCCTGCTGGGTGCACCCAGTTCAGAGAGCTTATCTCCCCATACGATCTGAAGAAGTCACTGTCTGAAAGAAACGTCTCTGATAACAGTTCTTCTCTTTGACTAAGGGAGGAACGTAATGAGTAAGAATGCTTTTTTCATAAAATGCGCGCTGTTATCAACCGTGTGTTCAGTACCTGCATTGGCGCAGGAGACGTTTAAAGACTACGGATTTATTGGCGGCGGTCTGACAGTTGGAGAATCGGTATTTTCCAATGAAGGAACCAAAGCCGGCGCCGAACCTTATCTTTTTTACAACAGCGACAAAGGCTTCATTGATGGCAGCCTGTTCAACTACAACCCCATTCCCTATGTCGGCATTACCGGAAACCTAAGGTTTGCTGACGTCTCCGATGATTTCGACGATATTCCCAACGGCATTAATGACCGCGACAGCAACGGCGAATTGGGGATCACCCTGGGGACAGTAGGCGCCCGCCTGACCTACCTTCATGATGTGACCGACGAGCACAATGGGTATGAAATTCAGGCTCACTTTGGCCGGGCGTATGAAATGCCTCTCAAAGGCCTCGTGTTGTCTCCCTATGTGGAAGTCAATTACCGGGACAGTAAGCTTTCAGAACACCTTTACTCCATCTCAGCGCAGGAATCATCAGCCTCTGGACTGGCTGCTTTTGATGCAGATGACTCCTGGGTTTACAAAGGCGGAATTGTCGCCCTGTATGACATGAGTGATAAGTGGGTGGCAATCTCTGAGATTTCTCTCGAACACCATGACAACGACAGCCCGCTGGTCCAAAACGACCTTGGCTGGGCATTCAGCTTTGGTGCCGCTTACACATTTTAACCATGACTACTGCGCCCGGTAACGTCTGGGCGTAGTACCTGTGTGTTTTTTGAATGTCAGTGTAAATGCGCGTTCTGAGTCATACCCCACTTGCTCGGCTATATCATCAACCGACAGCATAGATTCCCGCAACAATTCCTGTGCCCGCTGCATCCTTAAATCCGTGAGATAAGTGAACATTGGCTTGCCGACCAGATCGGAAAAGCGCTTGGCAAACGCGGCGCGGGACATGCCTATCCGGTTTGCGACCAATTCCAGTGTCCAGCTTTGGGCTGGATTATCATGCAGTAATTGCAATGCACGGGAAATGCGCTTGTCGTTCAGGGCATCCAGAAATGAGCGAGACCCGTCGCGGCCGAAGTTGATGCGGATAAGCTCTACCAGAATGATTTCTGTCAGCTTGTTAACGATAAGCTCAGAGCCCGGCCCCTGTGACAGGTATTCCGCACTCAGCTGGTCAAACGTGCTCTTCAGCCACGGGTGATTGGCAAAATCCTTCTCCCGCACAATGGTCACTTTCGGGAACACGTCCAGCAGTGGTGTTGTCGCCGTCCGTGTAAAGCTGAAAGAACCACAGAGCAACATGGTGGACGCATCCAGATCCGGCTTACCGGGTTCTGGCGACTGGCTGGAAAGCTGATGGTTTTCACCCGGGCCAAGGAAAATCAGATCCCCGGCATTGAGCTGTTCTACACGCCCATCCACCGTTGCCCAACACGCGCCGCGACGAATCATGTGAAAGCAGGCGTAATCCAGATCCATGAAACGCTTGGTCCATGGTGCTTCTACCTGACTGCAAAAGTACACGCTCCCCACCACGCGGATTGAACGCAAAATGTCGCTCATCACTTCCATGTCATACCTCGTTAGACGATCTATGTATTAATTCAAGATTATTCTGCATAGATAGTACCGCACCAAACGCCTAAAGTAATCCCATACACAAACACAAAGGGAACAAGACCATGCCCAAGATTGAAATTTACACCAAAAGCTACTGCCCACACTGTAAAGCCGCAAAACGCACGCTTGGGAGTATGGGCCTGACCTTTGAAGAGATTGAAGTCAGTGACGACCCGGCACGGTTTCAAGAAATGAAACAACGCAGCCAACGCCGCACGGTGCCGCAGATTTTTGTCGGCAACACCCATATCGGTGGCAACTCAGACCTGATGAAAGCGATCCAAAACGGCTGGCTTAAACATGTTTTGTCTAGCCAATCCGCAACCCACTAAGCCCGATAACGCAAACACAGAATTCACATTGTAAGGAGACACATTATGACAACCATTAATAACGTGCACGATCGAACTGCTGATTCTCGTTCAAGTTTCGCGCAATCACTGGACCGTTTCGCCGATCACGCCGTTCGATTTTCTATCGTCATCGTACTGGCATGGATTGGTGCCATGAAGTTTACCGGCTACGAAGCCGGAGCCATTCAGGGATTGGTCAGCTCAAACCCGCTGACAAGCTGGTTGTACAGCGTATTTAGCCTGCAAGGCGCATCAAACCTGATTGGTACCGTTGAAATTGCGACAGCGCTGGCATTGGTATTTGCACCGTATAGCCGTGTTGTTGCCATTGCAGGTGCAGTGGGTGCAACCGTGACATTTGCCGTCACCACCACCTTCCTGTTCACCGCACCGATCACTGAAGCCAGTCTGGGTGGATTCCCTGCGATTTCAGTCATACCGGGCCAGTTTTTGCTGAAAGACATCGTATTGCTGTCTGCCGCGGTGTCCCTGCTTGCAAAAGCATTGCTGCGAGACAACTAAAGCGACAAACAGAATAATGGGTGATTGGAGTTTTACTGCCTTTCCAATCATTCATAAAGAGGGGCTGCCACTTGGGCAGCCCTTCACCATGTCAGTGACATAGCGCCTATTGTTTCACTTTTGGACATGCTGATTTTCCTTGTTGTAGCCCATTGAATACGTTTTAATCATTCTTTAGACCACTCTCACCGCGCAAGGATTGCTGCACTATGCTGAAAAGCGCCATCCCTTTTATCTTTGTTTTACTTTGGAGTACGGGTTTTATCGGTGCCAAGTTTGGCCTGCCTTACGCCGATGCCGCCACATTCCTGTTTATCCGCATGGTATTCAATGTGTTGGTGTTCCTCGTGATTTTAGCTGTGATGAGACCAGCGATGCCCAAAGGCAACGCCCTATTGCATGTGTTGGTGTCCGGGCTTTTAATCCACGGTTTTTATCTGGGCGGTGTCTTTGCCGCGATTGGTTTTGGTATGCCTGCCGGCTTATCTTCTTTGCTCGTAGGTTTCCAACCAATACTGACAGCATTGATTGTCATCAGCCTTTCCAGTGAACGGCTTAACCCGACACAATGGATAGGGCTGGTTGCAGGTGTACTGGGCATTGCCTTAGTGGTGCAAGGGAAAATGAGCTGGAATGCCGATGCACAACCTGTCTATGCCTACCTCTTCGTCTTCTCGGCCTTGGTTGGCATCACACTTGGCACGCTCTACCAAAAACGTTTTTGCCAGGGCGTGGATTTGGTGGCCTGTGCAATGTGGCAATATGTCGCAGCAGGGGTGTTTTTCCTCCCCATCGCCTGGCTGGCGGAAGGCTTTGAGGTCACCTGGTCACTGACTTTTACCTTAACCATGCTCTGGTCTGTGCTGGCGCTGTCCGTGGTCGCAGTGCTGCTTTACCTTTACATGGTCGGACAGGGTGCAGCATCCAAAGTTACTTCCGTGATTTACCTTGTTCCTCCGGTGACAGCCATTCAGGGCTGGTTGTTTTTTGATGAAGCCTTTTCAACATTGACCATTCTTGGGTTTGCCGTTTGTGCCGTCGCCGTTTTCCTTGTCATGCGGGCCCCAAAACTCAATGTGAGTCGCTAACTGTTCACACCAGATCCTCCCAATCAGGGAGGATCTACCCACGTCTGATAATGCCCGCATTTTTGTACGTTTCTATCATTTCACTTCCATGCGTAAACATTCACTTTTTGTGTAGTGTCTGTTGACGCTATCCCCACAGCCCCTGAATCCAGACTCTTCAGGTGGTTTGTGACTCTAGTGATATTCGCTACTTTTTCGTGACATTAAGGATTAATTGGATGAATCGTGGCAACAACGAAATTTAATTGACTTATTATTCAAAAATAGCGACATTTCATGCTTTCTTTCCTACAGAGAATGATGGAATGTCTCAGACACATATTGAATCGCAAAGCACCGTGTCCGTAGCCAAAAAATGGCAAATGCCGGATACGTTGATCTTGATCTTTTTTGTCGGCTTGCTTGCCGCAGCCATGACGTATCTGATCCCAATCGGTCACTTCGACACTCAACAAGTGACGTTTATGGTTGATGGTGCTGAAAAATCCCGCATGGTTATCAACCCGGAATCATTCCGTTTGATCCTCGATGAAACCGGGGACGCAGTTTACAAACCAGTACAATTCTTCTCTTCAGGCGGTGGTATTGGCCTGATGAACTTCCCTTTTGAAGGTCTGGTATCCGGCTCGAAATGGGGGTCAGCAATCGGCGTTATCATGTTTATGTTAATCATTGGTGGTGCTTTCGGCATCGTGATGCGCACAGGTACCATTGATAACGGCATATTGAAACTGATCGACATCACTAAAGGCAGTGAAGCGCTGTTCATTCCCGTTCTGTTCCTACTGTTCTCTTTAGGCGGTGCTGTATTTGGCATGGGTGAAGAAGCGGTTGCATTCGCCATTATCATTGCCCCGCTGATGGTTCGCTTAGGCTATGACGGTATCACAACAGTGATGGTGACCTATGTGGCAACACAGGTTGGCTTTGCTACGTCTTGGATGAACCCGTTCTCCGTCGCGATTGCACAAGGGATTGCTGGCGTTCCAGTGCTTTCAGGCATGACGTTCCGTATGGCAATGTGGGCAGGATTTACACTGGTAGGTATCGCGTTCACCATGGTGTATGCGGCGAAAATCAAAGCGAACCCCAAAGCGTCTTACAGTTTCCAATCCGATGCCTATCTGAAAGACAAAACAACCGAAAATAAACAGGGAAGCTGGTCCATTGGTGACACACTGGTTATTCTCACCGTACTGGCAACAACGCTGTGGGTAGTTTGGGGTGTGGTACTTCACGCCTGGTACATCCCAGAGATTGCTTCCCAATTCTTCACGATGGGTTTCGTGGTCGCCATCATTGCTATCATGTTCAACCTCAATAACATGACCATGAATGATGTGGCAGACGCGTTTAAAGAAGGGGCGAGCATCATGCTGACACCGGCCCTGCTTGTTGGCTGTGCTAAAGGCGTCCTTATGATGCTAGGTGGCGGTACTGATGAGCCCAGTGTACTCAATACTATTCTTCATAGCGTGGGGAACACCATTATCGACTTACCTTCAGCTGTCGCAGTATGGCTGATGTACGTGTTCCAATCCGTGTTTAACTTCTTCGTGACGTCAGGCTCAGGCCAGGCCGCATTAACTATGCCACTGCTGGCACCGCTGTCAGACATTGCAGGTGTCACCCGCCAGGTTGCAGTGTTGGCATTCCAGTTGGGTGATGGTTTTACCAACATTGTTGTCCCCACCTCTGCATCGCTGATGGCAACGCTGGGTGTATGCCGTATTGATTGGGGTAACTGGATAAAGTTTGCATGGCGATTTATGCTTCTGCTTTTTGTTATCGCAAGTATCACTGTTGTGGGGGCGCATCTTACGGGCTTCGCATAAGCTTAACCCACTCAGGTCTGTTGGCCTTTCAAGGTGTTTTTAACCACAACAGGCCAGCAGCCCTTAATGACCTGAACGTGTATTAAAAATAAGAAGTAAAGTAATGACGAAGTATATTGAAGGGAACAAGATCGACGGATTATCAGTGATCTCATCGCTCGACGTGAACCTACTGGATGCCGGTGAATATAAGTTTTGGTTTCGCGCTGCCACTGACGCATTGGCACAATGGCAACACCTTCCGGTATGGGTCTTCAAAGGGACCGAACCGGGAAAAAACATCGTAATCACTGCAGGTGTGCATGGCGACGAATACAACGGCGTGCTGGCAGCGCAATCCATTGCGCGTGAACTGCGCGGCAAGGCCCTGAAAGGCTGCGTCACTATTGTCCCTACGGTCAATCTTAGTGGTATGCTGCATCACAGTCGTGATTTCTATTCGTCAGATCCGGATGTGTCCTGCGGTAACCTGAACCGCCATTTCCCGGGTGATCCGCACGGGAATGAGCCACAACGCTACCTTGATCCCATCTGGCGTAACCTGCTACAACCCAATGCCGATCTAGCAATTGATCTGCACACCCAAACATCAGGGACTTGCTACCCGCTGTATGTGTTTGCGGATTTTCGCCTGAATGATGCCGTCAACATGGCCCGCCTGATAAATCCGGACGCAATTCTGGATGACCCAGGTGAAGCTGGCGTGCTTGAAACCGTTTGGAACCAAAATGGCATTCCCAGTATCACCATCGAAATTGGTGTTGGCCGTTATACCGACATCGAAATGGTCAACCGCACTGTTCGCGGTGTCTTCAATATTTTCTCTTTTTATGGTCTGGTTGAAGGCAATATTGCTGCTGTTAAGCCCGCCATTGAAAGTGCTCGTGTTACCAGCATACGAGCCGTTCAGGGGGGCTTTATTCTGCCTCAGGTGGAATTAATGCAAACGGTAAAGAAAGATCAGTTACTGGCAATCCAATATGACAGCTTTGGGGAAGAAACGCACCGTTACAGTGCGCCGGAAAGTGGCGTGATACTGAGCCATAATGTCGAATCTCTGCGCGCTGCGGGATCATTGGTCGTTCGCTTGATACACCCACACGTGACACACTGATTGTTCTTTATTTCCCCCAATTTGACACGCAAACGCGCCGCTTCCTTCCACCATTGGGGCGGCGCTGTTTTTTTCCAACTTATCTGACATCAATGGTGATTTTCTCTGACAGCACCGGTTTCAAGTGAGGGATATGGCGGTGGTCACCCAGCAATAACTGCAAAGTGTGTTTTCCCCTAGGAAGGGTCAACCTTGTTTGTGTTTCGCCGCCATCAAAGTGGCGAATATGAGAGTTGGCAGGCAGTGGCAGTGAAAAATCCACCAGCGAGTCAAGGTCGATCAGCAGGTGATGGTGGCCAGCATAGGGCATGTTGTTCCCCGCGGGCACCACGTCCATCCCTGTCAAACCAAAGACCACGTCAAAGGTTTCAGGTACGGTTTCGCCATCCTGCGGTGTAATGAAATAGACCATCGCCCCCAGGGGAGATGGCGCGGCAGCATGAGGCGCCACCGGAAACATCCATACAGAACAAAGTGCCAATACAAGCAACAGCGTGTTTTTCATGCGTCAGCTTAAGCTCAAATACCCAAGCTTCAGCATGATAGAAAAACTGAACACATTGGTGTCAATTTTTGAGACAGCGTAAAAATACCGCATCTATACCCATCATGGGCTGACGAGAGGAACGAATACCAGTCACATCGGACATGCTCCACAGGCGTTGTTTCCTGAAAGAATTATTCGCTACCTCATACATCAGAGATGTCTTGATTATCGAGTAACATATTGATTCTTATTTGATGAAAAATATAACATGCACATAAAATATCGTTAAGTTACTGTAAAATGCTCTGTTATGCTTTTTTCAACAACGCCTGTTCCACATGTCGGCCCATTTTAAGTATTAAATTAATATAATTTAATTACATCTTTCTGTTTCGATAGATAATATCATCAATTTCTTTCATCACATCACTGCTGAAATCATTCATTGAAATGTCAATATTTAGCTCACTTAAATCTACACTCGGTTTTTTATTACTTTGTTTTGATTCTTTCGTAGTATTATTAAACTCTTCATCACATATAATTGAGATCAATTCTTTAGCATTAGCTATAGTCGTTACTTTTAGATTTTTACTTTTTATCTTATCATCAATCCTTTTATCGAGAAGATCGTAAGCATATTTTAATGCTTCATTTCTTTCTGATTTTGATAATTTTTTGAATTTCGAATCACGATCAAGCATTGCAGTTAAGTAGTTTTGTAAAGGCGCAGAGCACATCAGCGTATCTATATGCAATGCTTCTTTTGTTTTATTTTCTATAATCTCTTTTTTTAATTTAATTAATTTTGAGTCTTTTATAGACTCTGCTTTATCTGATAAATTCCTATTTATTTCAGAGTTGCAAACAAAAGAAACATGATTTTTTAAAATACCATATTTTTCTTTATTTTCGCTAGATTTGCTTTTCTTAGCAATATCTATCACTCTAGACACATAATTATTTATCTTTTTTGTAGATATACTTTTCACATTCAATGAAGGTAATTCTTTTTGAGATTGATTTGAGTTTATATTAAAAAAAGAAAAAATTTCTGTTCTTGAGATTGACATTGTATAAACCTTAATATTAGCAGACGCACCGTTATCAAGTTGTTTTATTTTAAACACTAATGAGTTCATTGTTAACGTGAGCACACTTAAGTGCAACAAAATAGCATCAATTGCGCTTTTGCACTAAATGCGGCGAACATATAACACACAACTGATCAAAAAAACAACAGTTTTTGATTGAAAATTGGTGTTTCATACTGATTGGCCAATACTCATCAACTCGCACTACTGCTCTGACCCAGTCTTCCAGCACGTTTTTCCAGGTTTCAGGGGCAGAGCACTCACTCGATGCCAGGCATAGGTGCGCCTTCACCCATTGAAAAACGAACGAGGTACTCACCAGCATACTGTAGTACATCGTCAAGTACACCTTTGCAGAACAGGCAAGGTGTTTTTTCGTCACAAAGTAGCATTGTGAAACGAGGCTTAACTGCTTAGTTTTAAATCTGTTCCCGTCGGCATCGAGAGGTTAAGCAGTTATGGTTAGCAAATTTTCCGCGACGTTGATACGAGGCTTTTTCTCCACCATTTTCTTGGTCGCTACGTCATTTTCGGCCTTTGCTAATGGACTTCCTGCCGTAAAAGTAGGGGTGCTGAAGTTTGGCACCATCAACTGGGAAATGGATGTCATTAAGCGCCACAAACTGGATGAAAAAGCTGGCTTTATCCTTGATATTACGCCACTGGCCTCAAAAAACGCGTCGTCTGTCGCTTTGCAAGGGGACGCGGTCGATGTCATATTTTCCGATTGGGTCTGGGTCAGCAGACAGCGGGCGGCGGGCAAAACCTATACCCTCTCCCCAACCTCAGCCACGGCAGGCGGTCTGTTTGCTGCTGGCGATATCACGCTATCCTCACCCTGTGATATCGAAGGTAAAACGCTCGGTATCGCAGGCGGTGCCGTCGATAAAACCTGGCTTTTATATCAGGTGTTTTGCGAAGCCAAAGAAGACAAAGCGATCAGCGAAGTAACCGAGCAACAGTTTGTCGCGCCCCCGCTGCTAAACAAACTGCTGATGCAAGGCAAAATTCCGGTCGGTATTAACTTCTGGCATTACGGTGCAAGGCTTGAAGCAGCCGGTTTCCAACCGATCATCAACCTTGATCAAATCATCGCGGGTTTGGGCATCAATACCCAAGTGCCAATGCTGGGGTGGATCTTCGATGAAAAATGGGCCCAAGCAAACCCGTCGCTCATCTCCGCCTTTCTCCGCGCTTCAGCACAGGCCAGGGCTTTGTTGCACACTTCGGATAAAGAGTGGGATGCCATCAGACCACTCACCAAAGCAGAAAACGACAACGTATTTGAAGCGTTGAAAACCGCTTATCGCCGCGGCTTTTCCGGCACATTTGGCCAGGCACAAAAAGAGGCTGCATCACAGATCTTTACTCTCCTTGCCAAAGAAGGCGGCCCGAAACTGGTGGGTGAATCGACGTCACTGAGTGAAGGAACTTTCTGGCTCCCCCAACCCCAATAGCGATAATAGACTGGGAGCTGCAAACGAGTGAGCCTGCCAAGCTACAAGCGCTATCTTCTTCCCCTGCTGCTATTGATGTTATGGCAGTGGTCTGCAACGTTGCTGAACAGTGCCGAGTATCCAACACCTGTGCAGGTCTACAACGTATTTGTCTTTGAACTTTTCAATGAGCAGATGCTTTCTCACCTTGGCATCACGCTTTGGCGGGTGTTTCTGAGCTTTGTGATTTCTATGGTGCTGGGCGTGATTTTCGGCATCATGATGGGGCGCTTTTCTAACCTCAATGAACTCTCCGATCCCTTATTGATTCTGGCGCTAAACATCCCGGCTCTTGTCACCATTTTGCTTTGTTATCTCAGTATTGGCTTAGTAGAAACAGCCGCTGTGACAGCCGTGGCACTGAACAAAATCCCCACCGTGGTTGCGATGATCCGTGAGGGGGCAAGGGTAGTTGATGACGATTTGATGGATGTTGCCAAGGTGTTCCGCCTTTCACCGGCAACCCGCTTTTTTAACGTTTTCCTGCCCCAGCTGTATCCCTACATCATGGCATCCGCACGCACCGGGCTTTCCCTTATCTGGAAAATTGTGTTGGTGGTGGAGCTGTTAGGACGCAGCAATGGCGTTGGCTTCAAGCTTCACACCCTGTTCCAGTTTTTCGATATTGCCGGCATTCTCGCCTACACCTTTGCTTTTGTAACGGTGATTTTTTTGCTCGAAGCATTACTCTTCCGCCCCCTCGATCACGTGGTCTCCAGGGGGCGGGCATGATTTCTATTGCGCTCAATATCGAAAATAAATGCTTCGCGTCTGAAGACCCTGTTTTACAAGCGTTCAGGGGAGAGATAAAACCGGGCAAGATCACGGCGATTGTCGGCCCGTCAGGTTGTGGCAAATCGACACTACTCAATATGATTGCAGGGCTGGAAATATCCCGCCGGGGTGAGGTCCAATTCTCTGGGATTCCCGGAGAGCACCCCAGGGTTGGCTACATTTTCCAGACTCCGAGGCTGATGTCATGGCTGACCACCAAAGAAAACCTGGAGCTGATTTGCGGCAAGGATAACCCTGCCATCAAAGACACGCTGGCGGCGATGGGGATTCTCGATAAACAGGATGCTTACCCATCTCAGCTTTCTGGCGGTATGCAGCGGCGTGTCAGTATCGCCCGCGCCTTTGTTTACAATCCTGATTTACTGCTGCTCGATGAGCCATTCACTTCGCTCGATGCGCCTACTGCGGACCAACTCCGGCAGCAATTGATCGCGCTTTGGCAACGCCAGCAGTCGACCATGCTGTTTGTCACCCATGATCTTCGCGAAGCCATTTCTCTCGCCGATGAGATCTGGTTTTTAGGCCGTCCGCCAACCTGCATCATTCACACGCTTTCCCTTTCCCAGCCCCCGCAACGGTTGCAGGGAGACAAACACGGCCGACAAACCATCGAGGACATCACATCCTTCCTTCTCGACACACACCCGGAAATACTCAGCGGCATCGTACACCAGTAGCGCCATACGACTGGGATTGAGATATACTGCCCACCTTTCTTATTGCCCGGTGGAATTCAAAATGGCAAAGACGCTGACCCAGGAACGCATTGCTGAAATCCTGACATTCGACGTTGACCAACGTTACAAATATCTGGTGAAAGAAGTGGTGGAGAACCGCGAAATCTGGATCCTGACCGACGAGCACGGCTGTGTGATGCTCAACACCGAAGACGAAGATTGCGTGCCCGTGTGGCCAAATGAGGAGTTCGCACAAGAGTGGGCAACCGGCGAATGGGAACACTGCAAGCCGGAGCCAATCAGCCTGAACAAATGGCACAGCCGCTGGACCAATGGATTGCTGGATGATGAACTTTCTATCGTCGCCTTTCCTAACACCGATCTGGAAGGTGTCGTGCTCTACCCAGACGAGTTTGATGTCGACCTGACCCAACAGGCGAAAAAACAAAAACGCTAACCGAACTTCAGGATCTGAACGAGCGGGCATTGCCCGCTCGTTTTGCTTCCATGCACCGCATGACGCACCTGAATGCTCCCTATTCCGACAGCGCAAATCACGCCTATGGCATTACAGTTGGACAATTCAGCCGCGCTTTTCCAGCAGTACCATCACTTCCGCATGCCTTGTGTGCGGAAACATATCAAACCATTGCAGGCGCTTAACCGCGTAACCATCAAACCCGTCAAGGTCACTTTTCAGCGTATCCGGGTTACAGCTTGAATAGATAATGTGTTTGGGCGACAGTTGTGCCAACTGAGCAACCAATGCCTGACCCAGGCCCCGCCGGGGCGGATTAACCAGCACCAAATCCGGCGCGGTATCGTGGCGCAAGGAGAAAGCCGCCGAATCCAGCGCATCAAAATCCAGGTTGGAAATGCCGATTTCTGCCGCCGACCGTTTGGCACTGGCGATGGCTTCCGGTTCAATCTCGATACCGGTTACCGCACCAGCCACCGGCGCACAATGCAGCGCAAAGCCCCCCACACCACAAAACAGATCCCACATCCGGGCAGGTGCAATTTCTTTCACCCATTCACGGGCCGTGGCATAGAGCCTGGCGGCAATATCAGGATTGGTCTGGAAAAAGCTTTTGGGGCGCACCACCAGCGGCACATCATTGAAACGCTCTATCAGGTGCTGTTCTTCCGTCAGATAAATCTCTTCATCCCCTTCCAGCCTTGCCATGTGAACGGGCTGAAGGTTAACCGACACCACCCGGATTGCCGGAAAGGCGTCACGCAACCTTGTCAGATTGGCGTTCACCCGCGGCAGGGCTTCGCGGCTGCGCATCACAAAACGAAGCATAAATTCACCGGTATGCGCAGCGCGGGTCAGCAGGATAAATTTCAGCTCACCTTTCTTTTTTGTCTTGCTATAAGGCGGGATACCGGAAGTTCGAATCCAGTCCTGAAGGTAATCCAGCAACGCTTGCATATCTTGGGTATACAACGGGCAATGGGTCAGGCTTACCCACTCTGGGGCTTCCCCGCCCCTTACATCTGCGCCCAATACCGGCTGGTGCGCCGCACCCAGCACCACCATTTTGGCTTTGTTACGGCAACCGGTTTCTTCGCTCAGGACAGGCGGCAACCACTGCTCAGGCAGCCGATTCGCAAACAGCGCTTTCAGCGCACTGTCTTTTTCTGCGACCTGCTGTGTGTAAGGCACGCCCATCCGTTCACAGGAACGGCACTGGTGCTGTTCGAAGAATTTGCAATGCATAAGGCTCTACCGCTGGATAAAAAGGGCCAGTCTATGCATATGGAGAAAAATGACCATTCGCGTTCTTTGTCAGTTTCATCAAATATTTTTATGTCAGGAGGGATGGTCTATGCCATCCGGTTCAGGCAACGATAAAGATCAGGCTTCCTTCCACAGGGAAAATGAAGAAAACACTACACACTGCCGTCAGTTTCAATCACCAGCACCCGCGCTTCACCGAGAGGTTTTGCTACATGCTCAGTGCCTTCAGAGGCGTAAAAAATATCTCCGGCTTGCAGCATCACTACTTTTTCTTCACCTTCTTCCCTAAAGTGCATTTCAACCATGCCGTTGATCACCACAAACACTTCTTCGCCTTGGTTGAAATGCCACTTATAAGGTTTATCTGTCCAATGCAGCTTAGTCGTGATGCCATTCATATTAGCGATATCTATCGCTCCCCAGGTTTTTTCCGCGGTGTATTGCGCGCTTCTAATCACTCTCATGATCACATCCTTGATGGGTTGAAGAATACAAACGGGGGATGAAAGGAGCATAGCGCTCAATTTCTGATGGGTCTGCATCAAAGAGCAAATTTCTCATATCAGCGATCAATGCCCAGCACGCACAGGGAGGCAGGATACAAGCAAAGGAGAAACAAGAAAGACAAACTATCTGGCTTGCTTTTGGCGATCATTCCGGAAGACAGACAATGTTCAGGCGACAGATGGAACCTGGGTGCGGAATACCGTATCCATTGGCACCGTCACGTTGACAGAGTACCCCAATTGTCCGATTTCCATCGCGATGGGTCTTTCCCCTTCACCGGCAGGAAGCACACCAATCATGCCTTTCAAAGGGCCACTCACCACCGCCACAGCAAGGCCTTCTACATTACTGTTGGAAACGGACGTTGCATCTTCGTAATGATACAAAATAGTTTTAATTTTAATGATGTGCGATTCAGAAATAGTCGCGACATACTTACCGTAACGCACCAAGTGGGAAAAACCCTGCGCCTGCTTAACATTCTTCAAACCTTCTGGCGTTGTACGCACGAAAAGATGGCTCTTGAATAAGGGCTCATACGCGACGCGTCGTCTATTTCCAGCGGTTTCCCATAACTTACGCTCTGGCAAATAGACCTCATAACCCTTCGCCAGAAGCTCGTCACGGAGAACTCTCTCCTCATTGAAATGGGTATAAACTGCATACCAGCGGTAGTGATGCAATTTGGCTTCTCCAATAAAAATAAAACGCGCTGCCTACTGAAAAATTTTGGCACAAAAACACTTGAGGCACACGGGATCACAATGTACCGGCAGGGATTCAAGAGCCGGTGAGCACATCGCAATACCCATGAGTAACCAGCAACACCCAATGCGTTTTCACACCAATTAAAACGCATGACATGAATATGCACATGGTAGCGCTTTAAGAAACAACAAGGAAGACAGTATGGCGTCAGGTGTAAGGCAAATATCCCTCTTCAGAACAACGCATTGGCAAGTATTACACAGCAAAATGAAATCACTCTCATCGCGACTATCTTGATAACAGATTCTGGTCCTGAACAGCCCGTTTCAGTTTCTTAATACGCGATTCCTTATAACCAAAGATACCGAACATGGCGAGAGTGACAGCAATACAAGTGTAAAGCTGGAGCGAGGAGTAGATATTGAAGTTTGACAACAGGAAGTAAACCATCAGCACCATCAAACCTATTTGAGTAACCCATCGAGGCTTATCATTGAAGTTGAACGTATTGGCGTTTTTTTCATAACGCACATGTACACGTCCAACCAGAAAACCGAGATTGATCAACAAGCCATCATCATTCGTGGCTGGTTTATAGTCGATACGGTTCAGTGCCAGGTATTTTTCCAGATCGTTCAGATCCATTCAGTCGCTCCCCCCAAAAATATCTTACTTTACTGAAAGCACGCGCTTTGTTTGGCAAAGATAATACCAGAAGCGTTTACCGTGGCTAAACGACATAACGTGCCGCCGGTCGGTTTGTTGTTACGAAATATGAGTGATAGAAGAAAGGCCATCAGAAGCGATGGCCTTTGACTGTGTGGTAAAGAGGTAAATGAGAATACACTACAAAAAGCGATGATTATTCGATTCACGTTTTTTGGTAATGGGTTGGTTTCCCAGCTAGACGTAGAGACTTGCTTTTCGCTTCAATATGTCGTCAACACCTGTCGGGATAATCAAACCTATAAACGTTTTCATAAACTCCTCATGTCAACTTCGGATGGCTCCATCATAAGCGAGAAATGAAAGACAGATTGTGAAGCCCGCCGAGAACTTTCAACAACGGCTTTAAGCGCATTATTTCGGCAAAAAAATGCGAAACACAGCACCTTCTTCATCTCTCAGACAGAGTACAGTTTTGCCTGTCATCCGATAGTGGCTACAGGTTTCATCCAGGCTCCACTGAGTAGCCTGAAGTCCATCCTGAAGCGCAATAGACATGCCGAGATGCTTAAGCTCGTCCAGATTATCTGACTCTTTGACGACGTCACCGCTAAGTACATTCACCAGCTTCATACCACATACCTCTTGTCATCAGGTTTTTCCCTAAAACCTGATTTGAAACTAGCAGAGTGTTATAACGCATTCTTGAACCATTATTAGGACAAGCAGAGGATTAGGCACACCTCTACGTTCTGCCATAAACACGTACACCGGCAGATGAGTTTTTGGATTCACCATAAACTTCCAGCTTTTTCACGCATCGCTTGTACGGCAGTTCTCGCCAGCGCGTGGTGCCATCCTCTTTGATATTTCTGTAGAAACGGAATGTCTTGGTCTCACCGTTTTTGAATGTCGCCACCACCTTGCGCAGGTACATATCACGGTCAGCCTTCACTTTGATGGCATCCACACGGCGGCAAACCAGCAATGGAATAGGTGCCCCATAATCGGTGTTTTTAAACACAATAGTTCGGCCCAGCGTAATTTCATCATCTGCCCGCGCTACCGTACTGGCCCCCAAAAAACTCAATGCCAGACAAACTAAAGAAAACCAGGATTTCATTTTCATCTTTTCAGTCCTCCAACATCGGCCCTGTCGCCGACGGACGCGGAGTGTAGCGCCGAACAGAGAAAGAAAAGACAGGGGAATGTAAAAAAACCATAGACAGACACTTTAGAAAGACAACAACCCAGCATGCATTTCAAACACAACGTCAAGCGACCATTAGCCGCTGTCTGTCCTGAATAAAGGAAGCGCATGAAGAGAATGAAGATGACACTACTTAATACCAAGCACCTTAAGGCGTTTATATATCGTGTTCCGGCTAACACCGGATATCTCAGCAATTCGGGTGATGTTCCCTTCGGTGACAGCGAAAAGTTCAGGCAGGCTTTCCCGCCAACTGGTGACTTTCAGTGTTTCTATCTCCGGCTCTCTCGTCGACTGGACAATGTTTGACGCTTCTTTTAAATCCAGAAAGAAGTCATCCGGCAAATGATGTGACTGGATAATGTGGCCATCCGACAATGCCAACGCGACACGCAGGGTATTCACCAATTGCCTGATATTCCCAGGCCAGGGGTGGTGTTTAAACAGGTTCAGCACCTCACTGCTCACAGGAGGATATTTCCCGTCTGCCAGCTCTGGCAGCAAGGTATCAACCAGACTGGTAATATCGGTACGCTCAGCCAACGCAGGCAAGAAGAGAGTTAAGCCATTGATCCGGTAATACAAGTCTTCCCTAAACGCTTTTTGGGCGACGGAAGCGCGAAGCGGTTGGTGTGTCGCACTGATCACCCTAAAATCAACCGGAAAGCTTTCCGTGCTACCAAGCGGCGTCACGGCTTTTTCCTGCAACACACGGAGAAGCCTGGCCTGCACATGCACCGGCATATCACCGATTTCATCCAGCAGCAGCGTACCGCCATCCGCCTGACGGATATAGCCGATGCTCCCTTTGTTACTCGCACCGGTAAAGGCCCCTTTCACGTAACCAAAAAGTTCAGATTCCACCAGCTCAGCAGGGATCGCTGCACAGTTCACAGCAACAAATTTCTTCGCTGCCCGGTTCGATGACGCATGGACCGCCTTGGCAAACACTTCTTTGCCTGCGCCCGTGGGCCCCTGAATGACCAGCGGAATATCACTGTTGGCCACGCTGGCTGCCTGCCTTATTGCCTTTTGCATGTTCAGATCGCCAAGATCGAGTTCTGACAACGAGCGGGCATCATTGCGTGCAAGGGAAGGCTTGGATACCGATTTGATGACAGGCGCAGAAAGCGAGATATGAGCAACACGGAGAGTTGTCGCTGTAGGATGTTTGAGCGTGCCAAACAACCGGTAATTGGCGATGCCCAGGAAAGAGAGCGTCTGGTTTTCAGGGTGTGCAGAAAGTTTCAGAGGGGAAATCCCGGTTACGGTTTCAATATTCAGCCCTTTCAACACATGGCCAACCAGCAAGTCGGCCCGGCGGTTGGCAGCGACAATTTCCCCGCTGTGGTTAAACACCAAAAGCCCAGACCATTGGCTGGTGTGATTATCCTCGCTGGTATTAAACACCAGGGTGTAATAGTGAAGCCGATAAGTGGACATAATCAGCTGGTTTTCAACGGATTGGGTCATCATCTTCACCATGCCGTTGACATGGGAGGTGGGCAAATAAGCATCAGAAGAAATGTTCAGCACCCCTACCAGCTCCTGTTCACTGTTAAAGATCGGAGCAGCGGACGCTGTCATATAACGGTTGGCAATCAGATAGTGCTCGTCCCGAGCCACCACAACAGACTCACGGGTCTGTAATGCTGTACCGATGGCATTGGTACCGTTAAACCGTTCCAGCCAGCTGGTCCCCTGTTCAAAAAGGTGGCTTTCCATCTGGTTGATAAATCCCGGTCGCCCCCAGCGGCTGAGAAGGTTGCCACGGCTGTCTGCCAGCAGCACCAAACTGTTGCTGTTGATCAGAATGTTTTCATAAAAAGG